>JANXAZ010000017.1 GCA_025062095.1 Geminicoccaceae bacterium
GGCGATTTCCGGGATATCCCCGATTTCCCGCCTTTCGCGGAAGAACGTATGGCGAGCGGCCGCGACCGGCTGAGGGGCGGCGCCGGGAACGACCTCGTTTATGGCGAGGGCTCGGGAGGACAGCAATATTTCGGCTGCAGCGACGACTGGATCGACGGCGGCCCCGGGAACGACGAGATCATCGGCGACACGGACGGGGCGGCCTTCGGTGTCGCACCCGGGAACGATCGCCTGTTCGGGGGTGCCGGCAACGACGTCATCCGAGGCGATTGCCGAGGCATCGGCAGAGGGTCCCGGGGCGGAGACGATCAGATTTGGGGCGGCACCGGTGACGATCTCCTGATCGGTGACGCCGAGGGGTTGAGCATCTTCGCCGCCGCCGGCAACGATTATCTCGACGGGGGCACGGGCAACGACGTCCTCGTGGGCGACGGGGTGATCGAGAGCACCCACGCGGCCGCCGGCCGCGACAGCCTGTTCGGTGGTGCGGGCAACGATCGGCTGTACGGCGACGTTCCGCTCGGGGCCGACTTCGAACGATTGGCTCCCTCGACCGGTATTCCGATCGAGCAGTTCTTGAGGGCCGGGAACAACGATTATCTCGACGGCGGGGACGGCGACGATCTCTTGTTCGGCGGACCCGGGGACGACGAGCTCTCGGGCGGCCTGGGTCGGGACCTGTTCGTGTTCGCACCCGGCGCCGTCGGAAGCGACGTCGACCGCATCCGCGACTTTTCCCCGGGTGTCGACGAACTCGACCTCACGCGCTGGGGGCTCGACGGCTTCGCCCTCGATACCGACGAGAACGGGTGGATCGGCGAGGGCGACGATGCCGCCTTTCTCGACGACGCGGGCCATCTCGTCATCGATCTCGGCTCGGCGAGCGGTCTCGCCGATCCCGGCACGGCCGTGGTGATCCTCGAAGGTCGAACGAGCCTTCCGATCGAGAGCCTCGTGCCGCTGCCCGAGGAGATCTAACCCGCGAAGAACGGGTAATCGCGACCGGGGGCGGCGGCGATCAGCTCGCGCGTATAGGGATGGCGCGGGGTGGCGAGAACGGTGGCGGCGTCGCCTTCCTCGACCACCCGGCCGCGGTGCATCACCGCGACGCGGTCGCACAGCTGCGCCGCCACCCGCAGATCGTGGGTGATGAAGAGCACGGCGAGCTCGAGCCGCTCGCGGATCTCGTCCAAGAGCCGCAAGACCTGGGCCTGGACCGAGACGTCGAGGGCGGAGACCGCCTCGTCGGCGATCAACAGCTCGGGCTCCATGGCGAGTGCACGGGCGATGCAGATGCGCTGGCGCTGGCCGCCCGAGAACTGGTGCGGATAGCGGTCGAGCGCCGCGGGATCGAGCCGGACCAGGCGCATGAGCTCTTCCGCGCGGGCCCGGGCGGCACGCGGCGAGAGGCCGAAGTTGACGGGCCCCTCGGTGATCGACTCGCCCACCGTGCGCCGGGGGTTCAAGGAGCGATAGGGATCCTGGAAGACGACCTGCACCCGGCGGCGATGCGGCCGCAGCGCGCGTACGGGCAGCCGGCCGATGGGGTCCGATCCGAGCCAGACCTCGCCCTCGCTGGGATCGGTGAGCCGCGCGATGCAGCGCGCCACGGTCGATTTGCCAGAGCCGGACTCGCCCACGATGCCGAGCACCTCGCCTTTGCGGATCACGAGATCGACGGCCTCCGCGGCGCGCACGGGCGGCCGGCGGCGGAAGAAGCCCGCGGGCTCGTAGATTTTCCCGAGCTTCTCGGTGCGCAGGACGACGGGCGCGTTCGTCCGGCCGCGCGGATGGCGGGGCGACAGCGAAGGCACCGAGCCGATGAGCATGCGCGTATACGGATGCCGCGGGCGGCGGAGAATCTCGTCTTTGGGCCCCTGTTCGACGATGCGACCCCATTGCATGACCGCTACGCGGTCGGCGATCTCGGCCACGATGCCGAAATCGTGGGTAATGAAGAGCACGGCGGTGCCGTGACGCGCCTGCAGGTCTTTGATCAGGCACAAGATCTGGGCCTGCGTGGTGACATCCAGGGCGGTCGTGGGCTCGTCGGCGATCAGCAGCACCGGTTCCATCACGAGCGCCATGGCGATCATGATGCGCTGGCGCTGGCCGCCCGAGAGCTCGTGCGGATAAGCGCGGGCGAAGCGCTCGGGATCGGGCAGGCGCACCTCCTCGAGGATCGCGAGGATCCGGTCGTAGCGCTCGGCGGGGGAAAGCCGCGTGTGCGTGCGCAGCACCTCGTCGATCTGCGCTCCGCAGCGCATCACGGGATTGAGGGCGGTCATCGGCTCCTGGAAGATCATCGCCATCTTGGCGCCGCGGAGCGCCCGCAGCCGGCTCGGGGGCGCATCCAGGAGGCTTTCCTGCTCGAGGAGGACGCGACCGCGGACGGGTTCGAGCTGTCCTTTCGGCAGAAGGCCCATGATCGCCTGGGCGGTCACGGATTTCCCGGAGCCGGACTCGCCCACCAGACACAGGATCTCGCCGGGCGCGACGGCGAAGCTCGCCCCTTCGACGGCGAAAGCTCGGTCGGCGCCGCGCGGCAGCGCGACGGTGAGGTCCTCGACGAGCAGGACGGGACGTCGGGTCAAGGACGTCAGCGCCGGCGCCGCGCCTCTCCGGGGAACCGGCAGGTCACGCGCGCGACACCCGGGGCGTCGGTCGTCTCCTCGATCACGATCTGCGCCTCGAAGTCGCAGGCAAAGGCGGCCGCGCGGCTCGCGGGCAGGCTCGCGCTCGCGACCGCGATCACGACCACGTCTTCCTTGCGACAGCGCCGGATCCGCTCGCGCAGCTGGCTCTCGCTCGCGATCGCGGTGCCGAGCTCGCACAGTTGGCTCGCATGCGCGGGCGAACAGAGCGTCGCGCCGAGGAGGACCGCCCCGGCGAGGAGGGCGGCCGGAGCCGAAGGCGGTCGAGGTTCAGGCGAGATCGACGGCATAGCGCTTGAGGTCCTCGAGCCGACAATAATCGAGAGCGCGGATGTGCGTGGCGGCGAGCACGACCCTCGGCGCCTTGCCGGCCTCGAGCGCCTGCTGCCAGCGCGCCGCGCACAGGCACCAGCGATCGCCGGGCACGAGGCCCGGGAAGGCGTATTCGGGGCGCGGGGTCGAGAGATCGTTGCCGACCGCTTTCGAGAAGGCGAGGAATTCTTCGGTGACGATCGCGCACACGGTGTGCGCGCCCACGTCCTCCGGACCGGTATCGCAACAGCCGTTGCGATAAAACCCGGTGCGCGGCGCGAAGCTGCAGGGCTGCAAGGGTTCCCCCAAGACGTTGAGCCGCGGTTCGATGCCGCTCACTTCATCGCGCATCGTCGGTACCACCCCTCCGTTCCCTGTCGCGAAGCTGCCCCCTCTCCGGGCTTCCGACAAGCGCCGCTCAGATCCGCCGCACGAGCTTGGGATCGAGCACGTCGCGCAAGCCGTCGCCGAGCATGTTCACCGCGAGCACCGTGACCGCCAAGAAGAGACCGGGGAAGAGGATGTTGTGGGGAAAGACGCGGAAGAGCGTGCGCCCTTCGGCCATGATGTTTCCCCAAGTGGGGATGTCGGTGGGAATGCCCACGCCGAGGAAGGAGAGGATGGCTTCGACCAGAATGGCCGAAGCGGCGATGTAGGTGCCCTGGACGATCAGAGGCGCCACGGTATTCGGCAGCACGTGTCGCCAGAGCAACTGCGGCAGGCGCGTACCCACCGCTACCGCCGCTTCGACATAGGGCTCTTCGCGCACCTGGAGGACCACCGCGCGCACGAGCCGCACGACGCGCGGGATCTCGGGAACGACGATGGCCAGGATGACGGTGGAGAGCCCGGCACCCCACAGCGCGACGAGCGCGAGCGCGAGGAGGATGCCGGGGATGGCCATGAGTCCGTCCATGACCCGCATGACGACGGCGTCGAGCCACCGGAGATATCCGGCCACGAGGCCGATCAGAAGGCCGATCGCCACCGCGAGCCCGGCCACGGCCGCGCCCACCACGAGCGAGATCCGCGCGCCGTAGACCACACGGGAATAAACGTCGCGGCCGAGCGCATCGGTGCCCATCCAGTGCACGATCCGCTGCTCCCGGCCCTCGACGTCGCGGACCACGCGCTCGTAGCCGGGGCGCTTGTTGCGGTTGGCGGGATCGATCGCCACCGGATCGGAGGTCGCGAGCCAAGGCGCGAAGACCGCCACGAGCATCACGAGCACGAGGAGAAGCCCGCCGAAGACCACGCCGGAATGGCGCAACAGTCGGCGCGCGAGGGGGACGTGTCGGGCCGCGGCCGCGGCCGCCGCGGCGGTGTCGACCACGGGTTCGGCGAAGGGGAGGTCCTGGACGCGGGTGCTCAATAGCGGATCCTCGGATCCAACAGAGTGTAAACGATGTCGATCACGAGATTGATCAACACGTAAGCGAAGGAGAAGACCAGCACGACGCCCTGGATCGTGGGATAATCGCGCCCGAGCACGGCATCGACGGTGAGCCGTCCCAAACCCGGAATGTTGAAGACGCTCTCGGTGACCACCACGCCGCCGATCAGAAGCGCGATCCCGAGGCCGATCACCGTGACGATGGGCACCGCCGCGTTCCTCAGACCATGGCGCAACAGGACGATCGATTCGCGAAGCCCTTTGGCGCGCGCCGTACGCACGTAGTCCTCGCCCAGGACTTCGAGGAGGCTCGCGCGCGTGATCCGCGCCACGAGGGCGATGTAGATCACGGCCAGCGCGCAGGACGGGAGCGCGAGCTGGGACAAGAAGGGACCGAGCCCGGCCGAAAGCGGCTTGTAACCCTGCACGGGAAACCAACCGAGCTGGATTGCGAAAACATAGATCAACACATAGCCCAGCACGAAGACCGGAACAGAAAAGCCCAGCACCGAAAAGCCCATGACGAAACGGTCCAGGAGCGAGCCGTGGCGCCAGGCGGCGAGCGTGCCGAGCGGCACCGCGACGAGCACGGTGAGGGTCATGGTCGTGGTGGCGAGCGCGATCGTGGGCCCGATGCGCTGTCCGATGAGCGTGGCAACCGGCATCTTGAAGAAGAAGGACTCGCCGAGATCGCCCTGGAGGAGCTTGCCCAGCCAGATCGCGAACTGCACGAGAAGCGGTTGATCGAGCCCGAGCTTGGCGCGGATCTCGGCGATCTGCGCGGCGGTCGCGTTCTCGCCGGCCATGATCGCGGCGGGATCGCCCGGCGTCAGGCGCAGCATGAGGAAGACGAGAAGCGCCACGGTGAAGAGGACCGGGACCGTGGCGAGAATGCGGCGGAGGATGAAGGCGATCACGGCCGCGCCACCGGGCTCACCGCGCCGATCCTCTCGTGCCGGGGGCGCCTCCCCGACCGCTGCGCGCGCCCGCCGCGGGCGAGACGGAAAAGATCTCCTCTCGCGGCGGAACCGGAGGTACCGCGGGGCGACTCCGCGAGCCGGCCGCCCGATGGTGCTCGGTCCTTCGGCCGGCCCGGCCGCACCGGTTCCGCCCGGAGCGGACGTCCGGCGACAGACGCGGCGGCTGCGTGCGCGTTCACCCCTTCTTCTCGATGTTCCACATGTAGGGCACGGGCCCTTCGAGGACGCCCGAGATCGTCTTGCGGTGCGCCATCGGCTGGTACCACTGGCCCATCCAGCCGTGGGTCGTGCCCTCGGTGGCGACGTAGACCTGAATCTCTTCGGCGATCTTCTTCTGCGTGGCGAGGTCCGGGGCCTCGGCGAACGCGCGCTTCATCGCCTCGAGCTTGGGATCGTCGAACCAGCCGAACCAGCCCTTCTCGCCCGTGGCGTTGAGGCCGGCGGTGCTGATGGGGTTCAAGATGTCGGCGGCGACCCACGAGGTCATGAAGGCGCTCCAGCCGCCTTCGGCGGGCTTGTCCTTCTTGGCCCGGCGCGCGACCAGCGACTGCCAGTCCATCGAGAGCATCTCGACCTTGAAGCCGCCGCGCTCGAGGAGCTGCTTGGCGACGGGGGCGAGATTGGCGAGCACCGCGAGGTCGGTCGAGTGCAAGAGCACCACGGGGGTGCCGTCGTAGCCGGCTTCCTTGAGGAGTTGCTTGGAGCGCTCGAAATCGGAGCGCAGCATGACCTCGCCGCCCTTGTCGGAGGCGAAGGTGGTGCCGCACACGAACATCGCCGCGCAGGTCTTGTAATAGCGCGGATTGCCGATCACCGCCTTCAGGAAATCCTCTTGATTGAGCGCCTCGAGCGCGGCGCGCCGGATCTTGGGGTTGTCGAAGGGGGGATGGAGGCTGTTGAAGCGGAACATGTACTGGTTGCCGAGCTTGTTCCACTCGAACAGCACGACGTTCGGATCGGCCTCGAGCACGGGCAAAAGATCGTGCGGAGGCGCCTCCATGAGGTCGATCTCGCCCGAGATGAGGGCGTTGACCGCGGTCTGGTGATCGGGCATCGAAATCCATTCGATGCGGTCGACTTTGGCGACTTTGCCACCCGCCGCCCAGGACGGCGGCTCGTTTCTCGGCTTGTAGTCCTTGAACTTTTCGTAGACGGCGATGTTCCCGGGCTTCCACAGATCCCGGCGGAAGACGAAGGGGCCGGAACCGGTGTAATCCGTGATCTGTTCGGTGGGCGGTGTTTCGGCCACCCGCTTGGGCATCACGAAGGGCACGTTGGACGACGGCTTGCCCAAGGACTGCAAGACGAGCCCGAAGGGCTTCTTCAAGCGCAACTCGAAGGTCCTGGCGTCTTTGGCCTCCAGGCGCTCGACGTAACCCATCATGAACACGCCCATCGAGTCGCGCTGGCCCCAGCGCCTGATCGAGGCCACCGCGTCCTCGGCCCGAACCGGCTGGCCGTCGTGGAAGAGAAGCCCTTCGCGCAAGGTGAAGGTGTAGGTGAGGTTGTCGTCGCTCACCGTCCAGCGCTCGACCATCTGCGGGCGGATGTCGCCCGTAGCGTCCATGGCGAAGAGCGTGTCGTAAATGTTGTAGCCGTGGTTGCGGGTGATGTAGGCGGTGGTCCAGATCGGATCGACGATCTTGAGATCCGAGTGCATCACCGCGCGGAGCACCGTCTCGCCGGCCGCGGGTTCCGCACCGGCGGCGAGCCCGAGCCCGACCGCAGCGACCGAAGCCAACAGGGTTTCCCGCCGGATCATCGTCTCCTCCCCACGGCAGTTCCACGACGAGCCGCGCGTTCGGCGCGACGCGGAGAAGTCTACCGAGGCGCGGAGGTGCCGCAAGTCGGGGACCGGCGGTCTTGGAGCGCGGACCGCGGCGGGCTATGAGCGCGGGCGCGCGTGCGAGGACGGCCGAACCGTGCGTTGGCTCCGACCCGTTCTGCTGCTCTTGGCTTTGCTGATCGCCGCCGCGGCGGGTGCGAGCGAAGCCGAGCTCCGCTTGTTCGCGCGCAGCGAAGGCATCGTCGACGTCGAGGGTTTCATCGAGACCGTCCAGTCGCTGCGCAAGACCAAGAAACTCCCGCCGCGCTACATGACCAAGGCGGAGGCGCGCAAACTCGGCTGGGAGCCGGGGGTGGATCTGTGCACCGTCGCGCGCGGTCGCGTGCTGGGCGGGGACCGCTTCGGCAACCGCGAGAAGAAGCTGCCCGAGAAACGCGACCGCAAGTGGTTCGAGGCCGATCTCGACTTCTTCTGCGGCTCGCGCGGGCCGAAACGCCTGGTGTGGTCGGACGACGGATTGATGTATCTGACGACCGATCACTACCAGACCTTCAAAGAGGTACCGAAGTGAACCCGTCCGGCCGCTCCTGCCGGCTCGACGGCCGCAGCCGCACCCGGCGCGCAGCGCTCGCGCGGCTCGCCCGCGAACTCGGCTTTCCTGCCCATTTCGGCCACAATCTCGATGCCCTTTACGACGTGCTGACCGGGGACTTGCCCGGCCCGATCGAGATCGTCTGGGCCGGCGCGGACCGGACGGAACTCGCCTCCGATCCCGAACTCGGTCCTCTTCTCCGGACGCTCGAGGCGGCGGCGCGCGAACGCCCCGACCTGCGGCTGGTGCTCGTCGGGCGCGGCCGGTGAACGAGCGCGAACCGCGTCTCCACCTCCTCTTCGACGCCGCGACGATCGCGCGTCGGACGGAAGAGCTCGCGGAAGCGATCGCGCAGCGCCTGCCGCCCGAATTCACCCTCGTCGTGCTCTTGAAAGGGGCTTTCGTCTTCGCCGCCGATCTCGTGCGCGCCCTCGACCGCCGCGGCCTGAGGCCCCGAATCGAGTTCCTCCACGTCTCGTCCTACGGTCTCGGCACCGAGAGCAGCGGTGCCGTGAAGGTCGTCGGGACGACGCCGGAAGCGATCGCCGGCCGCGAGGTCCTCCTCGTCGACGACATCCAGGATACCGGCAGAACCCTCGCCCATACGACCGAACTCCTGCTCCGCGAGGGTGCGCGGCGGGTGTGGACCTGCACCCTTCTCGACAAGCCCGCCCGCCGAACGGTGGACATCGTCCCCGACTTCGTGGGCTTCGAGATCCCCGACGTGTTCGTGGTCGGCTACGGCATCGACTGGGCCGAACGCTTCCGGCATCTGCCCTGGATCGGCTGGATCGAGCGCGAAGGCACTTGAATGCGACGGCGCCGTCGCGGCCGTCGGTTGGCGCGACCGCGCGCGGTACCCATCTCGAACGACGGGTGTGGGCGAGGGGATGTCCATGTTCCGGGCGCGATCGGCCCTGCTCGCCGCTGTTCTTCTCTCGGGTGCCGCCTGCAGTCTCGGGCCCCCGGGGCCGTGGGATCGGCCGTTCCTCGAGGACGGCTGGGGTCGTCGCTCGGTCGAGCGGTGGAGCGAGCCCAGGCCGGGGGTCCGTTGCGATCGGTTCGCGCGCGTCTGTTACGATCGCAACGGGCCGGAATTGTCGTTGACGCGCGAGTACTTCGGCAAAGAAGCTGCGAAAGAGCTCGAAGAGCGGATCGGGGGCGACTGGCGTCGCGACACGGTCTACGAGCCGGCGCCGCGGGTGCGCTGCGATCTCGAAGACGAGCTCTGCACGCGGCGCGGCGAGCCCGATTACCGGGCGACCCGAGAGCAGTTCGGGAGGAAGCCCGCACTCGCGGTCACCGAACCCGACGGGACCATCCGCCCGGATCGGCGCACGATCTGCGATCCCGCGCGCGAGCTGTGCGTGCGCGACGGACGCCCGAGCGTGGACCGCACGCGCTACGTCTTCGGCGATCGCGCCGCGCGCAAGCTCAAAAAGCAGCTCGAGGAGTGATCCCGAGACGGCCGTTCAAGGCCGCCGGTTCAGGAAATTGAGCGGCAGCCCGGGCCTCGGCCAGTCGATCGCCACGAGCCGACCCGAGAGGGAAAGCGTCACATACGCGGTCCTGAGATCGGGCCCGCCGAAGCAGATGTTCGTCGTCATCGCATCGGGCATCGGCACGAAGTCGACGAGCTCGCCCTCGGGCGAGATCACCGAGATGCCGCCCGTCGCGAGCGTGGCGACGCAGATGTTGCCCGAGGCCTCGACGGCGAGACTGTCGAAGCGCTTGAAGGCGCGCCCGCCCGCCTGATAGACGAGGCGGCCGCCGTGAGGCGAGGGCCAGGGATGTTTTTTCACCTCGCCCGGCCCCGTGATGTCGAAGGCCCAAAGGCGGGCTCCTTCGGTCTCGGCCACGTAGAGCACGGTCTCGTCCGGGGAGAGCCCGATGCCGTTGGCGGTGAGCACCGGATAGGCGACCTCTTTGATCTCCTTCCCGTCCGGGGAGAGCCAATAGATCCCGCCCCAGTCGAGATCGTGAGGCCGACGCTTGCCCAGATCGGTGAACCAGATCGCTCCCGTGCGGTCGACGACGAGGTCGTTGGGCCCCCGCAACTTCTTCTCGGGCAGGCCGCGGGTGAGGACCTCGACCGCACCGGTACGCGGGTCGACGCGCTCGATCCGGCCGCAGACGTAGTCGTGCGCCTGCCAGGCGGGGCGCAGGCCGTGACCCGGTTCGTGGACGAACTCGAAGCCGCCGTTGTTGCAAACGTAGAGCGCGCCGTCCTTGCCGATCGCGAGCCCGTTGGGACCGCCTCCCGGGGTGGCGACGACCGAGACGGTGCCGTCCGGGGCGATCCGGCTCACGGTCCGCCGAGCGATCTCGACGACGTAAAACGAGCCGTCGGGCATCGCCACCGGTCCTTCGGGAAACAGCAACCCGCTCGCGATCGTCCGTATCGCGTTCATCTCGGCCTCCCCCGCGGTTCCGCGCCGCCATGGTGGAAGAGGCCGCAGCCGCGAACAATCCGCCGAGCCGAGCGATGCGCGATGCGTCAGCCGCGCGCCTTCTGCAAAAGATGAGCGATGTGGCGCAGGGCCAGAAGATAACCGTGCGCGCCGCAGCCGGCGATGACCGCGCTCGCCACCCTGGAGACGTAGGAGTGGTGGCGGAACGGCTCGCGCCGGTGGATGTTCGAGAGATGGACCTCGACCACGGGGAAGGAGCAGGTGGCGAGCGCGTCCATGATGGCGATCGAGGTGTGGGTGTAAGCGGCGGGATTGATCACGATCGCGGAAGCCGTTTCGCGCGCCTGTTGGATCCAGCTCACGAGCTCGCCTTCGCAATTCGACTGGCGGAAATCCACCGCGAGGCCGAGTTCGCGGGCGAGGGCGCGGCAGGCCGCCTCGATGTCGGAAAGCGTTTCGCGGCCGTAGATTTCCGGCTCGCGCTTGCCCAGGAGGTTGAGGTTGGGGCCGTTGAGGACGAAGACGATCGGCTCGGACATGGCGGCGCTCGGATGCGATCGGCGTGGGGGAAGCTAGCCCGAAGGCGGGGCTCGCGGAACCGCCGAGGTGGAGGAAGAGGGAGAAAAAGGGGCCCGGGGTGGCCCCCGGGCCCGAACTCGGAGGAGAACACAAGGAAAGACGTCCCGCTTGCCCTTCGGGACGATGCGTACCTTCAGCTACAACCCGTGGTTGCGCCGCAGGTATCGCATTTCAGGCAGGTGCCGTTGCGCACCAGCGTGAAGTTGCCGCAGGAGCCGCACGGATCGCCCTCGTAGCCCTTGAGGCGGGCGATCTGCGCCTGCTCCGTGCGCGACATGGGGGAAAGGCGCGCGGGCTCGCTCGAAGCGGCGACGCTCGCCGGGAAACGCTTGACCGCGACTGTTTCGACCGCCCCGCCGCCGCCCGCGAGAAGGCGCAGGTTGCCGCGGACGAAGCCGGCGGAGGCGATGCGGGCCACCTTCTCGAAGCCGAGATCCCCCTCTTTGGCGCCGACGCCGATGGCGTCGTGGCGCATCTCGCTCGGATCGATGTTCGCGAGATCCGTCCGTCCGAGATAGGAGATCGCCAGCTCGCGGAAAATGTAATCGAGCACCGAGGTCGCGAACTTGATGCTGTCGTTGCCCTGCACCGGGCCGGAGGGCTCGAAGCGCGTATAGGCGAACGCTTCTACGAACTCCTCGAGCGGCACGCCGTATTGCAGCCCGATCGAGATCGCGATCGCGAAGCTGTTCATGAGCGAGCGGAAGGCCGCTCCCTCCTTGTGCATGTCGATGAAGATCTCGCCGAGCGTACCGTCCTCGTATTCGCCCGTGCGCAAGTAGACCTTGTGGCCGCCGACGATCGCCTTCTGGGTGTAGCCCTTGCGCCGGTTGGGGAGCTTGCGCCGTTCGGTGATCCAGCGCTCGACGACGCGTTCCGTGACCTCGATGACTTTTTGCACCGCCGGGCGCTCGCGCGCCGGCTCGTCTTCCGCCTCCTCGTCCCCGCCGACGAGGAAGCCGGCGAGCGGCTGCGAGAGCTTGGAGCCGTCGCGATAGAGCGCGAGCGCCTTCAACCCCAACCGCCAACCCTCGAGATACGCATGGGCGCAGTCCTCGACCGTCGCCTTGGCGGGCATGTTGATGGTCTTGGAAATGGCGCCGCTGATGAACGGCTGGGCCGCGGCCATCATCTCGAGATGCGCGCGGACCGACAAGAAACGCTTGCCGATGCGCCCGCAGGGGTTGGCGCAGTCGAAGACCGGCAGATGGGCTTCTTGCAGATGCGGAGCGCCCTCCACCGTCATCGTCCCGCAGCAATAGAGGTTGGCGGCTTCGATCTCTTCTTTCGTGAAGCCCAGATGCGCGAGGAGATCGAAGCGCGGATCGGCGAGCTGGGCCTCCGTGAGGCCGAGCTTCTCCTTGCAGAAGGCATCGCCCAGGACGAAGCGGTTGAACGCGAATTTGATGTCGAAAGCGGAGGGCAGGGCGGCTTCGAGGCGTCGGAGCGCCTCGTCGTCGAAGCCGCGCGCCCGCAGGCGTTCGTGGTTGACGCCCGGTGCGCCTTCGAGGGTGCCGCGACCGACCGCGTAGGCCGTGATGTCCTCGATCTGTTTCGGGCTGTAGCCGAGGACCTCCAAGGCCTTGGGAACCATCCGGTTGATGATCTTGAAATAGCCGCCGCCGGCCAGCTTCTTGAATTTGACGAGGGCGAAGTCGGGCTCGATCCCGGTGGTGTCGCAGTCCATGACCAGCCCGATCGTGCCGGTGGGTGCGATCACCGTCACCTGCGCGTTGCGCACGCCGTGTCGTTCGGCCGCCGCGAGCGCTTCGTCCCAGGCCTTGCGCGCCGCCGCGACGAGCGCCTTGTCGCGACAGGCCGCGGCATCGAGCGGTATCGGGAGGGTGTGCAGGCCTTCGTAGCCCTCGCGCGCGCTCCACGCGGCGCGGCGATGATTGCGCAGCACGCGCAACAGATGCTCGCGGTTCTCGGCGAATCCCGGGAAGGGGCCCAGCGCCGCGGCCATCTCCGCCGAGGTCCGATAGGCGACGGCGGTCATGAGCGCGGTGATCGCCGCGCACATCGCTCGTCCCTCGGCGCTGTCGTAAGGCAGCGCCAGAGACATCAAGAGCCCGCCGAGGTTCGCGTAGCCGAGACCGAGGGTGCGGAAGCGCCAGGAGCGCTCGGCGATGGCGCGCGAGGGGAACTGCGCCATCAGTACCGAGATCTCGAGCACGATCGTCCACAGCCGCACGGCGTGCTCGAAGTCCTCCACGGCGAAGCTGCCGTCGTCGCGACGGAAGGCCATGAGGTTCAAGGAGGCGAGATTGCACGCCGTATCGTCGAGGAACATGTATTCCGAGCAGGGGTTCGAGGCGTTGATCCGCCCCGAGGCCGGGCAGGTGTGCCAGTCGTTGATCGTGGTGTCGTACTGAATGCCCGGATCCGCGCTCGCCCAAGCGGCGCGGGCGATCTTCTGCCAGAGCTCGCGCGCCTTGACGGTCTTGGCGACCTTGCCGTCGGTGCGCCGGACGAGGTGCCAGTCGCGGTCCTCGAGCACCGCACGCATGAACTCGTCGGTGACGCGCACCGAATTGTTCGAGTTCTGCCCCGAGACCGTGAGATAAGCCTCGCCGTCCCAGTCCGTGTCGTAAACCGGGATCTCGATCCCTCTGAAGCCCTGCCGCGCGTAAGCGATCGCCTGCTGGATCGCTCCGTCCGGCAGAAACGCCTTGCGCGCCTCCCGCACCGCCTTTTTGAGCGCCGGATTGGCCGCCGGATCGAAGCGATCGGGCCCCTCGTAGCCGGGGTCGTGGCAGGCGGCCATGATCGCGTCGACGTGCTTCTTGAGGAGCCGCGAGCCGGCGACGAGGGCCGCGACCTTCTGCTCCTCGACCACCTTCCATTCGATGAACTGCTCGATGTCCGGATGGTCGATGTCCACGATGACCATTTTGGCGGCGCGCCGGGTCGTGCCGCCGGACTTGATCGCCCCGGCCGCGCGATCGCCGATCTTGAGGAAGCTCATGAGGCCCGACGAACGACCGCCGCCCGAGAGCGGCTCGCCTTCGCCGCGCAAGGTGGAGAAATTCGTCCCGGTACCCGAGCCGTACTTGAACAGCCGCGCCTCGCGCACCCAGAGGTCCATGATCCCGCCTTCGTTGACGAGATCGTCTTTGATGCTCTGGATGAAGCAGGCGTGCGGTTGCGGCCGCTCGTACGCCGTCGTCGAGGGCCGGACTTCGCCCGTGGCCTCGTCGACGTAGAAATGCCCCTGAGAGGGACCGTCGATGCCGTAGGCCCAGTGCAGGCCGGTGTTGAACCACTGCGGGGAGTTGGGCGCGGCGATCTGGGCGGCCAGCATGTAGCGCAGCTCGTCCATGAACGCCCGCGCGTCGGCCTCGCTCGCGAAATAGCCGTTCTTCCAACCCCAATAGGTCCAGGTCCCGGCGAGCCGATCGAAGACCTGCTTGGCGCTCCGTTCGCCTCCGAACCGCCGCTCGGGGGGTAGGGCTTCGAGAGCCTCCTCGTCCGGGACGTGACGGGCCAGCCAGTCCGGCACGCCTTTCTCGCGCACCGGTCGCAGCACCTTCGCCACGCCCGCCTTACGGAAATACTTCTGAGCGAGGACGTCGATCGCTACCTGCGACCAGCCGGCCGGGACTTCGATGTCCTCGGCGCGGAACACGATCGAACCGTCCGGGTTGCGGATCTCGCTCGACGCCGTGCGGAAGGCGATCGAAGCATAAGGCGATACGCCTTCCCGAGTGAACCTACGCTCGATCTTCAGCGCCACCGCGATCCTCCTCCGAGGGTGGACGCTAGGTGTTCCGCTTCCGTTCGTCAACCCGGCCGGCTCGCGCGGATATGAAGATTTTCGTCCCAATCATCCCGCTCGTCGCAAATCTCATTGGGCCTGATCTCAACGAACAGTTTAGACCGGACCGCGACCGCGCGCAAGCCGAGACCGTTCCGGGCTCGACGAACGGAGCGCCCTAGCGCGCCACAAGATATGGGAACTCCCGCGGCCCGCCAACCCAGATTTTGAAGTTATCCACGGTTTTCGCGGTCGCCCACAGGCGGGTGGTCGCACGGCGAGGGTCGCCGCGCGCGCGCCGCCGCCCGCGGCGTGCTCGGCCACGGGAAGCCGTGGCGCCGGCGCGAGCGCGGGGTCTCAACTTAATCTCAATCAACTCTCAAGACTCGAACTTTCCGCGCTTTCCACAGGGCGGCAAGCCCGGCTCAGCTTTTCTCTCAGCCTTTTATCAACTCACGGTTTGTCCACAGTCCGTCCGCACGCTCGGGCGCCGTTTCCCGCTCGCGCTCGGATTTGAGCGGAACTGGACAAGGAACCGCGGGTCGGCCATCTCCGAGCTCGACGGTCGTTGGCGGAGGAAGGGCGTGCTCGCCTGGCTCAGGGACAATCGCTTCGGGACCTGGTGGTTCACGCGCCGACGCGGCGAGCTCGTGGGCGTCGACGAGTACGGCAACCGCTACTACCGCGAGCGCGGGGCGCGGGACTGGCGTAGCGAACGGCGTTGGGTGGTCTACGCGGGAGAAGGCGAGATCGAGCCTTCGACGGTTCCGCCCGGGTGGAACGCCTGGCTTCATCACACTCTCGAGAAGCCCCCGAGCGAACAGCCCCTGGCCAGGAAACGTTGGGAAAAGCCGCACGAGCCCAACCGCTCGGGAACGCCCGAGGCGTGGTTTCCGCCCGGCGACGAGCGGGGCGGGGGCAAACGGGCGCGGGCGACCGGAGACTACGAGGCCTGGCGGCCTTGAGCGGGGACGCTCGATCGCCCGAACAGCACCGCGAGCTCGAGGAAGCGTTCGAACACCTCCGCCGGCTGGGCACCGGCGAGCACGCCCACCGCGGGCACGAGCAGGGCCGGAACGCCGTCGATGCCGGCGTCGACGGCACGACGATGGAGGGCGCGGACAGCGGCGAGGCGATCGGCCGACCGGGCGCCGCGCGCGAGCTCGGGCGCGCAACCCGAGGCCCGCGCGAGCTCCTCGAGGCACTCGACATCGCCCAGATCCGCGCCTTCCTCGAAAAAGGCGCGAAAGAGCGCCCGCGCGAGCCCGAGCCGGCGTTCGGCCGGGGCGGCGAGGAGCAGGGCGTGCGCGGTGCTCGTTTCCGGCTGCCGACGGATCCGCTCGAAGGCGAAGACGAGGCCGAGCTCGCGTCCGCGCCGTTGGATGCGCTCCTGCACCGCGCGCGCCGCGTCCAAAGAGCCGAACCTGCGCTCGAGGTAAATCGTCCGCGGTATCCCTGCCGGCGTCATGCCGGGATCGAGGAGAAAGGGGTGCCACGCGAGCTCGATGCCGAGCCGGGGCAAGAGCGGCAGGAGCGTGTGCAACGCGATGTGGCACCAAGGACACACGAGGTCGGCGACGAAAGCCACGCGGGCATTATGCTGCGATGCAGCATCTCGCGATCCGTCCACAGGATTTCCATCCTGATCAGACCGCCCTGTCCGCTGCGTCGCATCCAACACTTCAGTCGTCCTCGAATCCCCAGATGCGCGGCGCGGCGAACTCGACGCTGTTCCCGGCCGGATCGCGGACGTACAGCGAACGACCGCCCCGCGGCCAACACTGTTCGTGTTCGATGGCCACTCCCGCCGTCAGGAGGCGCTGCTTCCAGGCGTCGAGCTCGCTCTCCGGGATCGCGAAACAGACGTGGCCCGGCCCGCGGGCTCCGTGCGCGGGCACGCCGCTCTGGTTTTCCGTCGCCCGCGGGTCGAACAAAAGCAACATGGCGCGCTCGAGCCGCAAGAACAAAAAGGCCCCGGGGCGCTCGGCGTGCACGGGCAGGCCCAACAGATCGACATAAAAGCGTCGCGCCGCGGCGAGGTCGTCGACGTAAAGACAGGTTTCGAGAACGCGGGTGATCGGGCTCGTCCCCGCCCGGCTTTCGTCGCTCCCCACGGTCCTCGCTCCCCGCCCCGCGGCCGTCCGGTTCACGCGCCCGCCGCGGCGACGGCGCCCTCGGGCTCGCGGGCCAGGCGCAAGAGCCGGGCGTGCAGCGCCGTGGCGGGATCGAAGAGCGCATCGAGCACGGTGAAATGGTCGGCCCCCGGCACCTCGCAATATTCGGCGATCAGGCCGCGGGCGCGATAGGCGGCCACGAAGTCTCGCGACTGCCGGCGGAACTCGGCGCTTTCCGCCCCGCCCACGGCGCACAGGAGGGGAGCTCCGCGCTCGCCGAGTTGCAGGATCGGGCTGTTGCGCACGACCTGAGCGAAATCGAGCTGCAAGAAGGGCTGCAGGAAGGACCAGGGAAAAGGCCCGAGATCGAACAAGCCGCTGAGCGCGAGCCCGGCCTTCACGACGTCCGAGGGCAGGCCGTAGCGCCGTGGCCAATCGGTGATCGCGAGCATGGCCACGAGATGGCCGCCGGCGGAATGGCCGGAGACCGTGATCCGGGCGGGATCGCAGCCCAAGTTCCGCGCCTCGCGGTACGCCCAGGCGACGGCCGCCCGCGCTTCGCGCACGATCTCGTCGATGCCGACTTCCGGACAGAGAGCGTAGTTGACCACGCCGACGGCGATGCCCGCGGCGACGAGCGGCTCGGCGACGAAGGAGAAATCCGCGGCCGAGAACCTGCGCCAATAGCCGCCGTGGAAAAACAGATGCAGAGGCGCATCGGCGCCGGCCGGGAAGAAGTCGAGATATTCCTCGCAGGTGGGGCCGAAGCGCAGCCCCGGTCGAGCGAGCAGCGCGCTCCGCACGCGCGCGCTTCGCTCGCGCCAGCGCTCGATGATGGCCGTGCTCTCGGGGACCGCCGAGGCCGCGTCGTACTCGCGGTCGATCTCCTCCCGTGCAGTGAAGTCCCGGTAATAGCGCATGGTCCTCTCGCGCCCTCCTTCGCCCCGCGAATCTCGCCTGTCGCACGCGTTCGGCAAGAGCGACGACCGAGAAGGGGTCCGCGCTCGCGCGCGGTCCGCGTCCCGGCCGTTCGTGCGCGCGACGCGGACGGCGGCCGCGCGGTTCTTCGGAATCGTTCGAAGTCGTGAAAGCGACTTCGGAAGTCCGCGGATAGATCAAATCGCCACTGTCGCGGTTGCCAGGCCCGATCGCGCACTCTATATCCCGCTTCGGCGAAGGGACGTGGCGGCGTTCGGCCTTCGCCGCGATCTTCGGAACGAAGTGCCATGGCCTCCGAAACGAATCCGTGCCCGATCGTAGCGCGACTGCGCGCCGTGGGTCTGCGTCCCACGCGGCCGCGCGTGGGCCTGGGCAGGCTCTTGTTCGAAGGACCGCCGCGCCACGTTTCGGCCGAACAGCTCTATCAGGAGGCGCGCAGCCGTCGGCTCTTCGTCTCTCTCGCCACCGTCTACAACACGCTGCACCAGTTCGCCGCCGCGGGTCTGTTGCGCAAGGTCGTGGTCCACACCGGGCAGACCTTCTTCGATACCCGGGTGTGCGACCACCATCACTTCTACGACGAGCGCACGGGCTTCATCCGCGACATCGACGATTCCGAGATCGCCTTCGCCAAGCTTCCCGAAGCGCCGCCGGGCTACACGATCACGGGTGTCGAGGTGATCGTGCGCGTGGAAGCGCAAACGGCACGGCCGGTCGACGGGAGCGCGGCGGCTTCCCGACCCGGCGCCGAGGCCGAGGGATCGGCTCTTCCGCCCACAGCGTGAGCAGGGCGCGGTGCGGCGCGGGGGACGGTGACGACCGACCCGCGACGGTGCGGCGCGGGGAGGGGCCGGTCGGCCGAGAAACGCGGTCCCGATAGCGGCGTTCGAGGCGCGGCGCTCTGCGACAAAAGGGCGCAGCGGGGCGCGCTCGGAAGAAGAGGCGCGCAGGCCGCGCGCGTGCTAAGGTGATCGACCCGTACGAGCATCCGATGCGGCGCGCGACGCGAGCGGCGGGTCGATCCGAAACGCCTCGCAGTCATCCGCGACCGAACGGCTCGGGTCGCGCGAGGGCCTGAGAAGGGGGACGACATCGGCTCGGCGAGGCGTTGTCCTCGGCGGCGCGCGGCGAGCTTCGTCCGGTTCGCGCGCTGCCGCGGAAGCTCCGCGGCTCGCGATGCGGATGCGGTCCACCGACGGGTCGGGGCAGGGGCCGAGCCCGCCCTCGGGCGCGTTCCGGTTCGGGTGCCGGCGGCGGGCAAACCAGAGGGTTAACGGAATGCCGAAACTGTTCAAGGGCGATCCTTCGGTCATCGCGGCGCTCAACGAGGCCCTCGGGCGCGAGGTCACCGCGCTCGATCAATATCTCGTGCACGCGCACATGCTGGAAACTTGGGGATTCGAGAAACGCGCCCGTAACGTGTACGGAGAGCATATCGACGGAAGGATGCACATCGAGAACCTCGTCGAGCGGATCTTGGCCTTGGGCGGCCGCCCCGATCTCCGGAATATCGGCACGATCTACATCGGCGAGAATCTGAAGGACGTCATCGAGTGCGATCTCCGGCTCGAGTTCGAGAACATCCTGTGCTATCGCAAGGCGGTCGAAATCTGCGAGCAAGCGAAGGACTACGTCTCGCGCGATCTGATGGTGAGGGTCTTGAGAGACGCCGAGGGGTATCATGACAGGTTGCGCAGGGATCTCGAGATGATCGAGATGATCGGCATCGAGAACTTCGCCCTGTCCCAGATCGGCGAGCTCGAGCTTTGAAAGTCGGCCGCCCGCTGCCTTCGAAGCGGCGGGCGGCGCGTCTTAGCCGAACCCCGCGTCTTCCCGCGACAGCTCGGCGCGCCAGCGGAACGCGCCGAGCTCTCGCGCACGAGCGAGAAGCTCGGGGGCGGCATCCGCGACGAGAGCGCGCGCGAGCGCCTCGGCTTTTCCCCGCCGCACCGCGAACACGAGCTCCAAGAGCCGCTCCTCGTCCGTGCTCACGCAGGGACAACGCAACGGCAACAACCCGAAGTCGCGCACGCCCCGACGTTCCAGGCAATCGCAGAAGGCTTCGAAGGCGGCGAGAGCGGGTTCGAGGTAGGCGAGCCCGAAGGCGAGCCGGAAGCCGTGGACGAGGACGGCCGAGGTCCGGCCGCCGTCGGCGACCCGCCGGCGCAACGCCCAGAGCAAGAATTGTTCGAACGAACCGAGCTGACCGATGACACGACCCGAAAGTCGATGCGGATCAGACGGGTCCCGATACCATGTGTCGAACCGATCCGACATCGCTGCCTCCTCGAGTAAGAGTCGGGCTCGGTTTTTCTAGAGCACCGGAAAAGCTCCCCGTAAATACAGAAAGCGCAGCTTCTGATCACGATCGAAATCGAAGAATTCCAACCAAGACCACACCGAGACGATGCGAACTCGGGGGCGCGGCAGGGGCCGAACCCGCAGCCGCACGGAACCCCGAAGGGCCCTCGGACGGAGCCTTCGGCCGCGGCCGGGCGATCAGGGCGAGGCGCGTCCGCTCGGAAGCGGACCTTCGAAGAGAAGCCAGGCGAGGACGGCGGCCACGATCCACAGCGGCAGGGGCGAGGGGAGGAGGTCCGAGAGGCCCCCGCGCGCGCCGCTCCATCGCGCGATCACATCCAACGCCGCGATCCCCAGAAGCGGTCCCAGCCATTTGCCGCCGACGTAGAAAGGCGGCACCGGAGCCGCGAGGAGGAGGGCGAGATGGACCATCGCTCGGCGCACCGATCCGATCGCCGCGCGCACTCTGGTGAAAAATCCCTTGCCGAGGCAGCCCGCGCCGCGCGTCGCGCGCACCGAAGGATGCGTCTCGGCCGGAGCGTCCGGAGGCGACGGGCTCGGCGCCGGGACGACGCTCGGGCGTGCCGCTTCAGCTCGGGCGCGGGGCGGCCTCGGCCCGGCCGCCGGCCCAGGGATGGAGCGGCTCGGCGATCCCGAAGCGGCGGTCGGAGGCGAGCTCGTGGAGCACGGCCGAGGGGCAGGCGAAGAGGAGGGGATAGACGAGCGGAGGCGAGCCCCGCACCAGCGCGAGCGTCTCGAGCGCCCGCACGATCTCCGCGCCGAGTCGCTCGTCCGCGACGATCCCCGCGAGCTCGGCGGTGTCGATGCGCGGGGTGTGAAAGGCGGTCTCGAGGTCCATCCCGAAGTCGAGAAGAAAGCTCGCGAGCTGGAAAACCGCGGGCAGGATCCGACGTCCACCGGAGGCCCCGAGGGCGAAGCGACGCTCCGGGGCGAGCCCGAGAAGGGGACACATGTTGGCGAGAGGACGCTTGCCGGGCCCGATGCTGTTGGGCCGGCCGGCACGCGGATCGAACCACATCACCCCGTTGTTCAAGAGAATGCCGGTGCGCGGGGAGAGCACCTTGCTGCCGAAGAGCGAAAGGAGGGTCTGGGTGAGGGAGACGAGATTGCCCTTGCGGTCGACGACGCAGAGGTGGCTCGTGCAGGAGGCGCCGGGTCCGATGTCCCCCAGCCGTGCGAGCCGTTCTTCTTGGGCGGCGCGCAGGGCACGGGCGTACGCGAGATAGGCGGCTGCGCTCGGATGCGCCCCGCCCAGAGCCTCCCGCGCGAGGAGCGCGGCCGCCCGGGCGAAACTCGCCCCGCCGAAAAGGCCGGGCATCGCGAGGATCTGCGCCGGGCCCCAGGGCACGGGCAGCGGCTCGACCGGGCGGGCCTCGTAAGAGGCCAGGTCTTCGGCCGAAAGGCGCGCTCCGACCTGGGCGAGATCGCACGCGAGATCGGCGGCGATCCCGCCGCGATAGAAGCTCTCCGCCCCTTCGCGAGCGAGCCGCTCGAGCGTCCGAGCGAGGGCGGGCAACGGCAGGACCGCCGGCTCGCCGCTCCAGCTCGGAGCGGGAGGCTGGCCCTCGGGCAGGAAGACCGCCTTCGCTTCCGGATGACGGGCGAGAGCGGTGGCGCTCGAAGCGATCATCAACGAGGCGTACCAATCGATCGCCAGCCCTTCGCGGGCGAGGGCGATCGCGGGAGCGAGGAGCTCCGCCAGAGGCATGGTGCCCAGACGCGTACGCGCGAGCTCCACGCCGGCGAGCCAGCTCGGAACACAGATGGAAAGCGGGCCTTCGAGGTTGCGATCGGCCACGACTTCCGGCCAGCCGAAGAGATCCCCGCCCGGCCGACCGGTGAGCGGGAAGTCGGCGGGATCGAGGGCGCGCGGTGCGACCATGCCCATGTCGATCGCGAAGCCGCGGCTCTGGGCGGCGTCCCAGACGAGCATCGCCCCGCCCCCTCCGAGCCCGCTCATCCAAGGCTCGACGACACCGAGCGCGAAGCCGGCGGCGATCGCGGCATCGACCGCGTTGCCCCCGGCCTCGAGCACGGCGACGCCGGCGCGGGCGGCTTTCTGGTTCTGAGCGACGACGATCCCCGCGCGGCTTTCGACGGCCGACTTGTGAACGCGCCATTCGGGCGCGAAGGCGGAACCCGGTGGGACAGCGAGCACGGCACTCATCCTCCGATCGCATCGGCGAAGGCCACCTCGGGCGGATCGAGCGGCCAGATCGGCCGACGGACGCGTCGATAGGGTAGGCGCGCGAAGTCCTGGGATAGTGCTCCCGGCCCGTTGATCCACAGCACCCGGGCGGCGATGGGGGCGAAGCCGGCGTAAAAATGCTGCATGGATTTGACGACCACGAGCTTCTTGTCGTCGAGGCGGATGCCGTGCGCGGTGAACAGCGCGGGATCGAAGGCCTGGGTACGCACGCTGTTGAGCAGCACCTCGATGCCGCCGATGCGGATCGCCGCCACGTCGCCGAGCCGGGTGCGGCCGGGGCCGAAGCGCTGTTCGGCGTCGCGGGCGAGACCCACGACCTCGGCTTCGACGTCCAGGGGCGGACCGGAGACGGCCCCGACCTTGCCGCCGATGCGCAACGAGAGCCGCGCTCCGATGCCGGCGAGATGACAGAAGCGCACCGCCACCGGATCCCACAAGGGCCCGAGACAGGCCCGCTCGACCCCCGTGGCGAGGAGCCGGGCGAGTACGAAGGTGCTGTCGGAGGGTGCCCCGCCCCCGGCGTTGTCGGCGGTGTCCGCGACCACCACCGGACCGCCCGGATGGGCGAGGGCGCGGGCGAGGCCCTCCTCGAGGTCGAAGACGGGTTCGGTCGTGTTCCCGCGCATCGCGCGGACTTCGCGCGCGAGCTCTCGGGCGAGCGCTCGGGCGCGCTCGCGATCGCCGTCGGCGACCACGAGCACGCGAGCTCCGCAATCCGGCACGTCGCCCCAGGGAAAGCCGTGGGCGAGAGAGACGGAAAGGACGCCGTCGCGCCCTTCGAGGGCTTTCATCCGGTCGACGAAGCCGCGCACGGGCTCGCGCGGGGTATGAAAGAGCGCGAGCATGCGGCAATCGGCCGTGGCCATGACGGGACGGATCCGACCGCGCGCCGCGCGCAGGGCGAGGTCGACGAGCTCTTCGGCCCGCTCGAGGGTATCGGTATGAGGATATTCCTTGTACAGGACCAGGATGTCGGCGTGAGCGAGCATCTGGTCGGTGAGGTGACAGTGCGGGTCGAGTTCGGCGGCGACGATCGCGCGTTCGCCCACCCGCGCGCGCACGGCGCGCAGAAGCTCCCCCTCGCAATCCTCGCAGTCCTCGGCGATCATCGCCCCGTGCAGGCTCAGCAACACCACGTCCACCGGCGAGGCCGCCTCGAGTTCGGCGAGGATCCGCGCACGCAAGCGGTGCCAGGTCTCGGCGCTCGTGGGTCCGGCGGGGGCGGCGAAGGCGTGCAGCCCCTCGATCAACGTGAAGCCCTCGCTGCGCGCGCGAGCGCGCGCGGCCACGAGAGGACCGGTGAAGAAGCGCGCTTCCTCGGGATGGGTTCCGGGTTCGAACCAGAGATACTCGCGAAAGCTCTCGAGACCGGTGGGAATGGGCGAGAAGCTATTGGTCTCGGTGCCGAGCCCGGCGGCGTACACGCGCATCGCTTCGTTCCCCGGCGGCTGTGCGCTCGCGGCTACCCGCGACGGGCGGCGGCGGCAAGACGGCGCGCGCGGAAAGCGCTCGGGGGGAGGCGGCGATGAGCACGGATGCGCGCTCGAACGCGCGCATCGCCGAGCGGCTGCGTCGCGCCGCCGAGCTCCTCGAAGCCCAAGGGGAGAACCCCTATCGGGTGCGCGCCTACCGTCGCGCGGCCGAAACCGTGGCCACGCTCGATCGACCGATCGACGCGCTGTGGCGCGAGGGGGGAGCGGCGGCGCTCGAAGCCCTGCCCGGGATCGGGCCCTCGCTCGCGCGCGCGATCGTCGAGATGCTCACCACCGGGCGCTGGGCCCAGCTCGAGCGGCTCGAAGGGGCGGTGGCCCCCGAGGACCTCTTCGCCACCGTGCCCGGCATCGGCCCCAAGCTCGCGCGCGACATCCACGAGCATCTGCACATCGACACCCTCGAAGACCTCGAGCTCGCCGCGCACGACGGACGCCTCCTGACCGTGCCGGGAGTGGGGCCGCGGCGGGCGGCACAGATCCGCGCGAGCCTCGCCGAGATCCTCACCCGGGGTCGGCCCTGGCGACGCGGACTTCCGGCCGAAGAACCCGATGTCGCGGTGCTCCTCGACGTCGACGAGGAATACCGGCGGCGCGCGGCGGCGGACGATCTGCCCAAGATCGCGCCCCGGCGGTTCAATCCCGAGGGCAAGGCTTGGCTGCCGGTGCTGCACACCCGGCGCGGCCCTTGGTATTTCACCGCGTTGTTCTCGAATACGGCACGGGCGCACGAGCTCGGTCGGGTGGGCGACTGGGTGGTGATCTATTTCGAGAAGGACGATGCGGTCAGCGGCCAGCGCACGATCGTGACCGAACAGCGCGGACCGCTCGCGGGCCTGCGCGTCGTGCGCGGGCGCGAGCGCGATTGTCTGCGCTTTTATCGCGGCGAGCCCTCGCGCGAGGGCGGGCCGGCGGCAGCCGCTCCCGCTCAGGGCGCATGACAGCGCGAGAGGCGATCGGCCAGGCGCGTGGGTTCGGGAAGCCGGTAGCCGCGGCACAGCCGGAGCGTCCAGGCGACGGCGGTGGCGAGGCTCACCCGGTGACCGATGGACACGAAGAGCGGGCGGGCACCCGCGCGCGTGCGCACGACCGCTCCGATGACCTCCTCGCCTTCGCGCAAAAGCGTCCAACTGCCGGCGCTGCGGGGCGGCTCTGCGAAACTGCCGCACAGCCGCGACTTGGCGACCCCGATCGTGGGCAGATCGGCCAGCAGACCGATGTGCGACGCGACGCCGAGCCGGCGCGGATGGGCGAGGCCCTGGCCGTCGACGAGCAGAAGATCGGGCGGCGGGTCGAGCAGCGCGAGCGCGCGCAAGGCGGCGGGGGCCTCGCGGAAGGAGAGCAGGCCGGGGACGTAAGGGAAAACGAGGGGCGCGCAGGCGAGCGCACTCGCCTCGAGCTCCAAGCGCTCGGCGTCGAGCGCCACGGCCGCGGCGAAGGCGAGCCCGGCGCGCGGCGCGTAATGCACGTCGAGCCCTCCGACGCGGCGCACGGGACCGAGGCGATCCTCGCGCACCACGGAAGCGGCGAGCCGGCGCTGCAGCGCGCGGGCCTGTTCGGGGTCGGTGGGCCACTCCGGCGCCGGTGCGGCGGCCGGGCGTCGCGCGGCCGCGCTCTTGCCCGCTTCCATCGCCTGCTCTCTCATGCGCGGGTGTTCGTCGTCGGGGGGACGATGCCATGACCTTGAAGCCGATCACCGACCGTGCCGAGGTCGCCATCGACTTCCCCGACAAGGCGTATATGGGGAGCTTCGGCCGCGCCTCTTCTTACGAGGCGGAGGCGGATGCGGAAGGGGTGACGATCCGGCTCGCGCGCACCGGCGAAGACAAGCGGCGGGCCGAGATCCATCTCCACTATTACCTCTTCGCGGCGGTGCTCGCCGACATCGCCGCCTCGCTCGCCAATCGTCCGCCGCTGGACGCGGCGCACCGAGCACCGCTGCTCGAGGCGGCGCGGGCGCTCGTCGCTGCCCTCGAGCGCGGCTGAGGCCCGCTCACGGGGCGGCCGGGCGGAAGGCGAAGGCGATCGCGACGAGAAGCAAAAAGAGGGTCAGGCCGCGATAGGCCCAAAAGAGCTGTCGGTGCGACACCACCCGATCTCCCTCAGCCGACGTCGTAGCGGAAGCGCTCGGCGACGATCCGGCCGCGGCGCACGCCCAACGATACGAGCGCCTCTTCGACCGCCTCGATCATCGCCGGCGGACCGCAGACGAAGAACAGCCAGTCGGCCATGCGCGCGGGGTCGACATGGCGCGCGAGGAGCGCGCGGTCGAGCTGCCCGACCTCGCCCTTCCAACCCTCGGGCGGTTCGCCGAGGACGTGCACGATCCGCAGGTCGAGCCGGCTCGCGAGGGATTCGAGTTCCTCGCGGTGGACGATCTGACCCGCGTGGCGATTGCCGTAGATCAACAGCCAAGGACGCGGATCGCGCTCGGCCGCGGCTTGGCGCAGCAGCGACAACACGGGTGCGACGCCCACTCCGCCCGCGACCAGAGCCACGCCCGCGGCATCGCGCCCCTCGAGGGTGAAATTGCCGTGCGGACCTTCGAGATAAGCGCGCCCGCCGATCCGCAGGCGATCGAGCCGGCTCGTGAAATCGCCGGCTTCCTTGATCACGAACTCCACGCGCGGCAGATCCGCCGGCGCCGAGGCGATGGAGAAGGGATGCTCGACGAGCGAGAAGGGCGAACGGTCGAGGGTCGCCCAGGCGAACTGACCGGCACGGAAGGCGAAGCGTCCCGGCCGCTCCTCGACGAGGCGCACCGACCAGGTGCGATCGGCGATCTTCTCCACCGCTTCGATGCGGAAGGGGCGCGCGAGCAACCCGAGCGGGCGCAAGACGTAGACGTTGAGGAGCGTGAAGGCGGCGAGCGCCAAAAGCGCGAGCCAGAAACCGGCGAGCCAGGGATCGGCGCTGTAGCGCCCGGCCTCGAGGGCGTGATGGGTGCCGAGCCCGGCGACGAGCAACGCCCCCAAGCCGTGGCTCGCCCGCCAAGCCTCGTAGGGATAAGGGAGGAGGTCGCGGCCGATGGCGAGGAGGACGAGCAGGGCGAACAGAAGCCAAGCGACGACACCGGAGAGAATCGAGGGCCCGCCGAGCCCGAGGCTCGCCCGGCCCGTCGGGTCGAAGGGCAGATCCCAGGGCACGAGCGCCGTCGTGTACAGGAAGGGATGGACGAGGACGAACAGAAGCGCGGTGCGGGCGAGCAGTTGATGGATCCGCATCGTGCGATCGATCCCGATCCGCCCGGAGACGAAGCGGAACCGCCCGGAAAGCAGGAACTCCATGAAAAACACGGAAAAGCCCAAAAGCGCGAGGGCGCTCGCGAGCTCGTCGCGCCAATGACGGGGCGGCCCGCCGCGCAGCGCCGCCAACACGAGCGGGGCGAGGACCACGGCGAGGTACAAGAGGAGCAGGAGCGGAGGCGGCAGCCCCCGCGGACGCGGGACGGCGGTCGCGCGCGCCGGGGCGGCGCGCGGTCGGGCGGGCTGCTCGCTCGCGAGCGCTTCGGCCATCGGCGGTCTCCCTTCAGAGCCGACTGGTCACGATCCTGGCATCGGGTCGCGCGAAGACCTCGGGCAGGAGATCGGTGCCGAGGCCCGGGCCTTCCATCGGAAGGATCCAACCCTGCTCGATGCGCGGCAGCTCGGTGACGAGCTCGCGGTACCAACCGGTGTAAAAGGCGCGCACGCTCTCTTGGACGAGAGCGTTGGGCGCACTCAAGGAGAGATGACAAGAGGCGACGAAGACGATCGGTCCCGTACAGTCGTGCGGGGCGACGGGCAGCTGATGCGCTTCCGCCAGGGCCGCGATCTTCTTCGCTTCCGTGAGACCCCCGCACCAGGCGACGTCGAGCATGACGACGCCGACCGCGCGCCGGGCCATGAGCGCACGGAACACCGGCCGCGTGGCCAGGGTCTCGGAAGCGGTGATCGGCACCCGCGTGCTCGCCGCGAGCTCCGCCAGGGCCTCGAAGTCGGTCATCTTGATCGGGTCTTCGAACCAGAAGGGCTCGAATTCCTCGAGCGCGGCGAAGATCCGCTTGGCGGTCGGCAGGTTCCACAGAGAATGGAACTCGACCATGATGTCCATCCTCGAGCCCACCGCCGCGCGGATCTTGCGGAAGGGTTCGAGCGCGGCATCGAGTTCGTCGGGCGCGATGTAACATCCGTCCCACCGTTCCGCCGCGGGATCGAACGGCCAGATCTTCATGGCCGTGATCCCCTGCTCGAGAAGCGAACGGGCGAGCTCGTCGGCGCGGTGCAAAAAGGCGTCGAGATCTTCGTAAGGGCCTTCTTTGCGCTCGAGCCCCCAGTTCTCGGTGAGCTGTCCTTTGGCGCTGCGCACGTAGCGATAGCCGGCACAGGTGTTGTAGGTGCGGATCTTCGGGCGCGCGAGGCCGCCCAAGAGCCGCCACAAGGGCTGGCCGGTGGCCTTGCCGAAAAGATCCCACAGCGCGATGTCGATCGCCGAGGCCCCGCGCATCTCCGCCCCGCTGCCCGAGAACCCGACGTATTGGCGGTGGAGGAGGGTGCGAGCATGGCGTTCGATCGCGAGCGCGTCTTGGCCCAGAAGGCGCGGCGCCGCGGTCTCGTGGACGTAGGCCTCCACCGCTCGGGGTCCGAAAAAGGTCTCCCCGAGCCCGATCAGACCCTCGTCGGTGTGCACCCGAACCCACAGGAGGTTCGGGAACTCCTCGAGCCGCAGGGTTTCGATCGCGGTGATCGTGAGCACGCGCGCCTCCCCGAGCCTTCGTCTCGCGCCGTTGTGCCCGCGGCCGGGCGATCGCGGAAGAGCGGATCGAGAAGAACACCCCCTCGAGCGGCGATCGCGGGCGAGCGCACGGTGACGCCCGGAAGCGCGGCGTTCCGGATCGCTCGGGGGCTTCCGCCGTGCGGCCGGGGTGCGCGGGGTTCCCGGGCCCGCGCGCTTCGCGGGCGGCGTTCCCGGCGCTCGTTTCGGGTCGATTCGGCGTTCGCGAGCGCCGGCTCGGGACCGGCGCGTCGTTCACGCCTCGGCGGCGCGTCGGATGCCGTGGGCTTCTTCGAGCGCGGCGACGATGCGCTCGCTCGCGCGTCCGTCGCCGTAGGGATTGATGGCGGTGGCCATGCGCCGATAGGCGAGCTCGTCGCTCAACAGGCGCTCGGTCTCCTCGACGATGCGGACGAAATCGGTGCCCACGAGGCGCACGGTTCCGGCCTCCACCGCTTCCGGCCGTTCGGTGACCTCGCGCATGACGAGCACCGGCTTGCCGAGCGAGGGGGCTTCTTCTTGGATGCCGCCCGAGTCGGTCAGGATCAAATGTGCGCGCGACATCAAATAGACGAAGGGGAGATATTCGACCGGATCGATGAGGTGGACGTTGGCGAGGCCGCCCAAGATACGAAAGACAGGCTCGCGGACGTTCGGATTGAGGTGCACCGGGTAGAGGAGATCGAGGTCGGGGTGGCGGCGCGCGAGCTCGGCGAGCGCGCGGCAGATATTCTCGAAACCGGCACCGAAGTTCTCGCGACGGTGGCCGGTGACGAGCAACAGCCGCGCGTGCGGTCGCAGAAAGCCGAAGCGCTCGGCGAAGCGGCCGCGCAGCGCGCGATCGCCGAGGATGCGCGCGCGGGCGAGGAACAGCGCATCGATCACCGTGTTCCCGGTGACGCGGATGCGCTGTTCGGGCACGCCTTCGGCGAGAAGCGCGGATCTGGCGCGTTCGGTGGGCGCGAAATGGAGATCGGTGACGACCGCGGTGATCCGACGGTTGGCCTCTTCCGGCCAGGGGGCGTCGAGATTGCCGGTCCGGAGCCCGGCCTCGACGTGGGCCACGGGCACGCGGTTGTAGAAGGCGGCGAGGCTCGCGGCCAAGGTCGTGGTGGTGTCGCCGTGGACGAGAACGCGATCGGGGCGGAAGGACTCGAGGACGTCTTGCAAGCCCGTGAGCACGCGCGCGGCGATTTCGGTGAGTTTCTGGCCGGCGCGCATGACGTCGAGGTCGAAATCGGGGCGGATCGCGAAGTCCTCGAGCACCGTGTCCAGCATGCTGCGGTGCTGGGCGGTCACGCAGACTTTCGCGTCGAACGCCGGGTGCGCGGCCAGGCGCAGCACGACGGGTGCCATCTTGATCGCCTCGGGGCGGGTCCCGAAGACCGAGAGCAGACGGATGCGACCGGTGCGCTCGGCGCTCGCGCCTCCGCGCGGGGCCTGTCCCCGGATCTGGCCGGAGGGAGGCGTCACGGTGCCTCGCGCGCGGCCGCGCTCGGGGCGGCGCGGACGGAGCGGGCGGCGAGGGCCCGCAGCCGCGCCGCCACGGGGCCGATGTTCTCGCGCCAGGTGAAGCGCGCGACGTTCGCCCGGGCGCGGGCGACCATCGCCGCACGCGCGTCTTCCGAGAGCGCGAGCGCGCGCTCGATGCCTCCGGCGAGAGCGGCGTCGTCGTCGGGGGGAACGAGGATGCCGGCGCCGTCGCGCAACAGGAAGGCGCAGCCGCTGACCGGCGTCGAGACGATCGGTTTGCCCGCGGCCATGTACTCCGGCATCTGCGAGACGAAGCCGCTGCGCGTGATGCTGTTGTCGACGCGCGGCGAGACGAGGACGTCGGCGAGCCGCAGCCAGTGGACGACGTCGGCGTGGGGGACGAGCCCGGGCATGAGCAGGCGGTCGGCGATGCCGCGCGCGCGCGCGATACGCTCGTAATCGGACCGGCAGGGACCGTCACCCACGAGGAGGAGGCGGAGGTCGGGATACCGGGGCGCGATCGCCGCGAACGCCCGGACGAGACCGTCCACACCCTGATAGTCCTTGAACATCCCGACATAGGCGACGAGCCGCGTACCGGGAGGCTTGAAGCGCGCTTCGAGTTCCGCGATCCGCAGCGGATCGATGCGCGCCGGGTCGAACAGCGCGAGATCGACGTAATCGAACAGCACGCTCGTCCGCTCGCGGCCGATCTTCGCGGCGATCGTCTCGGCCAGCCCTTCGTTGGAGGCGAAAACGTGATCGCAGGCGCGCAAGAGCGCGGTTTCGAGCAGCGCGAAGGGGGCGCGGGCGAGGCGCCGGTCGGGAATCATCCCGTAGTGCACGAGTTCGGGCACGAACGGACCGTGCAGGTCGGCGCAAATCGGCACGCGCCGCCGGGTCGAGGCTTTGAAGGCGAGGGCGATGGCGAGGCCCTCGAAGGTGTGCGCGTAGAGTACATCGATGCGCTCGCGGGCGGCGCGTAGAGCGCCCAATAAACCGAGATCGGCCACGAGCTTGTTGCGCCAGCGGTAATAGCGCGCCTTGTCGGCATCGAAGCCGGAAACGCGGTGGACGCGCAGCCGCGGATGGGGATCGAACGATCCGCCCTCGTAGGCGAAGAGTTCGACGAAGAGCTCGGGATCGCAGTCGAGCAGGGCGCGCAGGATGTTGCCCGCGCGGATGGAGGAGGCCTTGGCCGCGGGCCAGGGCATGGCCGCGACCATGCCCACCGTCAGGCGGCGGTCCGACACGCGGTCCTCTCCGGAAAGATCCGATCGACGTCGGGCCGGTTGGCGCTTCGCGTGCGCTCGCGCAAGAAGCGGGCGAAAGCCTTCCAGCTCGCTTCGACCGTGGGCAGTGCCATGCCGCGCGCGGGATCGTGCAAGTAAAGATGGCAATGGCCCCAGGTCGTGCCGAGAACCTTGGTGTGGGTGACGAAGCAGAGGAAACTCCCCGCAAACCGCGCCATCACCGCGAGACGGTCGAGATAGGCGTCGACGCGCCTCCGATCGCGAGTGCGCAAGATCTTGTCGACGAAAAGACAAGGGATCTCGCGGATGCGCGTACGGCGTACGGTGCGATCGCGCTCGACCAGCAGCCGGTAGGGATGGACCGGAAGGGGCGGATCGGGCTCGAACAGATCCGAGCTGTCCACGGTGTCCCGAAAACACCGATCGAAGGCCTCGAGCGTGGCGGGGGAGCGGACGAAGCCGGGATAGCGGACGAAGATCCGCTCCTCGCGCCAGTCCACGAGCCGACACCAGCGCTCGATGTCGGCGAGCATCTCCGCTTCCGTGAAAGGCTGGCCGCGGCTGCGCTCGCGCGCCTTCTTCGCGGCGCGGGCGCGGGCGAGCTCGCGCCGATGGCGCCACAAGAAGCGCAAGCCGCCCAGAAGGATCCGCAGATCACCGCTCGTCTCGAAGAAATAACGCAACTTCTCGGCGGCGCTCAGCGGAGGGTTCGCCGAGTAACCCTTGCCGAGCCACCATTCGTGATCGAAACCGTGAAAGCCGAGGCCGTGACCCCGCGCCACGATCTCGTCGAGTACCTTTCGGTTGTCGTCGAGCCCGAGGAGCGGATCTCCGAAGGCGTCGCGGAACGAGGGGTCGAGCTCGTCGCCCGTGACCATGAAGATCGCCGCGAGACCTTCGGCCTCGCAGCGCTCCATGATCGTGCGGCAGCTCTTGGTGAAGAGGAGATCGTCGTCGGGCGTGCCGACGACCGTCGAGCAATGGCCGGCACGGTTGAGGAAGTAGCGTTGCTGGTCTTCCGCGTCGACGGTGAGAAGCGAGATCGGCCGCGCATCCGCACCCGGGATCGGAACCAGACGAGCGAGGATCCAGCGCAAAGCGAGATCCGCCGAAAGAACCGCGCGCACGTCGCTCGAGGCGTCGCCGTGGCCGAGGATTTCCTCCGCGCGCCGCAGCGGCAGATCGGCGAGAAGGGCGACGAGTTCGCCCGCGCGCAGGGCGAGGGGGCCGCTCGCGTCGACCAGAAGAGGCCGGGCATCGCCGAAGAGACCGTCCGCGAGCGCGGGCTCGGCGCGGCCCAGGGCGGGAAACGGGAGCGGACCGAGATCCGCGTGCGGGCCGTCGGGAAAGGCGAGGAGGGTGTCGCGGAGCCGGTCACCCGGCCGCCACCAGAGGGTGGGCCCCTCGATCGTCGCGGGCGCCGCCCGAGCGACGCGCAGCCGCAGGCGCAAGGGCGGACCCGGTCGCTCGGCCGGGCGAACGCCGAGGCCGAGGACGTCCTCGACCGCGCAGGCCAGCGCGAAGGCGTGGACCTCGAGGCCGGGCTCCGTTTCCAGGCCGATGGTGCCGTCCTCGCGCAGGAGCGAGCCGAAATCCACGCTGCGCCCGAGAAGGCGCGAGGGTCGCGGCGGAGCCGGCGTCACGAGGGTTCTCCCGGGGCGGCCGCCCGGCGCCGGAGCCGAGATCCCGGTGCGCTCGCGGCCGCGGGCAGTATCCTCGTCGACTCTCCCTAATACAAGGTTAACGGGCGGGCGGCCTCGCCCGGGCGTACCCGGGAATGCTCGCCTACCGCGCCCGCCGCCGTCCCTTTATGATCCCCGCCGTGCCCCGTCGTGCGACGATCAAAGACGTGGCGCGCATGGCCGGGACCTCGACGGTGACGGTCTCGCGCGTCGTCAACAGCCCGCATCTCGTCCAGGCCGAGACCCGCGCGCGGGTCGAAGCGGCGATGCGCGCGCTCGGTTACGTGCCGAACCTGGCGGCGCGGGCGATGCGCACGCGCCTGACGCGCTCGATCGGCTTTCTCACCCCCGAGCTCACGAGCCTGCCGAACGCCGCGGTGGCGGAGGCGACGGCGCGCGCGCTGTTCGAGGCCGGCTACGGCATGCTCCTCGTGTCGAGCGATTACCGAGTCGAGCGCGAGCTGCGCGCGATCGAGCTCCTGCGCCAGCGTCAGGTCGACGGCCTCATGCTCTACGTCTCCGACGACCGCGACGAAGAGCTGCGCGCGGCCGTCGCCGCGCTCGACGTTCCGCTCGTCGTGCTCGACCGCGACCTGCCGCTGGGCGACCGCGTGCTGAGCGATCATCGAAGCGCGCTCGAGCTCGCCTTGCGGCGTCTGCTCGCCATGGGCCATCGGCGGTTCGCTCTCGTCCAGCCCGACGTCCCGATCCGCCCGGTGCGCGAGCGGCTCGCCGCGACGGAGGCGACGCTCGCCGCCGCCGGCCTCCCGAAAGAGACGCTCGTTCGGATCGCGGTCCCGCCGGCGGCGCTCGACCGCGCGGCGCTGCCGAGCGAGCTCTTCACCGGCAGCGACCGCCCGACCGCCTTTCTCGTGGAGGGCGGACGACTGCTGCGCGCCGCGCTTCTCGCCTTCCGCGGAGCCGGCTTGGAGGTGCCGCGCGACGTCTCGCTCGTCGCCATCGACGCCGAGGAGACGGCGGCGCTCCTGGTGCCCGAGACCACCCGCGTGGTGCGCGACTTCGCCGCCATCGGCCGCACCGCGGCGACGCTCTTGCTGAACCGCCTCGAGAAGGCGCACGCACCGCGCCGCGAGGTGGTCTTGGAGAGCCGGTTGTTGCTCGGTGCCAGCTGCGCACCACCCGCGCGGCCGGCGTGAGCCGCTGTTGACGTTACCATCGCGGTCGGGCAAGCTGCGACTACTCGCCGCAGCGAGACGGCACGCAGATCGGGGAGGGGAAGATGCGGGCAGGTGCGGCTCTTCTGGCCGCCGCGTTGGGCGCGGCGGCGATCGCCGCCTCCGTGCAGGCGCAGCAGGTCTGGAAGGTCCAGACCTCGATGCAGGCTGGCGAGTTCTTCTATCAGGTGATCGACAAACACTGGGTGCCGGTGCTCGCCGAAATGACCGAGGGCAGGCTCAGGATCGAGCTCACCCCGGCCAATTCGGTCGTGCCCTACAACGAGACCATGGATGCGATCGCCCAAGGGGTGCTGCAGGGCGATCTCACGGCCACCGTGTATTTCTCGGGCCGCAGCAAGGCGTTCGCGATCCTGGGCGATCTCGTCGCCGGCTACGATCATCCCGATCAGCTCATGACCTATTGCTATCACGGCGGCGGGCGCGAGCTCTTACAAGAGGCCTACGACAAATTCACGGGCGGAGCGGTCAAAGTGATCGGCTGCGCGCCGGTGGCGCGCGAGTCCTTCACCGCCAAGGTCCCGATCCGCACCATCGACGACCTCAAGGGCAAGAAGATGCGCTCGCCCGAAGGTCTCACCGCCGAGGTGTTCAAGCGCGCCGGGGCCTCCACCGTCGCCCTGCCGGCCTCCGAGGTCTACACCGCGCTCGAGAAAGGAGTCGTGGACATCGCCGATTTCTCGACTTACACCATGGACAAGAGTTTCGGTCTTCACAAGATCGCCAAATATCCGATCTATCCGGGCATCCATTCGATGCCGGTGCTCCAGTTCACGGTCAACAAGGCGGCATACGACAAGCTGCCGAAGTCGCTGCAGACGATCCTGGACGTCTGGTACCGGGCGATGATCCACGATCTGCGGATGCGCAACGACATCTCCGATCGCGAGCTGGTCGCTAAAGACATGGCGGACAAAGCGAGCGGAATGGAGATCATCAATTGGAGCCAAAAGGATCGTGACGCGCTCCGCAGGATCGCCCGCGGCGCCTGGGAAGACTTCGCCAAGGGCGACCCGCTCGCCCAGAAGGCCTACGAATCGAACCTCGCCTTCATGAGGAAGATGGGTCTTCTGGACTGAGCGGAGAGGGAATATCGGAAGGCGGCGGCCGGTTTCGGAACCGGCCGCCGCGGCGGGGAGGGCGGGACGGTGATCGACCGGCTCAATCGCTGGCTGGGGGAAAATTTGTGCTGGCTCTACCTCGTCGCGGTGATCGTCACCGCCTACGAGGTCGTCATGCGTTATCTCTTCAACGCGCCGACCGATTGGGCCTTCGAGCTCACGATCCTGCTCTGTGCCGTTTGCTACCTGCTCGCGGGCGGCTGGGTCACGCAGAAAGACGCGCACATCGCGATCACCTCCTTGCCTCAGCTCGCGCCACCGCGCGTGCGGCACGGGCTGAAGCTCTTCGCCGCGATCGTCGGCGCCTGCGCCATGGTCGGGCTCGCCTGGTCCGCCTGGCGGCCGGGCCTGCGCGCGCTCGCGATCGTCGAGCGGACGGGTAGCGCCTGGAACTCGCCCGCACCCGCGATCATCAAGCCGCTGATCTTCGTCGCGGCGGTGCTCGTCTTCCTCCAGCTCTTCGTCAACATCTCGCGCCTGGTGCGCGCCGGCCCCGGAGATTGAGCGCCCCGCGGGTTCCCCGACCGCGCAGAGCCGGAGGAAAGCGGCGTGTCGATCGAGACGATCACCCTGCTCGTCGTGGGTGCGATGCTGCTCTTGATGCTCGCGGGCGTGCCGCTCGCCTGGATCATGATGACGATCGCGGTCGTTTGCACGCTTCTGTGGCTGGGGCCGGCCGGGCTGCCGCTCGTGGCGAGCCGGGTCTACGGCTTCGTCTCCGAATATGTTTTCGTCGCGGTCCCGCTCTTCGTGTTCATGGCCTGTATCCTCGAGCGCTCGGGCGTGGCCAGGGACCTCTACGACGCGATGCGGTTGCTCGCCGGCGGGCTTCCCGGCGGGGTGGCGGTGCAGACCACGCTCGTCGCGATCGTCATGGCGGCGATGACCGGGATCATCGGCGGCGAGGTGGTGCTCTTGGGGCTCATCGCGCTCCCCCAGATGCTGCGCCTCGGCTACGATCGGAGGCTCGCGATCGGCGTGATCTGCGCCGGGGGATCCCTCGGCACCATGATCCCGCCCTCGGTCGTGCTCCTCGTCTACGGCCTCACGGCGGGTGTTTCGATCGGCGATCTCTTCCTCGCCGCGGTCGTCCCGGGGCTGCTCCTGGGCTCGCTCTACGTCGGCTACGTGCTCGTTCGCTGCTGGCTCGATCCGAGTCTCGGCCCGCCGGCACCACCCGAGGAACGCGCCGTCCCGCGGGCGGAGAAGTTGCGACTGCTCGGCGGCTTGGTCCTGCCGATCCTGATCATCGTATGGGTCTTGGGATCGATCTACGGCGGCATCGCCTCGGTCACCGAATCCGCCGGTGTGGGCTGCGTCGGGGCTCTCTTGTCGGCGGCGTTGCGCCGAGAACTCTCCCTCGAAATGGTCAAGGGTGCGCTCGTGCAGACCATGACGACGGTGGGGGTGATCATCTGGCTCACTCTCGGCGCCAACGCCTTCATCGGGATCTACAACATCATGGGCGGTACGGCTTACTTGCGCGGCCTGATCGCCGGTCTGCCGCTGCCGCCTCTCGGCATCGTCCTGGTGATGATGCTGATCCTCTTGGTGCTGGGCTGCATCATCGACTGGATCGGTATTTGTCTTCTGACCATGCCGATCTTCGTGCCGGTGATCAAGTCGTTGGGCTTCGACCCCGTCTGGTTCGGCGTGCTCTTTTGCATGAACATGCAGGTGAGCTATCTCTCCCCGCCCTTCGGCCCCGCCGCCTTCTATTTGAAGGGCGTGGCACCGCCGGACATCAGCCTGCAGGAGATCTTCGCCTCCGTCTGGCCCTTCATCGGCCTGCAGATCCTGGGCCTTTCGATCGTGCTCGCGTTCCCCGAGATCGCGCTCTGGCTGCCCTCGCTCGCGGGCTGAGAACGTTCGGCGCCTCCCTCCGCCGCGCCGCGGCGGAGGGAGGCGCGAGGGCGGGCCCGGGGAACGGCCTCAGGCCTGCACCGGCACTTTCTTCGGCGCCGCTGCCGTGCCGAAGTAGCGGTGCTTGAGCGTGCGCTGGTTCTCGTAGATCGAGCCCTGGAACCGCGCCGGCGGCAGGGGCAGGCGTACGGGCACCGGAGCGAGGCGGGGAGCGACCGGGTCGGTCGTGCCGCACAAGAGCAGGGCGTTCCACTCCTCCATGCTCTTGGGCATGAGCGAGGGCACGAGCGGCCAGGCGTCGGCCGCGCGGTACTGGTAGAGCAACAGCCGGCGCGGCCGGCCGGAGGTGTTGACCGCCGAGCCGTGGACGACGCGGGCGTGGTGGATCGAAATCGAGCCCGCGGGCCCCAGACAGGGCACGGCCTCCTCGTAGGCGACCTCGCGCCGATCGGGGTCCATGGCGCCGCAGAAATAGCCTTCGTCGTCGTGGTGGTCGTAGATCGGGCCTTTGTGCGTGCCGGGGATGCACAGGAGCGGCCCGTTGTCGAGCCCGATGTCGTCGATGAACACGCCCACCGCCGCGAGGTCGTCGTTGGTGTGGGGGTAGAACGCCCAGTCCTGGTGCCATTCCACCGCCGCCCCGTAGCCCGCCGCCTTCACGTTGAGCTTGGAGGTGTCGAAGCGGATCGCGGGACCGATCAGCTTCTGCAGGATGGCGAGGATGTCGGGATGGCGCATCACCCGATCGAAGACCGGGTGCACCTTGTGCGGTGCCTTGATGCGTCGGACCTTGGGCTCTTCGGGGGTGTGATCGTCTTCGAGATCGTAGACCTCGTCGTGGGTGCGCAGCCCGCGCGCTTTCGCCACGAGCTCGTCGGTGACCGCGCGCAGTTCCGCCACCTCTTCGGGGCTCAAGACGTTCTCGACGACGATGAAGCCGTCGCGGCGGTACCGCTCGACCTGGGCTTCGCTGATCATGGCTCGGCCTCCCATGGAAACGTTTACATCCTACCGCGAGCCGGATCGGCGAGCAACGGCGGGCAACGACGACCCCGGCTGCGGGGGCACGGGTCGGCGGCGCTGGGCCACCGGCCGGACGCCGCCGAAAGGGACGCTCGAGCGGACGGTCGGAAACGATGAACCGCCCCGGTCGCCGCGGCCGGGGAGAGATACGATGATCGCGCGACGCCGCACCGGCCTTCCCGGTGGCCGCGCTTGTTGTCCTCGTCCCTGTTCCTTAGGCTGGGACCGTGCGGAGGACGAGCTGGGACGCTTCAGGGCCGATGATCCCGGACGAGATCGAACCGCTCGCGCGGAGCCTGTGGGCGGCCACCGCCCCGCCCGAGCCCGAGCTCGAGACGCTCGACGGGGAGGAAGAGACCGAGGCCGCGATCGTCGGGGGCGGCTATACGGGGCTGTCGGCGGCGCTCCATCTCGCCGAGCGCGGCATCGCCTGCGCGCTCCTCGAAGCCCGGGGTCCGGGCTGGGGAGCCTCCGGGCGCAACGGCGGGCAGGTCATCGCCGGCCTCAAAGAAGATCCCGACACGGTCGAGCGCATCCTCGGTCCCTCGGCCGGCAAGCGCGCCGTCGCCCTTTCCGCCCGCGCCCCCGATCTCGTCTTCGATCTCGTCGGCCGCTACGGCATCGCCTGCGACGCGGTGCGCTCGGGCTGGATCCAGCCGGCCGCGGATCCCGCCTCGGCGCGGCTGCAGCGCGCACGGCTCGAGCAGTGGCAGCGCCGCGGCGCTCCCGTCGAATGGCTCGACCGCAAGGCGACGGCACAGGCGCTCGGCACGGAACTATACGCGAGCGCGCTCCTCGACCACCGCGGCGGGACCTTGAACCCCTTGGCTTACGCGCGCGGGCTCGCCCGCGCCGCGCTTTCGAAGGGCGCGCGGATCTTCGCCCGCTCGCGCGCGATCGCCGTCGAGCGGGACGGCGCCGGCTGGCGCGTGCGCACCCGGCGCGGTGCGTTGCGCGCGCGCTTTTTGCTCCTCTGCACGAACGCCTACACCGACGGGCTGCACCGCGAGATGGCGCGCTCGCTCCTCCCCGTCGTCTCGGTGCAGGTGGCGAGCGCGCCGCTTTCGGCGAACCTCCGCGCCTCGATCCTGCCCGAGGGACGCGCGGCCTCCGATACGCGGCGGCTCCTCGTCTATTTCCGGCTCGATCCGCAGGGCCGGCTCGTGATCGGCGGGCGCGGGGCCTACAGCGCGCGCGGGATCCGTGCCGCGCAGGCGCGGCTGCGGCGGCTGGCCAAAAGGATGTTCCCGCAATTGCCGGACGACCTTCCTTTCGAGTTCGCCTGGGGCGGCCTCGTCGCCTTGACCGAGGACCGTCTGCCCTTTCTCGTCGAGCCCGAACCCGGTCTTCTCCTCGCCGGCGGTTACAACGGCCGCGGCGTCGCCATGGCCACGGCGATGGGCAAGGTGCTCGCGGACAAGGTCGCGGGCGTGCCGGATGCGGAGCTCGACTTCCCCTTGCGCAAGCGGCTGCGCCCGATGCCGTTGTACGGGCTGCGCAAGCCCTTGGTGAGCCTCGCGGTGGCGATCGAGGAGCTGCAGGACCGCGCGGGCCTGTGAGCCCGCGCTCAGTGCAGCCTGGGTCGGCGGAGCATCTGCTCGCGGTCGATCGAGCGCAAGACGCGGTCGATGCGCCGCCCGTTGCGGACGAGCATGAGCGGCACCTCGATCCCGGCCTCGCCCAAGGCCCAGACCTTGCGCCAGAGATCGGCGAGATCGACCACCGCGCGTCCGGCCACCGCGACGACGAGATCGCCGCGCTCGACTCCCGCCTTGTGCGCGGGGCCGCCGGGAGCGACCCCGCTCACCACGAGCCGGTCGCCGGCTTCGACCACGTAGAGCCCGAGCCAGGGGCGCGGCGGCCGGTCCACGCGCCCCTTGCGCACGAGCTGGTCGAGGATCGGCACGAGGATGTCCGTGGGCACGACCATGTTCGCCGCCGCCGGCCGTCCGGGTCCCGCCTCGGCTTCGATGAGAAGCGAGCCGACGCCCACGAGCTTGCCGTCGGGACCGATGAGCCCGGCTCCGCCCCAATGGGGATGGGCGGGGGCGGTGAAATAGGCCTCTTCGAGGAGATATTCCCAATAGCCCGCGAATTCGTGCCGCGCGAGCAGCCGCGCCTGGACCGCGGCCGAGGGGCCACCGCTCGCGGCGAGGATCACGGGATCGCCGAGCCGGAGGGCGGCACCGCTGCCGAGAGCGAGGCCGGCGACCGGCAGGCGCCCGAGAAGGAGGAGCACGCCGAAGCCGGTCACGAAATCGTAGCCCAGGAGGTGCGCTTCCACCGCCCCGCGTTCCGATCCGAGCCACACCCGTTCGGCCTCGGCCACGAGATAACCGATGGTGACCGCGAGGCGACCGCCTTCGAGCAGCACCGCGCTGCCTTCGCGCTCGGTGCCGAGGATCGGGGCGGTGAACGCGTCCTCGGGCACTTGGGCGCGCAAGCTGACGACCGCCTCGAGCGCGCGCTCGAGGTCGAAGTCGCAGAGCTCGGGTCGCGGCCGCAGGACGGGCGGGATCGACCAATCGGACTCGTCGCTCACGCGCGGACTCCGGGAAGCGTGGGGACGACATCCTCCAACACCCGCTTCGTGCCGGCGTCAATCGCGGACCCGCTTTCCGAGCCCGGCACCGGTTCGAGACCGAGCGCGGCGAACAGGCGGGCGCGCACGCTCGCCAGATGCCGTCGCATGGCGGTCGCCGCGGCTTGAGGATCGCGCTCCGCGATCGCCGCGACCACGGCTTCGTGTTCGGCGAAGCTGTGGTGATCGGGCGGAGGGCGTTGGGGGCCGCGGCGCAACCGCCCCCAGGCGATCGCCCGACGGATGGTGTCGAGCCCGTCGAGGAGCGCCAAGAGCACCGTATTGCCGGTGGCTTGGGCGATGCCCCGGTGCAAGCGGTTGTCCCAATACTCGTAGGAGCGCCAGTCGGGAGCGAGTCGGCTCTGGCGCAAGCACAAGCGCAGCTCGTCGAGATCGGCGGCGGTTCCGTTGAGCGCGGCGAGTCGCGCGAGCTCGGGTTCGAGCAGAAAACGCGCCTCCATGACGTGCGCGGGGCTCGTCCGCCGGATCACGTCCGAGAGGTCGAGTAGGGGCTCGACCGGCCGGTCGCCCACGAAGGTGCCGCGGCCGACGTGGCGCCAGATCGTCCCTTCCGCCTCGAGCACGGCCAGGGCCTTGCGCAAGGTGCCGCGACTCACCCCGAGCATGCGCGCGAGTTCGCGCTCCGGGGGCAAGCGCTTGTCCGCGTCGGCGGGGCGGTTGGCGAGCCAGGCTCGCAGCCGGATCAGAGCGCCCTCCGTTTCGCCGCTGCCCATGGACCAATTCCCGATGGCGCTGGCGAACGCTAGCGTCCTCGCGCCGCGCCAGCAAGGCGGGACGAGCCGGGGACACTCGTCGACAGGACGAACCAATCCGAAAATGGTCCAAATACAGTGGTCAGAAAGGCACGACCGCGCTTCCGGGGACGCGAAAGACGAGCGGGGTCCATGTGATCGAATCGGCCGGCCCGCGCACGTCCGCGACGGCGGCCCTGGTGGCGCGCGCGGCCGGCGGGAGGGGCGAGCACGGTCCGGGTGGCTCTCGGAGACGTGCTCTCGGTCGAAACCCTGGCCGTGCCGATCGCCTTCGAGCGCGCCGAAGAGCGCGGCGTCGCATACGACACGACCTCTTTTTTAAAGAGAACCCAGCCGTCCGGGCGGTGGCGAGCGGGCGGGCCGATCTCTATATCGGCGCGCCTTATGCCATTATTCAGAAGACTGAAGGTCTTCTCAAAATCCTTTTCCGGGTCGACCGCCTCGTCTTTATCTCGGTTGCCGACGAAGCCGACAAGAGCTGGAAGGATCTCGATGGCCAGCCTTTCGCCTTCCACGCTCGCGGCAGCGGTACCGAAGCCATCGGCGACATCATCGCCCGGCGGGAGGGCATCACCTCCGGCCAACGCATCTACATCCCCGGTTCCGAGAACCGTCTGGTCGCCATGCTCAACGGGCAGATCAAAGCGACGATCCTGGATCTCACGAACAAAAATCTGCTGCTCGAGAAAGCGGGCGACCGTTTTCACGTCCTTCCCGGTGTGGATCGTCCGGCCTCCGACGAGACTCTGTTCGGCCGCGTCGATTGGATCGCGACCAATAGGCGACTGGTCGAGACCATTGTCACCGAGATGCTCGCTACCTGGCGGCAGCTCGTGAGCGATCCGGGTTGGGTCGAAGCGGAGCGCGCGCGGCGCGGCCTTCTCGCCGATCGCCCGAAAGAGATCCTCGCCGGGGTGGAGCGCGATTACCGCGAGGGTGTCGCGGCCGGCATGTTCGCCGCCGACGGCGGTGGAGCCGAGGCGGCGCGCACCGACTTCGAGTTCTACACCGAAGCCGGCCAGCTCGAGGGGCCGGCGCGCGATCTGGCGATCGGCGACTTCCGGGACCTCGGGCCGCTGCAGGCGGCGCGGAGGAACCTCGGGATCCGAGCGCGAGGGAGAGCGATGATCGGGCTCGAAAGCGGGATCGCAGCCGAGCTCGCGGCCGACCGAGGGACATCGGAAAGGCCTTCGCGCGCGCGGCTCGTTCTGCGCGCCGTCTCGGTGGGAAGCGGTCTGCTCTTGTGGGAATGGGCCGGTGCGGCCGAGCTCGATCCCGCCTTTCCGACCTTTTCGGAGACCGCCAGCGCCGCGTGGGCGATGGTCCTCGACGGATCCTTGCCGCGGGCGCTGCGGATCACCCTGGAGCCGCTTTTTCGGGGTGTCGCCGTCTCGACCGTGCTCGGGGTCGCCCTCGGTCTCGCGATGGGCCTTTCCCGTTTCGCCGAGTGGCTCGGCGTTCCCGTGTTCGTGATCCTGCAGGCGGCACCGCTCGCCGCCCTCGTGCCGTTGCCGACTTTCGCTTACGGGATCGGACTTCTGTCGAAAACGCTCGTGGTCTGCATCCTCGCTCTGCCTCCCATCGTGTTGAACGCTTACACGGCCGTCCGCCACACCCCGGCTTCGCTCGTCGCGATGGTGCGGGCGTTTCTCGCCGGGCGCGTGCGCATCCTCCGTTCCATCGTCCTGCCTTCGGCGAGCCCGATGATCTTCGCCGGCCCGAGGCTCGGGGTGGCGGCGGGATTCGTGGGAGCGATCTTGGCCGAACTCCTCGTCACTCCCGCGGGCGTCGGCGATCTCGTGAGCTATCATCAATCGGTCGCCGAATACCCGCAGATGTACGCCGCGATCGTCACCGTGATCACCTTCGCCGTTCTCGTTCTCGGCTTTCTCGAGCGGCCGGAGCATCGGCTGTTCCGGCCCGGGCGACGGGCCGGATGACCACCGGCGCTCTCGGGCACGCGCGGGTCCTCGCGGGTTCGGCGCGGCCGATCGTGGAGGTGGGCGGCCTCGGCGAGGTCTACGACGGGAAGGTGCTCGCGCTCGCGGACATCGACCCCGACGTTCCCGGGCGCAAGCTCACCTCTTTTCTCGGTCCTTCGGGTCGCGGCAAGACCAGGCTGCTCGAGATCATCGCCGGACCCGTCGAACCGACGTCGGGACAGGTGCGAATCGAAGGTCGACGGGCGCGCGGGCCGGGACCCGAACGCGCTTTCGTCTTCCGAGACTTCGCCCTTCTTCCCTGGCGTACCGTCCTCGCCAACGTCGCCTTCGGGCTCGAGCTGCGGGGCGCGAGCAGGCGGGAGCGCGAGGAGCGCGCCCGGCACTGGATTCGCGAGGTGGGCCGCGCCGACTTCGAACACGCCTATCCGCACCGCTTTCCGGCGGGATGCGCCAGCGCGTAGGCCTCGCCCGCGCGCTCGCGCTCGATGCCCGGATTCTTTCGATGGACGAGCCCTTCTCGGCCGTCGACGAACAGACCCGGCGGAAGTTCCGAGAGGATCTCTCGCAGCCTATCTCTCCGACCGCATCGTGGTCTCGTCTTTCCCGGCCGGGGCGGGTGAGCGCGGTCATCGAACCCGAGATCCGCCGCGAGGGTGATCTCGCGCGGAGCTGCCGCGACCCCGTCTATCTCGATACGGTCGAGACGGTCCGGCGCGGCCTCGAGGGTTCCGTGAAGACGCGCTGATGCGGATCGGGAGCGTCCGCCTGCCGGCGAGCAGTTCGTTGCTGTCGTGGCTGCTCGCTCGGGAGATCGTCGGTCGAGCCGAGGTCACCTTGCTCCTACCACCGGTGAGTGCGATCTTCGCGCGTCTGGTCGCCCCGCTCCCGAGCCTCAGCTGTTGGACGCGATGGCGATCACGGCGCGGTGTTTCCTGATCGGTTGCACGATCGCCGTGGTCGCGGGTGTGCCGTTGGGCGTGCTCATGGGAGGGTTTCGCCTCGTCGACGAGCTCTTCTTGCCGCGGGTCGATTTTTTTCGTGAGCGCTCCTATCTCCGCGCTCGCGCCCATCCTCATGATCCTCTTCGGGATCGGCGAGCGGACGGTCGTGCTCAGCGTCGTGCTCTTCGCGTTGTGGATCGTCGTGCTCGACGCGGGTGCAAGCCTGCGCGGGATCCCTCCCTCGCTGGTCGAGATGGCGCGCGTCTTCGGTGCCGGGCCGGAGCGGACATTTTTCGAGACGGATCTCTGGGCGGCCTTGCCCGAGATCCTCGCCTGTGTCCGCACGGGCGTGATCCGGGGCGTCGAGGGCGTGGTGGTCGGACAGCTTTTGGTCTCGGTGGTCGGCTTCGGCCAGCTCTTCGAGATCTACTCCTCCCGTTTCTCGATGGAGCACTTCTGGGCGTTGTCGTCGGTCTTGTTCCTCGCCGCCGTGCCGATCGCCGAAGGTCTCGCCGCGCTCGAACGCCGCATCGAACACTTCGCCTCGGCCCGTCATCGACCTCGGAGGAGACGGGGATGTCGTACGTGATCGCGCCGCCGCCCGTGGTCGCCGTGCCCGTCGAGGGCGGCGGGCTCTTCCCGGTCCGCCGCGTCTATTGCATCGGGCGCAACTACGCCGCCCATGCGATCGAGATGGGGGGCGATCCCGATCGCGAACCGCCCTTCTTCTTCCAGAAGAACCCCGACGATCTCGATCCCTCCGGCCGCTTTCCCTATCCGCGGCGCTCGTCCGACGTTCAGCACGAGGTCGAGCTCGCGGTGGCGCTCGCACGAGGCGGGGAGGACATCCCGGTCGAGCGAGCGCTCGCCTGCGTGTGGGGCTATGCGGTGGCGATCGACATGACCCGGCGCGATCTGCAAGACGAAGCCAAGCGGTTGCGGCGGCCGTTGGAGATCGCCAAAGCCTTCGCCCGCTCGGCACCGATCGGCCCGCTGGTTCCCGCGAGCCGCATCGGGCATCCGAGCCGCGGAGCGATCACGCTTTCGGTCGACGGAGCGCTGCGCCAATCGGGCGATCTCGCCCAGATGATCTGGAAGGTGCCCGAAATCATCGCGATCCTTTCGCAATACTTCACGCTCGCGGCCGGGGACGTGATCCTCACCGGCACGCCGGCGGGCGTGGGACCGGTCGCGCGCGGCCAGGTGATGGAGGCGGCGATCGAGGGCGTGGGCGCGATCCGCGTCGAGGTGGTCTAAAGGCCCGGTTTTCTGGTGACGGCCGCGATCTCGCCTCGCTCGATGGTGACGACGGCGTCGACGAAAGGAGCGACGAGCTCCGGATTGCTTTCGCTCACGAGAAGCGCAAGGCCGCGCTCCCGCGCCACCAGACGCGCGAGGATCTCGCCGTAGCGCCGCGCGAGCGCCGGAGCGAGGCCCTGGAACGGCTCGTCGAGGAGCAACAGCCGCGTTCCGGTGACGAGGGCGCGGCCCAGGGCCGCTATCTTGCCCTGGCCTCCGGAGAGGGCGCCCGCTCTGCGGTCGCGCAGCTCGCGCAGCTCGGGCAGAAGATCCCACACCCGCTCGAGCCGTCGCTGCCGTTCTGCCGGCGCGAGCCCGAGGGCTTCAGCGGGAAGGCGCAGGTTCTCCTCCACCGTGAGGTTCGGGAAGAGCCTGCGGTCCTCGGGTGCGTAACCGATGCCGAGTGCGACGCGCCGATGCGCGGGCCATCGCGCGAGCGAAGCGCCGTCGAAGAGGATGCCTCCGCGCTCGAGCGGCAGAAGCCCCATGATCGCGCGAAAGGTCGTCGTCTTCCCGGCACCGTTGCGACCGACGAGCCCGATCCGCCCGCCTTCCGGCACGCGCAGCGTCACTCCGCGCAGGATTTTGGCGCCCTGGATCGCGACCTCGACCTCCTCGAGGCTCAACACGGGGCGACCTCCACCCCGAGCACCTCGCGGTGCACGGCGGGATCGGCGAGCACGGTGGCGGGCGGTCCCTGAGCGAGGATCTTGCCGTTGCTCCACACCGCCACGCGATCGGCGTGCCGCGCCACCACTTCCATGTCGTGCTCAACGAAGACCGCGGTCACACCCTCGCGCCGCAGCGCCGAGACGAGCCGGTCCATGATCGCGTGTTTCTCCGAGGCGGCCACGCCCGAGGTCGGCTCGTCCATGAGCAGCAGGCGGGGAGCGAGGGCGGTGGCCATGGCCACGTCCACGAGCTTGCGCGCTCCCTCGTCGAGGGCGTCGGCGCGCACGGAAGCGAGCTCCCCGAGGCCGAACCGTTCGAGAAGGGCGAGCGCCCGCTCGCTGCGTGCCCGGCTCAGAAGCGGGGCGAAGGGCGCCCAGAAGCCTTCGCGAGCGGCGAGCTGGAGGGCCAGGTTCTCGAGCACCGTGTGTTCGGTGAACAGCTGCGGGATCTGGAAGCTGCGCGCGATGCCCAGGCGCACGATCCGGCGCGGGGTGAGGCCGGTGATCTCGCGGCCCCGGAAGCGGATCGATCCCGCCTGCGGACGCAGGTAACCCGTCACCATGTTGAGGAAGGTGGTCTTGCCGGCACCGTTGGGCCCGATGATCGCGAGGATTTCTCCCTCGTTCACGTCGAGGTCGATCCCGTCCGCGGCGCGCACCCCGCCGAAGGCGAGCACGAGACCGCGCGCCTCGAGAAGCGGGGAGCTCACACGCGTCTCCCCCACCATCGGCCGAGCTCTTCGAGCAGACCTACGAGGCCGCGCGCCGCCAACAGAACGATGCCCAGCAGGACGAGCCCCAGGATCATCTGCCAGGCGTCGGGAAAGGCGGCGGCCGCGTGCACGCGCACGAGCTCGAAGACCACCGCACCCAGAAAGGGCCCCAAGACATTGGCGGTGCCACCGAGAATGGCCACGAACACGAGTTCGCCCGAATGCGTCCAGTACACGAGAAGAGGCGTGACGTGGAGGGTCGCGAGCGCCGTGATCCCCCCGCCCAGACCGGCGAGACCGGCGGATACGACATAGGCCTGGAAGAGCACCCGGCGGGCCGAGACGCCCGCGAACTCCAGCCGCGTCTCGCGGGTCTTGAGGGCGGAGAGCGCCTCGCCCGCGGGCGCGCGCAGATAGCGCGCGACGAGCGCCGCCGCGATCGCGACGCACACGAGGGCGAGAGCGAACAACGCCCATTCGTAACGCGCCCCTTCGAGCGCGACACCGAAAAGACGCGGGCGGGCGACGCGAATGCCGTCCGTGCCGCGGGTCAGCCAATAGAGCTTCTCGAGCAGGGAATAGACCACCATCGAAAAGGCGAGATTGAGCATGCCGAAGAAAATATCGCGATAACGACTGACGAAAAGGCCGACGAGGATCCCGGCGACGACCGCGGCGAGCACGGCCGCGGCCAACAGCAGAAGGACATCGTCGAGCTGAGGCCGCGCGAACGCGATCGTGTAGGCGCCGACCGCGACATAGAGCGCGTGGCCGAAGCTCACTTGGCCCGCACGCAGGAGCATCATGATCCCGAGCACGGCGAGCCCGGTCGCGAGCGCGAGCGTGAGAACGAAGCGCAGCCAGGGTTGCAGGGCCGCGAGCAGGGCGAGCGCGAGGAAACCGACCGCGAACGCGAGGCGCAGCGGCATCAGATCCGTCGCAGCTCGCGGCCACCGAACAGACCGGACGGCCGCAGGACGAGGACGATGACCATGAGGAGGTAGGGAACCACGACCTCGAGTTCGGGCGCGAAATAGACGGCGAAGGACCGGCCGAGGCCCACGAGAAGGGCGGTCGCCGCCGCTCCCTCGATCTGGCCGAGGCCGGCGGTGGCGACGACGGCGAAGGAAAGGACGATCGTTTGGACGCCGACCCCGGGTACGAGGCTCGTCGTGGGTGCGGCGAGCGCACCGCCGAGCGCGGCGAGACCCGCTCCGATCGTGAACGCCAAAAGATAAATCCGGCGCGAATCGATCCCGATCGCTTCCGCCGCCTCCCGATCGTGGGCGACGGCGAGGATCATGCGGCCGGTGACGGTGCGGCGCAAAAACCAGACCAGAAAAAGAAGACAGACGACCGCCAAACCCGGCAAGAGGATCAACTGATAAGCCGTATAGACGATGCCGCCTACGACCACGGGGCCGAGAGCGCGCACGGGCGCGTCCTCGAAGACCGGCTGCACGCCCCAGACGAGCTTTTGCACGTCTTCGAGAATCATGAAAAGAGCGAACGTCAACAGGAGCTGCAACACCTGCTCCTTGTCGTAGATGCGGGCGAGAAGCCCGCGCTCGATCGAGGGACCGGCGATTGCGCCCACGGCGAGCGCCGCGAGGGCGAGGGCGAGAAGAGAAAGCCAAGGGGTTCCGGCGAGGGCCGCGAGGGTGGAAGCGGAGTAAGCGCCGATCGCGAACAGGCTGCCGTGCGCGACGTTGAGGATCTTGAGCACACCGAAGACGAGCGTGAGCCCGACCGCGACCATGAACAGCTGCGCGGCGTAGGCGAGCCCGTCGAGAAGAGCGAGGAGGAGAAGGAGTTCCACGGGCGGAAGGTCGAGGAAGCCCGGAGCGCGCGGCTCCGGGCTTCGCGGGTCAGGCCTTGTAGGGGATCGGGGCCGGAGCCTTGGCCACGGTCTCCATCGTGAGCCCTTTCACCCATTCGAGGCCCTTGGTGCCCATGGGGTTCATGGTGAGCTCGGGCGGGAAGAGCACCATCTGGTCCAGCACCGGGAAGGGGTATTCGGGTACGTGCTTGGTGACGCCGACGAGCATGGGCTCGAGTCCCTGGCCGTCCTCGCGGATCTTCATGCGTCCAGTGAGATGTTCGAACTCGAGGCCGCGCAGGGTGTCCATGAGCTGCTCGCGCGAGGGCCACGCCCCGCCGTTGGCGGCGATCGCCTTGGTGTAGGCGGCTTCGAGGGCGAAGAGGGCTTGGGCCATGTGGTAGGTCGGATAGATGGGATACTGGCCGTAACGCTTGCGGTATTCGCTCACGAAATTCTTGAGCCGATCGGTGTCCTTGGCGATCGGGTGCAAGAACCAGTGATCGCCGCGCGCACCCACGATGACGCCCTCGGGCAACGTCTTGCCGACCCGCTCGAGCGACGATTCGGCGAGGGGCAAGACGAAGAGCGAACGCTCGAACAGCCGGCGCTCCGCCGCCTGACGGAGGAAGGTGTCGAGCTCGCCACCCCAACTCGTCGAAAAGACGACGTCAGGTCTGAGCGCCTGCAGGCGGGTGATCTCGGTGGAGAAATCGGTGGCGCCGAATTTGGGGAAGAGCTCGGCGAGCACCCGGATGCCGGGTTTGATCGCCTCCATGGCCGTCTTCCAGATCGCCCACGAGTCTCGACCCCAGGCGTAGTCCTGGTTGACCACCGCCACGGTCTGCACATCGGGCCGCATCTTGAGGAGATAGAGAAGTGGCGCCACGATCTCGGGGACGGCATTGGCCTGTGTGCGCACCGAATAACGCCATTTGCCCTCTTCGAAGATCCGCTGCGTGCCGCAGTCCCACATGATATTGGGAAGCCTCAGTTCTTCCGCGAGCGGAGCGACAGCGAGGCAGCTCGCGGACGAGATCGATGCGAACATCACGTCCACGTTTTCGTTCTGTGCGAGCCTGCGGCATTCACCGAGAAGGAAATTCACGCCCGGTGCTTCGTCGATCACCAAGGCTTTGATCGGAACGCCTTGGATGCCGCCGCGCGCGTTCATCTGTTCGATCAAAAGATCGGCGGCATTCCGACCGGGCACGCCGAACACGCTCGCGGGACCGGAAAGGAAGGTCGAGATCCCGATGCGGATCTCGCTCGGCTTCTGTTGCCCGATGGCGCTGCGCGGAAGAATCCAGGGCGCGGCGAGCGCACTCGCGGCGACCGCCACGGCCTGCCGACGGGTCGTGCGGATCATCGGTAAAGCCTCCCTTCGGTTGGCGCTCCGCTCCTCCCTGCCTAGGCGGGCGACGAGGAGCCGGCAAGCGGTGACCCGGAGGTGCCCGCGGGCGACCCGGGCGCGCCGGGTTCAATCCCCGATCGTCTCGGAGACCTCCCGCTTGTGCCGCAGAAGCGCCATGAGCCGCCGGTCGCGCCAGCGCTGCCGGTGCGGAATCTCCTCTGCGAGAAGACGCAACCTCCGGCTGTGTTCGATCTCGTCGAGGACGGGGCCGGTCCAGTCGGGCCGGGGCAGGGCGCTCGCGAGAACCGACTCGAAGACGTCGCGGTAACGCACGACATAATCACGGATCCCACCGGGCGCGTTGAGATCGCCCACCTCGAACGGACCGGCGAAGCACCAGCGCAAGGCGAGGCCGTCGCGCAGGGCGATGTCAATCTCCTCGGCGGTGCAGATGCCGGCCGCGACGAGCTTGAACGCCTCTTCAACGAGCGCCGCCTGCAGACGGTTCATGACGAAGCCGTCGATCTCGCGCGCGAGCCGAATGACCGAATGGCCGAGCCCGCGCACGACCTCTTCGGCGCGCAGGATCGTCTCCAGACTCGTCCAAGGAGCGGGGCAGAGCTCGACCGCGGGGACGAGATGAGGCGGGTTGAGCGGATGGACGACGAGAGCCCGCGCCCGACCGGGAAGATCATCGGTGAAGCGGGAAGGCAGAATGGCCGAGGTCGACGACGCGAGCACGGCCTCGGGCGGGGCGAGCCGGTCGAGCGCGCGCCAGAGCTCGCGCTTGATCTCCAGGCGCTCGGGGGCGTTCTCCTGCACCCACGCCGCACCCGCGAGCGCCGCTTCGAGGCTGGATGCGGGAAGAAGGCGGGAGCGCGCTTCGTCTTTCGCAGGGGCTTCGAGGAGCCGGCTCGCGACGAGGTCGGAGAGCATTCCGTCGATCGCGGAAAGGGCCGCATCGACGACACCCGCGACCGGATCGAAGAGGCGAACGGTCCAGCCCCCTCGGGCGAAGTCGACCGCCCAGGCGCGGCCGATCAGGCCGCAGCCCACGATCGCACAGATCCGTTCCTCGCTCATCGACGGCCTCCCCGGGCTGGTCGCGGGCTGGCTAGACGGTGGCGCGGGGAGCGTCAACGCTCGCAGGACCGACCGGAACCCGCCGTGGCTCGCGTGACCATTCTCTCCGGACTGGCGGTCAAAGGTCCGGCGGCGATCCTGGTCGAGACCGGGCGGTCGCGGCTTTTGCTCGACCTCGGTCGCGGACCGGAGCCGGGGGCCGAGGTGCCCCTCGCGCCGGTCGGCAGGGTCGACGCGGTCTTGGTGACCCACGGCCACGCCGACCACGCCGGTGCGCTCGATCGGCTCGTGGAGATCGGCGACCCGCCCGTTTGGGCCACGGCCGAGCTGCGGGCGCTGTGCCCGCTCCCCCCGGGCGGGACGCTGCCGCTGCGCGGCACCGCGGAGGTGGCGGGCGTGCGCGTGACGACGGGACGAGCCGGTCACGCCCCGGGCGGGATCTGGCTCCACCTCGGCACGGGCGGGGGGATCCTCTACACGGGCGACCTTTTCGATCGCTCCCCGATCTGGGCCTTCGACCCGCCGCCGGCCGCCGACACCCTGCTCGTCGACGCCTCCTACGATCTCGACCCGACGCCTCTCGAGACCCGACGCGCGGCCGTTCTCGCGCTGCTCGATCGGCCGCGGCTGCTCTTTCCGGCACCGGCCGACGGGCGCGGGCTCGAACTCGCCCTCTTTCTGTTCGAGCGGACCGGACGCGCGCCCGTCCTGTGCCCGCGCACGCGAGCGGCCCTCGCCCGCGTGCGCGCTCGTGCGCGGGCGAGCCTGCGCGCCGGAGCGGAGCGGCGACTGGCGGCGCTCGCCGCCGCCGCTCCGGCGTGGTCCGAGGAGCCGCAAGGCGCGGTCGTCGCCGAAGGAGCCAAGCTCGATCGCGGTCCGGCGGCGACTCTCGCCCGCTTCTGGGCCGATCGGGCCGATGCGCGGATCGTGCTCACCGGCCACGTGCCGCGCGGTTGTCCGGCCCACGACCTCCTGACCGCGGGTCGTGCGCTCGCGTGCCGGTGGCCCGTGCATCCGGATCGGGCGACGATCGAAGCCCTGCTCGCCCGCGTTCGTCCCCGCCGGCTCGTACCGCTGTTCCGTCCCGCACCCGATCTCGCGACCTGGCGCACCGCGGCGCCCGGGACCGATATTCTGTTCGATCCGGTCCTCGCTCCGACCGACGCGTGAGCCTCGCGGTCACGCGGCGGTCATCGGAGAGTCTTAACGCCGGAAGCGGTGCAGACGGGGAGAACGGGACGATGCGCGCGCGTTGGACGGTGCTCTTGGCCGTCGCCTTGGCGGCCGTGACGAGCGAGGTGCGGGCGAGCGAAAAGCTGGTGCTCTACACCTCGCAACCCACCGATCAGATGAAGGCGGTCCTCGATCTTTTCAAAACCGTCGCACCCGAGATCGAGGTCGAGATGTTCCGCTCGGGCACGACGGAAGTCTTGAACAAGCTCGCCGCCGAATTCGCCGCCGGTTCGCCGCGGGCCGATGTCCTCTTGATCGCCGACGAAATCGCAATGATGCAGCTCGCGCGCGACAATCGACTCTTGCCCTATCCGGAAGCTCCGGTCGCCCGTTTCCCGAAGACCTTCTACGATCCCCAGATGCGTTGGTTCGGGACCAAGGTGATCACGACCGGCATCGTTTACAACACCAATCTCGTCAAAGAACCTCCCAAGAGCTGGAAGGATCTCCTGCGGCCGGAGGCCAAGGGGCGGGTGATCATGCCCTCGCCGCTGTATTCCGGGGCGGCGGTGATCCACGTCGGCACGCTGGTCGAGCAGCCCGAGTTCGGTTGGTCGTACTTCGAGAAGCTGGCCGAAGCGGGCGCGTTGTCGGCGCGCGGCAACGGCGCGGTCCTCGATGCGGTCGCCAAGGGCGAGCGGGCCTACGGCGTGCTCATCGACTACATGGCGCTGAACGCCAAGGCCAAGGGCTCGCCGGTCGACTTCGTCTTCCCGATGGAGGGGGTGACCGCCGTCACCCAGCCGGTGGCGATCCTCGCCACGACCAAGAACCCCCGTGCCGCGAAGAAGTTCGTCGACTTCCAGCTGTCGGAAGCGGCCCAGCGCCAGGCCGTGGAGCAGGGCTACATCCCGGCCATGGAGGGCATCGCGCCGCCGCCCTACTTCCCGGACCCGAAGACGATCAAGCTGCTCTCGGTCGACCCCGCCGTGCTCCTCGCCAAGGACGAGCCAAACAAGAAGCGCTTCGCCGATCTCTTCGGCGGCTGACGGGCCCCGCCCGTTCCCGTGGCGACGCGAGCGCTCGGCGCGCGCACGGGTCTCGTCGCCCGTGCCGCGCGCGGGGAGTTCGACCGAGCATTGTTGATCCTCGCGAGCGGCCTTTACATCGGCGTTTTCTGTCTTCTGCCGCTCCTCCGCCTCGCCCTCGAGCTCGTCTGGGCGGGCGAGCGGGGGCTCGTGTTCGAGGTGCTCGGCGCCCGCGCCACGCAACGCGCGCTCGCGAACACGCTCGAGGCGGCGATTCTCTCGGCGCTGATCGCCACGTTTCTGGGCGGAGGATTCGCGATCCTGCTCGCGCTCTTCGATCTGCGCGGGCGCAGGCTCGCGGCGTTGTTGTTCCTGTTGCCGGTCCTGGTGCCGGCGCAGATCGCCGCCGTCGCCTGGCTGCAGCTGGCGAGCCCGGCGAGCCCGATCCTCGCGCTCTTGGGTCTCGCACCCGAGCCCGGCGCGAAGAACCCGCTCTACTCGCGCGAAGGGGTGATCTGGTTGCTCGCCCTCGAACACGCGACCATGCCCTTTCTCACCACGCGCGCCGGTCTCGCCGCTCTGCCGGCCGATCTCTTCGAATCCGCGCGCAACCTCGGGGCCGGACCCGCGCGCATCCTCGTGCGCGTGGTCTTGCCGCTGTTGCGGCCGGCGCTCGCCGCCGGTGCCGCGCTCGCCTTCGTGGGGGCGCTGGGCAATTTCGGCATCCCGGCGCTTCTCGGCATCCCGGGCCGCTACACGCTGTTGACGAGCCTCATCTACCAGCGACTGTCGGGCTTCGGGCCGCGCGTGTTGCCCGAGGTCGCCGTGCTCGCCGGGCTGCTGGCCGGCCTCGCCGTCCTCGGCCTGCTCGTGCAGTGGTGGGCGCAACGCGGCGCGGCGGTGGAGAGCGGGCGCGGCCTGCCCGAGCGACCCTTGTTCGGCCTCGGGCGCCTGCGGCCTCTCGTGGAGGTCGCGGCGTGGAGCTTCCTCCTGCTCGTCACCGTCGCCCCTCTCGCCGCGCTCGTGGCGAGCGCGCTCGTGCCGGCGGTGGGCGTGCCCTTGACCCTCGAGACGCTCACCCTGCGCCACTTCGAGCTGTTCGCCGCGGTCCACGGCGCCGTCCCGCGCGCGTTCGTCAACAGCCTCTTGCTCGCGGCCGCGGCCGCGCTGCTCGCTGTCGCGGCGAGCCTCCCGCTCGCCTGGTCGCTGCGCTTCGCCGGCTCGCGCGCGGCCCGGCTCTTGGACCTCGCCGCCGACGCGCCGTGGGCGCTTCCCGGCATCGTCTTCGCCATCGCGGTCATCCTCGTCTACATCCGACCCTTGCCCCTCCTCGATTGGAGCCTCTACGCGACCATGGGTATCCTGGTCGTGGCCTACGCGGGTCGCTTCCTCGCCCTCGCGCTGCGTCCCGCGGTCGCCGGCTTGGGGCAGATCGAGGCATCGTTCGAGGAAGCGGGGGCGAACCTGGGGGCGCGCGCCCTGCGGCGCCTGGTCCGCATCCACCTGCCCCTCGTGCTGCCCTCGCTCGCCGCCGGCGCGCTCCTCGTCTTCATGACCGCCCTCAACGAGCTCACCGTTTCGGCTCTGCTCTGGTCGACCGGCAACGAGACCCTGGGCGTGGTGGTTTTCATGCTCTACGACGAGGGCAACACCGGCGGCGCCGCGGCGGTGGGCACGGTGGCGGTCGTCGTCGTGCTCCTCCTCGCCGCCGCGGCTTCGCTGCTCGCCCGGCTCTGCGGCCTTCCCCGCGGCGTCCTGCCCTGGCAGGGCTGAGACGAAGGCCGCCCCGCTGGCGCGCGCGCCATCGGTGGACTACGTAAGGTGCGAACCTCGTCGCCGCTCTTTCGACGGCGCTTTCCTCGCCATCGGGCCCGCGTGTCGCGTTCATGACCGATCTCGCCCATATCCGCAACTTCGCGATCGTCGCGCACATCGACCACGGCAAATCGACGCTCGCGGATCGGCTCATCGAGAGATGTGGTGCGCTCGATCCGCGCGAGATGACCGATCAGGTGCTCGATTCCATGGACATCGAGCGCGAGCGGGGGATCACGATCAAAGCGCAGACCGTGCGCCTGCGCTACCGGGCGAGGAACGGCGAGGACTACGTCTTCAACCTCATCGACACGCCCGGCCATGTCGACTTCTCGTACGAGGTCAGTCGCTCCTTGCGCGCCTGCGAGGGGGCGATTCTCCTCGTCGATGCGACCCAGGGCGTAGAAGCGCAGACCCTCGCGAACGCCTATCAAGCGATCGACGCCGATCTCGAGATCATCCCCGTCCTCAACAAGATCGACCTGCCGGCGGCCGAGCCCGAGAAGGTCAAAGAGCAGATCGAGGACATCATCGGGCTCGACGCGCACGACGCCCTTCTGATCTCGGCCAAGACCGGCCAGGGGGTGGACGAGCTCCTCGAGGCCATCGTCCACCGCCTGCCGCCGCCCACGGGCGAACGCGAAGCCCCGCTTCAGGCTCTCGTCGTGGATTCCTGGTACGACTCGTATCTCGGGGTCGTCACCTTGGTGCGCGTGAAGAACGGCGAGCTCCGCCGCGGCCTCAAGATCCGCTTCATGGGCACGGGTGCGGTGCACACGATCGACCGCATCGGCGTGTTCACGCCCAAACGCGCCGAGGTCGACGTCCTGGGCCCGGGCGAGGTCGGCTACATCACCGCCGGCATCAAGGAGATCGCCGATGCGCGCGTGGGCGATACGATCACCGACGAAAAACGCCCCGCGGCTGCGCCTCTGCCCGGCTTCCGGCCGAGCCAACCCGTGGTTTTCTGCGGCATGTATCCGACCGATGCCGCGGATTACGACAATTTGCGCGATGGATTGGCCAAGCTGCGGCTGAACGATTCGAGCTTCGTGTTCGAACCCGAGAGCAGCGGTGCCCTCGGCCTCGGCTTCCGGTGCGGCTTTCTCGGGCTTCTGCACCTCGAGATCGTCCAGGAGCGCCTCGAGCGCGAGTTCGGCCTCGATCTCGTGATCACGGCACCATCCGTCGTCTATCGGCTGCACACCACCGACGGCAAGGTGCGCGAACTCCACAGCCCCGCCGATTATCCCGATCCCACGCGGATCGCGAAGATCGAGGAGCCGTGGATCAAGGCCACCATCCTGGTCCCCGACGAATTCTTGGGCAAGGTTCTCGAGCTCTGCCAGGAAAAACGCGGCGTCCAACAGGAGCTCACCTACGTCGGTAACCGGGCGATGGTGATCTATCGCCTGCCGCTCAACGAGGTCGTCTACGATTTCTACGACAGACTCAAGTCGTGCACGCGCGGTTACGCGAGCTTCGATTATCAGCTCGACGGCTACGAGGAGTCGGATCTCGTCAAGGTCGACATCCTCGTCAACGGCGAGCGGGTGGATTCGCTGTCCATGATCGTGCACCGCAGCCAGGCCGAGCCGCGCGGCCGCGCGGTGTGCGAGAAGCTCAAGGAGCTCATCCCGCGCCAGCTCTTCGCGGTGGCGATCCAGGCAGCGATCGGCGGGCGGATCATCGCCCGCGAAACGATCAAGCCCTACCGCAAAGACGTTCTCGCCAAATGTTACGGCGGCGACGTCACGCGCAAGCGCAAACTCTTGGAAAAGCAGAAGGAAGGCAAGAAGCGCATGCGCCAGATCGGTCAGGTGGAGATCCCCCAGGAAGCCTTCCTCGCCGCCCTCAAGCTCGGGTGAACCGGTGCCCGCGGCACCGCTCGTCTCGGTTCTCGTCCCCGTCTACCGCGGCCGCGCCACGCTCGCGCGCGCCATCGCCTCGCTCCGCGCCCAGACGCTCCCGGACTGGGAGGCGATCGTCGCGGTCGACGACGGCGATCCCGGCTATCCCGAGCTCCTGGATGCGGCCGGGCTCCTCGATCCGCGCATCCGCTTCGTGAGCACCGGAACGGTGCGCGGCGGGGTGGCGCGCGCGCGCAATTGCGCCCTCGATGCCGCCCGCGGCCGGCTCGTCGCTCCGCTCGACGCCGACGACCTCTTCGCCCCCGAGCGGCTCGCCGTCCTCGCGCCGCTGGCGCTCGCGCGCGGTGCCGCGGCCGACAACGTGGCGATCGTCGAGGAGGCCGACGGAAGGCTCCTGCGGACCTGGCTCGCCCCCGGAGAGGATGCGCTCGAGCTCGACGCCGAGCTGCTCCTCGAGGATCCCGTGCCGGTCCTGCCGGTGGTCGATCGCGGCCTGGGTCTGCGCTGGGTCGAGGTGCCGATCTGCGACGACGTCGTCTTCAACCTCTCGCTCCTCGATCGGCTGGGCGGCTTTCCGGTGGTCCGTCGCGTGCTCCGCGAATACCGCCAGCGGCCGGATTCGGAGTGCAACGCCGCCGACGCCGCCGAGCGGGCGGACGCCGGCTATCGGCGCGTGCTCGCGATGCTCGACGAAGGAAGCCTCGCGCTCGCTCCCGCGCTCGCCGCGAAAGTGCGGGAATCCTTCGCGCGTCGGATCGCCTTGAACGCCGCCTTCGCCCGCGCCCGGGCGCAGGGTTGGAAAGGCTCGTATCAGGCTTTCGTGGCCGATCTCAGCCGATCCGGCCGAGAACCGGAAAGGTCTCGAGAAGCCAATAGGAGATCTCGTTGAGCCGACCGGTGAGGAAGAGCAGGCCGGTGCACACGAGAAGCGCCCCGGTCGTGCGTTCGAACACCGGGATCCAGGCGCGCAGACGGCGCAGGGCCGCGACCGCGCGGTCGAGGAGAAGCGCGGCGAGGAGAAACGGCAGGCCGAGGCCCGCGGCGTAAGCGGCGAGGAGCAACGCTCCCCGCAGCACCGTCTCTTCCGCCCCGGCCAAGAACAGGATCCCGGCCAAGACCGGACCCACGCAAGGCGTCCAGCCGAAGGCGAAGGCGAGCCCGACGACATAGGCTCCGAGCAGCCCCGCCGGCTTTTCGGGGTGGAAGCGGATGTCGCGGTTCAAGAAGGCGAGCCGGAACACGCCCAAGAAATGCAGCCCGAGCACGAGGATGACGATGCCCGCGAGCCGTCCGAGGACGAGGCTCCATTCGGCGAGGAGCCGGCCGATCGCGCTCGCCGTCGCCCCGAAGCCCACGAAGACGGTGCCGAAGCCGAGCACGAAGGCGAGGGCGGCGAGCAGAGTGCGTCGCCGCAGCGCCGCCCGCTCCTCGCCCTCGACCGCACCCTGCAGCTGCTCCATCGACAGCCCGCCGAGGAAACAGAGATACGGCGGGACGAGGGGCAGCACGCAGGGGCTCAGGAAGGAGAGCACCCCGGCGCCGAAGGCGGCGAGGAAGCCGACCTCGAGCATCCCGGGGTCGGCTCAGGCGCTCTTGACGATCACGCGACCGGCGCGGGGCGCTTCGATCAGCTGGTGCCGCGCGATGTACCGGGCGACGAGCTCCCACACGGGCGGTCCCTCGACCCCCTCGTTCACCGAGGCCCAGCCGGCGACGACGTAGCGGCGGGCGGGATCGATGGGCTCTCCCGTCGCGAGCGAGGTCATGTCGGAAATCCGCTTGCCGATCGGCTGCTCGACGTCGATCGCGAAACCGAGCCCGCCCACGCGCACCATGTCGCCCCCGCCCTGATAATAGGGATCGGGGTTGAAAATGTTGTCGGCGACGTCTTCGAGCACCTCTTTGATCTGCGCGCCGGTCATCTCGATCCGATAGACCTGGGGGTAGGTGATCGCCGTCTGGGCCCAGACGTCCTCCATGCGGATCGGCTCGTCGGGCAACAGCGTCGGCCCCCAGCGGAAGCCGGGCGAGAGCGCGATCTCGGCGTCGCGCTCTTCGAGAAGCGCGGCGCAGATGAGGTCGTCCCAGCTGCCCTGGAAATTGCCGCGCCGGTACAACAGGCTCTTGGTGCGGCCCAGCACCCGCTCGAGCTCGGCGGCGAAGGGGGCGCGCAGGCGGGCGACGAGTTCGGCCATCTCCGGATCCGGGCGGATGGCGTCGGCGAAGACGGGGACGAGCCGGAAGGACCAGTCCTTCACGGCGCCGTCGCGCACATCGAGATCGAGCCGAGCCAAGAATTTGCCGTGCGAGCCGGTGCCGACCACGATCGTCTTGCCCACGACGAGGGCTTCCGGCAGGGCGTCGTGCGTATGCCCGGTCAAGACGACGTCGATGCCGGGGACGCGCGAGACGAGCTTGCGGTCGACGTCGAAACCGTTGTGGCTCAACAGCACGACGAGCTCGGCCCCTTGCGCGCGCGCGTTCTCCACGAGCTCGGCGACCCGTTCCTCGCGGATCCCGAAGGACCACTGCGGGATCATCCAGCGCGGGTTGGAGACCGGGGTGTAGGGGAAGGCCTGGCCGATGACCGCGATCTTGACCCCGCCGCGCTCGAAGAAGGCGGTCGATTCGAAGACCGGTTCCTGCCATTCGGTGTCGAGCACGTTGCCGGCGAGGAAGGGAAATCCGAGCTCGTCGATGATTTCTTTCACGCGCTCGGCACCGAAGGTGAACTCCCAGTGCGCGGTCATGGCATCGACACCGAGCGCGCGGTACGCGGCGACGATGTCCGCGCCTTTGGTCTTGAGGGTGACCCAGGAGCCCTGCATGGCGTCGCCGCCGTCCAAGAGCAGCGTGCGCCCCGGCCGCTCGGCGCGGATCGCCTTGACGAGCGTGGCGATGCGGTCGAGGCCGCCGACCCGACCGTAGCGCCGCGCGAGCTCGACGAAGTCCTGGTCGGTGAAGGCGTAGGCCTCGGGCGTGCCGCGCGCGAGGCGGAAACGGGCGAGGAAGGCTTCGCCCGTGAGATGGGGCGGCAGGCCGCGCACCTCGCCGACCCCGATGTTCGTCGAGGGCTCGCGGAACCACAGCGGCAGGAGCTGGGCGTGCAGGTCGGTCAGGTGCAGGATCGTGACGTTGCCGACCGGCCTGAAGGCGAGAAGTTCGGCTTCGGTGAGACGGTCCCGGGCGGCGAGCCGGGCCGCGCGGCCGGGTCCCACGATCGCCGCCGCCGCGGCGGCGAGGGCGACGAAGTCGCGACGGCTGACCACGAGCGATCCTCCCCGAACGAGAACGATGCGGGCCGCAGAAGCGATGCGGCCCGCGCGGAACGTGCCGGTCGAGAAACGATCAGCCGGTGACCTCGATCTTGCTCTCGGCCTTGTAGACGCTGCCGTCGTCGTCGAACCAGCTCATCTGGAGCGTACCGCTCTCTTCGACCTTGACGAAAAAGGAGATGTAGGGATTGGCCGAGATCGCCGGGTGCAACACCATGTCGCAGACCGGCTTGCCGTTGTAGGTGCAGGTGAAACGGTTGATGATCCGGCGCGGGATGGGATTGCCCTGCGCGTCCTTGCGCTGGCCGGTCTCCATCACGTGGCTGACGAGCGTCTTGATCTCGACGATCTCGCCCTTCTTGGCGGTCTTCGGAACCTTGATGCGCGGCTTGACGTCGGTCATTGTCCTGATCCTCCCTCCTCGCTCAGCCGCCGCAACCGCCGATGGTCACCTTGACCTCGGTCTTCGTCATCCACACCGAGCCGTCCGACATCTCCGCCACCGCCCAGACGTTCTGAGTCTGGGCGAGCCGCATCCGGGTGGAGAATTCGGCGCGCCCGCTCAGGGGCGTGAACTTGAAGCTGCACACACCTGCCTCGGGATTACCTTCGGCGATGATGTGGATGACCTTGCAATAATTGTCGGGAGTCATCGGGCTGTCGACGGCCGCGGTCAAGGGCACGGTCTGGCCGTTCTCGGCGATCTGCGGCATCTCGAGCCGCACCTTGCCTTCCTGCGGGGTCTTGGAGCCGATGAGCTCTTTGAGGAGCTTTTCGGCCTTGGCCAGATCGGCCCGCGCGGAGCCGATCCCGAAGCCCAATCCGCCGAGGGCGAGCGCCCCCGCGCCCATGCCTTTCATCACCGTGCGGCGGCTCGCCGCGCTGGACCGCATCATCTCCCTCTCCCGTCTCGATCGCCCACAAGACTCCGGCTCGCCGACGAGGCTCCCGCGCGCGGGCCGCACGAGCCGCTCCGCTCGACCTCCCCGAGGCGCGGGTGCGCCTTGTTCCGCTCGTCGCGCCACTCTAGACCCCGCGCCGGCGTTGTCCACCGGTTCGCCGCGCGGAGCTTGCGGGATTTATAAGCTGTCGATAATATAGTTGGCAAGAGGCGAGGGGTTGCGACGGGCTGTCGCTCGCCCGGGAGAAGGGATGAAGCGCGTCATGAGCGGATCGTGGGGGCTCGCCGCCGCGCTCGTCGCGCTCGCGCTCGCCGCTCGCGGCGCGGACGCCGCCGAACTCGTCCTGTTCGAAGCCCGCGGCTGTCCGTGGTGCGCCCGCTTCGACGCCGAGATCGGGCCCGTGTACGCCGCCACCGCGGAAGGGCGCCGGGCGCCTCTGCGCCGTATCGAGCACACCCCGGATCCGCCCGAGGGGATCGTGCTCGCCGGTCCGATCCGCTACACACCGACGTTCGTCCTCGTCGAAGGCGGGCGCGAGGTGGGCCGGATCCAGGGCTACCCGGGAGCGGATTTCTTCTGGGGGCTGTTGAACGCTCTGCTCGAACGGCTGCCGGCGCCGCGGGCGGCCGGGTCAGGGGAGGATTGAGCGATGGTCGCGATCGGCACGCGTCGATCGTTTCTCGTCACCGGGCTCGCCGCCGCGGCGAGCCCGGGGACGCTCCGGGCGGCGACGGTGGAGGCGGGAGGCCTCCTGACCCAGTCCTGGTTCCTGCAGTCTTTCCTCGATCTGCGCGAGGATCTCGAGGGCGCGGCCGCCGCCGGCAAGCGGCTCGCGATCCTCGTCGAGCAGAAGGGTTGCCCGTTCTGCCGCGACCTCCACCTCGTCAATTTCGCCGACCCGGCCGTCACCGCCTACATCCGCGAGCGCTTCGAGATCGTGCAGCTCGATCTCCACGGCTCGCGCGAGATCACCGATCTCGACGGCGCCAAATACGAAGAGAAGGTCTTCGCGCGGCGGATCGCCGGTCAGATGACCCCGGTGGCGATCTTCCTTCCCGCCCGGCCGGAAGAGGTCGGCGGGCGGCCGGCGCACGAGGCGGCGGTGGCCAAGATGCCGGGCTATCTGCCCCCGGGCCCGTTTCTCGCCCTCTTCCGCTACGTGGCGGAAGAGGCGTATCGTCGGGAGAGCTTCGAGGCCTATCTGCGGCGCGCGAGCTGAGCGGGGGCGGTGTGCGCGACGTTCCGCCGCGGCGCGAGGGGGATTGGCCGGAGGCGCATATCAGGGTTTCTGCATGTGCGGGCCGGTTGCGGCCGGGAGCACAGCCGTGCCCGACCCGAGGGAGGCCGAGAACGTGAAAGGTGTGACGATCCCGTTGGCTCTGATGGCGACGCTGGCGGCCGGTAGCGCGCTCGCGGCGCCCACGGCGGAAACCATCGCGCGCAACTGCGTGGTCTGCCACGGTCCCAAAGAGGCGGGACAGCTCGAGATCCCCAAGATCGCGAATTACCCGGCCCGCAAGATGGTCGAGATGCTCACCGGCTTCCGCGCCGGGCAGAAAGAGGCGACGATCATGGATCGCATCGCCAAGGCGCTGACCGACGAGCAGATCCAGGCGCTCGCCGCCTATTTCGCGAACCAGTGAGGGGGGAGGGGATCATGCGGACTTCGCGTCGCAGCTTCGTCGCCGGCGGCATCGCCGCCTCCGCGCTCGTCGGTCTGCCGCGGATCGCGCGCGGTGCCGCGCCGCGCGTGGTGGTGGTGGGCGGCGGCTTCGGCGGCGGCACCGCGGCCAAATACGTCAAGAGGTTGATGCCCGAGGCGGAGGTCACGCTCGTCGAGCGCGACCGGCAGTTCGTCACCTGCCCCTTCTCGAATTACGTGATCGGCGGCATCGAGAAGATGCAGACGATCACCCACGGCTACGACAAGATCGCCAAGCGCGGGATCAAGGTCGTCCACGACGAGGCGGTGGGCGTGGACGCGAACGCCAAGAAGGTGACGCTCAAGGGCGGTGCGAGCCTCGCGTACGACCGCCTCGTGCTCGCCCCGGGCATCGATTTCGTCTGGGACGCGGTCCCGGGTTACAGCGAAGCGGCGGCGGAGATCATGCCGCACGCCTGGAAGGCGGGGCCGCAGACGCTCCTGTTGCGCAAGCAGCTCGAGGCCATGCGCGACGGCGGTACGGTCATCATCGTCGCTCCCGCCAATCCCTTCCGCTGCCCGCCGGGGCCCTACGAGCGGGCGGGGATGATCGCCTGGTATCTCAAGAACCACAAGCCGAAGTCGAAGATCCTCATCTTCGATCCCAAGGACACGTTTTCCAAGCAGGCGCTCTTCTTCGAATCGTACGAGAACCTCTATCCCGGCATGATCCAGTGGATCAGCGGCAAGCAGGGCGGCAAGGTCACCCGCGTCGATCCCAAAGCGATGACGGTGGAGGCCGAATTCGGCGAGGAGAAGGGCGACGTCATCAACTTCATCCCGCCGCAGCGCGCCGGCAAGATCGCGCAGCTCGCCGGGGTGACGGACGAGAAGGGGTGGTGCCCGATCGACCCCAAGACGATGGAATCGACCAAGGTCAAGGGCATCTACGTCGTGGGCGACGCCTCCATCGCCGGTGCGATGCCGAAATCCGGCACTTCGGCGAACAGCCAGGCGCGCAACGCCGCGGCGGCGCTCGTCGCCTCCTTGCGCGGCCAGGAGCCGCCCGAGCCGTCGTATGCCAACACCTGCTATTCGATCGTGGCGCCGGGCTACGGCTTCTCGGTGACCGCCATGTACGCGGCGACCCCCGAGGGCATCAAAGAGATCGCGGGCGGGGTGAGCAGGCTCAAGGCGCCGGCCAAGGACCGCGACCTCGAGGCGGCCTACGCCTACGACTGGTACCGAGGGATCATGTACGACGCGCTCGGCTGAAGCGGGCGCGCGACCGAAGGAGGAGGAAGCGATGAAGGGGACGAAGAGGGAGCCGCGAGCGCCCGCGGCTCTCGACCGGCGGGCTCTGCTCGGCGTCGGGGCCGCGCTCGGGGCGGGGCTCGCGGCGCGGACGGCGGAAGCGGGATCGGAAGAGGCCAGGATCCCTGAGGAGCTCCCCGACTGGTCGCGCTATCTGGGGCCCGGGGTGGACGACGAGCCCTACGGCAAGCCTTCGAAATACGAGGCCCACGTCATCCGCCGCAACGTCGAATGGCTCACCGCCTCGACCGAATCCTCGGTCAACTTCACGCCGCTGCCCTGGCTCAACGGGATCATCACCCCCAACGGGGTGTTCTTCGAGCGCCATCACAGCGGTCGGGCGGAGATCGATCCCTCCCGACATCGGCTCCTGGTCCACGGTCTGGTCGAGAAGCCGATGGTCTTCACGATGGAGGACATCAAGCGCCTGCCCTGCGAGGACCGCATCTGGTTCCTCGAATGCGCCGCCAACGGCGGCATGGAATGGCGCGGCGCGCAGCTCAACAGCTGCCAGTTCGTGCGCGGGATGATCGGCTGCGCGCAGTGGACCGGGGTGCGGCTGAAGACCATCCTCGACCGCGTCGGCCTCAAGCCGAACGCGAAATGGGTCCTCGCCGAAGGCGCGGACGCCTCGGCCCTCACGCGCTCCTTCCCGATCGAAAAGGCGCTCGACGACGCCTTCTTGGCCTATGCTCAGAACGGCGAGGCGCTCCGGCCGGGGCAGGGCTATCCCTTGCGCCTCATCCTCCCGGGCTGGGAGGCGAACATGAGCGTGAAATGGCTGCGGCGCCTCGAGATCGGCGATGCGCCCTGGTACACGCGCTGGGAGACCTCGAAATACACCGACCTCCTGCCCAGCGGCAAAGCCTACAAGTTCACCTGGGTGCAGGAGGCGAATTCGGTGATCACCTGGCCCGCCCCCGAGCACAAGATCGACGGCCCGGGCGAGTACGTCGTCCGCGGCCTCGCCTGGTCGGGACGGGGACGGATCGTGCGCGTCGATCTCACCTTCGACGGGGGCAAGAACTGGGTGACGGCGGCCCTGCAGGAGCCGATCCTGCCCAAGGCGCTCACCCGCTTCTATTATCCCTGGCGCTGGGACGGCTCGACGTTGATCATGGCTTCGCGCGCGATCGACGAGACCGGCTACGTGCAGCCGACGATCACCCAGCTCCGCAACGCGCGCGGGCGCAATCCGATCTACCACAACAACGCCATCGTCACCTGGCTCGTCAATTCCACCGGCGAGGTCGAGAATGTCCAGGTCGCGTGATCTCGTCTTCGCGCTTTCGCTCGCCGCGGTCGTCGTCGCGCCCGCGCTCGCGGGCGAGCGGCCGATCGGTCGGGTGCCCACACCCGAGGAGATCGCGCGCTGGGACATCGACGTGCGCCCGGACGGGGTGGGGCTCCCGCCCGGGCGCGGCACGGCGAAAGAAGGCGAAGAGGTCTATCTCGCGCGCTGCGCCTCCTGCCACGGCGAGTTCGGCGAGGCGGTGGGTCGCTGGCCGCCGCTCGTCGGCGGCCAGAACTCGCTGACCTGGGACGAGCCGATCAAGACCGTCACGAGCTATTGGCCCTACGCGACCACGATCTTCGACTACATCAAGCGGGCGATGCCCTTCGGCGACGCGCAGTCGCTCACCGACGACGAGGTCTACGCGATCACCGCCTTCCTCCTCGCGTCCGACGGGATCATCCCGGAGGACTTCGAGGTCAACGCCGAGACCCTGCCGAAGATCCGGATGCCGAACGCCGACGGCTTCGTCCCCGATCCGCGTCCGGACGTGCCCGCGGGCGAGCCCTGCATGAAGGACTGCGTGGCGGAGGTGAAGATCATCGGCTACGCGCGGGCGATCGACGTCACGCCCGAGATCGGGGTGCGCCCGCCCACCGACTGAGGGCGGCGGGCCCGGCCCGGGGGCGTTCGCGAGCCGCGGAGCGGCGCGCGGGCGAGGGGGCGGATTGCGGGGCGCGGAGGCGATCGCTATCTCCAGCGGCGACCGGAGGGATGGCCGAGTGGTCGAAGGCGCACGCCTGGAGAGCGTGTAGGGGGCAACTCCTCGCGGGTTCGAATCCCGCTCCCTCCGCCAGCGCTCCGCGAGCGCGCTC
>JANXAZ010000018.1:0-32182 GCA_025062095.1 Geminicoccaceae bacterium
AAGTCCCCCGCTTTCCAGCCCGCGGCCACGCTCGGTCGCTCGCCGCGCCAGAAGGCCGCGGCGCTCGTCGCGGCGACGGCGTCCAAGAGCCGACTGGCCAGGACCTCGCCCCGCAAGCCCTGCTCTTCGAGGAGCCTGGGCACTTCGATGCGTTCGACGACGATCGCCTCGCGCCGCGCCTCGGTCACGATCGTCCAGCCCACGACGACGAGGATGGCGATCAAAGCGGCGCTGACGAAGAAGTTGCGGAGCCGATCGAGAAGCGGGCCGAGCGCGGCCGAGGCGCGCGCGAGAGCGGAAACGAGCCGGCGCGGAGGAGACGGCTCGGAGCCGCGGGCTCCGGCAGGCTCGAAGCGGCCGGCGGCTTCTTCGAGGCGGTGCATGAGGATCCTCCCCGGGCGCCCAGCGCGCCCGATGATCTACAGTAGGGATCGAAGGCCGGCCGCGGTCAAGAACGCGCGAAGGGGCGGGCCGGTTCAGGCCCCGCACCAGACCGGGGCGCGCTTTTCCAAGAAGGCGTCGATGCCCTCCGCCGCGTCGCGGGCGAGCATGTTCTCGGTCATGACGCGAGAGGCGTAATCGTAGGCCTCGGCCAGGGGCATCTCGATCTGGCGGTAGAACGCCTCCTTGCCGATCTTGAGCGTGAGCGGCGATTTGGAGGCGATGGTCGCGGCCATGCGCGCGACCTCGGCGTCGAGCTCGGCTTCCGGGACCACGCGGTTGACGAGGCCGAAGCGCAGCGCGGTGCGGGCGTCGATCGCCTCGCCCAGGAGCAGCATCTCCATCGCTTGCTTGCGGCCGACGTTGCGCGCGAGCGCGACCATGGGCGTGGAGCAGAACAGGCCGATGTTCACGCCCGGGGTGGCGAAGCGGGCGTTCTCCGAGGCCACGGCGAGATCGCAGCTCGCGACGAGCTGGCAGCCGGCGGCGGTGGCGATCCCGTGCACGCGTGCGATCACCGGTTGTGGCAACCGCACGATGCTCTGCATGAGGCGCGAGCAGACGGCGAAGACCTCCTCGAAGAAGGCGCGGTCGTTGCGCCCCCGGAGCTCCTTGAGGTCGTGGCCGGCGCAAAAGGCGGGGCCGCGGCCTTCGAGGACGACCACGCGCACGGCCGGGTCCTCGCGGATGCGATCGAGCTCCGCCTGCAGGGCGCGCATGAGGGCGAGAGAAAGCGCGTTGCGCGCGGCCGGCCGGTTGAGGGCGAGGCGCGCGATCCCGTCGGTGTCGCTGCGCAAGAGCTCGGGCTCGCCCGTTGTCTCCGCCATGGCCTCTCTCCTTTCCCACCCGCGGGCGGAGCTATAGCGCGCGCGGGGGCCGGCTGCGAAGGGTTCAGCGCTCCTCGCGGCAACAGGGGGCGGGGCGAGGGTCCTCGCGATCGGTTCCGGCCTCGGCGAGGCAGGCGCAGCCCTGGGCGAGATCGCCCAGAAAGCGCGCGAGGGCCTCGCGCAACAGCGCGCTCGCCGGCCGCCCGAGGCGCGCGGCGGCGATCCGGAGCCGTCGGTGCTCCTCGGGCTCGAGCCGGCAGGCGACCCGCCGCGGCCCATCGGGTTCGGGCCGCGCCCGCGGCTTCGGCCGCTTCGGCGGCGCGGTGGCGGCGAGAGCCGGTGCGGGATCGAGGAGGGCGGAGCCGTAGGTGTCGGCGATCGCCCGCGCCTCGCCGCGGCGGACGAGGAGATCGGCCGTCAGCCGCGCCGTTCTCATGTCACCTCTCCGAGCTCGTCGGCGCTTTCGGCCGCTTCGCCCTCGATCCGGCGACGGCCGAACCCGCCCACGGGGATGCGGCGGCGCAAGAAGGCCTCGCGGTTGGCCAGACGGGCGAGACGCTCGCGCAAGTACAGCCACAAGGCCTCGATCTCGCGCGCCGAGGGGCTCTCGGGGTGGGTCTCCATGACCGTGCGCCCGTCGATCATCGAGCTCGCCATGACGACCTTCTGGCTCACGAGCACGGGTGCCACGGTACCGTGCTGGGAGAGCGCGACGGCGGCATCGGAGGTCAGGCGCGAACGCGCGGTGGCGCCGTTGACCACGAAGACGAGCGGCCTCTGCGCGCGCTCGGCGAGATCGAGCGTCGCCCCCACCGCCCGCAGATCGTGCGGGGAGGGACGGGTCGGCACGAGGATCAGGTCGGAAAGCCGCATCACGCGCGCGATCGCCGCGCTCGCCGCGGGCGGGGTGTCGACGAAGAGGTAACGGAAGCCGCGGGCGCGCAAGCGAGCGACGTCGTCGTCGAGCGAAGCGAGGGTGGTGCGGGCGAATTCGGGTCCGGGCAGGGCACGCGCGTTCCACCATGCGGCGAGCGAGCCCTGCGGGTCGCAATCGAGGAGCACCACCGGGCCGTCGCCGATGCGGTGCGCCTGCACGGCGAGATGGCCGCACAAAGTGGTCTTGCCGGAGCCGCCCTTCTGCGAGCAGATGGCCAGGACCTGCATGGCGACGCTCCCGATGCACGAGGGAATGGGCCGCGAGCCGCACCCGATCCTGCCCCCGCAGCCCTTAAGATTCCGTCAACGCGCACGCGCACGGGAGGCGTCCCGCGAGCGGAGGAGCCGATGGCGGGCCGGATGACGGCGGAAGAGTTCGAGGAGCTCGCGACCCGCGGCGTACCCTACGTCGGTCAGCTCGGCTGTCGGGTCCGTCGGTTCGAGCCCGGTCGGGTCGAGGTCGAGCTGCCCTGGCAGGAGATGCTCGTGCGGCCCGGAGGAACGATCTGCGGTCCGGCCATGTTCGCGCTCGCGGACATCACGCTCTACGGGGTGGTCCTGTCCCTGATCGGGCGGGTCGAGCTCGCGGTGACCACCGATCTGACGATGCATTTCCTGAGCCGGCCGCGCCCCGGCGATCTCGCGGCCGAAGGTCGGATCTTACGGCTCGGCACGCGGTTGGCGGTGGGCGAGGTGGTGATCCGCGCCGCCGGGCGGCCGGAGCCGGTCGCCCATGCCGTGGGCACCTACGCCATCCCGCTCGAAGCCGGAGGCGGGCGCGGAGCGGTTGACAAAGACGGGGGCGGATCCTAGCTAGGCGGTCCGCGCGGGGGCGGCGCGCTCCCGCAAAAGAGCTGTCGTTGCCGCTCGCGGCCCTGCGGCCGGCGGCACCCGCCATGGATGCGAACCGATGCGAACCTATTCGGCGCGGCCCTCGGAGATCGAGCGCCGCTGGTGGTTGATCGACGCCGACGGGTTGGTGCTCGGCCGTCTCGCCGCGATCATCGCCGACCGACTGCGCGGCAAACACAAGCCGATCTGGACGCCGCATCTGGATTGCGGCGACCACGTGGTGGTGATCAACGCCGAGAAGGTGGCGCTCACCGGCCGCAAGCGCGAGCAGAAGGTCTATTACCGCCACACCGGCTATCCCGGCGGGATCAAGCAGGTGACCGCGGGCAAGCTCCTCGAGGGACGTTTTCCGGAGCGGGTGATCGAGATGGCGGTGAGCCGAATGATCAGCCGCGGACCGCTGCAGCGCAAGGTCCTCAAGAAGCTCCACGTGTACAAGGGACCCGAGCATCCGCACGCGGCCCAGAAGCCGATTCCCCTCGACGTCGGCGCGATGAACCGCAAGAACAGCATCAAGGAGATCGCACATGGCTGAGACGGTGCGCTCCTTGGCCGATCTCGCGAAGCTGCGACCGGCCCCGCCCGCGCCCGTGGAAGCCCCGGCCGAGCCCAAGCTCGACGCTCTCGGGCGCGCCTACGCCACGGGGCGGCGCAAGAACGCGGTGGCGCGCGTGTGGCTCAAGCCCGGAAGCGGGCGCTTCGTCGTCAACGGCAAGGACATGGCGAGCTATTTCGCGCGCCCGACCCTGCAGATGATCATCAACCAGCCCTTCGACGTGCTCAACCGACGCGGCCAGTACGACGTGTTGTGCACGGTCAGCGGGGGCGGGTTGTCGGGTCAGGCCGGCGCGGTCCGCCACGGCATCAGCCGGGCGCTCGTGAACTACGATCCGAGCGTGCGCCCGATCCTCAAGGCCGGCGGCTTCCTGACCCGCGACGACCGGGTGGTCGAGCGCAAGAAGTACGGCCGGCGCAAGGCCCGGCGCAGCTTCCAGTTCTCCAAGCGCTGAGACGTCGGGGCCCGCGCCCCGACCCCTGGACAGCCCGGCGCGGTTCGGCCAAGAGCACGGCCGTTCGGGGAGGACGGTCGTGCTCGTGGTCCTGGGCTCGATCAACGCCGATCTCGTGTTCCGCGTCGAAAGCCTGCCGCGGCCGGGCGAGACGGTGTCGTGCGCGAGTTTCGCGTTCCACCACGGCGGCAAGGGCGCGAACCAGGCCTGTGCGGCCGCCCGCGCGGGCGCCGTGGTGCGCTTCGTGGGATGCGTGGGCGAGGACGCCTGGGGCCCCGTCCTGCGGCGCGGGCTCGAGGAGGCGGGGGTCGACACGAGCCTGCTCGCCACCTCGCCGCGCCCGAGCGGCACGGCGGTGATCGCGGTCGACGAGACCGGCGAGAACGCGATCCTCGTCGCGAGCGGCGCGAACCTCGACGTCTCGGCCGATCAGCTCGATCGGGCGGGGCTCGGAAAAGGCACCACGCTCTTGTGCCAGAACGAGATCCCTCTCGCGACGACGCGCGCGGGGCTCGCGCGAGGGCGCGCTCTGGGGGCGCGCACGATTCTCAACTTCGCCCCGGCCGTCGCCGGGGCGCTCGCCGTTCTCGACGAGGTCGACGTGCTCGTAGTCAACCACGGCGAGGCGACGCGCCTTCTCGACCGCGATCTGCCGCCCGAGGCGGCGGTGCGGGCGCTCGCCTCGCACACGCGTACCTGCGTGCTCACCCTCGGCCGCGACGGTGCGCTCGCCGTGGGGCCCGAGGGCGCCTGGCACGTGCCCGCGCTCCCGGTCGAGCCGGTGGACACCACGGGGGCCGGCGACACCTTCACCGGTGTGCTGGCGGCGGGTCTCGATCTCGGCCTTCCCTGGACGGAAGCGCTGGCCCGCGCGGCGGTCGCCGCGGGGATCGTCTGCGAGCGGCTCGGAGCCCGCTCGGGTCAACCGACTTCCGAAGAGGTGGCGGCGCGGCGGGCCGAGCTGCCGCCCGTGCTGCCGCTCGCGCTGTCGTGATCGGCCGCGACCGCGCGCGGGCGAGGGCGCGGTCCCGGATAGCCGGAAGAGGTCCTGTCGCCGAGAAGCCGGAGCGGGCCGCGCGGAAGACGACGCGCCGCTCGGAGCGTCGTCGTCGCGGGCGCCCGCCGGCTCCGGGGGAGGAAGAGCCGACGGGCGCGGCGTCGAACCGACGCAGGGCGGTTGCGCCATCCTCGTTTACGGAGCCGGCAGCGGAGCGGATCACCGCGCTCGCGCACGGACCGTCGCCGTCGCGCGCGTTCAGGTGGGACTGCCGCGCTGGAAGGGGGCGAAGCGGACGGGCAAGAGGCGCCGGGTCTCTAGGCGCCCGTCTCGGGTCTTGCGCACGACCGTGAGATACTGGACCCCGTCGGCCGGGCCCAGGGGCAGCACGAGCCGCCCGTCGGGTGCGAGCTGGGCGAGAAGGGGCGGTGGGAGATGGTCCACCGCTTCCTTGACGATGATCGCATCGAACGGTGCCCGCTCGGGCCAGCCGTCGTAGCCGTCGCCGACCCTGAGGGCCACGCGGCCGGGGGCGAGCTCGCTCAACAGCCGGCGCGCGATCTCGGCGAGCTCGGGCAGGATCTCCACGGTCGTCACCTCGGCCCCCATGCGGGCGAGCAGCGCCGCCTGGTAGCCGGTATCCGTCCCGGTCTCGAAGACCCGCGCACCGGGACGGATCTCGGCGGCGTGGAGCATCAAGGCGGTCAGGAAGGGAGCCGTGAGGTTCTGGGCGGGGTGGATCGGCAAGGGTCCGGGGCCGTAGGCGTGGGCCCGCAGCGCGGCGGGAACGAAGCGCTCGCGCGGGACTTCCCGCATGGCTTCGAGCACGCGGGGGTCGAGTTCGCGCACTCCCGTCAGATGCGCCGTCGCCGCGGCCTCGAGCGCGAGATGGCGGATCATCTCCTCGCGCGCTCGGGCGAAATCCGCTTCCGCGACGCGCTCGAAGGCGGGAGGGGAAATTTCCGGGGGAGCGAGCCAAGGGCCCGCCAGAAAGAGCTGGGCCAACACGAGCCCGATCATCGCACGTCCTCCGATGCGCCGGTCGACCCGGAGCTCAGGCCTCGACCGCCGGACGCCGCTCCCTCAACATGGTTTCGAGCTGCTCGGCTGTCAGCGGGCGCGCGAACAGATAGCCCTGGGCCTCGTCGCAACCCTCGCGCAAGAGGAAGTCGCGTTGGGCCGGGGTCTCGACCCCTTCGGCCAGCACCGTGAGGCCGAGCGTCTTGCCGAGCGTGATGATGGTCCGGGCGATCGCCACGTCGTCCGGATCGTCCGGAAGATCGCTCACGAAGGATCGGTCGATCTTGATCTTGTCCAACGGGAAGCGCTTGAGATAACTCAAAGAAGAATAGCCGGTTCCGAAATCGTCGAGCGCGACGCTCACGCCGAGCGCGTGCAAGGCCTCGAGCGTGGTGATCGCGCCGTGGCGGTCGCGCATCAAGGTGCTTTCGGTGATCTCGAGCTCGAGGGCGGAGGCCGGCAGCCCCGTCTCGCGCAACACGCGCGCGACCGTATCGACGAGATCCTGGTAGGCGAACTGGGCCGGGGAGAGATTGACGGCGATGCGGCCGAGGGGCAGCCCCGCCCGCCGCCAGCGGGCCGCCCGCGCGCAGGCCTCGCTCAAGACGAGCTCGCCCAGGGCCAGGATCTGAGAGCTGTCTTCCGCGACCGGGATGAACTTGTCGGGAGGCACGAGCCCGAGCTCGGGATCGCGCCAACGCAAGAGCGCCTCCACACCTACCAGGGCGCCCGTCCGCAAGGCGACCTGCGGCTGGAAGGCGAGCTCGAAGGACCGCGATTCGAGGGCGATGCGCAGCCGCGCCTCGATCCGCTTGCGCTCGCTCAACCTGGCATTGAGCTCGGGCGAGAAGAACCGGAAGGAGCCGCGCCCCGCCGCCTTCGCGGCGAAGAGCGCGATGTCCGCGCGCCGCAACAGATCCCCCGGTTCGAGATCGCCACCGGTGGCGAGCGCGATGCCGATCGAGGCGGAGGAGAACACCTCTTGACGGTCGATTTTGAACGGCCGCGCGAGCGCGGCGATGACCCGGCTGGCGAGCTCGGCCGCCGCCGCCGGGGTCGCGGCGTCGTGTTGGAGGATGGCGAACTCGTCGCCGCCCAGTCGGGCGACGAGATCGCCCGAGCGGACGAGGGACTGCAGACGGCGGGCGGCCTCGCGCAAGAGCGCATCGCCCGCCGCGTGACCGAGCGTGTCGTTGATGCCCTTGAAGTCGTTGAGGTCGATGCAATGGAGCGCGAGCGCGCCGCGGCCGCGGGCCGCGGCCGCGACCGCGGCGGCGAGCCGCTCGTCGAAGAGGACCCGGTTGGGGAGACCGGTGAGATAATCGTGCAGCGCGAGACGGCGCATGTGCTGCTCGGCCTCCACCCGATCGGTCACGTCCTGGGCGGTGCCGAGCAGCGAGCTCCCGAATCCCTCGCCCTCGGTCACGAGCTCGGCTTCCAGGCTCAGATATTTCGGACGCCCGTCGAGACAGCGGGCGCGCAGGACGAGAGGCGACCGACGCAGCCCGTCGCGTCCGCTCTCGGCGAGCGAGCGCAGGCGGCGACGATCCTCGGGATGCACGAGCCGCAACAACGTGCGCAAAGACACCGCGCGGGGGCCGGCTTCGAGGCCGAGCAGGCGACAGAGCTCGTCCGAGCACTCGACCGCGCGCGACCCCGGCGTCCAGCGCCAGGAGCCCAGCCGGGCGATCGCCTGGGACCGGCGCAGCATCGCCTCGCTGCGCTGCAAGCGAGCGAGCATCCGGTGCCGCTCGGTCACGTCCTCGGCCAAGGTGAGCACCCAGCGGCACGGATCGTCGCCGTGCGGCACCGCCACCTTGCGCACGCGATGCCAGCGACGGCCTTCCGCGCTCGGCTCGGCGATCTCCTGATCGATCGATTGCCCCGGCGCCGCGCGCAGCTTCGCGTCGAGCGCGACCAGGGCCGCTGCCGTCTCGTCGCTCGCCCCGCGCGCGCCGTATCGGGCGAGAAGGCCGCTTTCGGCGGCCGGGTTGGACATCAGGATCTCGCCCGTTCGAGCGTCGGTCACCGTGAGCGCCCAGGGCAGATGAGCGACGATGGCCTCGAGGAAAGCCCGGCTCTGCGCGAGGCGCTGCTCGGCCATCAGCCGGGCGGTGACGTCCTGGTGCAAGGAGAGGAGATGCGTGGGCGTCCCGTCCTCGTCGCGCACCACCACCTCGAGGGTCAGCAGCCAGCGCGGACCCTCCGGCCCCGGCACCGGCTCGATGCGCTCGGCGACCGTCCGCTCGCCGCGCACGAGAGCCGCCTCGTCCCGCCGACGCGCTTCCGGGTCGCCGAGGGCGAGCTCGTCGATCGGACGGCCGAGGACCGATTCGGGGGGCAAATCCAAAAAGCGGCAGAAGGAGGGGTTGACGCGGACGAGCCGTCCGCTCGCGAGCTCGCGCACCGCGAGCATCGCCGGCATGGTGTCGAAGAGCGCGTCGAGGAAGCGATTGGCGCGCGCGAGGGCTTCCTCGATCGCCACCTCGCGGGTGATGTCGAGATTGAAGGTCAAGATGTACCGCGGGCGACCCTCGGCGTCGGGCACGGCGATCTTGCGCGAGAAGAACCACCGCCGCTCGCCGTCGAGCTCGCGCGGGAAGCGTCGGTCGACGGGCTCTCCCGGCCGCGCGAGGAGCGCGCTTTCGGCCTGATCGATGCGCTCGGCGAGCTCGGGCTCGTACAGCTCGGCCGCGGTACGGCCGATCAAGACGTGCGCCGGCCGGTCGCCGATCACCCGCTCGGTGCCGGTGGCGAAGAGAAAGCGCCGGGTGGCGGCGTCCTTGAGCGAGATCAGCCCGGGCATGTGATCGAGGATGGTCTGGACGAGGGCACCGTCCACGGCGATGCCGTCGGCCGAGCGGAACCGTTCCGTGACGTCCTCGATCAGGACGAGAAGGGTCGGCTCGGGGCCGGGCAGGCGGATGCGGTGGGTGCGCAGGACCCGCTTGTCGGCCCCGCCGCGATCCTGAACGTGGCCGATGCAGCCCAGCTCCTCGCCGGCGAGCGCGCGCCGGTCGAAAGCGAGGAACTCCTTCACCGCCACGCCGCGCAGCGCCCGGGCCAGAGGCTCGCCCAGAAGCTCTTCCGTCTTCCGCTCGGCGAGCCGGGCCATAGCCGCGTTGCAGGCGCGCACCCGCGAACGCGCATCGAGCAGCGCCCAGGGGATCGGCAAGCGCTCGAGGAGCGGGCCGAAGCGGGCGAGCGGATCCCGAGCCTCGGGCTCCGGCCCCGCACAGCGGCGCAGCACGAGCAGGCCGCCTTCCTCGAGCGGCGTGTAGGTGACGTCGAGCGGCGGCCCGCCCGCCGGTGCCACGCGCGTTTCGAGGGCCCTTTTGGCGCGGCGCGCGGCGCGCAGACGGCGCGCCGCCCCGTCGTCGCACAACAGCCGGCGCAAGGCGGCACCCGGCCGTGCACCCAAGAGTTCTCGGGCCGCACGATTGGCGGCGCGCACCCGTCCCCGGCCGTCGACGAGGAGCGCCGCCTCGGCGTCCCGCGCGAGCGCGAGAGGGTCGCCCCCTTCGACCGGGGGCCCGGAAGGAGACGGTTCGGGTGCCAGATCCTCGAGCACGCGCCCGAATCTGCCCCCGCTTTCCTAAGAAACGGTTGACGGGTGCGTATCGGGCGCGAGCCTGTCGCGCGCGATCGTGGGCCCGATCGCCACCGGGGAGGCACGCAATGAGCCGCATCGCCGATCTCGAGGTCGCTTGTTACGCCGTCCCGCTGCCCAAGCCGCTCTCCGATGCCACGCACGGAACGATGCGCGCCTTCGAGCTCGTCGTCGTCTGGCTGCGCGATCGCGACGGAGCGGAAGGGACGGGCTACACCTATACGGTGGGGACGGGGGGCGCGGCCGTCGCCGAGCTCGTCCGCCGCTATCTCGCTCCCGTGCTCGCGGGCGAGGACGCCGAGCGGATCGAAGCGCTCTGGCGCAAGATGTGGTGGACGCTCCATTACGGAGGGCGCGGCGGCAGCGTCGCTCTCGCCGTATCGGCGGTCGATATCGCGCTCTGGGATCTCCTCGCGCGCCGCCTCGGTCGCCCGCTGTGGCGCCTTCTCGGAGGACACGACCCGGCGGTGCCGGCTTATGCCGGCGGGATCGATCTCGATCTCTCCCTCGACGAGCTCCTCCGCCAGACCGAGGAGAACCTCGCCAAGGGTTTCCGCGCCATCAAGATGAAGGTCGGACGTCCGCGTCTGTCCGAAGACGTCGAGCGCGTGCGGGCGATGCGCGAGCGGCTCGGACCGGATTTCCCGCTCATGGTCGACGCCAACATGCGCTGGACGGTGGACGAGGCCATCCGCGCCGCGCGTGCGCTGGCGCCTTTCGCGCCGCTGTGGCTCGAGGAGCCGACGATCCCCGACGACGTCCACGGTCACGTGCGGATCTTGCGCGAGGGCGGATTGCCGATCGCCGCCGGGGAGAACCTCCACACGCTGCACGAGTTCGTCCACCTCATCGCTGCGGGCGGGGTGAGCTATCCCGAGCCCGACGTCACGAACTGCGGCGGGATCACGGTGTTCATGAAGATCTGCCGGCTCGCCGAGAGCTTCAATTTGCCGGTCACCTCGCACGGTGCGCACGATCTCACCGTGCATCTTTTGGCCGCGGTCCCCAACGCCAGTTGGCTCGAGTGCCACGGCTTCGGGTTGGACCGCTTCTTGCGCCACCCGCTCGAGCTCAGGGACGGCGCCGCGATCGCACCCGAGCGGCCGGGCCACGGCCTCGAGTTCGACCGGGCCGCGCTCGAGCGCTTGCGAATCGCTTGAACGGGGAGGTCCGGCCGTTCAGGCGGCGGCCTCGGCGGCCTCGGGCCGCGCGCTCGCCTCCGAGGCTTCCGGACGGCTGTCGACCAACAAGAAAGGCGGCCGCGGGGCGAGGGCGAGCGCGCTCACCTTGGGTGGAACGCGCCAGAGCACCGCACCGAAGCGCCCGGAGGTCGAGAACGGCCGCCATTCGGGCAGGATCTCGCCCGTATCCTCGCACACCCAGGCCGGATCGGGGGGCGCTTCGCCCGCCTTCGCGAGCCAGCTCTGGACGACCGAGGCCGAAGCCCCGGCCGCCCGTTCGAGCTCGGCCATGAGCCGGTAGGCGCGCGCCGTGGCGTCGCCTTGCGCGGCCGCCTGGAGGAGCGTGCGCGCCGCATCCAACCGCCCAGCCAAAAGCGCGAGCTCGGCCAGCGCCAGGCGCGTCTCGAGATGTTCGGGGTTGCGCGCGCGCAGCCGCTCGAAGCGCTTGAGGCGGTCCGCCGGGCGTTCCTGAGGCACGAGGTCGGCGTAAGTCCGGGCGAGTTCGGGGTGCGGTGCCACCGCCCAGGCCTCCTCGAGGACGCGCCGCGCCTCGCGCTCGCGACCGAGACGATGGGCGATGCGCGCCGCGGTGATCGCCGCCGGAACGAAACCGGGCGCGGCCCGGAGCGCCTTGCGCTCTTCCTTGAGCGCATCCATCCAGCGCGTTTCCGCGGCCAAATCGAGCGCCCGCAGATGATGGAGGATGCCGCGGTAACGCGCGCCCTCGTCCACGGTCGCGAGGCCGAGCGGTGCCAGTCGGTCGACTACCGCCAAGGCCTCGGTCCACCGTCGCGCTCCCGTGAGCAGCTCGAAAAGGGCGCTCGCCGCCCAGGACGCCTCGGGAGCGCGGCGATAGGCGCGTCGGGCGAGCTCGAGCGCCCGCTCGTGCTCGCCGCTGCGCATCGCCTGGCTCAACAGACCCTTGAGCCCGACGAGCTCGCTTTCCGGAAAGGCGAGCAGCCGTTCGAAGCCCTGCGCGGCCGCGCGCTCGTCGCCCGCGAGTTGCGCCGCTTGGGCTTCCAGCAACAAAACCGTCGGCGCCTCGCCGAGCGTCCGCCGCGCCTCGCGGGCGAGCGCGCGGGCCTCCTCGGCGTTGCCGGCAGCGGCGGCGAGAAGCCCCTCGCCGAGCGACCGATATCCGCGCGCGAGGCGCCGCTGCTGGCGGTAACGCGCGAACCGTCGCGGAGCGGTCGCGAGCGCGCGATACAGTTCGAACAGGAGCAGCAAGAGAAGGGCGAGGAGGAGGATCGCGGCCACCGCCACTGCGAGGCTCGTGCGCAGCTCGAAGCCCCGGCCGAACACGGCGACCTCGAAGGGCAGGTCGACGAGCCAGCTCGCGCCCGAGGCGACGAGGCTCGCGGTGAGGACGAAAACGATCGCCCGTATCATCGCCGATCTCCTCAGCCGGCGGCCACGATCTCGCGCAGGAGCCTGCGCAGCGCGTCGAGGGCCGTCTCCGCGCCGAGCCTGAGGCGCGCTTCTGCGAGCCAGGCCGCGAGCTCGCCGCTCTCGCTCGCGGGGATCGTGCCGACGACCTCCACCGCGCGGGCGAGATCGGCGCGAGCGAGGGCCTGGCGCGCCGCCGCCAGTGCCGCGTCGTGCGGCTCGCCGCCGCTGCGTTTGATCGTCACCACCGGGGCGAGCGTTTCGAGGATCCGCTCGCCCAGGCTTCCCGGCGCAGCGAGCGGCCGTTCGGGCGCCGGCGGGCCGACGACGGCGCGTTCCAGCCGCTCGCGCAGCCGCTGCAGCGTCGGTACGCCCGCCGCTGCCGGTTCGAGCAACGCGACCGCACGCGCGACGACCGGCTCGCCTTCGACGAGCGGACGCAGGATGCGCAGCGCCCGGTCGAGTCCGCTTCCTTCCGCGAGCGCCCGTTCCAGCTCGTCGATCGCGAGCACGAGGGCGCGCGGGCGGGGATCCGCCGGCTTTTCGAGGAGCGCGAGGCGTTCGGCCAGCTCGCGCAAGGATCGCGCTTGGCCCGCGAGGGTCTCGCCCAGGCCGGCGATCTCGCCGCGCGCGCCTTCGATGCGGCCGGAAAGCGTCTCGTCGGCGCGGGCGAGCTCCAGCTGACCGACGCGCAACTGCTCGAGCGCGCTTTCGAGGGCGGCGAGCGCGGCGCGCAGCTGGGCGAGCTCGGAGGCGAAGGGACGGAGCTCCCCGCGCACCCGCTCGATCTCGCCGCGCAGCGCCCCGCCTTCGCGCTCGGCCCGCGCGAACTCCCCGCGCAAGCCGGCGAACTCGGTGCGCAAGGCGGCGAGTTCGCCTTTGAGAGCGCCCACCGAATCCGCGAGCCTGCCGACCTCGGGATGCGTCTGGCGGAGCCGATCGAGGGCGAGGGCGAGCGCATCGACCTGGACGTCGGCGGCCCGCAACTGCTCGCGGATCTCGCCGAGCGCGGCGTCGACGAGCGAGCGATCGCGGGCGAGCCGCGCGTCGATCTGGGCCAGCCTCTGCTCGAGGGCCTTGTGCGCACCGGCGAGCGCGGCGAGCTCTCCCGGCTGCGCGGCGAGCAGCTCGACCCGCTCGCGCAGCTGGGCGAGCGCCACCTCGAGCGCCCGGGCCCGGTCTTCCGCCCGCGCCTCGGTGGCGCGCGCGAGCGCATCGAACCGCTGGGCGAGGCCCTCGAGCGCGGCCGGGAAGCCGGTCACCGCCTCGCTCTTGAGGTCGACCGCGCGCACCCGTTCGGCGAGCTCGGCGCGGGCGCGGTCGAGCTCGGCGAGCCTCTGGGCGAGGCCCGCCGCCTCTTGTGCGAGGCGAGCGAGATCGCCTTCGGTGCGCGGAAGTCGGGCGAGCTCCTGCTGGATGCGCGCGAGCTCCTGCCGGGCGGCGGCGAGCTCGCGGCGCGCCTCGCCGAGCTCGCCGGAAAGGAGCTCGAGCGCGGCGAGCCGCTGAGCGAGCGCATCGAGCCCGCTCAAGCGCTGCTCCGTCGCGGCGAGGCGCGCTTCCTGCCGATCGAGGAGGGCCAGCCGCGGCCCGATCTGCTCGAGGGCGTCCGGGCGGGCGAGCCGACGCTCGATCTCGCCCAGACGCGCGAGCTCGCTTTCCAGGGCGGCGATCCGCCGGGCCTCCTGCGAGCGGTCCAGCTCCGGCCGCAGCCAGGCCCAGAAGAGGACGCTCGCGACTGCCGCTCCGATCAGCCCGCCCAGGATCGCGGCCGGCAGCACGCGCCTCCGGCGCGGCACCACGGTGGCGGGAAGCGGCTCGGGACCGGGCGTGGTTTCGGCTCCCGTGCCGATCGTCTCGGCCATCGCTTCGTCTCCGCTTGCGGATCCGACCGGAACCTTTCGTCTGCGCGCTCAGCGGCCGCGAGCGAAAGGACCGCGTCCCGGAAAGACGCCGTGCTGGGCTATCATCGCCGCCGCGAGATCATCAAGGCAGGCCAACAGCGCCGATTGGTCGCGCCGCGCCGCGACTTCGATCGAGCGCCAGGGAAGGCGGCGAATCTCTTCGGCGATCGCTTCGGAAAGACAGACCGCGCTCGTGTGGCGCAGCTGTTCGACGAGCCCCTCGCGTTCGACGAGTTCGGCGAAGGTCCGAGCCGTGCGCGGAGAGTAGAAGAGCACGGCGTCGAGCTCGCGGCGCTGGAGGGCCTCGATCGTCCGGGGCGCGAGCCGCGTCGCCGGCTCGGCACGGTAGACCACGAGCCGCTCGTAGCGATAGCCCGCGGTCTCGAGCGCGCGCTGGAGGCCGTCGCGGACTTCCTCGCCGCAGACGTGCAAGACGATCCCCGCCGAGGGCGGGATGCGCGCGCGGACGAGCTCGGCGAGCTCGATCCCTTCCCCCGAGCCGGCGACGACATCGGTGCAGCCGGCGGCGAGCGCGGCTTGCGCGGTGGCCTGGCCGACCGCGAAGACGGGCAGGCGCCGCAGAGGCTCGTCGAGGCCGGGCAGGGCGTTGGCGCTCGTGAGCACGACCGCGGCGACGCCTTCGCCGCTGATCGGCTCGTGGGGCACGTGGCGCAGCGTGAGCATCGGGTCGATGAGCACCCGATGGCCTTTGGAATGCAACAACCGTGCCGTCGCCAGGGATTGCTGTCGGGGCCGGGTGAGCAGGATACGCATGATGTTGCAGACTAGCAGCGTTCGGGTGGATGCGACCAGACCCCAAGGAATGTTCAGCCGGCGGCCCAGGTCCGCGCCCGCGCCGAGAGCTCGGCGGCGACCTCGCGGCCGAGCCGCTCGGCGTCCTCGAGCGGCCCGCGACCGCCGAGCCGTTCCAGCCGGGAGCCGTCGGGTGTGGCGAGCAGGCCCTCGAACTCGAGGAGCGCGCCGCGCGGCCGGGCGAGGGCGGCGACGGGGGTTCGGCAGTTGCCGTCGAGCCGGGCCAGAAAGGCGCGCTCCGCCGCGACCGCGCGCATGGTCGCCGGATGCGCGAGCGGAGCGAGCAGCGCGCGCACGCGTTCGTCCTCGCGGCGGCAGGCGATGCCGATCGCACCCTGGCCGACGGCCGGCAGCATCTCCTCGGGCTCGAGCGCGACGCCTCCGGCGTTGCCGAGGCCCAGCCGGGCGAGCCCGGCCGCGGCCAACAGGGTCGCATCCACCTCCGCGCGCGCGAGTTTGGCCAGACGCGTGTGGACGTTGCCGCGCAACGGGACGACCCGCAGATCGGGACGGGCGGCGAGGAGTTGAGCGGCGCGCCGCAAGGAGGCGGTCCCCACGCGGCAACCCCGCGGCAGCTCGGACAGCGAAAGCGCCCCGTGACGGGAACAGAGCACGTCGCGCGGGTCGGCGCGCTCGGGAACGGCGGCGATCTCGATTCCCTCCGGCAGGACCGTGGGCACGTCTTTCATCGAATGGACCGCGAGGTCGATCCGCCCTTCCAGGAGCGCTTCGTCGATCTCTTTGGTGAACAGGCCCTTGCCGCCGATCTCGGCGAGCGCGCGGTCCTGGATCCGGTCGCCGGTGGTGCGGATGACCACGAGCTCGATCGCACCCGGAGCCGCGAGCTCGGGACGCGTGGCGGCGAGCGCCGCCCGCACGAGCTCGCTCTGGGCGAGCGCGAGCGGTGATCCGCGCGTGCCGATGCGCAACAGGCTCGTCATCGCCGCCGCCGCTCGCTATCGGGATCGGGCAGCTCGCGCCGACACCGTCCTGGCCCTCCTCGCGGGAGCCGCTTAGCCTCCGTGCCCGGCTCGTTCCAGTGAAAATCGCCATGGCTCTGCCTTCGCCGCGCGGCCGTATCGTCCTCGGCATCGAAACCAGCTGCGACGAGACCGCGGCGGCGCTCGTGCGCGACGATCGGAGCGTGCTTTCCGCCCCGCTCTTCTCCCAACTTTCGGAGCACGCCCCTTACGGGGGAATCGTGCCGGAGATCGCGGCGCGGGCGCATCTCGAGCGGCTCGACGTACTGATCGCGCGCGCGCTCGAAGAAGCCGACACGCGTCTTGCCGATCTCGCCGCCGTGGCCGCCACCGCGGGCCCCGGCCTCATCGGTGGCCTGAGCGTGGGCTTGTTGACGGCCAAGATGCTCGCGCTCGTCCACGACAAACCGCTGATCGCCGTCAATCATCTCGAAGCGCACGCACTCACCGCCCGTTTCACCGACGCTCTCGACTTCCCTTATCTCGTGTTGCTGATCTCCGGCGGGCACTGTCAGCTCCAGCTCGTGCGGGGCGTCGGTGCGTACGAGCGGCTCGGCACGACGCTCGACGACGCGGTCGGCGAGGCCTTCGACAAGCTCGCCAAGATGCTGGGGCTCGGCTATCCGGGCGGGCCGCGGATCGAGGTGGCGGCTCGCGGCGGCGATCCGAGCCGCTTTCCCCTGCCGCGTCCGTTCGCGGGCGAGCCGCACTGCAACTTCTCCTTCTCCGGGCTCAAGACGGCGGTGCGCCGGCTCTTGCTCGAGCTCGGGCCGGCGGCGCTCGAGCCGTCCAATCTCGCCGATCTCTGCGCGAGCTTCGAGCAGGCGATCGCGGACGTCCTCGTCGACCGCACCCGCCGCGCCCTCGCGCGAGCACGGCAGCGCCTGGGGGCGACGCCACCGCTCGTCGTGGCGGGCGGGGTGGCGGCCAATCGGCGCATCGGCGCGGCCTTGCGCGGGCTCGCGGGCGAAGCCGGGGTCCCGATCGTCGTTCCGCCGCCGCGGCTGTGCACGGACAACGGCACGATCGTCGCCTGGGCCGGGATCGAGCGCCTCGAGCTCGGTCTCGTCGACGGCCTCGACGTTCCCGCGCGGCCGCGTTGGCCTCTGGATCCGCGCGCGGAACCGCTCTTGGGCGCCGGCGCCAAGGGCCCCAAAGCGTGAAGCCGGCTCAGCGCTCGGCAGGGGCGACCCCGCTCGGCCGCCGCTCGGCCGCCTGGCGGCGCCAGAGCCGGGCATAGAGGCCACCGCGGGCGAGGAGCTCGGCGTGCCGGCCGGACTCGACGATGCGGCCGCGGTCGAGAACGAAGATCCGATCGGCGTCCACCACGCTAGAGAGCCGATGCGCGATCACGAGCGTCGTCACGCCTCGACACAGAGCGGCGAGGCCCCGCTGCACCGCCGCTTCGTTTTCCGCATCGAGGGCGGAGGTGGCTTCGTCGAGGATCACGAGCTGCGGCCGGGCGAGGATCGCGCGCGCGATCGCCACCCGCTGCCGCTCGCCGCCCGAGAGCTTGACGCCGCGCTCGCCGACCACGGTGGCGAGGCCCTCGGGCAGCCGATCGAGGAGATCCCCGAGAGCCGCCGCGCGCACCGCCGCTTCGATCGCCGCGGGCGGCGCATCGGGGTCGGAGAGCGCGACGTTCGCGGCGAGCGTGTCGTCGAGCAGCGCCGTGTCCTGGGGGACGACGGCGATCGCCCGACGCAGCGCGGAAAGCGCGTACGCGCTCGCATCCGCGCCGTCGATCAGCACCCGCCCGGCCTCCGGCTCGACGAAGCGGACGACAAGCCGCGCGATGGTCGTCTTGCCGGAACCGGAAGGGCCGACGAGCGCGACCTTCGCTTCGGCGGGGATCTCGAGGTCGAGGCCATCGAGCAGGGGACGCGCCGGATCCCAGCCGAAGCGCACGCCCTCGAGGCGGACCGAGAGCGGACCGCGCGGCAACGGCCGAGCCCCGGGGCGATCCTCTTCCACCGGAAGCGCGAGCAACTCCAAGAGCTGGCCGAGATCGACGAGCGCCTGTTTGATCGAACGATAGAGCTGGCCGAGCCGGTCCATGGGGCGGGTGAGCTGGAGGAGATAGACGTTGACGAGCACGAGCTCGCCCACGCTCAGGGAACCGGCGGCGACCCGGCCGGCGGCGAGCAAAAGGATCGCGCCGGTGCCGAGCGCGAGCACGCTCACGAGCAGGACCCCGATCGCGCTGCGGAAGCGGAGGGCTTTCACGGTGAGCCGTTCGACCTCGGCCATCGCGCGATCGTAGCGGAGGAGCGTCCCGCGCTCGGCCCCGGCGAGCTTGACGGTCTCGAACGCCAAGAGCGCGTCCACCGCCCGACCGTGGGCGCGCGCGGCCTCGTTCACCGCCCGGCGCTGGTGCGTTCGCAGCCACTCCGAGCCCAGGATCAAGACGACGGCGTAAGTGGCGAGCGTGACGACCAACACGGCGGCGAACAGAGCTTCCAGGCGCACGGCGACGATCGTCGCCACGAACAGGATCTCGGCCAGAAGCGGCAGGATCAGGAAAACCGAATCGAACAAGAGCTCGCGCAGGGCGGAAAGTCCGGTCTCGAGGATCCGGCTCACCTGCCCGGTCCGGCGCTCGAGGTGGAAGCGGAAGGGCAGGTGGAGGAGATGATCGAGGGCCGCCGCACCCAACCGGCGGCGGACGCGCTGCTCGATCGGGCCGTAAAGGGCCCAACGCGCCTCGTTGAAGAGCTTGGCGAGCCACCCGCCGACCACGTAGGCGGCGAGGATCGCGAAGGCGACATCGAGCAGACCGGGGGCGGCGAGATCGTCGACCGCCCGCGCGAAAAGAAGGGGCACGAGCGCGTTGACGAGCGCGGCGAGCGCCAAGGTGGCGACGGTGACGAGAAGGCGCAGCCGGAAGCGGCGGTCGTCGGCCGGCCAGAGGAACGGCACGAGGCGGCGGAGCACCTCGCGATCGCCGATCGCGCGCGTCTTCGGCTCGCGCTCGAGGGCCCGGAGTTCGCGAGACATGGGCTCGGGGTAGGCGCGAGCGGGGCCGAGGGCAAGCGCGCGAGCGCGAAAGCGCCCTCGTCGCGGTCGGGAGCCCGCTCGCCTCCGGCGAGCGCCGCGACGGGCGGTCGCGCGCGGCCGGCGTCGGTCCGGGAGGCGGGGCCTCAGCCGTACATCTGCGCCGGCAGCCACAAGACGAGCTGCGGCCAGGTGAAGACGATGGCGACGGCCAAAAGCTGCAGGAGGACGAACGGAACGATTCCCTGGTATATGTCTACGGTCGTGATCGCGCGCGGGGCGACCCCTCGCAAGTAAAAGAGCGAGAAGCCGACCGGCGGCGTCAGGAACGAGGTCTGCAAACACAGGGCGAAGAGCACGACGAACCAGGTCGGCTCGAAGCCGAGGTCTTTGACCACGGGGGCCACGAGCGGCAGGATGATGAGCGTGATCTCGAGCCAGTCGAGGAAGAAGCCGGCGACGAAGGCGATGAAGAGGATGAAGATCACGATCCCGTTGGGATCGAAGGGCAGGGCCTTGAGCGTCTCGGCGACGAGCTCGTCGCCGCCCAAGGAGCGCATGACGAGAGCGAAGGCGGTAGCACCCAAGAAGATGCCGAAGATGAAAGCGGTGGTGAGCGCGGTTTCGCGGCACACCTCGCGCAAGGTGTTCCAGTCGAGCTTGCGGTTGGCGGCGGCGAGGAGCGTGGCGCCGAAGGCGCCCAACCCCGAGGCCTCGGTGGGCGTGGCGATGCCGAAGAAGATCGAGCCCAAGACGGCGAGGATCAAAAAGAGCGGAGCGAGCACGGAAAGAAGGGTGTCGCGCAAGAGCTTCCAGCTCACCGGCTCGAGGTTCGGCGGATGGGGCGCCGCTTTCGGAAAAAAGACACCCACGAGGATCACGTAGACGAGATACAGACTGCCCAAGAGCAGTCCGGGAAAGACGGCACCCATGAAGAGATCGCCGACCGAGAGGCCGAGCTGGTCGGCCATGATCACGAGCATGATCGAGGGCGGGATGAGGATGCCGAGCGTGCCCGAGGCGGCGACGACCCCGCTCGCCAGTTTCTTCGAATAGCCCTGCTCGAGCATCACCGGGAGCGACAGCACCGACAAGAGCACGACCGAGGCGCCGACGATCCCGGTCGAGGCGGCCAGGAGAATGCCGATCAGCACCACGGTGAGGGCGAGGCCGCCGTTGAAGCGACCGAAGAGGGCGACGAAGTTGCGCATCATGCTCTCCGCCACCCCCGAGCGGTCGAGCATGAGGCCCATGAAGACGAAATTGGGCAGCGACACGAGCACCCAGTTCTCCATCTGGTTCCAGATGCGATCGACGATGATCGCGAACCGGGACCAGTCGGAGAGCATGAAGGTGTCGATATCGAAATAATGGGAAAGGGTGATCCCCACCCAAGCGAAAATCAGGCTCAACCCGCCCAGAAGCCAAGCGACCGGGAAACCGGTGAAGAGCGAGAGTATGAAGGAGCTCAGGAAGACGAGAACGATGATCTCGTAAGCCGGCATGGCTGATCTTCCGCTCTCGCGCGCATGCGCCTCACGATGCCGGCTTGGGTCTCGGCCAGCCGAAGAGCAACGCCGTGACCCGCAACAGGCGCGCGATCGCGGCCAAGAGGAGCAACGTGAAGCCCCAGAGGATGAAAGACTTGGGGATCCAGCGATAGGGCAAGCCGCCGGGGGCGGCGGAGACCTCGTTGAACCGCCAAGAGCGCGAGACGAAGGGGATCGCTTCCAGGATCACGGCGAGGCAGAAAGGGATGAGCAAGAAGAGAAGGCCCGCGAGCTCGATCCAGCCGCGGGAGCGTACCGGCAGTCGCTCGGCGAAGACGTCGATGCGCACGTGGCGGTCGGTGACGAGAGCATAAGAGAGGGCGAGGATGAAGCCGATTCCGTAGATGTGCCACTGGATTTCTTCGAGCATGATCGAGCCGCGGCCGAACACGTAGCGCAGCGTGACCGCGAAGACCACGACGAGGACGAGGAGTGCCCACGAGAAGGCTGCGACGTAGTTCACCTTGAGGACCACCGCCTCGAGGAGATCGGACGGTGCCGTGCGCGGCAGGCGGAAGTGATGCCGTTCTTCGAGTTCGTGGAAGACCTTCTCGGCGACCTCGCCGACGGTCTCGCCGGGACCGCGCTCGACGACGACGCTCATGGTTCGCCTTCCTTCCCCTCCTCACGGAAAGGGCCGCCCCGGGGGCGGCCCCGCGCTCCGATCCTTCGCCTTCAGCCCCGCGGCAGAAAGCCGTAGCGCCGCCAGGGCGCGTGCGCCGCCTGGAAGGCGAGCTGGGACTCGTAGACCTTCTTGAAGAGCGGATCTTTGGCCGCCTCTTCGGCCATCACCTCCTGGGTGGCCTTTTTGAAGGCGGCGATCATCTCGTCGCTCCAGCGCACGAGCTTCACGCCTTCTTTCTCGAACTTGCTGAGCATCGGGCCCTGAAGCGCCTCGGCCTTGGCGATGGCCATGGTCACCGCCGCGGTGCAGGTGGTCTCGATGAGCGCCTGCGTTTCTTTGTTGATCGAATCCCAGGCCTTCTTGTTCACGTAGAGATACTGGCTGGTCGAGGGCTGATGCCAACCCGGCAGATAATAATATTTGGCGACCTTGTAGAAGCCGAGCTGCTCGTCGACCGTGGGCAGGGAGAACTCGGTGCCGTCGAGCACGCCCTTTTCCAGCGCCTGGAAGAGCTCGCCACCGGGCAAGAGGGTCACCGAGGCGCCGAGCTTCTGCCAGATTTTGCCGCCCAGGCCGGCGGCGCGGAACTTGAGGCCTCTGATCTGGTCGAGAGAGGTGATCTCGAAGCGGAACCAGCCCGAGGCTTCCGGGCTGATCGTGCCGCAGAAGATCGGATGCACGTTGTGCGGGCGATAGACTTCGTGCAGGAGCTCCTTGCCGCCGCCGAAATAGAACCAGGCGGCGTATTCCCAGGGCTCCATGCCGAAGGGGACCGCACCGAAGAGCGCCGAGGCCGGCACCTTGCCGATCTCGTAGCCCATCCAGGTGTAGCCGGCTTCGATCTTCCCTTCGCTCACCGCGTCGAACACGCCCAGTGCGGGGATCATCTTACCCGGCTCGAAGATCCGCAGATCGACCTTGCCGCCGCTGACCGCGCGCAGCTGATCGGCCACCCAGGGCATGGTGTCGCCGAGCGCGGTGAGGTTCGAGGCGAAGGCCATCGGCACCGGCCAGCGGACGCGGTCGAAATCGGCCGCGGCCGGACCGGATGCGAGCATCACCGAACACGCGAGAAGGCCTCCGGCGAGACCCGAGGCGAGTGCGTGGTACCGCGGCATGGGCATGCCTCCCTTTTTCCGAGCTCGGCCAGCTATACGCAGCGGCTCGCGGGTCCACAAGGCGGCCGGGCGCTGGTCGTCCGCGCGTCCGTGCCGGCTCAGGCCGTGGGGGTCACGAAGATCTCGACCCGTCGGTTGAGCTGGCGGCCGGCCTCGGTCGCGTTCGTGGCCCGGGGCTCGCGCTCGCCGCGGCCTTCGGCCGAAAGCCGCGAGGCGGGCACGCCGCGGGCGATCAGCGCGTCGACCACCGCCCGCGCGCGGCGCAGGGAAAGCCCCTCGTTGTAGGCCTCCGAGCCGACCGCATCCGTGTGGCCGACCACGGTCGCGAAGGATCGATCGTATTTGATCAAGACGCCGGCGAGCTTGTCGAGGGTCGGGGCGAAAGCGGGCTTGATGTCGGCGCGGTCGAAATCGAACAAGATTTCGTTCTGGAGCGTGATCTTCAAGAGGTCCTCGCGCACTCGCTCGACCTCCACCCGGCCGGCCTCGCGCTCGCGCGCAAGGGTGGATTTGAACTCCTCTTCTTGGCGATCGAAGAGGTAGCCGATGCCGGCGCCCACGGCCGCGCCCACCGCCGCACCCAAGGGCACGCCCTTGCGGTCCTTTTTCGCGAGCACCGCACCCGTGACCCCGCCCACCACGGCGCCGGTGGCGGCGCCGATCACCGTCTTGTCGTAAGCCGTACCCAGACGCCGCTCGCCGTCGGCGCAACCGGAAAGGAAAAGAAGAACGAGAAGAACCGAAACCAAGCGGGACATGGCCGAATTCCGCAGTCGCAAGGCTCGCTCGGGACCGGAGCGCGATCGGCCGCAGATATGGTGACGCCCGACCGCCGCCGCAGGGGGCGAGGACGATCTGCGCGGATCCGTCCGAGCGCGCGCACGGCGCGCCTCGCATTGGCCGCGGTGCGGGTGCCGCGGAGCGCGCGACGAACCTCGAGCGAAGCGGACGAGGCGAAGCTTCCGCTGCTTGCGCGTTCTCGTGAAGGAGCTGATAAAGAATTTCCGAATGTTCGTGGGGAGGCGGTCGTGATCGAGGAATCGAATGTTATATCGTTGCGTCTTCGGCGCCGGCAGGCGTTGCTCGCCGCCGGTTTCGTCTCGGTGGCGCTCGCGGCACCCCGGCTCGCCCCGGCGCGGAGCGGCGCGGGAGCGGTCTTCGCGCTGCGGGGCGACGGCAAGGTCGTGGTCATCGATCCCGCGACCGACACGATCCTCCGGGTTCTCGAGACCGGCGGAAAAGGCGGCACGCTCGGATCGCTTTCCGCCGACGGGCGGCTGCTCTTCGTCGCCAACAACGCCGCCGGGCAGCGCACGGTCACGGTGATCGACGCCGAGAAGCTCGACATCAGAGCCCAGCTCGAAACCGGCAACCGACCCAAGCACCCGGTCTTGTCGCCCGACGGCACGACGATCGCGCTCAATCATTCCGGGCTCGACGAGGGCAAACTGCGGATCACCTTCATCGACGCGGCGACGGCGCGACCGATGCGCACCGTCGAACTTCCCGTCGACAATACGGCGGGTCAGAGCGATGCGAGCATGCACGGGGGTTGGTCCCCGGACGGGCGCGTGTTCGCGGTCGGATCTTATTTCGACAACGCGATCTTCTTCGTGCGGCCCGACGGCGGGTTCGCGAAGGTCGCATCCGTCGGCAACCCGCACTACTTCGACTGGTTCGGCCGCGAGATGTGGGCGGTGATCGAGGCACCCGAGCCGAAGGGCGAAGGAGCATCGGCGCGGATCGAGATCTGGAACCTCGCGGACCTTTCCGCCCCGAGGCTCGAAGCCGCTCTCGCCATGGGTCGCACGGCCAAGGAGAGCGAGCTCCTCGACCGCATCGAGGGCCATCACGGTGTCTTCACCCAAGACGGGCGCTTCTACGTCGTCTGCAACCGGGGAAGCGGCAAGGCGCTCGAGGGGAGCTCGGTGGAGATCTGGGAGCGCGCGAGCCGCAGCCGCGTCGCGGCCGTCGATTCCGGTGTCGCGGGGGTCGGCCACGCCTATCTCGCTCCCGACGGTCGCTACGCCGTGCTCACGCAGTACAACGACACCAAGCTCCCGATCCTCGACCTCGCCGAGCGGAAGATCGTAGCCGTGATCGATGCCGGCCAAGGCGGACATCTGGGGCACGCGGCCTTCGCGAACGGCAAGATGTACGTCAACAACCGCAAGGCCGACGAAGTCCTGGTGATCGATCCCGCTCGCTGGGCGATCGTCAAACGCATCCAGACCGCGGCCGGCGGTCAAGCGCAGGCCATGGTGCTGGCCGCACCTTACGGTGTCTTCGAGCGGGTCGTGAATCCGTACCTCGCGTGAGGCGAGAAACCGCCGCCCCCGATGCGCTCTTGCTCACCGGGCCGCTGGGCGCCGGCAAGACGACGCTCCTCGAGCGCTCGCTTCTGCCGGCGCTCGCCGGCCGGCGCGTCGCGGTGTTGGTCAACGACGCCGGCCCCGTCCCCTTCGACTCGCTCCTCCTGAGCGATACGCCGATCCCGATCCTGGGGGTCGCGGGCGGTTGCTTCTGTTGCCGGGCGGGCGGGCGGCTCCTCGAGGCCCTGGCCGAGATCCGCGATCGCCTCGCACCCGATCTCGTCGTCCTCGAGGGCTCGGGTCTTTCGCCGCCGGGACCGCTCGCGCGGGCGCTGCAGGAGGAAGGCTACCGGTTGCTCGGAACGATCGCGGTGATCGCGGCGGCCGGGCTCGAGCGCGCCCTCCGCGATCCGCTCGTGCGCGCCCAACTCGCGGCTTCGGGGCTCGTCGTGCTGACCGGTGCGGATCGGCTCGACCGCGCGGCCTTCGAGAAAGCCCGCTCCGCTCTGCAGCGCCTCGCGCGCGCGCCCGTTCTCCCCGCCTTCGAGGGGGTCGTACGCGGTCCTGTCGCGGTACTCCTCGCCCCGGGAACGGCGGGTGCGCCCTCGGGCTCCGGTGTGTTGCACGCGGGCGTGCGCAGCGCGACGCTCCGGCTCGCGGGCCTGCCCCGTCGCGCAGAGCTGTGCGCTTGGCTCGCCCGCGCACCGAAAAGGGTGCTGCGGGTCAAAGGAATCGTCCAATGTGCCGAGCACTGCGCGCCCCTCGCTCTCAACCACGCCCTCGGCGAAACCGACCTCAGGCCGGTTGCCGCGGCTTCCGAGTGGTCGGAGCTGTGGGTCGCGCATACGGACGAAGAGCCGCGCGCCTGGTTCGCGCGTCTCCCCCGAGGCTGCGCACCGGACGACTGGCAGGAGCTCGAGGCCACGCTCGCGCCTCTCGGCGAGGTCGACGCGCGGACGGATGCGGCTTTCGCGGACGGCCGGCGCACCGATCCCCTCGAGGCGGCGCAACTGCTGCTCGATCGGCTCGCGGCCGCGACACGGCCGGTGCTCGTGACCTCCGCGGCTCGACGGGCGGAGACCGCGGCGCGCTGGCGGGGGGCGATCGCCGAGATCGCGGTCGTACCCGATGCCCGGGCGCGGACCATCGATGCGCTGGTCGCGCGTCTTTCCGGCGACGTTCTTCTGTTCGCGGGTCTGCCGGATGCACTCGCCGAGCGCGCGGCCGCACGCCGCGCCGATCTCTGTGCGCTGCATCTCGCGCAACGCTTCGCTCTGCCGGGGCCGAGCGTCTCGCTGCGCATCGATCCCGAACGCGAAGCGACGCTCGCGGCGTTGGCCCGCCGCGAGCGGCCCCGGAGCGATCCGGTCGTCTCAGCGGCCGATGAGCCGCGGCAGTCCCAGGCTCAGGACCGGAAAGAGAAGGAGGAGCACGATCCGAACACCCTCGCTCGCCAGGAACGGTAAGACCCCGCGCACGGTCTCGCGCATCGGCACGTGGGGGGCGAGCGAGCCGATGATGAACAGGTTGAGCCCCACGGGCGGGGTCACGAGACCCAACTCGACGACGACGAGGGCGAGGATCCCGAACCAGATCTTGAGTTCTTCCGCGTCGAGCCCGTAGGCCGCCGCCGAGGCCGCCACCTCTTCCCCGCCGTTGAGCTCGAGGAGCACGGGCCAGAAGAAGGGCAGCACGACCACGATCATCGACAAGGACTCGAGAAAGCAGCCGAGCACGATCAAAAGCACGAGCATGGCCGCGAGCACGAGCCAGGGATCGAGGCCGGATTGCGCGGCCGCGCTCGCGATCGCCGCCGGAAGCCCGGTGCGGGCGAAAAAGCCTTTCAAGACCTCGGCCGCGAACAGAATGAAATAGATCATCGAAGAAGTGACGGCAGTGTCGAGGACGGCGCGGCCGATCTCCAGCCGGCCGATCCCGCCCAGGCCGAAAGCGCGCAAGACGAGGCCGTAGAGGAGGATCAGACAGACCCCGACCCCGGCGGCGGGCGTGGGCGTGAACAGCCCCATCCCGAGCCCCAGAATGATCGCGCCGAACAAGAGGAGAACGGGCAACAAGCGCAACAGAGCCGCGCGGCGCTCCGGCTCGGAGAGCGGAGCGGCGGCGGGGGCGAGAGAGGGATCGCGCCCGACCTGGATCGCGATCACGACGAGAAAGAACAGCACGGCGAGAAGGCCGGGAAGGATCGCCGCCTGGAACATCTCGAGGATCGAGGCCTCGACCACGATCGCGTAAATCACGAGCGGGACGGAGGGCGGGATGAGGATGCCGAGCGTGCCGCCGGCGGCGAGCGCTCCGGTGGCGAGACGCGGATGATAGCCCAACCGCTGGAGCTCGGGCAGCGCGACCCTGCCCATGGTCGAGGCGGTCGCGAGCGAGGAACCGCAGACCGCGCCGAACCCGGCGCAGGCTCCGATCGCCGCCATCGCCACCCCGCCGCGCCGGCGGCCGACGAGGGCCTGGATACCGGCGAAGAGGTCGCGGGCGAGCCCGCCGTGGCTCGCGAGATAACCCATGAGGACGAACAACGGCACGACCGAGAGGTCGTACGAAGCCACCGTGTTCCAGAAAAGCGTCTTGAACTGGCGCAGATAGGGCTCGAAGCGCAGGAACGGCGCGACGAGCGAGAGCACGAAGCTGCCCCCGATTCCCACCAGGAGCATCGCCACCGCCACGGGCAGCCGCAGCAAGAGGAGGATCAGCAGGGCGGCGAGCGCGCCCAGACCCACGAGCTCGCGATCGCTCACCGCCGCCCGCCGCGCAGCTGGTCGGCCGCGATCGCGGCCCACAAAAGAAGCGAGAGGAGCCCGGGTAGGAAAAAGGGCCACTCGGGCCAGCCGAGGACGCCGGCGATGCGGCCGTCGGCGCGGCTCTCGAGCAGCCCTTGCGCCAGCCAGAAGGCGAGGAACAAAGCGATCGCGGCGGTGAGCGCGACGCCCGTCCGCTCGAGCCCGAGCCGAACCGGAGGAGGCAGGTGCTCGGCGAGAAGATCGACCGCGACGTGGCCGCGGCGAAGCTGGCAGTAGGGGAAGAGCATCGGCACCGCGGCGCTCACGAACAGCCGCACGAGATCCTCGTAGCCCCGGACGATGCCGAGCCGCCCGGGCGCCAGGAGGTCGGCGAGATAGAGGAGCACGTTGACGCCGGTGATCGCCGCGATCGCGAGGAGCACCGTCCCCCCCGCGATCGCGAACGCAGCAGCCGAGCGCTCGAGCACGCCCAGATCCTCTCCGGCCGGCCGCGGAGCGCGCGGAGCGGGCTCAGAGGCTGTGGCGAGCCACCGCCTCGCGCGCGGCCTTCACGAGCGCCTCGGCGTCGATGCCCTTGGCCTTGGCCTCGGCGATCCAGCGCTGGACGACGGCCTCCGCCTTCTCGTCGAAGGCCTTCTGCGCCTGGGCGTCGAGCGTGATCAGCTGTCCTCCGGCCTTCTCCATCGCGGCGATGCCGGGTTGTTCGACCTCGTCCCACACGCGTCCGATCTCGGCGGCGATGTTCTTCCCCGAGTGCTGGTCGATCACCGCCTTGAGATCGGGCGGCAGGGATTCGTACCGCTTCTTGTTCATGGTGAAGATGAACACGGAGGTGCCGAAGCGGGCACCGCCCGCGCCCACCGTGGCGTATTTGACGAGCTCGGGGATCTTCAGAGGCGTCGCGACCTCGAAGGGAATGAGGGTCGCGTCCACCGTGCCCTTGGAGAGAGCCTGGGGCAGTTCGGGGACCGGCATGGAAACCGGCTGCGCCCCCCAGGCCTCGATGAGCATGGCCCCGGTACGCGACGGCACTCGGATCTTGAGGCCGGCGAGATCGGGAAGCGCGCGGATCGGCTTGTTCACCGAGAAGATCACCTGGCCGGCGTGGCAGTGGATGAGGATCGGACGGGTATCCGCGAAGTCCGCACCGATCCGGTCCATGAGATCCTGGATCGCGAGCGTCGTCGCCCGCGCGCTGCCGCGATGGACGCCGGGCAGCTCGAACACTTCGGCGCGCGGGAAGGCACCCGGGGTGTAACCCACGAGCGTCCAGACGATGTCCGCGACCCCGTCGCGCGCCTGGGTGTAGAGCTCGGCCGGCTTGCCCCCCATCGACATCGACGGGAAGATCTCGATCTTGATGCGCCCTTTGGAGGCGGCCTCGACTTTCTTTGCCCAGGGTTCGAAGAAGGCCGTCTGGGCCGGTGCCTTGGGCCCGAGGAAATGATGCAGGGTGAGCGTCACTTCGGCCGCACGGCCGGTCTGCGCGCCCGTGCCCAGAACCAGCGCGCTCAAGGCCGCCACCAGGAACCCCTTCCGGTCGATCATACGCGTGCCTCCCGTCCTCGACCGTCCGCGGCCAATGTGGCAGATCGAACCCACAGCCGCCAAGACGGATCGCGACCCATGGCCAAGCAGCTCTCGACCCGTGTGGCCATCGTGGGCTCGGGGCCGGCCGGTCTTCTTTTGGGCCAGCTCCTGTTTCGGGCGGGCATCGACAATCTGATCCTCGAGCGTCGGCCGCTTTCGCGCGTGCTCGCGCGCATCCGCGCGGGCGTGCTGGAGGAGAGCACGGTGCGCGTGCTCGAAGAAGCGGGGGTGGCGGAACGGCTCCACCGCGAGGGCCTCGTCCACGACGGGATCGAGATCTCGGTCTGCGGCGAGCGGCGGCGCATCGACTTCGCGACGCTCACCGGCAAGCACGTGGTGATCTACGGACAGACCGAGGTGACCAAGGATCTGGTGGCGGCGCGGGAGGCCGCGGGCCTCCCGATCCTGGACGAGGCGCGCGACGTCCTGCCGGTGGACCTCGAGAGCGACCGTCCGAAGGTGCTCTTCCGCCGCCACGGCGAGGAGTTCGAGCTCGCTTGCGAGATCGTCGCCGGCTGCGACGGCTTCCACGGCGTCTGCCGCAGCCGCATCCCGGCCGAGCGGCTGAAGACCTTCGAGCGCGTCTATCCCTTCGGCTGGCTCGGGATCCTCGCGCACGCTCGTCCCGTCTCCGACGAGCTCGTTTATGCCTACTCCGAGCGCGGCTTCGCGCTGTTCTCGATGCGCTCGCCCACCGTCTCGCGCCTGTACGTCCAGTGCGATCCCAACGATCCGGTGGAGGCGTGGCCGGATTCGCGGGTGTACGAGGAGCTCGCCGCGCGCGTGGGCTCCGATCTCGCGGCGCGGCTCGAGCGGGCGCCTTCGGTGGAGAAGAGCGTCACCCAGATGCGCAGCTTCGTGGCCGAGCCGATGCGCTTCGGCCGGCTCGTGCTCGCCGGCGACGCCGCGCACATCGTCCCGCCCACCGGGGCCAAAGGGCTCAACCTCGCCGCCGCCGACGTGGCCGTTCTCGCGCGGGCGCTGATCGCGTTCTTGCGCGAAGGCGATGCCCGTCTGCTCGATCGCTATTCGGATGTCGCGCTCGCGCGAGTGTGGAAGGCGGAGCGCTTTTCCTGGTGGATGACCTCGCTTCTGCACAAATTCCCGGAAGGCGATCCCTTCCGCGATCGCCTGCAACGCGCCGAGCTCGAGTATCTCTTCCAATCCGAGGCGATGCAGAAGGTTCTCGCCGAAAACTACACCGGCTTGCCGCTCGCGCTTTCCTGAATCGAGCGCGGACCATGTCTCGTTTCCCGCCCGAGCGGATCGTGTGCCTCACCGAGGAGACGGTGGAGACGCTCTATCTTCTGGGCGAAGATGCGCGCATCGTCGGGGTTTCGGGCTACGCCGTCCGCCCGCCGCGGGTACGACGGGAAAAGCCGCAGGTGAGCGCGTTCGCGAGCGCGGACATCGCCCAGATCCTCGCTCTCGAACCGGATCTCGTCCTCGCCTTCTCGGATATCCAGGCCGAGATCGTGCGCGATCTCGTCAAAGCCGGGGTGGCGGTGCACGCCTTCAATCAGCGCCATCTCGCCGGTATCTTCGCCATGATCCGGACCCTGGGCGCGCTCGTGGGCGCCTTCGAGAAGGCGGACGCGCTCGCCCGCGGGCTCGAGGGACGCGTCGCGCGCATCCGGGCCGCCACCGCCGGCAAGCCGCCTCTGCGGGTGTGGTTCGAGGAATGGGACGAGCCTTTGATCTCGGGGATCGGCTGGGTCTCGGAGCTGATCGAAGTCGCCGGCGGGCGCGACGTCTTCCCCGAACTCGCACGACAGAAGTCGGCCAAGGACCGGATCGTGTCGCCCGAGCGGGTGATCGCCGCCGCACCCGAGGTCGTCCTCGCTTCGTGGTGCGGGAAAAAGGTGCGCCCGGAAAAGATCGCGGCGCGTCCCGGCTGGGAGGCGATCCCGGCGGTGCGGGAGGGTCGGATCCGCGCGATCCCCGCGCCGATCATTCTCCAGCCCGGACCGGCGGCGCTCACCGACGGGCTCGATGCGATCCTCGTGGCTCTGTGGGGCGAGGAGGAAGGGCGGCGGCTCGCCGCGGGCTGATCAACCGCGCGCGTAGAGATCGTTGCCCTTGTCGTCGATGACGAGAAAGGCGGGGAAAGATTCCACCCGGATGCGGCGGACGGCCTCCATGCCGAACTCGGGAAAGTCGATCACCTCGACCGAGCGGATGCGGTCCCGCGCGGTCACCGCCGCGGCACCGCCGATGCCGGCGAGATAGAAGCCGCCGTTCGTCTTGCAGCTCGCGACCACGAGCGCCGAGCGGTTGCCCTTGCCGACGGTGACGAGGGCTGCTCCCTCGGCCTGGAACTCGGGCATGTAGGGGTCCATGCGGGCGGCGGTGGTGGGTCCGAAGGAGCCCGCCGGGAACCCGTCCGGCGCGCGTGCCGGTCCCGCGTGGTAGATCGGATGGTCGCGCAGGTAAGCCGGCAAGCGCTCGCCCGCGGCGCGGCGTTCGGCCAGCGCCGCGAAGACCCGATCGCGGGCGACTATCATCGTGCCCGTGAGCAGCACGGGCGCCCCGACCGGAAGCCGCGCGAGGTCGGCGCGGATCGCGTCCATCGGCCGGTCGAGGTCGATGTGCACCGCTTCCCCGAGCTCGACCGGACGATCGGGCAGGAAACGCGCGGGGTCGTGCTCCAGTTCTTCGAGGAAAACCCCCTCGGCGGTCACGAGCGCTTCGATCTGGCGATCGGCCGAACACGACACGCCCAGTCCCACGGGAAGCGACCCGGCGTGACGGGGCAGGCGGATCACCCGCACGTCGTGGCACAGGTATTTCCCCAGGAACTGCGCGCCGATCCCCATGCTTCGGGTGAGCGCGAGCAGCCGTTCTTCCGTCTCGCGGTCGCGGAACGGCCGACCCGAGGCGTCGCCGGTGGCGGGCAGATCGTCGAGGGCGCGCGCGGAGGCGAGCTTGACCGTCTCGAGACAGTGCTCGGCCGAAAGCCCGCCGACCACGACCGCCAAGTGATAAGGCGGGCAGGCGGCGGTGCCGAGGGTGCGGATCTTCTCGTCGAGAAAGGCGAGGAGCCGGTCGGGGTCCAACAGGCGCTTGGTTTCTTGGAAAAGAAAAGTCTTGTTGGCGGAACCTCCGCCCTTGGCGAGAAAGAGAAGCCGCAAACGATCGCCGGTCGTCGCGTAGAGCTTGATTCGAGCCGGGAGATTGGTGCCGGTGTCCTTCTCCTCGTACATCGAGAGCGGGGCGAGGTGCGAGGAGCGCAGGTTGCGCGTGGCCCAGCAGCGGACGATCCCGGCCTCGA
>JANXAZ010000018.1:32279-66162 GCA_025062095.1 Geminicoccaceae bacterium
CACCTCGGCGAAGGCGATCTCGGCGAGAGCCGCCAACAGATCGGGCTCGACGAGGAGGAAGTCCCGGCCGAGCGCGCGCTCGCTGCGCAGGCCCGTCAAGGGAAGCGAGCGAAAACGGCGTTGGCCGATCGAAAGTGCGGCGTTCATGAGGCACCGGTGCGGATGTGGCCGGGAAGCGATCCGACGACGACGAGCGCTTCCTGCTCGTCCCAGAAATAATAGATCCTGAGGCAGCGACGAGGGTCGCGCGCGTTGCCCTTCTTGACGTGGAAGTCGAGCAGGCGGCTGTGGCCGCGCCAGACGACCCGGAAGCGCTCCGGGAAGCGCTCGAGATCCCCGCCCACCGCGCTGTTCTCGATCCCGAGCTCGGCGAGGGCCTCCGCGTTCGCCCGGCGCGCCGCCTCCCCGCCCTCGATGCGCATCCGCCGATACGGCCCCGCGAGATAGAGAAGCGCGCGGCCGAGGAGGGCGACGTCCTCGAAAAGCCCGTCTCGGGCTTCGCGAATGGCCCGCGGCAAAAGCACGAGCCGGCCGGCGAGATGCCGTTCGGCCCAGCTCGCGAGCTCCGCGTAGCCCGAAAGCACCGGCACTTCTCGGTCGGGGTCGCGACCCTGGCCGCGCAGCTGGGCTTCGAGGGTGGCGATGCGCGCGTACGCACCGTGCAACCCGGACAGCGCCTCGTGCAACCCGGACAGCGCCTCGTCGCGCTCGCGCTCGGCAAGCGCCAACAGCGCTTCCCAGTCTCGGCGCTGCGCCTCCAGGCGCGCGCGAAGGGCGCGATTTTCTTCCTCGGCGAGCGCGAGGAGTTCGTCGGTGGGCTTCGCCTGCGCACGAGCGCGAGCGAACTCTTGTTCGCGCATGCGCTCTTGAACGCGGGCGAAGGTGGGGAGCTCGAGGTCGGGATGCCGCGACGCCAGGCTCTCGCGGCCGACGAGAAGCGAGAGATGGACGTCGAACGGCAGGTCCGCGGCGGAGCGGAAGCTGCGGATTTGATCGGGGACGAACAACGGATGTCGGCTCGGCGCGTCCTCGCCGGCGCGAAAAGGCGCGCGGAACAAACGGACGGCGCCTCCGAAGCAGCGCCAGCGCTCGCCCAGAACTCGCTCGAGGGTGCGCGCGGCCTCGGGTGACACGACGTGGACCTCGGCGAGGCCGGCGAGCCGCCGGGCCAGCCGCCCGGGATCGAGCACCCCGGCCCAAGCCGGTTCGCCGCGGTCGGGGACCGAAAGCAGGATCGCGGGCACGGGGCGCTCGGGATCGGCGAGCCGCTGGGCGAGCTCCGCTCCTTCCACGCCGCGTCGGAAACCATGAGGAAGAGCCCAGCCGCCCATGGAGAGACCGTGTCGCCGCACGATCCAGCGCACGAGCCTGGGAACCGAAAAGACGTCGAGTGCGAGTTCGGCTCGGCGATCGGCGACGTCGAGCCGAACCAGTGCGCGCACTTCCCGCGCGGTGCGCAGGATCGTGCTTTCTGTCCGCCAGACCCGGCCCGGCTCGCGGTCGTCCGGATAGCGCAAGCGCGCCGCCCAGATTTCGGCCTCGGGCGCGGACCAGGCCGCGACCTCGGCCACGGTGCCGCCCCGATCGAGAACGAAAGGCCCGAAACGCCGAGCTTCGGGCGGGATCTTGCCCACCCGGCGCTCGAGCCAAGCGAGCACCGCGCCCCGGACCGAGTCGAACGTCGCCTGCGGATCGTCGCCGGGCAACCGCCCGCCCGCCCGCGCGAGGGGAAAAAGGCGGGTAGGGCCGGCGGGCACGGGCGAGCCGGGCGGGTCGACCGCGATAGGCATCGATCGTTCCGTGTCGCGCATCGCGGCCGGTCGATCCCGTCTTCCCACCGAGCATCGGAAACGCGAACCGCCGTTTCCGTCTAGCACGTCGTTTCGCGTCGCGCAGGCTTTCGCGCGCACGGCTCTTCAAGCGCGCCTCCGGATGCGATAAGGTCGATCGTCGGGAGAGCTTTTCCGCTGCAGGATCGGGGGGAGGAAACGAAGATGCGGTACCGGTTCGCTTCGGCTCTGCTCGGCGCTGCGTTCGCGTGGGCGGCGACGGTTCCGGGATTCGCCGCGGAGGCGACCCCGGAAGCGCTCGTCGATGCGCTCAACGCCGTCTTCGGCAAGCACAAGGGACTGCGCGCCTCGCACGCCAAAGGCGTGTGCGCGGAAGGGCGCTGGATCCCCACCGCGGCCGGACGGGAGCTCGCGAAAAGCCCGCTCTTCGCCGCCGAGGCACCGGTGATCGCGCGCTTTTCGCTGGCCGGGGGCAACCCCAGGGTGTCCGACAAGAGCCGCACGCCGCGCGGCCTGGCACTGCGCATCGCGCTTCCGGGCGGCGAGGAGCACGACTTCGTGCTCCTTTCCACGCCCGTCTTCCAGGCCAAGGACCCCGATACCTTCCTGGGGCTGTTGCGCGCCCGCGCCCCCGATCCGGCCACGGGCAAGCCCGATCCCGAAAAGGCCAGGGCGTTCATGGAGGCCCATCCGGACACCAAGGTCTTCGCGGGCTACGTCGCCAAGATGCCGATCACCGCGTCGTATGCCACCACACCTTATTGGGGCGTGCACACCTTCTGGCTCACCGATGCCCGAGGCGAAAAGCGACCGGTGCGCTGGAGCTTCGAGCCCGAGGCGGGGGTGGTGGGGCTCTCCGAGAAGGAGCTCGAGCAGAAACCCGACGACTTCCTCGCCGGCGAGCTCAGGGAACGAGTGGCGAAAGCCCCCGCCTCTTGGCTCGTGAAGCTCCACCTCGGCCAAGCCGGTGACAGCATCGACGATCCGACCAAGACCTGGCCCGAGGATCGACCGACGGTGACCGTGGCGCGCCTCGCGATCGCCAAGGTCGCGGCCGAAGGGGAAAAAGGAGCCTGCGATCCTCTGATGTTCGCCCCCGACAAGCTCGCTTCCGGCTTCGAGCCGTCGAACGATCCCATCCTCGGCATCCGCACCGCGGCTTACGCCGTCTCCCTCGCGCGGCGGATGGAATGAACGGTGCGGTGCGGCGCGTTCAGTCGGCGGAGAATTCGGCCCGGATCGCCGCCCCGTGCTCGTCGAGCTCGGGCACGGGGCGCGGATCGAACACCTCGCCGCGAACGCGCGCCCCGGGGCCGATCACCCGCACCGGACCGACGGAGGTGGGCACCTCGAGCCAGCGCATCTGCGGATGCGCGGAGAGATCGGCGAGGCTCGACAGCCGGCCGTAGGCGATCTTGGCGCGCTCCAGGCGAGAGGCGAGCGCTTCGCGCTCGAAACGGGCGAAGGCGGCGCGGATCAGGGCGTCGAGTTCGGCGCGGTTGCGCACCCGCGCGGGATTGTTCGCGAAGCGCGGATCGCGGGCGAGTTCGGGGCGCTCGAGGATCTCCGCGCAAAAGCGCTCCCATTCGCGCTCGTTCTGGATGGCGACGAGGATCGCTCTGCCGCAGCCGCAGGCGTAAGCGCCGTAAGGGGCGATCGTGGGGTGATGGAGTCCGAGCCGCGGCGGCTCGAAACCGCCGTAGGCGAAGGTCATCCAGGGCACGTTCATCCAATCGCCGATGGCATGAAAAAGCGACACCTCCACGCCCCGGCCGCGACCGCTGCGCTCGCGCGCGAACAGCGCCCGGAAGATCGCCGCGGCGGCGGTGATCCCGGCCGCGATGTCGCAGATCGACACGCCCACCCGCGCGCACTCATCGCCCACGCCGTTGACGTAGGCGATGCCGCTTTCGGCCTGGACGAGGAGATCGTAGGCCTTGAGATCGCGCCTCGGACCCTCTTCGCCGTAACCCGAGATGTCGCAGGTGATCAGGCGCGGATGGCGCGCGCGCAGCTCTTCCGAGCCGAGGCCCAGACGCGCCGCGGCACCGGGGGAAAGATTTTGCACGAAGACGTCGGCTTTGGCGAGCATGCGCTCGAGGAGCGCTCTGTCTTCGGGCTTCTTGAGGTCGAGGACAATGGATTCTTTGCCCCGATTGAGCCAGACGAAGTTGACCGACAGGCCGCGGGCGTAAGCGTCGTAGGCGCGGGCGAAGTCGCCTTCGGGGCGTTCGACCTTGATCACGCGCGCCCCGGCGTCGGCCAAGATGCGGGTGGCATACGGTGCTGCCACCGCCTGCTCGAGACTGACGACGAGGATGCCGTCGAGATCGCGCTGCATCGTCGTTCCGCCGAGGTGGTTTTCGGATCCTCTGTCTGCCAGCGGCGAAGCCCCCGAGAGGCTCGCGGGGCGCGGGACTATTCGGCTTCCGGCCAGAATTCTTCGTCGAGTGCTTCTTCGAGCGTAAAGGACGGCTCCACGGGGAAGCGCCCGAGGTCCGATCCGGTTTCCGCTGCGGCTTCCTTCCGGGCGTCGCGGTAAGCTTCGCGAAACAGTTCGGGAAGACGTCGGCGCAGGCTGGGATTGCGCCCGAGCCGGCGCGGAATCGCCAATCGTTCGCGCACGATCGCGGCGCGCCAACTCCGCGACCGTCGGCTCGGCTGATAGCGCCAGTTCAAGAGAGGGACGAGCAGGACTCGGAGGCTCCATTCGAGCGCGTGTTCTTGTTCGGCTCCCGATGCCTCGAACTCCCCCGCGATCAGCTCGTGATCGAGTGCATCCAAGCGTCGCTCGCGCAGCAGTCGGGCCTGTTCCAGCGCCCAAGCGCGAAAATCCTCGTCGCGACGAGCGACGCCCCTCGCCGGGGAGGTCCGCGTGGCGACCAAGACGGGTTCTCCGCAAACGCCGAGACCATGCTCGGCGCGCCCCCTGGGGCCGTCAAGCTCCCCTTATTCCCGACCCCGCAGCGCCTGCGTCATCTGGGCGAGGATGGAGATCGCGATTTCGGCCGGAGTGACGGCGCCGATGTCCAGCCCCGCCGGACCGTGGATGCGGGCCAGGGCCTCGGGCCCGTGCCCCAGGGCCTGCAGCCGCTCGAGCCTCCTCGCATGTGTGCGCTTCGACCCCAAAGCCCCGATGTAGAAAGCTTCCGAGCGGAGCGCGACGTCGAGCGCCGGATCGTCGAGTTTGGGGTCGTGGGTGAGCGTCACCACCGCCGTGCGCGCATCGGGTGCGAGCGATTCCATCGCCTCGTCGGGCCAGGCGTCGACGAGATCGACGTTGGGGAAGCGCTCGGCGGTGGCGAAGCCGCGGCGAGGATCGATGACCGTGACCGCATAGCCGGCGAGCGAGGCCATCGGCACGAGCGCCTGGGCGATGTGCACGGCTCCCACCACGACGAGCCGCAACGGCGGGTTGAAGACCTGGATGAAGACCGGTCCCGCCTCGCTCTCGACGGTCGTCGAGCGGTCGTAGCGTTGCGCCCGCTGCGCGGCATCGAGCACCGCTTCGGGAAGCGGGGCCCCGATCACCTGTTCGCCCGCGACCAGGAGCGCTTCCTCGCCCGTGGCGAGAAAACGCAGGAGGCACACCGTCTGGCCCCGAGCACGCGCTTCGAGGAGCCGTTCGGCGAGGGCGACCTTCACGTGAGCGCCTCCACCCACACCTGCACCCGACCCCCGCAGGCCAGACCCACTTCCCAGGCCTGCTCGTCGCTCACACCGAAATCGAGGAGCTTCGGAGGCGCGCCGTCCATGACCGCCTGCGCTTCTTTGACCACCGCGCCCTCGATGCAGCCACCGGAAACCGAGCCGAGCATCCGGCCGCGGTCGTCGACGACGAGCATCGAGCCCACGGGGCGGGGCGAAGAGCCCCAGGTGGAGACCACGGTGGCGATGGCCACCTTGCGGCCCTCGCGCTTCCAGGCGAGGGCCTCGCGCAACAACCGTTCCTCCTCGCTCATGCCGCTCTCTCCCGACGCGACAGCGCGACCCATTCCGAAAGCCCCTCCGCGCGCCGCGGCCGATCCTCGGAAAGCACGGAAACGAGCTCGGCCAGGCTCGCGAGATTGTGGACGGGGCGGAACTCGTCGACGTGGCGGATCATCGCCCGCGCTCCGGCGGTGATCGGCTGATAGCCCTCGAAGCGCAGAAGCGGGTTGAGCCAGACGAGCCGCCGGCAGCTCTTGTGCAGCCGCTCCATCTCCGCCGCGAGCCCCTCGCCCGCGTCGCGATCGAGGCCGTCGGTGATCAGCAACACGACCGCACCCTGGCCGAGCACGCGGCGCGACCAGACGCGGTTGAACTCTTTCAGACACGCCCCGATCCGCGTGCCGCCCGACCAGTCCTGCACGACCTCGCCGACCTTGGCGAGCGCCTGGTCGACGTCCTTGAACCGCAGATAGCGCGTGATGTTCGTGAGCCGGGTTCCGAAGACGAAGCTGTACACGCGATCGCGGTCGGTCGTGAGCGTGTGCATGAAGAGAAGGAGCATGCGCGAATAGCGCGCCATCGATCCCGAGATGTCGCAGATGATCACGAGGGGAGGATGGCGCGTCTTGGGCTTTTTGCGCACGAGATCGATCGCCGCCGCCCCGCCGCGCAGCGAGCGGCGCAGCGTGCGCCGCAAGTCGATCCCGAGCGCATGCGGGTCGGGCCGGAAGCGCCGTGTGCGCAGCTCCATGATCGGCAGGCGCAGCTTGGCGATGGCCTTGCGCGCCTCCTCGAGCTCTTCGGCCGACATCTGCTCGAAGTCTTTGGTGCGCAGCTGCTCTTTGGCCGACCAGGTTAGCGCCGCGTCGAACTCGATTTCGGGTGTCTTTTCTTCCTCCCCGGCTTCGCCGCGACCGGCGCGCTTCTCGGGGCCGAAGGCTTCCGCCACGCGCCGGCTCGCCTCTTCGCCCTCGGGCGGTCGTTCGACCTCGAGTTGCGGCAGCAACAGCTGCATCATCCGCTCGAGGAGCTTGGGATCGCGCCAGAAGAGGTGGAAGCACTGATCGAAGATCGGCCGCTGATCGCGGCGGGTGACGAGCACCGCGTGCAACGTCCAGTAAAGATCGCTGCGGCGCCCGAGGCCCACCGCTTCCACCGCCTCGAGCGCGCGAATGGCGTGACCCGGTCCGACCGGCAGACCCGCGGCGCGCAGCGCGCGCACGAAATGGACGATGTTGCGTGCGAGCTTGCCCCCGGAGGCGAGCGGTTCGGCGGTCTCGCTCAGTGGCGCACCCCCTCGAGCCTCATGTTGATCTCGGCCAGGATCTTGGCGGCCTCCGAGCCGCGGATCTTGGCGATGTCGTCTTGGTACTTCAAGAGCGTGCCGAGCGTGTCGTTGATCACCCCGGGCGTGAGCTCGAGGCAATCGAGGGTGGTGAGGGCGCGCGTCCAATCGAGAGTCTCGGCCACCCCCGGCAGCTTGAACAGATCGCGCTTGCGCAGCTCCTGGACGAAGAGCACGATCTGCCGCGACAGCCGTTCTTCCACTCCGGGCACCTTGACGCGGACGATCTCGAGCTCGCGCTCCATCGTCGGATAGTCGACCCAGTGGTAGAAACATCGACGCTTGAGCGCGTCGTGAATCTCGCGCGTGCGGTTGCTCGTGATGACCACGATCGGCGGCTCTTTGGCCTTGATCGTCCCGATTTCGGGAATCGTGATCTGGAAATCGGCGAGCACTTCCAAAAGAAAGGCCTCGAAGGGCTCGTCCGTGCGGTCGAGCTCGTCGATCAAGAGCACCGGCGGACCGCGGAAATCCGGCTCCAGCGCCAGAAGGAGCGGCCGACGGATCAAGAAGCGCTCGCTGAAGATGTCCTGGGCGAGCCCCTCGCGATCGGTGATGCCGGCCGCCTCGGCGAGGCGGATCTCCAGCATCTGACGTTGGTAGTTCCACTCGTAGACCGCGGCCGCGACGTCGAGGCCCTCGTAGCACTGCAAACGGATGAGATTGCGATCGAGGGTCTCGGCGAGGACCTTGGCGATCTCGGTCTTGCCCACTCCCGCTTCGCCTTCGAGGAACAGGGGACGTCCGAGCTTGAGGGCCAAGAACAAGGCGGTGGCGAGCGGCCGGTCGGCGACGTAACGGCCTTTCGCGAGGAGCTCGATGGTCTCGTCGATGGAGGAGGGAACAGCGGGCATGAGGATCCGGCTCTTCGGCGATCGCCCCCACCCGGGGCGGCGCGCCGCGATCAGACACGAGTGGCGGAAGGGCCGCAAGCCGCGCGCGCTTTTCCTCCACGGCGCGTCCGTTGCTGACGGGGGCCGCGGGCGCGGGCTATGATCCGGTCGATGCGGGCGCGCGATCCTCGATCGGAACCGAAAGCGCAGGGATCGACGTGAAGATCCTGCTCCTGCGCCTTCTCGCGCTCCGACCCGACCGGACGCTCCTGCGGCTGGCGGCGGCGCTCGCGTTCCTCGCCGCCGCCACCGCCTGGGTGGAATGGGGCATGGACCGCCTCGTGCCGCTGCCCGGGGCTGCGGCTCTGCGCCCGCTCGCAGACGCCCCGGGAGCCTACGACTTCGCCTTGGATCCGCGGCCCGGCTTCGGCCGCGCCACGGTCGAGCGCGGGGCGGCCGTGCTCGAAAGTCCCCGAGAAGAGGGAATCGTCGCGCTCTACCTCCACCTCGCGCCGATCGCCGAGCTCGCCGGTCTGCGCGTCGCGGCGCGGCTGTCGAGCGCATCCGTGACGGGCGCGCGCGAGCCGGGCGCGGGCGCGCGGCTGTGGTTGTTCGGCCGCGACCGCGAACGGCGCCCGGTCTACGGGCGCGGGCTCGAGCTCGTCCGGCTCGTGGGCAGCCGCGAGCCCTTCGCCTTCCAGCGCGACCTGCGCCTTCCCCACGGCTCGGCGGGCGCCACGCTCGCCCTCGAGCTCGTGCGCGCGCGCGGACGGGTCGAAATCGCCGATCTCGCGATCTTGCCGCTGCGCGAAAGCCCGCTCTTCGGTCTCGCGCGCGCCGCCGTCGTCGTGGGCTGGCTGGTCCTCGGAGGCGTCGCACTGATCCTGTTCGCGAGGCATCTCGGCGCCCCGGTCTCGGCGAGCGCGGTCGGCGCGGCGGTCGTCGGCGCCGGACTTCTGCTGCTCCTGCCCGCTCCGCTGCGCGACGAGTTGTTGGGCGCGCTCGCGCTCCGGCTCGGCCCGGAAGGCACGGATCCCGAGACTTTGGGGGACCTCGGCCATCTCCTGCTGTTCGCCGGCCTGGGCAGCTTCGCGTTGGTCGCGCTGCGAGCCGTGGCGGCGTGGAAGATCGTCGGGGTGCTCCTGCTTGCGGCTCTGCTGGCCGAATATCTCCAGCTGCTCTCCGACAGCCGTACACCCGATTGGGGCGATGCGCTGCGCAACGTCCTCGGCGTCGGCTCGGGTGCGGCCCTCGGGGTTCCGCTTCGCCGGCTGCGGGCGCGCGATCTCGACGTTCCGATTCGGCGCACGCGATGAGAACGAGCGAGCCGGCGCGAGCGCGAGGCGGCCCGAGCGGGCGAACCCTGCTCGCCTGGGCCCTGTCCGTCGCGGTTCTGATCGCCGCCACCCTCGCTCTTTTCCTCCGCGCGCCGCGAGAGGTTCCCGAAGGACCGATGCGTCTTCTCCTGCCGATGAACGCACAGGAGCGCGAGGCCTGGACCTTCGAAGGCGGACGCGGGTCCTCGGTCGAGACGCGCGACGGTCTCCTCGTGCTCCGTGCCGCGCCCGAGGACCCCCACGTCGCGTTTCACCGCGCCCTCGTTCTTTCCGAAGCCGCGCGCGGGGTGCGTTTGGAAGGCGAGGTGCGCTTCACCGGCCGTGCCGGCGCGGAGCGCCACGCGGCCGCGCGCATCCACCTGTGGGCTTTCGATGCCGCCGGCCGCCGGCTCCCCGATCAGCGCATCGATCTCTGGCAGGCGCGCGGCGACCGCGACTGGCGGATCGTCCGCGCCGATCTGCCCCTTCCCCCGGGTGCCGCCTCGGTGCGCCTCGTCCTGCGTCTGCAAGCGACGGCGGGCGATCTGCAGGTGCGGCGGCTGTCGGCGTCGGCGCTCGTTCCCGATCCCCGCTACGCGAGCGCGCGTCTGGGGCTGGGCCTCGGCTGGTTTCTCGCTCTGCTCGCAGGCGGCGTGCTCCTCTGGCGCGCCGCCGAGCGCCGCGGCCTCGCCGCCTTCGCGCTCGTGGCGAGCGCGCTCGGCCTCGCCGCGATCCTCGCTCCACCCGAGGCCTTCGCGCTTCTGCTGGGAGGCTTGGCACCGGCGCTCGGCCGGGCCTCCTCCACGCCGTTTTTGCCCCATGCCCTTCTCGCCGCGAGCCTGGCTATTCTCGCCGGCCGGGCGCTCGCGATCGTGCGCCTCTGGCCCGCGGCCGCCGTCGCGCTCCTCCTCGCGGTCGCAGGCGAGGTCTTGCAGCTGTTCTCCGACCAGCGCCAGCCGGCTCTCGACGATGCCCTCGCCAACGCGGCAGGCGGCATTTTCGGCTTGTGGGTGGCGCGGACGCTCGAGCGGCTCGAGCCCGCGCGTCCCGAGCCGGAGCCTCCACCGGTCGAACTTCGAGACCTCCCGCTGGTCCCCTGGCCGGAACGGGACGGCGGCGCCTCGCGGGGACCGTGAATCACGAGGGGGCCGCGTCGGCCCCCTCGTTTCGCCCGGTTCTCGCGCTCGGAGCTCAGCCGGCGGCCCTGAGGGCCCGCTTCGCCATGACCTTGACGAGATGGGCGCGATAGTCGGCCTGAGCGTGGATGTCGCTGTTGAGATTCGTCGGGTCGATCGTCACCCCGTCGATCGAGGCTTCCGACCAGACCTGTTCGAGCGCCTGCTCGATGGCCGTGGCGCGGAAGACGCACGGTGCCGCTCCGGTGACCGCCACCCGCACGCCCGAGGCGGTCTTGGCCACGAACACGCCCACGATCGCGTAGCGGCTCGCGGGGTTGGGGAACTTGGCGTAGGCCGCCTTCTCGGGTTTGGGAAAATGGACCGCGGTGACGATCTCGTCCGGCTCGAGCGCGGTCTCGAACATGCCGGTGAAGAAGTCGTCGGCCGCGATCGCGCGGCCCTTGCTCGTGCGCACCGTGGCCCCGAGCCCGAGCACCGCCGCCGGATAGTCGGCGGCGGGATCGTTGTTGGCGATCGAGCCGCCGAGGGTGCCGCGGTTGCGCACCTGGGGATCGCCGATCCCCTCGGCGAGCGCCGCGAGCGCCGGGATGACGCGTTTGACGAGGGGCGAGGAGGCCACCTCCGCGTGCCGGGTCATGGCGCCGATCGTGAGTCCGCCCGCCTCCTCGTGGATGCCGCGCAGTTCGGCGATCCGCCCCAGATCGATGACCGCGCTCGGCTTGGCGAGGCGCTGCTTGAGGGTCGGGATGTAGGTCTGACCGCCGGCCAGAAGCTTGGCCTCGGGGTTGCTCGCGAGCAGCTGCGCCGCCTCCGCGAGCGTGGTCGGCCGGAAATATTCGAACGCGTACATCGACGAACCTCCCTCATTCGGCCGCCTTGAGCATCGGGCTCTGCTGGATCGCCCGCCACACCCGCTCCGGGGTCGCCGGCATCTCCACGCGCACGCCGATGGCGTTGCGGATGGCGTTGATCACCGCCGCCGGCGCTCCGATCGCCCCCGCTTCGCCGCAGCCCTTCACGCCGAGCGAATTGGCGACGGCGGGCGTGCCGCGCGAGGTCACGACCTCGAAGAAGGGCACGTCGCTCGCCCGCGGCATACAATAGTCCATGTAGGAGCCGGTGAGGAGCTGGCCGCTGTCGTCGTAGCGCACGCCTTCGAGCAGGGCCTGGCCGATGCCCTGGACCAGGCCGCCGTGGACCTGGCCTTCGACGATCATCGGGTTGACCACGTTGCCGAAGTCGTCGACCGCGACGAAGCGGACGATGTCCACCTCGCCGGTCTGCGGGTCGACCTCGACCTCGCACACGTAGGTTCCGGCCGGGAAGGTGAAGTTCGGCGGATCGAAGAAGGCCGTTTCCTCCATGCCCGGTTCGAGGCCGGCAGGATAGTTGTGCGGCACGTAAGCAGCGAAGACCACCTCGCCGATGGTCTTGCTCCTGTCGGTGCCGGCGACCGTGAATTTCCCGTCCTTGAACTCGATATCGGCTTCGGAGGCCTCGAGGAGATGCGCCGCGATCTTCTTGCCCTTGGCGATGATCTTTTCGCAGGCCTTGACGATCGCCTCGCCGCCCACGGCGAGCGAGCGGGATCCGTAGGTACCCATGCCCACCGGCGTCTTGTCGGTGTCGCCGTGGATCACCTCGACGTCCTCGAACGGCACGCCGAGCTTGTCGGCGACGAGCTGGGCGAAGGTCGTCTCGTGGCCCTGGCCGTGGGTGTGGGTGCCGGTGAGCACCTGGACCTTGCCGGTATGAGTGAAGCGGACCTTGGCGCTCTCCCACAGGCCCACCCCGGCGCCGAGCGAGCCCACCACCGCCGAAGGCGCGATCCCGCACGCCTCGATGTAGCAGGAAAGTCCGATGCCGCGGAGCTTGCCGCGCTTTTCGCTCTCCGCCCGGCGCGCCGGGAAGCCGTTGTAATCGGCGATCCGGAGCGCTTCCTCGAAGACGGTGGCGTAATCGCCCGTATCGTAAACGAGCGCGACCGGCGTCTGATAGGGGAAGGCGTCTTTCGGAATGAAGTTTTTGCGGCGGATGTCCGCCGGATCCATGCGCATCTCGATCGCCGCCTGATCGACGAGCGTCTCGAGCAGGAAGCTCGCTTCCGGCCGTCCGGCGCCACGATAGGCGTCGACCGGGACGGTGTTCGTGTAATAGGCTCGTACGTTACAATAGATCGCGGGCGTCTTGTACTGCCCGGCCAAGAGCGTGGCGTACAGATAGGTGGGGATGCACGAGCTGAAGGTGCTCATGTAGGCCCCGAGATTGGCCTTGGTGTTCACCCGCAAGGCGAGGAAACGGCCTTCGGCGTCCAAGGCGAGCTCCGCCGTGGTGACGTGATCGCGACCGTGCGCGTCGGTGATGAAGCTCTCCGAGCGCTCGGCCGTCCACTTCACCGGTCGGCCGCCGATCTTCTTCGAGGCCCAAAGGACCACGCATTCTTCGCCGTAGATGAAGATCTTGGAGCCGAAGCCCCCGCCTACGTCGGGAGCCACGACCCTGAGCTTGTGTTCGGGAGCGATGCCGATGAAAGCGGAGATGACGAGCCGGTGCACGTGCGGGTTCTGGCTCGTCATGTGCAGCGTGTAGGCGTCCTGGCCGGGATCCCAGTGGCCGATCGCCGCCCGCGGCTCGAGCGCGTTCGGCACGAGACGGTTGTTCACGAACTCCGCCCGGGTGACGTGGTGCGCCTTGGCGAAGGCCGCATCGACCGCCGCCTTGTCGCCGAGCTCCCAGTCGTAGCAGAGATTGTTCGGGATCTCGTCGTGGACGAGCACGGACGAATCGTGCGCCTTGGCGAGATCGACCACGGCCGGCAGCTCTTCGTATTCGACCACGAGCTTTTCGGCCGCGTCTTTGGCCTGATGGTACGTCTCGGCGACGACGACGGCGACGCGGTCGCCGACATAGCGCACCTTCTCCTGCGCGAGGAGCGGGTGCTTGCCCATCTTCATGGGGCTGCCGTCTTTGGACTTGACGAGCCAGCCGCAGACGAGATTGCCGAGCTTGTCGGCCGCCACGTCTTGCCCGTCCAAGACGGCGAGCACCCCCGGCATGGACAGGGCCGAGGCCTTGTCGATGCGCTTGATCCGCGCATGCGCGTGCGGCGAGCGCACGAACACCGCGTAGGCCTGGCCGGGCAAGTTGATGTCGTCGGTGTAATGCCCGCGTCCGGTGATGAAACGTAGGTCCTCTTTCCTGGGGACGCGCGCCCCGATGCCTTTCTCGGCCATCTCAGCCTCCGCTCCTCCCCACCGACCTCACTCGGCCGCCTTGGCCATGGCGCGCATGCTCTGGGCCGCGGCCAGGATCGCCTTGACGATGTTGTGATAGCCCGTGCAGCGGCAGAGGTTGCCCTCCAGCCACTCCCGCACCTCGTGCTCGGTGGGATCGGGATTGCGCTGCAGGAGGTCGGCCGCGCTCATGATCATCCCGGGCGTGCAGAAGCCGCACTGCAGCCCGTGATGTTCGTTGAACGCCCGCTGGAGCGGATGGAGCTCGCCGTCTTTCGCCAGCCCCTCGATCGTGGTCACCGAGCAACCGTCGGCCTGCACCGCGAGCATGGTGCAGGACTTCACCGATTCGCCGTCCACGTGCACCACGCAGCAGCCGCATTGGCTCGTATCGCAACCGACGTGCGTGCCCGTGAGCCCGAGCTGGTTGCGCAGGAACTCGACCAGAAGCGTGCGCGGCTCGACCTCGCCGCTCACGGGCTTGCCGTTGACCGTCAGCGATATCCGCATCGGCTCGAACCTCCCGTCCCCTGGCTCCGCGGGCCGCGGAGCCCCGTGCGCTATCGACCGGATCGGGCGCGCCGCGCTCCGACCCGCGCGTTTTTGCTCCTCCTCGCAACCTAAGAGGCGGTCCGCACAGCGTCAACGCGCCGCCCCGGAACGCCTTCCGCCTCAGCCGGCGACGAGCGCCCAGATCAGGACGCCCAGCACGACCACCGCCGCGGCGATCCAGATCCAGGGCACGCCCGCGATTCCCGCCGGGGCGGGGGGCGCCGCCTCGGCTGCGGGCGGGGCGACCTCGGGCGCGGGCGGCGCCGCCGCGGGCGGTGCCGCGGCGGCGAGTTCGGCGAGCTTGCCGAAGAAGTCGTCGGCCATCTTCTTGGCCGTGCCCTGGATCAGCCGCGAGCCGATCTGGGCGAGCTTGCCGCCCACGTCCGCTTTGGCCTCGTAGCGCAGGATCGTCGTCTCCGGTCCGTCCTCGAGAAGCCGCACCTTGGCCCCGCCCTTGGCGAAACCGGCGACCCCGCCCGAGCCCTCGCCGGTGATCGTGTAAGATTCCGGCGGATCGAGATCGGAGAGCGTCACCTTGCCGGTGAAGGTGGCGCTCACCGGCCCGACCTTGGCCTTCACCTTGGCCGCGAATTCGGTATCCGACAGCTTTTGCATCTCTTCGCAGCCGGGGATCGCCTTGGCGAGCACCTCGGGGTCGTTGAGCATCTGCCAGACGCGCCGGCGCGGCGCCGGGATCCGGTACTCCCCGGTCAGGTCCATGGGCGTCCTCCCGAGCGATTGCGCGCACCGGCTTTAGGAGCGGGGTCCCGCGCGCGCAAGCGGGCGGTCCGCTCTCGGGCTTCTCACCGCGCGCGCAGCCGCCGCAACAGCGCGCGGGCGCAGGCGTCCAGGATCGCCTCGGTGTCGATCCCGACCAGCCGGTAGATGTCGGGGATGTCGGCGGATTGGCCGAAGCGGTCGACCCCCAGCGCCTCCAGGATCTGGCCGCGCACCGAACCGAGCCAGGCAAGCGTCGCGGGATGGCCGTCGAGCACGGTCACGAGCACCGCATCCGGCGCGAGCGGCGCCAAGAGCTCGGCCGCCCGCGAGGCGGGCCCGCGCGCCCGCCAGTCGGCGAACAAGCGATCGGCGGAAGTCACGTTCAAGAGCCCCGCGCCGGGAACGTCTTCGCGGATCGCCGCGAGCGCCTCTTGCGCTTCCGGTGCCACGGCACCGGTGAAGACGATCGCGAGTTCGGCTCCTTCGCGCGGCGCTACGAGCCAATAGCCGCCGGAGAGCACCGCGCGCTCGAGCGTCTCGTCCATTCGCCGCTCGGGTTGGCCGATGGCGCGCGTGGTCAGGCGCAGATAGACCGAGCCGCCGCGAGGGTCCTGGATGTGGGCGAAGGCCCAGCGCAGCACGACCGCGAGCTCGTCGGCGAAGGCCGGCTCCATGTAGGTCAGCCCCGGCAGGCTCATGCCGAGAAGCGGCGTTCCGATCGACTGATGCGCGCCGCCTTCGGGAGCGAGGGAGACACCCGAAGGCGTGGCGACGAGCAGGAACCGCGCGTCTTGGTAGAGCGCATAGGTGAGGGCATCGAGGCCGCGGGCGATGAAGGGGTCGTAGACCGTGCCCACCGGCAACAGCCGCGCCCCGAAGAGCTCGTGCGCGAGGCCGAGGGCGGCGAGGTTCAAGAACAGATTGTTCTCCGCGATCCCGAGCTCGATGTGCTGGCCGGAGCGGCTCTCTCGCCAGAGGGTGGGCGAGGTCACCTGCTCGGCGCGGAAGACGTCCTCGTGCTCCTTGCGGTTGAAGACGTCGCGCCGGCTGACCCAGGGGCCGAGGCTCGTGGACACCGTGACATCGGGCGAGGTGGTGACGATGCGCTCGGCAAGAGGCAGCCGCGTGCGGGCGAGCTCGCCCATGATGCGGCCGAAGGTCTCCTGGGTGGAGGTGAAGGACGCGCGTCGTCCGCTCGGCAGCTCCGCCGGCACCGGAACCGGCTCCGCCGAGCGACGCTCGATCCGACGACGATAGGGAACCCGTTCGAGGAAGCGGCGCAGGGCTTCGGGATCGACCTCCAGCCCCGCGAACGGATCCCATTCCGCCCCCGGCGGAATGCCGTGCGACTGCCGCAGCGCCTCGATCTGCTCGGGCGTCATGAGCGCGGCGTGGCTGTCCTTGTGCCCGGCCATGGGCAGCCCGTAGCCCTTGACCGTATAAGCGATGAAGCAGCGCGGCCGATCGTCGACCGCCGCGGCATCGAAGGCCTCGAGCACCGCCTCGATGTCGTGGCCGCCGAGATTGGTCATGAGCCGGGCGAGCCGGGCGTCGTCGTGGCTGTCGAGAACGCGCCGGATCGCCGGGTTGCGGCCGAGGTCGCTTTCGAGGTGCGCCCGCCAGGCCGCGCCGCCCTTGAAGGTCAAGGCGGAATAGAGGTCGTTGGGGCAGGCGTCGATCCATTCCTTGAGCGCCGTACCGCCCGGCTCGGCGAAGACGGCCTGCAACTTCTTGCCGTATTTGACGGTGACGACCTCCCAGCCCACGGTGGCGAAGAATTGCTCGATTTTGGCGAAGAGCTTTTCCGGAACGACGCGGTCGAGGCTCTGGCGGTTGTAGTCGATGATCCACCAGAGATTGCGCACGTCGTACTTCCAGCCCTCGAGCAGGGCTTCGAAGACGTTGCCCTCGTCGAGCTCGGCGTCGCCCACGATCGCCACCATCCGCCCGACCGGTTCCTCGGCCGGGACGAGGCCGCGCAGGCGCACGTGGTCCTGGGCGAGAGAGGCGAACAGGGTCATCGCCGCCCCGAGCCCCACCGATCCCGTGGAAAAGTCGACGCCCGTCGCGTCTTTGGTGCGCGAAGGATAGGCCTGAGCCCCGCCCAGAGCCCGAAAACGCTCGAGCCGTTCGCGCGTCTGTCGGCCCAAGAGATACATGGCGGCGTGATAGATCGGGCTCGCGTGCGGCTTGACCGCGATCCGGTCCTCCGGGCGCAGGCTGTCGAAGAACAAGGCGGTGACGATCGTCGCCACCGAGGCGCAAGAGGCCTGGTGGCCGCCCACCTTGAGCTTGTCGCGCGAAGGCCGCAGGTGATTGGCGTGGTGGATGGTCCACGCCGAGAGCCACAAGAGCTTCTTCTCGATCGCCCGCAGGATCGCGAGCGTCTCGGGATCGCGCACGCTCGCTTCGGCCGTCCGCGTCGGCATCGCGACTTCTCCCGACCACACGCCTCTTCGCCGCCTCTCTAACCGTGCCCGGGCGCGCCACCAACGGCCCTTTCGCGATCGCGAGCATGCCCCGCCGGCGCGGCCGAGCGTTCAACGCCGGTCGCCGGGATGCTAAGCGCGAGCCGAGGCGCGAGCGGGAATGCTGCGATGGCGGAAAAGGCGGAGACCTGTTCGGGGATATCCGTGGCCGAGCGGGATCGGCGCATCGCCGAGGAGACGGTGGCCCTGGCCCGCCGTCTGTTCGCCGAGCATTCCGCCTTCGGCGGCGAGCCCGCGGACTTCGCGGCCGCGCTCGAGAGGCTCGCGCTCGATGCACCGCCGCCGCGGGTGCGCGACGCGGCGGCCATTGAAGGGATCGCCCGCGAGCCGATCCTCGACCTCACCCTCGCCGAGCTCGCGCGAGCGATCCGAGCGGGCGCGATTTCCGCGTGCGCGGCCACGGAGGCCTCGCTCGCGGCGCTCGAGACGCACGGGCGCGCGCTCGGCGCGGTCGCGCGCCTGTGGCCCGAGCGGGCGCTCGCGCGCGCCGAGGAGCTCGACCGCGAGCGCGCGGCGGGACGGCTGCGCGGGCCGCTGCACGGCGTGCCGCTCGCGCACAAGGACATGTTCGCGCGCGCCGGCGAGCGCGACGAATGGGGAACGACCATTTTTCGCGATCGGCGGGCGGAGCGCACGGCGAGCGTGATCGAGCGCCTGGACGCCGCGGGCGCGGTCGATCTCGGCCGGCTCAACATGGTGGAATTCGCCCTCGGCATCACCGGCCACAATCCGCACACGGGGCATCCCAAGAACCCCTGGGACCCGCGCCGGATCACCGGCGGCTCCTCCTCGGGTTCGGCCGCGGCGGTGGCCGCGCGCTGCGTCTTCGGCTCGCTCGGCTCGGACACCGGGGGCTCGATCCGGGTCCCGGCGAGCCTCTGCGGTCTCGTCGGCCTCAAACCCACCTACGGGCGGGTGAGCCGCGCCGGCGCCATGCCCCTTTCCTTCTCGCTCGATCACATCGGGCCGCTCGCGCGCTCGGCCGAAGACGCGGCCCTTCTGCTAGCCGCCATCGCCGGTCGGGATCCGCGCGATCCCACGACCTCGGAGCGCCCGGTGCCCGACTTCGCGGCCCATCTCGGCTCCGACCTCGAAGGAGTGCGCATCGGGATAGCGCGCGGGGACCTCGAGGTCGCGATCGATCCCGAGATCGCCGCCCTCGAGCGCGAAGCCGCGGCGGTGCTGCGCGATCTCGGCGCGCGCGTCGAGGAGCTCGCGATCCCGGCGCTCGCGCCCGTGAACGCCCTGCGCCGCATCGTGCTCACGGTCGAGTGCGCCGCGCTCCATCGCGAGCTCGTGCGCACGCGCGCATCGGAGTACAACCCTGAAACGCTCGCCCGCATGGCTCCGGGCTTCGCGTTTTCGGCCGTCGACTACCTGCGCGCGCTCGTGCTGCGCGCACCGCTGCTCGAGCGCTTCGTCGCCGAGGTCTTCGCGCGCTGCGATCTCTTGGCGCTGCCCACCTGTCCGGTGCGCACCCCCGAGATCGTCGCGACCGACACCGGAGGCGACGACGCCTTTATCGCCCTTTCCAACGCCATGGCCGCGCTCGTGGGCTTCGCCAACTATCTCGGCCTGCCGGCGGTCTCGGTGCCCATGGGCTTCGATTCGGGGCACATGCCCGTGGGCCTGCAGCTCGTGGGCCCGCCCTTCGCGGAAGGGTTGCTCTTGCGCGCCGCCCACGCTTTCGAGCGGGCCACGGGCTACACGCGAAAGGCACCCGGTGCGCGGCTCTGAGCGTCTTTCCGCGCGCCCGCTCGCAGCCCCGAGCGAGCTCGCGGGCATCGGCCTGGCGGTGGCGGCCATGGCCTGTTTCGGCGCCATGGACGCCCTCTCCAAGCTCCTCGTCACCGATTATCCGGTGCCGCTCGTTCTCTGGCTTCGGCACCTTCTCGCCCTGCCCCTCGCGCTGTTGACGCTCGGGCCGGCGGTGGTGCGCTCGGGCTGGCGCTCCGCGCGACCGGGTCTCCAGGTCGCGCGCGCCGCTCTGCTCGTGACCGAGATCGGCATCGTCTTTTTCTGCTTCCGCGCCCTGCCCCTGGCCGATGTGCACGCCGTGCTCGCCGTCACGCCCCTCGTCGTGACGGCGCTTTCCGTGCCGCTTCTGGGCGAGCGGGTGGGATGGCGGCGGTGGGCCGCGGTCGCGGTGGGGTTCTTGGGCGTGCTCGTGATCATCCGACCGGGTCTGTCGGTAGTGCACCCGGCCTCGCTGCTCGCCGTCCTCGCGGCCACGATGTACGCGCTTTACAACGTGCTCACCCGGATGGTCGGCACGCTCGACCCGCCGCACACGAGCTTTTTGTGGCAGTCGGTCGTCTCCGCCGCGCTGTTGAGCCTGATCGGGCCTTTCTTCTGGACGCCGCTCGCCCCTCGTGCCTGGGCGCAACTTCTGGGTCTCGCCGCGCTCGGGGCGAGCGGGCACTATCTGCTCGTGCGCGCGCTCGCGCACGCGCCCGCGGTCGTCATCCAGCCCTTCAGCTACACCATGCTCGTCTGGGCGGTGGTGATGGGCTATCTTGTCTTCGGGGATTTTCCGGATCTCTGGACGATCACCGGGGCGCTCGTCGTCGTCGCGGCGGGCTGCTACGCCGCCTGGCGCGAATACGTGCGCAGCGGCAAGGGGGCGGTCGCCGCCGCAAGCGGGGAGGAGGCGAAGTGAGCGAACAGGCGCTCGTCGTGGTGGCCGAGTTCAAGGTCCGCCCGGGCCAGATGGACGCGTTCTTGCCGCTTCTCGAACAGCACGCCCGCAACAGCCGCGCCCACGAGCCGGGTTGCCTGCAATTCGACGTGGTGCGCGACGGCACGGATCCCGACCGCGCTTTCGTCTACGAGGTCTATCGCGACGAGGCGGCCTTCGAAGAGCACAAGAAAGCCCCTTATCTCGCCGCCTTCCGCGAGCGCGCCGACCCGCTTCTGCTTGAGCGCAAGGTCTCGGTGCACCGGCGGGTGGCCGCCCCGGGTCCCGGGCGGCCGCGGCGGGTCCTCGTCGCCGCCGTCCACCTCAAAGGCCGGGAGCGCCTGTTGCAGCCCTTGCTCGAGGCCGGGCTGGAGCTCGTCTGGAACCCCTACGACCGGCCGCTCGCGGAAGAGGAGCTCGTGCGGCTGTTGCCCGGCTGCGTCGCGTCGATCGCGGGCCAGGAACCCTACACCGAACGGGTCTTCGCCGCCGCCCCGGGGCTCGAGGTCGTCGCCCGGCTCGGCGTGGGCTGGGATTCGGTCGACGTCGCCGCGGCGACGCGGCACGGGGTGGCCGTGGCCATGGCCTTCGGCACCAACCACGAGGCGGTGGCCGACCACGCCTTCGCGCTCATGGCCGCCCTCGCCCATGCCATCCCGCGCTACGACCGGCTCGTGCGCGCGGGCGAATGGAAGCTCCTCGACCACGGTCGGCTCACCGGGACGACGGTGGGGATCGTGGGCTTCGGCCGCATCGGCCGGGCGCTGGCCAAGCGCTGCCAGGGGTTCGCCATGGAGGTGCTGGTCTCGGATCCTTATGTGGACGCCGAGGCCGTGGCTCGGCTCGGCCACAGCGTCGTTCCGCTCGACGAGCTTTTCGCCCGGGCGGACTTCGTCTCGCTGCACGCGCCGCTGACGCCCGAGACGCGCCGTCTCGTCGACGCCCGGCGGCTGTCGCTCATGAAGCCCTCGGCCTTCTTGATCAACACCGCGCGCGGCGGTCTCGTCGACGAGGCGGCGCTCGTCGAGGCGCTGCGCGCGGGCCGGATCGCCGGAGCGGGGTTGGACGTGATGGCGGTCGAACCCTTGCCGCTCGATTCGCCGCTTCGCACCTTGCCGAACGTGGTTTTGACACCACATGCGGCGGGGGCCAGCACGTGGGCGATCGAGACCATGGCCGCGCGAACCGTGGCCAATGTGCTGGCCGTGCTGCGCGGTCAGGACCCGGGTGGGGGGCTGGTGCTCAATCCGGAGGTCCTCGAACGAAGGGCAGCGAGCCGCGCGGGAGCGATTCTGCGGGGGTGATTCGACGAGATCCGGACATGAGCCGCATGAGCCGCGCCGTCGTCGACGTCGACGGCACGAAAAAGCCGGTGCCGATTTGGGGCCCCGAGGCCTTCGAGGGCATGCGCGCGGCCGGAAGGCTGGCGGCGATGACGCTCGACCACATCACGCCCATGGTCCGGCCGGGGGTCTCGACGGGCGAGCTCGACCGGGAGATCGAGCGCTTCATGCGGGCGCACGGGGGAATCCCGGCGACCATCGGCTATCCGCACCGCGATCAGCCCGACAATCCCTTCCCCGCCGCCTCCTGCATTTCGGTCAACCACGTCGTCAACCACGGCATCCCTTCGTTCGCCAAGAAGCTCAAGGAAGGGGATACCCTCAACATCGACGTCACCGTCATCCTCGACGGCTGGTACGGCGACACGAGCCGGATGTTCATCGTCGGCCGGCCCGAGAAGGTGCCGGTGAAGGCGCGCCGGCTCATCGAGGTGACCTACGAGGCGATGTGGGCGGGCATCCGCGCCGTGCGGCCGGGCGCCACGCTCGGCGACGTCGGCTACGCCATCCAGAAGGTGGCGGAGACCAACCGCTTCTCGGTCGTGCGCGATTTCGTGGGCCACGGCATCGGCCGCAAGTTCCACGACGCCCCCGAAGTGCGCCATTTCGGCAAGCCGGGCGAGGGGCTCGTGCTCGAGCCCGGCATGTTCTTCACGATCGAGCCCATGATCAACGCCGGCCGCGCGGAGGTGAAGATCCTCGCCGACGGCTGGACCGCGGTGACCCGCGACCGCGAGCCTTCGGCGCAATTCGAGCACACGGTGGGCGTCACCGAAGACGGGGTCGAGGTCTTCACGCTTTCCCCCGCCGGGTTCGAAAAACCCCCCTATCCGATCTGATCCGATGGCGCGCTTCAGCGCGCAGCGCGCGGTCGAGCGAGGCCGCGCCCTCGGGACCGGTCGACGAGGGGACGCGGGGCACGGCGTCGCCGCCTTTCCGCACGGAGGATCGCAGCCGCCGGAAGCTCTTCCGGATGCCGCGGATGGAGCCCGTCCGTCGGGCCGATCACGAGAGATCGTTCGTCTTCTCGCTGCGCGACGTTCTCTCGTTGGCGGCTCTCGGCGCAGCGGGCGCGGCCTTCGCGAACGAGGTCCGTCCGGCCCGTACGAGCCCGTGGTTCACCCGAACCCGAGCCCGCGGGTCCGCGTGCGCCTCTCCGCGGGCCGGGCCGCCACTACCGAAGACGTAACGGGCGGCGTCTTGGAGCCGCGCTGCGGCCTCCGGGCGACGACGATGGAGGCGATCGGCTCGGGGCCGGGCTCGGCCGCGGCGATCACGTCCCGAACGCGCCCCGAAGATCGCACCCTTCGGCGCGCAGCGACGATCGGGCGTCGTTCGTCGTTTCGGGTGAAAGGACGGGCGGCGCGGTTCACATCCCGGGATAGTTGGGACCGCCTCCGCCTTCGGGCGGTACCCAATCGATGTTCTGCATCGGATCTTTGATGTCGCAGGTCTTGCAGTGCACGCAGTTCTGCGCGTTGATCTGCAAGCGCTTGCCGCCCCGGCCGTCGTCCAGCCACTCGTAGACACCGGCCGGACAGTAGCGCTCTTCGGGCCCCCGGTAGGTCTGCCAGTTCACGCGCAGCGCGAGTTCGCGATCGCGCACGACGAGATGGCAGGGCTGGTTCTCTTCGTGATTGGTGTTGGAGACGAACACCGAAGACAGTCGGTCGAAGGTCAGCACACCGTCGGGCTTGGGATAATCGATCCGCGCACAGGCCTCGGCGGGCTTGAGCATCGCGTGATCGGGGCCGCGATGGCGCAAGGTCCAGGGAGCCTTGCCGCGGAACAGGTAGGTGTCCAAGGCGGCATAGGCGAGGGCGGGGAAAAGGCCCCATTTGAAAGCCGGGCGGATGTTGCGGGCGGTGTAGAGCTCCTCCCACAACCAGCTCGCGCGCAGCTTGCGCGGATATTCTTCGAGAAGCGGCCGGTCCGCACCCGCCACGAGCGCCTCGAAGGCGGCCTCGGCGCACAGCATGCCGGACTTCATCGCCGCGTGCGTGCCCTTGATCTTGGGCACGTTCAAGAAACCGGCGCAGTCGCCCACGAGCGCCCCGCCCGGGAAGACGAGCTCGGGGAGGGATTGGAAGCCTCCCTCGGAGAGCGCGCGCGCACCATAAGCGATGCGCCTTCCGCCCTCGAGCAAGCCGCGGATCGCGGGATGGGTCTTCCATCGCTGCAGTTCGCCGAAAGGTGAAAGCCAGGGATTCTCGTAGTCGAGCCCGACGACGAAGCCGAGGGAAACCAGGTTCTCCCCGTACATGTAAAGCCACGACCCGCCGTAGGTGCGGTGATCCAGCGGCCAGCCGATGGTATGGATCACGAGTCCCGGCTCGTGCTTGGCGGCAGGAATTTCCCACAATTCTTTGATACCGATGCCGTAAGTCTGATGCTGCGCGTTCTTGCGCAAGCCGAAGCGCTCGAAGACTTGTTTGGTCAAGGAGCCGCGGCAACCCTCGGCCAAAACGGTCAGCCGCGCCCGCAAGTCGATCCCCGGCTGGAAGTTCGGGCCCGGCTCGCCGTCGCGGCCCACGCCGGCATCGCCTGTGCCCACCCCGCTCACCCGACCCTGCTCGTCGAAGAGAAGGCGCGCTCCCGCGAAGCCCGGGAAGATCTCGACCCCGAGCGCTTCCGCCCGCTCCGCCAACCACCGGCAGAGATTGCCGAGGCTGCCGATGTAGTTGCCGTGGTTGCGCATCTGCGGCGGGGTGGGGAGGCGGAAGGCGCGCGTGGCGGTGAGATAAAGAAAACGATCCTCCTTGGCCGGGGTACTGAGCGGCGCGCCCTGCTCGCGCCAATCGGGCAGGAGCTCGTCGAGGGCACGGGGCTCGATGCAGGCCCCGGAGAGGATGTGCGCGCCCACTTCCGAGCCCTTCTCGAGCACGCACACCGAGAGCTCCGCGCCGCGCTCGGCTGCGAGTTGCTTCAAGCGGATCGCGGCGGCGAGGCCGGAGGGGCCGGCGCCGACGATCACGACATCGAACTCCATGACCTCGCGTTCCATCGCCGCTCCCGCTTGTCCCGACATCCGGCGGCCGAGCCGAGAACCCGCTCCCGCTCGTCCCGGGGCGGGCGATAGCACGGGGTCTCCTCCCCGGTCACGCACGACCACCGCCGCGACCTCGTCCCCGGAACCGCGAGGCCGGTCGCGCGCCCGTCCGCACGACTTTTTTTTGGTAGATATTCAGGGTCCGGAGAGCTACTTTTCGTTCATCCCGGCCGTGCTCGGCCGAGTCGAGACGACGCCATGGGCGCAAGACCACGACTGCGCTCCACCGTGGCGGATCGCGCCGTCCGTTGGATCCTGGTCGGCTCGCCGGTGCTCGTTCTCGCGACCGGGCTCGCACTCGCCTGGTCGTGCGCGCGCGGGCTTTCCGAGGCGCTCGCGCGCGCCGAGGCGGAGCTCGTGGGCGAGCTCGTCCGCGCGGTCGCGGAGAGCTCGTCTCCGACCTCCGGGAAGGGGGAACCGACGGTCGGAGCGCGCTCCGCGCGTTCGCCGCTTTCCGGGCTCGTGGCCGACGATCGTGTGCGCGCCGCGGCCCTGCTCGCTCCCGACGGAACCGTGATCGGCGTTCCCGATTGGGCCGTCGGTCTCGGACCACCCGCGCACCCGCCGCCCCGCTCCGCGCTCGCCTCCTCCGCTTCCGCGCGCGTCGTCGTCCTGCCGGAGGAGACGCGAGCGGGATCGCCGCGCACGGCAGAGATCCTGGTCCCGATCCTCCGCGAGGGGGTCTCGCGCGAGCTGCTTCACCTGGTGGTGGCCCTGCGGCACGAGCCCGCGCGGCTCTGGGCGGATTTGGTCGGCTCGGCGCTCTGCCTGGCGCTCCTGTGCGCGAGCCTTTCCGCGCTGCCCGGCTGGTGGCTCGCGCGCCGGCTCGCGCTCGTCAGCGCCGATGCGGCCGAGAACCGGAGGCTGGCCCTGCACGATGCGCTCACCGGCCTGCCCAACCGGTTGCTCTTCGCCGATCGTCTCGCACTCGCGCTCGCGCGGGTGCGCCGAGAAGGGAGCCGAGGCGCGCTGCTCGTTCTCGACCTCGACGGTTTCAAGGCCGTCAACGATCGCTTCGGGCACGCCGGGGGCGACGAGCTCTTGCGCGCCGTCGCGCGCCGGCTCCTCGCTTCGGTGCGCGCTTCCGACACGGTGGCGCGGCTGGGCGGCGACGAGTTCGCCCTCGTCGTGGCGCCGCTGGCGAGCGAGAAGGCGCTCGCGACCCTGCTCGCGCGCATCCGCGGCGCGTTCGCTCGCGCCTTTCCGATCGAGGGGCGTCTTCTGCGTGTGCGCGCGAGCATCGGGATCGCTCGCTTTCCCGAGCAGGGAGTGGAGCCCGAACGGCTCCTGCGGCTCGCCGATGCGGCCCTTTATCGCGACAAAAGGGAAGCGCGGCGAGGCCGCGAGGGCCCGTCCGAGTCCTGAGCCCGGGCGTCGGCCCGTTCGCGCGGTGTGTCGGACCGCGGCGCGGCGGCTTGAGGCGATCGGCGCCGGCTGCTAAAAGCCTCGCGCGTCCCGCAATCCTCGTCGAGTTCCTTTGGGCTCGACCCGCGAGCCGGAAAAGATCCCGACTTTGCCCACGACCGGTCAGCCGCGTCCCTTCGACGTCGTCCCGATCGAAGAGGAGATGAAGCGCTCGTATCTCGATTACGCGATGAGCGTGATCGTGGCGCGCGCGCTGCCCGATGTCCGCGACGGTCTCAAGCCGGTCCAGCGCCGGATCCTCTACGCGATGCACGAGGCCGGCTACGAGGCCGGCAAGCCGCACCGCAAGAGCGCGCGCATCGTGGGCGACGTCATGGGCAAATACCATCCGCACGGCGATGCCGCGATCTACGAGGCGATGGTCCGCATGGCCCAGGACTTCACCATGCGGCTGCCGCTCGTCGACGGCCAGGGCAACTTCGGCTCCATGGACGGCGATCCACCGGCCGCCATGCGCTACACGGAAGCCCGCCTGGCGCGCGCAGCGGATGCGCTGTTGGCCGACATCGACAAGGACACGGTGGATTTTCGCCCCAATTACGACGAAAGCGCGCAAGAGCCGGTGGTCCTGCCCGCGCGTTTCCCGAACCTGCTCGTGAACGGGGCCGGGGGGATCGCGGTGGGCATGGCCACGAACATTCCGCCGCACAATCCGGGCGAGGTGATCGACGCCGCGATCGCGCTCATCGAACGGCCCGAGATCACGGCGCTCGAACTGTGCGACATCGTGGCGGGGCCCGATTTTCCCACCGGCGGGATCATCCTCGGCCGGCAAGGCATCGTGCGGGCCTACGCGAGCGAGGACCCCGAGAGCCGCGGCCGCGGCACGATCGTGGTGCGCGGCAAGGCGCACATCGAGGAGTTCAAGGGCCGACAGGCGATCGTCGTCACCGAGATCCCCTACCTCGTCAACAAAGCCAAGATGGTCGAGCGCATCGCCGAGGTGGTGCGCGAAAAAAAGGTCGAAGGGATCGCGGATCTCCGAGACGAGAGCGACCGTCACGGCGTGCGCGTCGTCATCGAGTTGAAACGCGAGGTGGACGCCGAAGTCGTCTTGAACCAGCTCTACAAATACACGCCGCTGCAGACGACGTTCGGCATCAACATGGTGGCGCTGGTGGGCGGCAGGCCGCAGAGCCTCGATCTCAAGAGCGTGCTCGAGGCCTTCTTGAGCTTCCGCGAGGAAGTGGTGAGCCGGCGCACGGCCTTCGAGCTCGCCCGTGCCCGCGAGCGCGCGCACGTCCTTTTGGGTCTCGCCGCCGCCGTGGCCGACCTCGACGCGGTGATCGAGCTCGTCCGCCGGGCCCCTTCGCCCGAGGCGGCGAAGGAAGAGCTCATGGCGCGCTCCTGGCCGGCGGCCGCGATCGCTCCCCTGCTCGCGCTCCTCGTCCCCGAAGAAGGCGAGAGGGCGCCCGAGGCGGACGGCTTCAGGCTTTCCGAGCGGCAGGCACAGGCCATCCTCGAGCTCGCGCTGCGCCGGCTCACCGGCCTCGAGCGCGAGAAGATCAGAGCCGAGCTCGAGGAGATCGCCTCCAAAATCGAAGAACTGCGTGCGATCTTGCGCTCGCGCGAAAAACTCCTCGAGGTGATCAAGGGCGAACTGCTCGCCTTCAAAGAACAGTTCGCGAGCCCCAGGCGGACGGTGATCGATACCGAGACCGAGCCGGATCAGGACATCGAAGATCTGATCCAGCGCGAGGACATGGTCGTCACCGTCACGCTCAGAGGCTACATCAAGCGCGTGCCGCTTTCCACCTTCCGGGCGCAGCGTCGCGGCGGCAAAGGGCGCACGGGGGTGAGGCCCCACGAGGACGACGCCGTCACCCGACTGTTCGTCGCCTCCACCCACACGCCGGTGCTCTTCTTCACGAGCCGTGGCCGCGTCTACAAGCTCAAGGTCTACCGCCTGCCCCTGGGTGCCCCCCAGGCTCGCGGCCGGCCCATGGTCCAGCTGTTCCCCGGCCTCGAGGAAGGCGAGACGATCACCGCCGTCGCGCCGCTACCGGAAGACGAGAGCGCCTGGGAGGGGTTGTCGATCGTCTTCGCGACCGCCCGCGGCAACGTGCGCCGCAACGAGCTCGCCGATTTCCTGCGGGTGCCGGCCACGGGCAAGATCGCCATGGGCCTCGAAGAGGGCGACCGCCTGGTGGGCGCGGAGGTCGCCCGCGAGGATCAGGACGTGTTGCTCGCCAGCCTCATGGGCAAGGTGATCCGCTTCCCCGTGCGCAGCCTGCGGATCTTCAAGTCGCGCACCTCGGAAGGGGTGATCGGGATGGAGCTCGCCCCGGGCGATGCGGTGGTGTCGATGTCCCTGCTCGAGCACGTCGAGGCCACCCCCGAGGAGCGCGAGGACTATCTGCGCTGGGCGGCCGCGCGGCGGCGGGGGAACGGCGAGGAGGAAGGCCAGGGCGAGCCCTTCGAGCCCGTGATCCTCGCCCCCGACCGGCTCGACGAGCTCGCGCGCAAGGAGGAATTCGTTCTCGCCGTCACCGAGAACGGCTACGGCAAGCGCAGCTCGGCCTTCGAGTACCGCATCACCCGGCGCGGCGGGCAGGGGATCATCGGCATCGAGACCTCGGCCCGCAACGGGCTCGTCGCCGCCACCTTCCCGGTGGCGGAAACCGACCACGTGCTCCTGGTCACCGACCAGGGCCGGATGATCCGCATTCCGGCCGCCCAGATCCGCATCGCCTCGCGCAACACCCAGGGCGTGCGGCTGCTCGAGGTGGGGGAAGGAGAGCGGGTGGTGGCGGCGGTGCGCCTGCCCGAGGCGGAAAACGGCGTCGGCCAGGAGGGGGAGGAAGGCGCCGAGCGCGCGGCGGAGCCGTGACCGCCGGCGGGCGCATCGTTTCGCGGTGCAGCATCGCCGACGCTCGCGAAATCCTCTACCATGCCGACGCGACGAGCGAGGAATCGACGATGGCGCGCAAACGGGTCGCGGTCTACCCCGGAACCTTCGATCCCATCCACATCGGCCATCTCGACGTGATCCGGCGGGCGACGGCGCTCGTCGACCGGCTGGTGGTCGCGGTCGCGATCAACGCCGGCAAGGATCCGCTCTTCACCCTCGAAGAGCGCACCCGCATGGTCGAGGCCGAAGTCAATTCGCTCATGGCCGCGAACGCCGGCAACGGCGCCCGGGTCGAGGTCAAGCCCTTCGCCTCGCTCCTCGTCCGCTTCGCGGTCGAGGAAGGCGCCGACATGATCATCCGCGGTTTGCGCGCCGTCTCCGACTTCGAATACGAGTTCCAGATGGCCCTCAACAACAAGCGCTTGGTTCCGCGATTGGAGACCGTCTTCTTGATGGCATCCGAGACGAGCCAGTTCATCTCCTCCCGCTTCGTCAAAGAGATTCACCTCTTGGGAGGCGACGTGTCCTCCATGGTTTCGCCCAACGTTCTCAAGATGCTCGACCGCAAGCGCGGCCGCGCCTGAGCGCGTTCTTCGCCCGACCCCCTTGCGCGTCGATCTCTTCGACTTCGAGCTCCCTTCCGAGCTCATCGCCCAACATCCGGTGGAGCCGCGGGAAGCGGCCCGGCTCCTCGTCGTCGGCGACCGGCTCGAGGACCGCTTCGTGGGCGATCTCCCCGAGCTCCTGGATCCCGGCGACCTCGTGGTCTTGAACGATACCCGCGTGTTGCCCACCCGCTTTTGGGGCCGGCGCGGGACGGCGGCGATCGAAGCCACGCTCGTCGAACCGAAGGACGAGCGGCGCTGGTGGGCGCTCGCGCGCCCCGGCAGGCGTCTGCGCCCGGGCGACCGGGTCGAGCTCGGACGCGATCTCGGCGCCACCGTCGAGGCCAAGGACGCCGAGGGGCGGGTGCTCTTGTGCTTCGATCGCGCCGGCGAAGAGCTTCTCGCGGCGATCCGCGCGCAAGGGGCGATGCCGCTTCCGCCGTACATCAAACGGCCCAGAGGCGGCGATCCGCGCGACCTGCGCGATTACCAACCCGTGCTCGCCCGCAAGGAAGGATCGGTGGCGGCGCCCACCGCCTCGCTGCATCTGACGCCCGCGCTCCTCGATCGGCTCGAGCGGCGCGGGATCGAGCGCGCCTTCGTGACCCTGCACGTCGGCCTCGGCACCTTCGCGCCCGTCAAGGTGCGCGATACCCGAGAGCACCGCATGCACGAGGAGCGCGGGGACATCCCGTCGGCGACGAGCGAGGCGATCGCGCGCACCCGTGCCCGCGGCGGCCGGGTCGTGGCGGTGGGCACGACGGTCCTGCGCACGCTCGAGAGCCGCGCCAAAGACGACGGCGGCGTGGAAAGCGGTCCTTTCGCGACCGCGCTGTTCGTCACCCCCGGCTTTCGCTTCCGCGTCGTCGATCGGTTGCTCACCAACTTCCACTTGCCCCGCTCGACGTTGTTCATGCTCGTCTGCGCGTTCGCGGGCTACCACCGCATGCGTCGGGCCTACGCCCACGCCGTCGCGCAGAAGTACAGATTTTTTTCGTACGGCGATGCCTGCCTCCTCGACCGCCACGAGGAGCCGCCACCGGAATGAAACCGTTCCGCTTCGAGATCCTGGCGCGCGACGGCGCGGCCCGGCGCGGACGGCTGCTCACCGCCCACGGCACGGTGGAGACGCCCGCCTTCATGCCGGTGGGCACGGCCGCCACGGTCAAGGCCATGACGCCCGAGATGCTCGCCGCGACCGGCGCGCAGATCGTGCTCGCCAACACCTATCATCTCATGCTCCGGCCCGGCGCCGAGCGGATCGCCGAGCTCGGGGGCCTGCGTCGCTTCATGAACTGGTCGGGGCCGGTCCTGACCGATTCCGGCGGCTTCCAGGTCATGTCCTTGGCGTCGCTGCGCACGATCGACGAACGGGGGGTGGTGTTCGCTTCCCATCTCGACGGCTCGCGCCACGAGCTCACGCCCGAGCGCGCGGTCGTGCTCCAGCGGCTGTTCGACGCCACGATCACCATGCAGCTCGACTGGTGCGTGCGCCTGCCGGCCGAACGGGCGGAGGTGGAACGCGCCGTGGAGCTGTCCTTGCGCTGGGCCGAGCGCTGCAAAAAGGCCTTCGAGCCGCGTCCCGGTTACGCGCTCTTCGGCATCGTTCAGGGCGGAGTCGACGCCGAGCTGCGCCGGCGCTCGGCGGAAGGGCTCGTGGCGCTGGGCTTCGACGGCTATGCGGTGGGCGGGCTCGCCGTGGGCGAGCCGCAGGCCGAGATGTTCCGCACCCTCGAGGCCACCGTGCCCCATCTTCCCGCCGACCGGCCGCGCTATCTCATGGGCGTGGGCAAGCCGACGGACATCGTGGGCGCGGTCCTGCGCGGGATCGATCTCTTCGATTGCGTGCTGCCCACGCGCTCCGGACGCACGGCCCAGGCCTTCACTCGGCGGGGGCCGGTGAATTTGCGCAACGCGCGGCACGCGCGCGATCCGCGCCCGCTCGACGAGACCTCCGACTGCCCGGCGGCGCGCGACTATTCGCGAGCCTATTTGCACCACCTGGTGAAGTGCGAGGAGATCCTGGCCTCGATCCTGCTCACCTGGAACAATCTCTGGTTCTACCAGGATCTCATGCGCCGGCTGCGCACGGCGATCGCCGCCGGCCGGCTCGCGCAAGAGGCGGCGGCCATCCTGGAAGAGCAGGCGCGCGGCGACCTTGAGCCCCTGGACGCTTGACCGAGAGGGGCGAAAGCCCGACTTAACGGTGGCGGGGGAGCGGACGCCTAGCTCAATCGGTAGAGCAACGGACTTTTAATCCGCAGGTTCTGGGTTCGAGTCCCAGGGCGTCCACCACGACCTTCCGGATCGTGGCCTCTCAGGGAGCCTCGGGGCGAACGGGTGCGCCGCGCTCGGCCGAGCGCAGCACCGCGAGCGTCGCGGAAAGCGTCCGGAAGCCTCCTTCGGCATCGAGCACCGGCGGCTCTTCGCCGCGCACGACCCGGCAGAAGTGCCGCAACTCCAGGGCGAGAGGGTCGTCCTCGCGAACCGTGCGGCGCACGAGCTCGAAAGGCGACATCCAATGGCCGTCCTCGCAATGGCGCCAGAGCACGAGGCCCGGAAGGGCCAAGGACGCGCGCGTACCGCCCAGACGGTAGCAAGGCTCGCCCGCGCGCGGAAACCAAGGGTTTTCGCCCGCGCCGTGCTCCCAGCTCCACGGCGCGGCCACCGCGTCGCTCACCGAGATCGTGCCCAGAGCGCCGCCCGCGAAGCGCAGGAGGGCCACCGCCGTATCCTCGGTTTCGAAGCGGCGATGCGCGTTGGAGGCGAAGGCCGCGACCTCCTCGATCTCGCCCACGAGGTTGCGGAGATCGTCGACGACGTGGACGAGGTTGGTGAGCACCGGCCCGCCGCCTTTCCGCCGCCGCCAGAGCGGGGCGAAATAGTCGTCGGGCTTGGCGAGCCAGGTGAGCGCGTCGACGAGGAGGATCCGGCCGAGGACGCCCGCATCGAGGAGCTCTTTGGCGGCGCGTATCCAAGGACTGTGACGCCGGTGATGGCCGACGAGAACGGGCACCTTGGTGCGCGCGGCGGCTTCCACCACCCGCCGCGCGGCGGGAAGATCGTGGGCGAGCGGCTTTTCTACGAGCACGGGCACGCCGGCTTCGAGGCAGGCGAGAGCTTGCTCGGCGTGCAGATCGGTGGGCGTGGCGAGGATCACGGCTTCGGCCGCGCGGGCGCGCAAGCAGGCCTCGAGCCGTTCGAAGACGGGTACCCCGAGTTCGGCCGCGCGTTCTTGCGCGTTCGGATCGGGTTCGACGACTGCGGCGAGCTCGGCCTCGGCGCAGGCGCGGATCCGTGCCGCGTGCTCGCGGCCGATGAGGCCGAAACCCGCGACCGCTAGTCGTACCGGTCGTTTCATCCTTCGTCCTCGCACTCGGAACAGGCGCAGGGCTAGCCGAGAGCAAGTCGCGAAAGAAGGGCCGAGAACGGTGCGCCGAGCGGCCGCGGCCGGCCTTCGGCAGCGCGGTCCCACGATCGACGGAAAGGGAAAGAGCCGGCCGCGAAAGGCGGGGTGCGAGCGGGGGCGCGCCTTTTCTCGAGGCGACGGTTGCGCGCGATACGGTGCGGGATCTCGCGGTCGGGATCGATGTCGCGGACTTCGGGAACTTCGATCCGATGCGCGCGACGCGTTATTGCGATGCCGACACGAAGACTACGGTCGGCGATCGGCGGGTGGACCGATGTGCAGGAAGTCGCGATCGTCGGCCCGACCATGTGCGACTCCGTCGCCGAATTAAACGCCGGGATCCGCTTTCGCTCGTCTTTTCCGATCCGCGTTTGGCGGCGCTCCGACCGCCGCCGGGTCGGGCCGCCCCGTCTGGTGCCCGCTGCGGGAGTCGAACCCGCACGCCCCGAAGGGCGGGGGATTTTAAGTCCCCTGCGTCTGCCGGTTCCGCCAAGCGGGCGAGGTCGCCGACCCGCCGCCGGGGCGCCGCGGAGCGGACGCGGAGAAGCCGCGCGGATCGCGAACCCGCACCGAACGATGCGATGACGCGATCGGGCTCACGCGAGCACCTCTTCGTCGACGCGCACCCCGGCTGCGGTCATGACGGCGAGGAAATCGGATGCCGCGCGCGCGACCGCTTCCGCGTCGCTCGCCCGGAAGACCACGCTCGTGCCGAGCGTGCCCAGGCGCATGAACGGATAAGAACCGATCGTCACCTCGGGATGACGCGCCTGGACCGCGGCGAGCCGCTCCGCGATCTCGCCTTCCGGTGCGTAGGTCACGAGCGTGCGCGAAACGAGCGGTGGTCCGCCCGCCAAGCGCGGCGCCAGAAGGTCCAACATCGCCTGCAAGATCACCGGCACACCGGGGAGGACGTAGACGTTCTCCACCCGGAACCCCGGGGCGGCCGACACGGGATTGTCGACGAGTTCGGCGCCTTGCGGCACGTCCGCCATCTTCATCCGGGCGGGCGTGCGTTTCTCGGGCGGGTAAAAGGCGAGCAAACGCCGCTCGGCCTCGGGATCGCGGACCAGCGGGCGCCCGAAGGCTTGCGCGATCCCTTGCGCGGTGACGTCGTCGTGGGTCGGCCCGATGCCGCCCGTGGTGAACACATAAGTATAACGCGCGCGCAGTGCGT
>JANXAZ010000019.1:0-57798 GCA_025062095.1 Geminicoccaceae bacterium
CGAGCGTCGTGGTGATCTGACCGAAGAGCAAGAGATAGACGACATAGGCGGCGAAGGCGAGGACGGCGAGGAACGCCAGGATCTGGATCCTGGGGACGTAGAGTGCGCCTTTGGCGGCGCGCGGTCCCACGAGGAAAAGCGGGACGGCAAGCGCCACGGCCGCGCCCAGAAGCGAGGCGCGGGCACCGGCCGCGAGCGCGAACAGAACGAACAACCCGATCAGGGCCGTGCCCAGGAGCCGGAGCCCGAGGTTGGCGGAGGGAGCGAAGACGAGAGTGGAAGCCGCGGCGATCCCGGCCAAGAGAGGAACGGTCCAGTTCAAATAAGCCGGCGTGTCCAAGAATTCTTCATAGAACATGAACGAGCCGTGCTCCATGTAAATCTGAAGTCCCTTGACCGAGAGGACCACGCAGACGACGACGACCCAGACGAAGAACCGCCGCAGCCGCTCGCGGTCGCCGGCGAGCACGAGACAACCGACGGCCAGACAATAAAGATCGAAGACGAGACCGTAAGCGACGGCGCGCAGCGCCATGCCCCGCGCCGGGGTCCAGAGCAGACTCAGCGTCATCCAGCCGAAGAACAGAAAGGCGGTGGCGAGGACGGGGATCGCCTCGCGTCGGATACCGTCGCGCCAGACGATCCACGCCGCGAAAGGAAAGCCGGCGGCCAAGAACAGCACCGTCTCGTCGATCGGCAACCTCGGCAAGAAATATTTGATGTTGTTGGAATAGAGGAACAGCGCGAAGAGCGCTTCGAAGGAGAAGACGATCCGCACGAGCGCCCGCAGGCCGCGCAGCGACCGCGCCCGGAAGCTCCCTTCGCCCAACCCGTCGCCCGCGGTTGCGAAAAGACGCGGGGAGGAAGAGAAGGCGGGGGAGGGGATCGGCGGGCTTCGCTCCACGGGGTCGGCTCCCGGGCGATCAGGCGGCCCCTCGGGTGGTCCGAGGGGATCGCTCCCGCGGATCGGGGAGATCGAGCCGCAGGAGATCGACGATCGGCAGCCCCGGCGGTAGCCGGCGGAGGAGATCGGGCGGGCGCTTGGCGAGGATCACCAGGCGGGCGCCGGCGAGCGCCGCCTCGACGGCGCCGCGGCCGTGCAGCCGCGCCCCGGCCGGCAGACCGCGCTCGACCGCAAGGGCGTCCTCGGGCTCGAGGTCGGGGTCGAACACCTCGATCGCGTAATCGCGCGCCGCCAGCTGTGCGAGCAGCTCGAGCTGCGGGCTGCCGCGGACGTCTTCGACCCCTTCCTTGAAGGCGAGGCCGAGCAGGAAAAGGGGGCCCGGTGGCGGCACGAGCGCCGCGATGCGCTCGACGAGGAAGGCGAGGTGCAGCCGATTGCTCGCCTCGACCGCGCGCAAGACCGGCAGCTCGAGCGCGCACGCCCGCGCCGTGGCGAGGAGCGCGCGCAGATCCTTGGGAAGGCAGGGCCCGCCGTAAGGAGCGCCGGGGCGCAGATAGGCGGCCGAGAGGTTGAGCTTGCCGTCGGCGAGGAAGAGTTCGGCGAGCCGGGCGGGGAGAAGGCCGAGGCCGAAGGCGAGCCGGCCGATCTCGTTGGCGAAGGCGACCTTGAGGGCGTGGAAGGCGTTGTCGACGAGCTTGATGGTCTCCGCTTCCCGATAGCCGACCTCGAAGACGGGCGCCGCCGCACCCTCGTAGATCCCCAACAGCCGCCCGCTCGCACCCGGCCGCCGCTCGCCGATGACGATCCGCGCCGGCGCCCGATGGTCGGCGAGCGCGCTGCCCTCGCGCAGGAACTCCGGATTGAGCGCGAGCTCGAAACCCTCTCCGGGCGCGCGGCCGGAGGCCTCGACGAGGCCGGGCAGGAGGCGGGTCTCGGTCGCCCCGGGCGGGACCGTGCTGCGCAGGACGAGCAGAAGCGGTGCCGCGGTGCGCGGACGGCGGGAGAGCAGCCGGCCGACCTCGGCGAGCGCGGCGCACAAGGGGCGCACGTCCAACCGATCGTCCGCGCCGAGCGGGGTCTCGACGCAGATCGCGAGGAGATCGAGCTCGGCCGAGATCGGCTCGAGGTCGGCGCGCAGCGCGAGGGTCCCGGCGTCGAGCGTCGTCCGCAGGAGCTCGTCGAGCCCCGGCTCGCGCCAGGGCAGACGTCCCCGGGCCACTTGGGCGAGCCGTTCCGCGCGGCGGTCGAGGGCGAAGACCCGGTGGCCGGCCGCCGCGAGGCTCGCGGCGGTGACCAAGCCGACCCGGCCGAGGCCGAGGACGGCCGCGCGGAGGGGCCTCGTGCGGGAGGGGCTCACCCGGTGCTCTCCGGCGATCGGCGGCGGTCGCCACTTTAGCGCGGATCCGCTCGTGCGGAAGGCGGAAGCCCCGCGGCGCGCGGTTCCGGGATACGCTTTTCCGGCCGGTCTTTCGCCTTCCTCCCGAGACAAGCGCACGCGCCGCGGCTAAACGCGCTCTTCGAAGGCGACAACGCGGCGGGTTCGTCCATGGAGCGCGTCGGAACGGCGGCAGAAACGCGGGAAAGCGCGGGCGGGTCGTTTCGGCCGGCGCTTTTTCTGTTCGGTGCGAGCCTCGCGTTCTATGCGATCAACTTGGACCGACCGGAGATCCACGACGAGCTGCACCACGTGCTCGCCGCCCGCGGCCTGCTCGAGACCGGGGAACCCCGGATCGCCGAGGGGCTCTATTGGCGCGGCTATCTCGTCACCCGGCTCGTCGCCTTCTCCTTCGCGCTCTTCGGCGAGGGGCTGTGGAGCGCGCGGCTGCCCTCGGTGCTCGTGGCCGCGCTTTTGCCGCCCTTGCTCTTCTTCTGGGTGCGCCGCGCCGCGGGGCCGCTCGCCGCCTGGCTCGCGGCCGGGCTCTACGCGGTTTCCCCCTTCGCGGTCGAGATCGCCCAGTTCGCCCGCTTCTATGCGCTTCAGACTCTCGCCTTCACCCTCGCCGCCTGGGCGGTCTGGTCCTCGTTCTGCGAGGCCGCCACGCTCGGGGGGAGGCTCGCGCGGGCGGCGATCGCCTTCGGTGGTCTGGCTCTCGCCTTCGAGCTGCAGCCCGTGACCGCGATCGGCGTTCTCGGCCTCGCCGCCTGGGCGGTTCCGGCCCTCCTCCTGCGCCTGCCGGACCGGCGCTCTCGGGTTCTGTTCGCGATCGGTCTCGTGCTCGCCGGGCTCGTCTTTCTCCTGTTCTTCGGGGAAGAGCGTCTTCGGTGGTTGTGGCGTCTTTATCGCGAGGTCCCGCTTTTCAACGTGCCTTACAAGGATCAGTTCTGGTTCTATTATGTATGGTATCTCATGCTCTACCCGACGCTGTGGACGTTGCTCGCGCCCTGCACGCTGCTCGCGCTCTCGCGCGCACCCGCCCTCGCGAGCTTCGCCGCCGCGACCTTCGCCGTGACTTTCCTCCTGAGCTCGTTCGCCGGCTCCAAGGGTCTGCGCTATCTCGCCTATGCTCAGCCGCTGTTGTTCGTGCTCTGGGGGATCGGCCTCGCCCGGGTCGTCGAGCATCTGCCGGCTCTGTGGCAGAAGGGGCGGAAGGCCCTGGCGGAGGTCCTGGCCGGGCTCGGCCCGCGGGCGGATGCGGCGGCGCGCGTCCTGCTCGCCGCCGCCGCGGTGCACGTCCTTCTCGTCAACCCCTTCTGGTTGCGCACGATCGGGCTTCTGGCGGCGATCCCGATCGGACCCGAGATCCCCGATCCCGACTGGCGGCGGGCGGCGGCCGTCCTGCGCCCGCTTCTGGCCGAGGTCGCGGTGGTGACCGGGACCGACGATCTCGCCAACCTCTACTATTTCGGCCGCCACGACGTCCTCTACAGCCCCACCAAGTTCCACGAGCTCTACGATGTCGTCTTCAGGGACTTCGATCGCGATCCGCGCACCGGCCGTCCGGTGATCGCGACCCCCGCGGCGCTCGAGCGGGTGATCCGCTGCTATCCGAGCGGTCTCTTCGCGACGGCCGAAGGACACTGGGGGAAGCGGTTCTTCGTCGACGAGCCGATCATCGCGCTTCTGGAGCGGACCGCCGAGCGGGTTCCGCTTCCCCCGGGAAGCCACGTCCGCGCCTATCGGTGGTCGGAATCCTCGCGCCCGTCCCTGCCCGCCGAGGCCTGCCGCGATCTCCCGCGGCCGCGTCCGGCCGGAAATCCGGAAAAGTGAAAAAGGGACCGGGCCGCGCGCGGGCGCGACCCGGTCGTCTTCTCCACCGGTCGGGAGAACCGGTTCACAACTTGTAGAGCTGCCGGAACGGCTCGCCCCAGCCGTCGGGCTGCCAGAGCTGGGTGACGAGCGCGTCCGTGCGGTTGCGGTCTCCCGACACCCACATGTAACAGAAGTACAAGAACCGCCCGTCGTAGCGCCGGCGCAGCGGCTCGAAGCCGTTGGTCCACATGACGTGCATGTTCTGCGTGCGCGGATGGATCGGGTTCGTGGGCGGATACGTGTTCACGTTGCTGCAGATCTCGCTCGTCCCGATCCATTTGTTGCGGCTGGCGCCGAAGTCGAACCAGTCCTGGATGCCTTCGACCCACGCTCCCAGGTAGTTGTTCTTGACGAGCATCGCGTCCCAGTCTTGCTGGACGGTCATCCCCTTGTAGTCGTGGATGCCCATACCGATGACGTCGACCCAGTCGTCGCCGGGGTAGACGTTCCACAGACGCTCGACGGTCGGTCCCTGGCCGAAATGCAGGTGCATGGTCGGGCCGAACTCGACCATGAAGGTCTTGCCGGCCCCGAGCACGTTGCCGACTTCCTGACGCATGAGATCGATCGTGCGCCGGAAGCCGTCGATGAAGCTCTGCTTGTCGGGGCCGATCGAGTCGGGCTTCCAGTTCGCCGTGTTCTCGCCGCACCAGCGGATGACGAGGGTGTTGGGGTCGCGGTTCTGTTGCCCGCAGCGGGTGGCCAGCCTGCGCCACAACCGCCGGTAGTAGGCGTCGTAGGTGCCGGTCTTGATCTCCGCCCAGATCGAGGGGTTGCGCCACTGCCCGTTCGAAGGGTTGTAGTTGCGGTGGCTGTAGGGCGCGCCCACGAGGTAGATCACCACCGGAAGGTCGCGCGGCCACCATTCGTGTCGCAGCCAGCGGTCGTTGTCGGTGAGCTGCCCGGCCCAGGTGGTGTCGCTCGTCCCCGCCCCGCCGGCGACGTCGTCCCAGGTCGCGGGCGCGGCGAAGAGGGCGGCGGCGATGTTCGGCTCGCGGCCGTTCAGCCAGTCGCGGAACTGGCCGGGGATGCCGCCGTTCCAGGGGTTGTTGACGACCAGCCCGAGCCCGAGGTGCGAGCCCAACGGCGGTCGCGGTCCCCAGCCCGCCGGCCAGGGCCGCTGGTTCGTCTGTTGGCTGCCGACGTTGGCGAGCCAGTCGACCGCGTCGAGGGTGTAAAAACCGCTCGACAAGTCGCTCTTGAGCGTCACCTCCGCTTGGACGTTCTGCGGATTGCTCACCTCGCTCGCTTGCCATTCCCAGGAGAGAGTCTGGAAGCCGGTCCCGGAGAGCGCCCTGGTGCCGAGGTCGCGCACGAGCGTACCGCCCTCGAAGAGCCGCACCCGCACCGCTCCGCCGCTGACGCTGCAGCGCGCGCGCACGCGGAAGACCTGGGTACCGACGAGCGGTCCTTGGGGGTTCTCGAAGCCGAGGCGCACACCGCCCCAGTCGCCCACCGTCGCGGCTCTGTTCGCGCCCTGGTTGTCGCCGATGCCGGCGTCTTCTCTGACGAGATCGAGGCTCCAGCCGCCCCAGTTGATCCATGCCACGATCTCGTCCGGCCGCAGCCGCTGCTGCGTCGCGGCGGTATGCGAGCTCCCCGCACCCGCCGGATCGGCGAGCCAGTCGATGGCGTCGATCGCGTAATAGCCGCTCGCGAGATTGTCGACGAGCCAGAGCCTGAGCTCGACGCCGGCACCGCTGCGATCGGAGAGGAGCGCGGCGTCCCAGGCGAAAGAAAGGGTCGAAAAGGACGTTCCGAGGGGTTGCGTGCCGAGGTCTCTGCGGAACGCACCGTTCTCGAACAACTCGACCTTGATCGCGCCGCCCGCGACCGAGCAGCGCGCGCGGATGCGGAAGAGCTGCCGGCCGACCGGCGGGCGGGCGGGCGTGGGGAAGCCGAAATGCGCCCAAGCGGTTTGACCGTTGGTCGTGCCGCGCGCCTCCACGGTGCCGTCGCCCACACCGGCGTCCTCGGACAGACGCCGGAAATCGGTGATCGGGAAATTGTGGCTTCCGATCAAGCCGTCGACGCCCAGGCGCTCGAGGCTCCCGGCGACGGTGAAGGCCACGGGCAGATGGCAATCGGTGCGCGCCACACCGGAAGGATCGCCGGCGTCGTCCCACCCGCGCCAGCTCGTCCCGCCGTTCGTGGAGATTTCCGCCCAGGCCTGCGGCCACTGATCGCGGCTCGCGTTCTCGGCCCGTCGTACGGCCTGGGCCACGTAAGAGCCGCTCGCGGTGGAAAGACGCAGCACGTAGCTGCGGCCGCGCTCGAGGATGTGGCTCTGGGCGAAGCGGCGATAGACCCAGAAGGCCGGCGGGCTCGAGGGATCGCCCGCGACGTTGCGGGTCTGCGGGAGCGCGCTGCGCGGGATCGCGAGCTGCTCGAGGAGCGTGCCTTCGAGCGTCTCGAGGCGGACGAGGAGGTCGGCCGGCGTGCCGCTCTCCCACCAGACCCGCAGCCAGAGCCCGTCGACCTTGCGGGTGTAATCCGTGACGGTGAACCGCTGGCGGATCAGGGTCGAGCCTCCGAAGCTCTTCTTGAGCCCGGGCTTGCCCTCGAGGATCGGGTTGCCGGTGACCGCACCGTCGGCCCAGTGGAGTTCGAGGAACCCCCCGTGCTCGTCGCCGGGCTGCCAACTGCCCGAGACCCGCTGGTGGACGGTGCCGGCATCGCCTTCGTAGGGGCCCCCGCGCAGGTTCTGACCCGAGGCGAGGGGAACGTCGGCGCGGTGGAAGAGGATCGCGGCGCCGCCCGAGCCGGCCAGCTGGTGCCAAACGAGGTGATAGGCCCGGCCGGCCTCGATCGGGACCGGTTGCTCGAAGCGCCAGAAGGGATACGGGCCTTGCGTCGCGAGCGCACCGGCATCGCCGTTGATCGCGGTGGTGCCGATGACCAGGCCCGAGGGTTTGCCCTGCTGATCGGTTTCGACCTGGAGCACGAGCTCGCCGCCGTCGCCGGAGAGGACCCGGCAGGGCCAACGGACCCCGACGAGCGATCCGCTGCGGTCGGCGAGGAAACGCTTGGCGACCGGTCCGTGGAGCACGGGCGTGCGCGGGGAGAGCGCATCGACGTGGAAGGGGTTGCCGAAGAAACGATCGGCGAAGGGGCGGTCCGCTTGGGGCGAGGTCTCGCTCGCCGCCGCCGCGACGACGACCGTCGCGGTTCCGGTCGAGCTCTTGCCGTTGGCGCTGATCGTGAAGGTGAACCGGTCGGTGCCGACGAAACCGCTCGCCGGGGTGTAGCGGATCTTGCCGGCTTCGATCGCGGCCGTGCCGTTGCTCGGCGTGCCGACCGCGACGAGGCTCGCGGAACCGCCCTCGACGAGCAGGGCCGAGGCGAGCGGGTCGACGGTCACCGCCGTGCCGCGGACGGTCCGGGCCACCACCGGCGCAGCGACCGGCGCCGAGCCCGCATCGCCGAAGGCGTCCTCGCCGCCGAGCCCGTAGAAGGCGCGCGGTGCGCTCTGGTTGGCGTATTCCATCGCCAGCCAGGCGGCGGGAAGGGCGCTCGCCCGGATGCGCACCTGGTCGATGAGCCCCTGCCAGGTGCCGGCCGCCCCGGGGCGCGGGCCGGTGCCGATCCGCAGCGGCCCCCGGCCGATGCGGGTCGGACCGAGGAGCGTGGCGCCGGCCGTATACGAGGGGGTGTCGGCGACACCGTCGATCACGAGGGTGGCGCCCTCGCCGCGCTCGAAGACGAGGGCGAGGGCGTGCGGCCGGTCGTCGGCGCGACCGGGTCCGCTCTCGTGGATCAGCCGACCGTCGGCGAGGGCCATCTGGACCGCGAAGACCCGTCGCTGAGCGGCGAAGGGACCGATGTCCGCGTGGCGGAGGACGAAGGCGGCATCGTGGTCGGCGCCGGTGCGCGGCCCGCACATGAGCAGCCCCTGCTCGCTGTCGAGCCGGCCGCTCCGCAGCCACAGCTGGACGGTGAGCGCCCGGTGGCCGTCCAGGAAGGAAGGATCGGCGAGCAGGAGCTCGCTCGTCGCTCCGTCGAAGCTTCCCGCCGGTCCGACCGGCCCTTCGGCCGCGGCGACGCCGCTCCCGCCGAGATCGCGACCGCGGCCGGTGCGGTCGCGCAGATCGGGCAGATGCCAGACGGCGAGATAGTCGCGCCAGGTGGCGGCGGGATCGGCCTCGCTCTCGGAAAGACCGGCTTTGCCGTAGTAGAGGAAGAATACGAGATCTTCTTGCGGGCGCAGCTCGGGCAGGCGGACCCAGGCGAGCAATCGACCGCCCGAGGGATCGTAGAGCTCGATATCGTGGGCCAACTTGGTGCCGTCCGCGAGCTCGAAGCGGAGATCGAAGCCTTGCGGGCTCTCGATCCGGCCGCCCGCGCTTTTGTTCTTGAGCCAGTCTCCTTCCTCGCGCACGAGCAAGGGGAAGCGCGAGAGCGGCGCGGTGCCGAGGATCGAGCTCTTGGGAACGACGAGCCGACGGCGGTAGCGATAACCGTTGAGATAGGTCGTGGGCGCGCTCGGCGGGGCGACCTCGACCCTGACCGTCGCGCTCGCCGTGGCCCCGCGGGGATCGCGCACCGTGTAGGAGAACGCGTCCTCCCCGACGAAGCCCGGGTCGGGCGTGTAGGTCACGCGGCCGTCGGCGGAGACCGCGAGCCGGCCGTGCGCCGGGACGCTCAACGCGGCGAGCACCAGAGGATCGCCGTCGGGATCGGAATCGTTGGCGAGCGGGGCGAAGGTGACGGATCGGCCGGTCTCGGTCGTCACTCTGTCGTCGACGGCGCGCGGTGCCGCGTTCGGTCGCTGGACCAGGATCTCGACCTCGCCCGTGGCGGTGCCGCCGCGGCCGTCGCCGACCGTATAAGTGAAGCGGTCCGTCCCTTCGAAACCGGGTCTCGGCGTATAGGTGACGCGGCCGCCGGCGAGCAGGGCGAGATCGCCGTGCTCGGGCAGGCTCAGGTTCAAAAGGACGAGCGGATCGCCGTCGGGGTCGGAATCGTTGGCGAGGAGATCGATCGTCACCGGCTCTCCGCTCGTCGTCGCGACCCGATCGGGGTGTGCCGCGGGTGGACGGTTGGCGGGGCGGACGGCGACCCGGACGGTGGCGGTGGCGGTGCCGCCGCGGCCGTCGCCGATGGTGTAGGTGAAGGAATCCTCGCCCGTGAAGCCGCTGCGCGGAGCGTAGCGGACCCGCTGATCCGGGAGCACCGCGACGCTGCCGGCGGTCGGCGCGCTCACGCCGATAAGCGCGAGCGGATCGCCGTCCGGATCGGAATCGTTGGCCAGGACCGGGATGTCGACGATCCCGCCGGGTGCCACCTCGGCGACATCGTCGGTGGCGCGGGGCGGGCCGTTGGGGCGCCGGACGCGGATCGTCACGGTCGCGCGCCCCACCGAGCCGTCCGGAGCGCGGACGGTGTATTCGAAGCTGTCCTCGCCGACGAAGCCCGCGGCCGGGGTGTAGGTGAAGGTCCGGGCGCCGGGGTCGAAGGCGAGGGTGCCGAAGCTCGGCTGCTGGAAGGCGAGGAGGACGAGGCCTTCGGGGCTGTCGTTGGCGAGGGGGGCGAAGGTGACGGGACTGCCCGCCACCGTCTCGACGAGATCGGGTCGGGGGTCGGCCAAGGCGGGTTCCTCTCGGCTGCGGCGCGCGGCCGCGGGGTGTCCGACGACCCTCTTATACTAGGTTTTCAATCCTGTCAAATCGGCGCGAAAACAGCGATAAAGGACGACCGTCCTCCAAAACGCGGTCAGTAAGCGCCGCGGCGCGAAAAGACGACGCGGATGGTCATCAAGAGGATCGCAATGTCGAGAAGAAGACTCCAATTCTGAACATAGTACACGTCGAGATGCACTCTGCGTCGGAAGTCGAGCTGATTGCGGCCGCTCACCTGCCACAAGCCGGTGATACCGGGACGCGATTGCAAATAATAATCACGATACTCGCCGTAGGCTTCCACTTCCTCGGCGGTGACCGGGCGCGGCCCGACGAGGCTCATGTCGCCCTTGATGACGTTGAGGAGTTGCGGAAGCTCGTCCAGGCTCGTGCGCCGCAAGAAACGGCCGATCCTCGTGACCCGCGGATCGTTCTTGAGCTTGCGATGGCGCGCCCATTCGGCGGCGGCGCGCGGATCGCGCTCGAGGATCGCCGCCAGTCGGCGCTCCGCGTCGGGGACCATGGTACGGAATTTGAGGCAGGCGAAGGGACGTCCGTAGCGTCCGATCCGATGGTGTGGGAAGAAAATCGGGCGTCCGCTCGTCGCGACACAGGCCGCGAGCAAAAGGAAGAGAGGCCCCGACACCACGAGGAGCAGGCTCGCCACGATCAAATCGAAAGCCCGCTTGGCGAAGCGTCGGGCGCGCGATCCCAGATCCGGCGCCAAGCGCACCGCGGCGAGGTCGTGGTCGATCCGGTGCACGCGGTAGCGGCGCCGCCGCGGCAAGCCGCGCAGCGGCAACACGAGCTCGACGCCTCGGCAGATGCGGCTCAACCGATCGACGAAGGGTTCGAGGTTCGCGAACTCGTCGGGCTCGAGGGCGACGAAGACGCGGGCCTCGGGGAAGCGGCGAACGAGCGCGAACGGATCCCGCAGGGGGAGGACCGGCAAGCTCCGGCCGCGCTCGATCGCGAGCGCGCCGCTCCGCTCGCCCCCGGGATCGACGAAGGCCATCGGCCGGAAGGTCGGCGAGGGGTCGTCGAGCAGCGCGCGGGCGAGCTCCCGCGCGTTCTGCCCGGTCCCGACGATCACCGCCGGCGACGACCACAGACCGCGGCCGACGAGCCAGCTCTTGGCGAGCCGTCGTCCGGCGATCAGCACGACCGAGCCGATCGCCCAAAACCCGAGCACGCTCGCACGCGGAGGTTCGAGCGCGAGGAAGAACATCGCCGCCGCGTCGAGCGACAGCGCCACCGCGAAGCCGCCCAGGATCTCGGCCAGTTCCTGCCGGAAGGGGCGCCTCTCGGTATAATGACCGCTCGCTCGGAAAAAGAGCAGGAGACCGGCGACGAGTGCGAGGTCGACGGCCAGTCGCGCCGGCGCGAGCTGCGAGGCGGCGGCGAAATTCGGTCGGAGTTCCCAAATCGCCAGTGCGACCGAAAACCCGCCCGCGATCGCGAGCGCGTCGATCGCGGCCAGGAGTGTTTCTTTCGGGAACGGACGCGCATCGACAAACGCGATTGCATCCGCACGCGTCGTCGCCATCGTCGTCGTTCGCGACTCGGGCGTTCCTCGGCTCGAGCGAGCGACCGTACCCGCACGGGTCCGCTTCCACTTCGAGCAGACTACACGACCCGATGGTGATCGGTCAAAGATACTAGCGCATCCGGATATGTTGATCGCGCCCGACCTCTCGGAGGCGAACTCGATACTAAGAGATGAACGAGTCTCGTTCGCGTTCGTTTGTTTTTTGCTGCACCCGCGGGCGAGGCTCCCGGACGACGGCCCCGACGCCTCCGAGGCGACCGTGGCCTCGATGCCACTTCGGGGCCGCGTCCGCCGCCGCTCGCCCCCTCGCCCGGAGGAGAGCGTCCGCGCGCGGATGAATCGCGGCCCCTTCCTCCCCATCTGCGGAGATGCGAAAAGCCCGGATCGTCGGGTTGCGGCATTCAGGGGAGCGAGAGGGATGGACTTCAGATCGCTCATTCCGTTCGGTCGGCGCGAGCTCGCCGAAGATCCGTTCACGGCCATGCGCCGCGAGATGGATCGGCTGTTCGAGGAGATGACCAAGAGCTTCAGCCTCGTCCGCCCGGCTCTGGGCATGGGGCTGTTGGCGCCCAGGGTCGACATGCGCGAGACCGAAACGGCGGTCGAGGTGCAGGTCGAGCTGCCGGGGGTCAGCGAAAAGGACGTCGAGGTCCAGCTCGCCGACGGCGTGCTCACCATCAAAGGCGAAAAGAAGCAGGAACGCGAGGAAAAAGAGCGCGGCTATTACCTCATGGAGCGCGCCTACGGTTCGTTCCTGCGCCAGATCCCGATCCCGGTCGAGGTCGAAGAGGACAAGGTCGAGGCCAAATTCGACAAAGGCGTGTTGACCATCACCTTGCCCAAGAAGCCCACCGCTGAAGGAAAGGCCAAGAAAATCGAAATCAAAACGGCGGGATGAACGGTTCTCTCGCCGACCCGCACCTTCGCGGCCGGCCGCCGAGGCCGGCTTTTTTCTTTCAGCCGCTTCCTTCCACCGGCGAACCCGCCCCGGCCGCGGCGCGGACCTCGCCCGCGGGACAGCCGAGGACGTGGTCGTTCACCAGGCCCATCGCCTGCATGAAGGCGTAGATCGTCACCGGTCCGAGGAAGCGGAAGCCGCGCTCCCGGAGCGCACGGGCGAGCGCCCGGCTCTCGGGACTCTCGGTCCGCGCGACGAACTCGGCCCGGCTGTTCGGCCTTCGGTGACGGGCGGGATCGGGGGCGAACCGCCACACGAAGGCGGAAAGCGAACCTTCCCGCTCGATCAGGCCGCAAACCGCGCGGGCATTCGCGATCACCGCCTCGATCTTGCCCCGATGGCGCACGATCGCCGGATCGGCGAGGAGCCGGGCGATGTCGCTTTCGGCGAAGCGGGCGAGGGCGAAAGGTTCGAAGCCGGCGAAAGCGCGCCGCAAAGCGGCGCGCCGCGCGAGGATCAGCCGCCAGGACAGACCGGCCTGGAAGGTCTCGAGGCAGAGCTTTTCGAAAAGCGCGCGATCCTCGTACGCGGGTCGCCCCCACTCCCGATCGTGATAGCCCTCGTAGACCGGATCGCCCGCACACCAGAAACACCGCATCCGGCCGTCGGAACCCGGGACGAGCCCGTCGTCGGCGATGGTTCGCCCGATCATCGGTGCCATCGCAGCACCATTGTGTCATCGAGACGGTGCCGCCCGCGAAGCTGACCGGATCGCGGCCGCCGCCCATCTCGAAAGGGCATCGCGAACCAGGGGAGGGGGAGCCGATGATCACCCGACGCCAGACGATGATCGCCACCGCCGGCCTCGCCGCGGCCGCGGCTCTGCCCCCCGGCTCGACCGCCGAAGCGGCGGCGCCCAAGCGCGGCGAGCGGCTGCCGGCCGTCTACCGGTTCGCGCTCGGGGAGCTCGAGGTCACGCTCGTCCACGACGGTCACGCCCGTCGGCCGCTCGATGCGAATTACGTCCGCAACGCCCCGCTCGAAGAGGTCCGCGCCGCGCTCGTCGAGGCCTTCCAGCCCGCCGATGCCGTCCTGAGCCCGTTCACGACCGTGGTCGTCAACACCGGCGCGGAGCTCGTCGCCATCGATGCCGGCAACGGCGATCTCGGCGCCCCGGGCACCGGCCTGTGGCGGGCGAACCTCGCCGCCGCCGGCTATCGGCCGGACGAGATCGACGTCGTGATCGTGAGCCATTTCCACGGCGACCACATCAACGGCATCCGCCTCAAGGACGGCACGCCGGGCTTTCCCAACGCGCGGCTTCTCGTCCCCGAGGCCGAATGGGCCTTCTGGATGGACGACGGCCAGATGAGCCGCGCACCCGAGGCGATGCAGGGGGCCTTCCGCAACGTGCGCCGGGTGTTCGGCCCCGAAGCGCAGAAGGTGGAGCGCTTTTCGGGCGAGCGCGAGCTCGTTTCCGGCGTCACGGCGGTGCCGGCCTTCGGCCACACTCCGGGTCATCACGCCTTCCGGCTCGCGAGCGGCGGGCAGAGCCTGCTGGTCTTGTCCGATGCCGCGACCAAGCCCGAGCTCTTCGTCCGCCGCCCGGATTGGCAGGTGATGTTCGACATGGACGGACCGCGCGCGGCCGAGACCCGCAAGAGACTCCTCGACATGCTCGCGACCGAACGGACGATGGTCGCGGGCTACCACTTCCCCTTCCCGGCCGTGGGCTACATCGCCCGCGAAGGAAGCGGCTACCGCTTCGTGCCGGCGTTCTGGACCTGACCCCGAAAAGGCCACCCGCCGCGGCCGCCCTTCGGCCGGGCGCGCGCTCCGAAAAGGCGATCGCGGGGCCGCGGGCGAGCCCGGCCGCCGCGCGCGGGGATCGCGCGAGAGCGAGCCGCGAACCGCACGCGCCCGGTGCGGAGCGGGGCCCCGGATCGCGCGCCCGCCGCGGATCCGCGCTCGGGGAAGCGACGGCATCGACCCGCGGGCCGCGCCGCGGGTATACGAGCCTCGTTTGAAACGACCGCGGGAGATCGCCTTGGCCAAGGACTATTTGGCACTCGAGCAGGAATATCTCGCCCGTTCCAAGGCCCTGCACCAGGCGGGCGGGGAGCCGGTGAAGGCTTTTCGCGCCCTCGTCCAGGCGGCGAGCCGAGACGGGGCGCTCACGCACGCGCAAAAGGAGCTGATCGCGCTCGCGATCTCGATCGCCCTCCGCTGCGAGGGCTGTATCGTCTTCCATACGCGCGCCTGCGTGCGGCTCGGGGTCACCCGCGAGCAGATCCTGGAGACGATCGGGGTGGCGATCGAGATGGGCGGCGGGCCTTCTTCCGTCTACGGCGCCGAGGCCCTCGCCTGTTACGACCAGATGGTGGCGGCCGGCGCGGGCTCTTGAGCGCGGCCGGTGCCGCGCACGGCCTTGCCTTTCCGTTCGCGCGTCGCGGCCGTTCCGTTCGCGCGTCGCGGCCGTCGCTCGGGACGCGGGCCGTGGCGGACGGCTCCGATCCGCTCGGTTCGCGAACGGTCGGGCCCGATCGGTGCTCGCGCGGACCGGGCGGCCTCACGGCGCCGCCGGTGGCGTCGCCGCGGCGAGCAGCTGGTGCAGGTGGAAATGATAGGGGCCGAGCGCGCCGCCGTAGTTCCCGGCGTCGACGGCCACGAGCCCGGAGGCGCGGCCGAGGGCGCAGGCCGCGCGAATGCCCTCGACCATGGCACGGGCGACCGAGGCCTCGTCGAGCCCGTCGATCACGATCTCGAGCACCGAGCCGACCTCGGGCGGCAGCGCGGAATCGGCCAAGAGCCCGCGCAAAGTCGGACAATAGCGGTGGTTGGTGGAGGCCGCGAGGCCCTTGTAGCGCGATCCCACCTTGGATCCCGAGCGCACGATCCCGCCCGGGAAGGGCAGGATCACGTTCGGCACGCGGGCGATCGCGGCGACCGCCGCTTCCGCCGCGCGCAGGGCCGCTTCCGGCCGCTCGGCGAGGAGGAGGAAGTTGCCCCCGCCCACCCCCTTCGTCACCCCCACCCGGTCCTCGACCAGGAACTCGCCCTCCATCACGGGAATCCGCCAGAAGCGACGGGAGCCGATGCGCTTGCTCGTCTGATAGCCGTCGCCGAAGAAACGCAGGCTGCGACCCAAGGGCAGGGTGCGCTCGGCGTCGAGCCCCGACCAGGCGGCGGCGGTGGGACAGGTGAGCACGCATTGGCCCACGCGCTTGACGAGCTGGTCGGCGAGCCTCTCTTCGCTCGTCGCGAAGAACAGCACCGCCACGCCCGGCCGCTCGTCCGGGGTCTCGTGCGGGGCGAGTCGGCGCTCGATGCCCGCCTCGCAGCCACAGGCGATCACCGAAGTGGCGAAGCCGGTCGCGGTCCGCGCCGCGGTTTCCGCCCAGCTCTCGCTCTCGGCGGTGATCAGAAGGCGCGTGGCGCGCATCGGGAAGGCTTCGGCGAAGCTCGGCCGGACGAGCACGCCCGAAAGCTCGAGGGTCTCGCTCACGGCGCGGTCGCTTCCTCGCGCGCGCGCGGAAGAGGCGGGGCGCCGCGGCAAGGGTGCACGACGACCTCCCCCGCTTCCGCGAGCTCGTCTTCGCCCAGAACGAAGCTCGACAGGCGCTGATCGCGGTAGCTTTCGAAGAACGCGCGGATCCGCGTCTCGATCGCCGGATCGAACTCGGGTCGCACGAGATGGACCGCCCCGCGCGGCTCCGGTTCGAGCACCTCGCCGTCGCGCACCACGAGCCGACCCCCTTTGAAGAGCAGATGCGCGCGCGCGAACATCCGCTCCCGATCCGGATCGTCGCGGTAGACGGCGACATCGGCCCGCGCCCCGGGCCCGAGATGGCCGAGCTCGCGCTCGAGGCCCAAAAGGCGCGCGGGTCCGGCGCGGGTCAGGATGGCGATCTCGAAAAGCGAATATTCGCGTCGGATCGAGGGCAGGATCGAAAGCGCGCGCGCCGCCCGCGGCAGGCGGGCGAAGGCGGCGTCGCGGAAATCCTTGTCCATGAGGAGCCGGACGAGTTCGGGATAACGGGTGAAGGCGGCTCCGTTGGGATGGTCGGTGGTGAGCGCGATCCGCCAGGGGTCCTCGACGAGCAAGAACAGCTCGAGGCCGATCGCCCATTGCAGGGCGTTGACGAAGCTCTTGTCCCGATAGCGGAAAGGGACGACGCCGCAGCCCGCCTCGCACTCGATGTCCATGCCCACCCAGCGGCGCGGATGCGCGTGCGCGGCGTTGCGGAACTGGGCCATGGTGTCGGCCGAAGCGGTCACGGTCTGGCCGAACATGACCTGGCCCACGTCCAGGCTCACGTTCGGGCAGGCGTTGACGAGTTCGGCGATCGCCGGCGCGGCGGAAGAGAAGCGCCGGGGGCCCTCGCTGCCGTAGGCGTGGAACTGCAGATGGGTGAGGTGGATCCGCCGTCCCTCCATGGCCCGGATGGTGGCGAGCGTGCTCGCCGCATTGCCCGGCACGCCCAGGTTGCAGCCGTGGACGTGGATCGGATGGGGCACGGCGAGCCGCTCGAGGGCATCGGAAAGGGCCAGGAGCACGGCACGGGGGGTGACGCCGTAAGGGGCGGCGCGTTCGTCGAGGTCGAGTCGGCGCTGACCGTATTTGAAAGCCGCGATGCCGCCCGGGTTGACGATCTTGACCGCGAGCGCTCCCGTCGCCCGCAGCGTCCAGCCGACGTAATCGGCGATCGCCTCCGCGCCCGCGCCTTCGGCCAACAAGCGCAAGAAGAAATCGTCGTTGCCGAGGAGCACGTAGGCGCCGCGGTCGACGAGCGGGATGTCCGCCATCTCGTGGTGCGCGGCGCGTGCGTTGGCGGGCGGCATGGCGGGCTCGAAAGCGGCCGTGTAGCCGAGCCGGGCGTAACGGTAGCCGGTGAGAAAAGACGAGGGCGTGACCTCGCCGGTTCCGGCGCGGCGCCCGGGCCCGCGGCTTTCGCGACGGGCGCGGTGCTCCTCGGCCATGAGCAGCCGGGCGATGGCCACCTTGCCGCCGCCGATGTGGCTGTGCAGGTCGATCCCGCCCGGCATCACCGCGCAGCCCGAAACGTCGATGGTCTCGGCGGGCGTGCCGGGAGGCGGCTCCGGAACGATGCGGCCGTCCGCGATCCACAGGTCGCGCACCGCACCGTCGATACCGTTGAGCGGATCGAAGATCCGCCCGCCCGTGAGCCGGATCATCGAGGCTCGCGCTCCCCCTCGCGTTGCGAGGCGGTCTTACCGGGGGTAGGGACCGCTCGCCAAGGAACCCCGCGAGGCCCCGCCCATGCGCGCTCCGCCGCTCTTCCCTTTTCGCCCGGCGCTTCTCGCGAGCGTGGCCGATCTCGAAGAGGCCGAACGCGCGCTCGCGCTCGGCGCGGAGGTCCTCGATCTCAAGGATCCGCGCGCAGGCGCCCTCGGGGCCTGGGAGCCGCGACGGCTCGCCACCGCCGTCGCGCGCTTGCGCCATCGGGCGGTCCTGTCCGCGACCACGGGCGATCTGCCGATGGATCCCCGATCGTTGCGCACCGCCGCCGAGCGGATCGCGGAAACGGGGGTGGACGTGGTCAAGGTCGGCTTCTTCGCGAACGAGGGACGAGAAGCGGTTCTGCGCGCTCTCGCTCCCCTCGCCGCGGCGGGCTTTCGCCTGGTCGCGGTGCTCATGGCCGATCGCCGGCCCGATCTCTCCGATCTCGCTCCTTTCGCGGAGGCCGGGTTCGCGGGCGTGATGCTCGATACCGCGGACAAGACCGGAGGCGGGCTGCGGGCGCGTCTCGACGAGGCGGCCCTCGCCCGTTTCGTGCGGGAAGCTCGGGATCTCGGTCTTCTGTGCGGGCTCGCGGGCTCGCTGGGGCTCGCCGACATCGCCCCGCTCGCCCGGCTCGGTCCGGATTATCTCGGCTTTCGCGGCGCGCTGTGCGGCGGGGCGCGCACCGATCGTCTCGATCCCGGGGCGTTCCGGCGGGTGCGCGCCGAACTCGCGGCCGCGCGCGGAGAAGCGGTTCGCCTCTCGGGCTGATCGGTCTTCTCCTCGCGGGCGAGCAGGGCGACGGAAAGCGCCGGGGCGGCGACCCGCGCCCAACGCGCGCATTCGCCCTCGAGCCCGAGCAGGGCGGCGAGATCGAGGTGCGGCCGGCGCGCGCGTCGGGCGAGTTCCTCGACGAGGAAGGCTCCGCAGCCGGCGGCGACGAGCGGAGCTTCGGCGGGAAGCTCGCCGCGCGAAAGGACGAGCGAGAGTCCGTCGGCGATCCGTCTGAGCTGCGCTTCGGCGAAGACGGCGGCGAGAGCGCGGGCCTCCGCGAGCGAGGCCGGACCGAGGTCGGTTCCGACCATGCGCAAGAGCCTGCGCGCGCTGCCCGCGACGGTCTTGGGGCCGCCGTCGGCGGCGGGGTGACGATCGAAGTCCTCGTCGAGGAGGCCCAAGAGCCGATAGACGTCGGCCGCGGTCGCGAACCGCTCGGCCATGAGGCCCACGAGCCGGCCGCGGAAGGGCGCGCGCTCGAGGAAAGCGAGGGCGGGCGTGCGCACCACGCCGTGGTAGACGAGCTCCCCTTCCGCCAGGCGTGCGGCGTCGTCGAACCCGCGCGCGCACACGCGCCCGCCGGCGAAGGGCACGAGATCGGTCGTCGTGCTGCCGATATCGACGAGGATCCCGGCCGCGAGCCGTCGGGCGAGGAGTTCGGCGGTGGCGAGCCAGTTCGCCGAGGCCACGGCGAGCGGCTCGGCCGCCGCCGCCTCGGGATCGAGGAAGCCCCGCGCGCTCCAGACCCGGATCGGCCGGTCCGGGAAGCGCGCCGTCGCGCGCGCGAGCAGCTGCAGGACACCGCTCCGTCGATCCGGGAAGAGGTCGACGAGCTCGCCCGTCATGGTGAGGGCGACGCGCTCGGGCGAGGGCCAATCCGCGAGCGCCTCGCCGAAGGCCGCCTCGAGCCGGTCCAGCCCTTCCCACAGCCGACAGGCGACCTCGCGGATCGCCCGCGGTTCGCCCTCGACGAGGAGCGCGGCCTTGAGGTGCGCTCCGCCCAGGTCCAGACCCAAGAGCACGGGCCCCGACCCGGGGGCCCGGGGGAGAACCAGCGTGTCGTCTTTCACCGTCGTTCCCGTTCTCGATCTCGAGGGAGGTCTCGTGGTCCACGCGCGCGCGGGCGCGCGCGAACGCTACCGCCCGCTCGCGGGCTCGCGGCTCGCGGATACGGCCGAACCTCGCGCGGTCGTCGCGGCCTTTCTCGCCCTCCACCCCTTTCCCGTCGTCTATCTCGCCGATCTCGACGCGATCGCGGGCCGCGGCGATCACCGCGCTCTTTTGGCCGCGCTCGCGGCGCGTTTTCCCACGACCCGCTTCTGGGTCGACGCCGGGATCGACACCGAGGAGAAGCTGCGCGCGCTCGCGGGTCTGCCACGGGTGCGCGCCGTGCTCGGAAGCGAGAGTCAGAAGGACGTCGATCTGCTCGCGCGCGCCCGCGCGCTCGTCCCGGAGGGGGTGGTGCTCTCGCTCGATTGGCGCGCGGACGAGCCGCTCGATCCGGCGGGCTTGAGCGAGCGACCGGAGCTCTGGCCCGAGGACGTGATCGTCATGACGCTCGCGCGGGTGGGAACCGGGGCGGGGCCGGATCTCGCGCGGCTCGAAGCGGTGCGCCGCGCGGCCGGACCGAAGCGGCGGATCTGGGCGGCGGGCGGGGTGCGCGGCCTCGAGGATCTCCTCTGTCTGCGCCGAGCGGGCTTCGCGGGCGCCCTCGTCGCCACCGCCTTCCACGAGGGCAGGCTCGGAAAGGCCGAACTCGCCCGGCTCGCCGAGGCATGAAATCACCCGCACGGGAACGGGCGCCGATCGCGCGACCGGCGCCCGTTCTCGGCTCAGTCGCGTTTGAGGCCGATCAACCGGAGCAGGGTTTCCCACCAGCCCGTGCTCTGAGGAGCCGTCGGTCCCGCCGGCCGGACCGGAGCTTCGGGTTCCCCTCGCGCCTCCTCCCGCGGCCGTTCGGGTGGCGGAGAAGGGGCGCGCGGCGGGGCCGGAGGTTCCGGAGGCGGTGGAGGCGGCCGAACGCGTTCGGCCTCGCGAGCCCTCGCCTCACCGGCCGACGCAGGTGGGGCCGCTGGTTCCTTTCAATCGGCGCCGAAGGGATGCTTCGTCTTGTCCTTGCGCGCGACCACCGTGCGGGCGCGCGGCAGGCCGGCCACCGCGCGCTCGATCGCGAGCTTGGTGGCCTCGTAGTTGTACTGCTGGATCTTCCTGTCGTCCTGGGCTTCCCAGTGGATGAACACGCCGACCGAGATGAAGAGATCCTCGCACTCTTCCTCGGGAATCGTGCCCTCGGCGACGCAATCCGCGACCGCGAGCGCGACCGCGCGCTGCGCCGGGCCGAACATCTGGGTCGCCTGTCTGGCGTTCTTGATCGTGACCTTGTTGAACATCACGGTCGCGGGCTTGACCATGAGGTTGGGCTCGAGCACCGCGAGGAGCGCGTTCACCCCTTCTTTCTGATTGGTCAAGGTGAGCGCGAAGGCGGTCTCGGCCGGCGTGCCGCGCGGGCCGATGATGAGGTCGATGTGCGCGACCTCGTTGCCCTCGCCGACGAGCGCTTCGCCTACGAGCATCCGATCGATCTTGGCCATGGGAAGCCTCCCCCTGGGGGTTGGGACCGCGAAACAAGCCCGCTGCTTAAAAGACGGGACGATCCTCGGCAATCCTCGCGATGCCGACGGCGGGGGCGCGCCTCGTGCCGGACCGCGGCCATGGCGCGGCTGCATCACTTCGTTTCCGTCGCGAGGCGCAGGAGGCGGCGGGCGAAGAGCGAGGCCACGACGAGATCGGCCGTGGTCCCGGGGTTGATCCCGCGGGCCTTGAGCGCGGCATCGAAAAGCAGGAGTTCGCCCGCGAGCGTCTCGGGCCGCGCGGCGGCGAGCAGCCGCCGGGCGAAAGGAGCCGCTTCGGCCGCGAGCGCTCGTGCCGCGCCCGCTCCGAACTTGCGCGCCACGTGGCTGTCGGGGATGCGGGCCAGAAAGTGCAGGTGCAGCCCCGAAAGCGCCCAGGCCTCGCTCCAGCCGCGCGCTTCGAGCTCGTCCAAAAGCGGCACGCCGGTCGCGAACAGATCCGCGAACCCGTGCGTCCAGTTCCAGGCGATGCGGTCGCGCTCTTCGGCCAGACGCATCGCTTCGCGGAGCGAAACCGTGGGCTCTTCGGCGACATCGGCCTCCGCGACCCGTCCGAGCCCGCCCGGTGCGGCGAGCCGGATGGCGGCGTACAGATCGCGGGCGTCCTCGGGACCGGTGGCCGCGAGCACGGCCACGACCGCTTCCGGCAGAGGATCCGGCCGCTCGGCGGCGACCGCCAGGGGCGTGCACAAGAGCAGGATGCCGAGATTGGTGTTGGTCCCGACCGCCTTTCGGGTCGCCGCGACCGCATCGAGGATCCGTCTGCCGAGCCGCGCACCGGATCTCGCGAGGGCGGGTGCGGCGGCCCGCGCGCTCGCTGCGAAATCCGCCACCCGCAGGCCGTGGCCTTCGGCGAAACGGTGCACGTTGCCGGGCTTGAGGGCCTCGAGCTCGGCCAGGCAGGCCGAAACGAAGGCGGCCGCGATCCGCTCCGGGCTCATCGCCGCATCCGTCTGGCGATCGCCGCGAGCAGCTCTCGGGCGATGTCGAAGGGGGTGACCGCCTGCAACCCCTGCCAGGCCGGCTGGCTGTTGACCTCGAGCACGAGGAGCCGACCCGTGCCGCGCTCCTCGAGGATGTCGACCCCGGCGTAGAACGCCCCCACCGCCCGCACCGCGGCCACGGCGAGTTCGCCCAGGGCTCCGGCGCGCGCGATCGGCTCGGGCCTGCCGCCTCGGCGGAGATTGGTGATCCAGCTCGATCCGCGGCGCGCCATCGCCGCTATCGGCTCGCCGTCGATCACGAAGACGCGGAAATCCCGATCGCCACCTTCGGGCGGGACGTAGCGCTGCAGGTACCACACCCCGGACGCCTCTTCCGCGCTCGGGAGATCCTCGGGGCCGCGCAGCCGCTCGAGGCCTCTGCCCTGGGCGCCGAAGAGCGGCTTGAAGACGAGCTCGAAGCCGGCGGCGGCTTCCGCTTCCAAGATCGCGCGGGCGTCTTCTTCCCGCTCCACGGTCCAACTCGGCGGGGTGGGCAGCCCCGCGAGCCGGAGCCGGAAGCTCGTCTGGGACTTGTCGACGCAGCGCTCGATCGCGGTGGCGGGGTTGATCACGGGTACGGCGAGCGCCTCCAAGGCGTGCAACAGCCCGAGCCGGCGCGTCACCTGTTCGAAGCTGCCCCCCGGGACGAAGCGCACGAGCACGGCACCGGGCAAGTCTTCGTCCTCTCCCAGGCGCAGCCCGTACCGCGCCGTGGCGTCGAAGCGCAGAGCGGGAAAGCCGAGCCGACGGACGGGAAGGGCGAGCTCCCGCGCGGCGCGGGCGAGCCGCTCCCAATGCCAACCGCCGCCACCGAGGACGAGCAGCTCCGGCCGCCGCGCACCGTCCACGGGCAGGCTCCGCCGGCTCAGAGACCGAAGGAGCGGGCCAAGAGCTCGGGGGCGAGGGTGCCGGCCGTGAAACTGCGGCCCGTGGCGAGGGCGACGACCGTCACCCGGGCGGGGCTGAAGAGCATCGGGTCGATCTTGTAGAAGTCGTATCCGGCCTCGGCGAAGAGCTCGGCGAAGGGCCGCCCGTAATCGCGCGAGGCCGAGCTCGGGAGCGCGCGGGCGAGTTCCGCCGCCTCCTCCTCGGGGCCGCTCACGAAGAGCTCGACCTCGCCACCGAAGAGCACGGCGTCGTTGGTCCGCCCCATGGCCGAAAGGAGATCGGGGGCCGGCGGGGGCAGGGGCGCGGAGCCCAGACCGTCGACGAGCCGCGCGAGGGGAAAGCCGAGCACGTGCGCCTTGTGCAGCGCCACCTCGAGCACCCGCGCGACGATCTGCACCGTCCCGGCGAGGCTGGTCGTGGGCGCGAGCACGAAGCCGAGGGCGGAGGGCGGAAGCGCGCAGTCGGCCGCCACCTTCTCGATCAGCCCTTCGGGCGGCTCGCGCGCGGTCTCGAGCACGAACCAGGCGCTCTCGGCGTCGCGGTCGCGAAAGCCGAGCTCGGCGAAGAGCGGCTCTTTCGCCGCGCGCGCGCGGCCGGGGCCGGAGGCCATGGCGCGGAAGCGGTTCTCGCCTTCCCCCCAGGCGAGGCTCCAGCCGGCGTACTGGCTCAGAAGACAAGCGAGCACCGGATCGGCCGAGCGCACCTCGACGCGGAAGGGGACGCCGGGAAAGCGGGTCTCGGTCGAAAACCCCACCCAGCCCGCACCGCCCATGCACAGCTCGGCGATCCGCCGACCGGCCTCGAGGCTTCCCGGAGCCGCGATCCCGGCATCGACGAGCGTCGCCCCGCAGGCGCTTCGGCGCACCCCGAGCCCGAGGAGTTCCGCTTCGGCGACGAGCTCGCGAGCGAGCCGCTCGGTGCGGGCGGAAAGCGAAGGCCGGTGACGCCCCGACGCGCGCGCGTCCTCGCTGCCGCTCATCGCTCTCCTCCCCCCGCCGGTGCAGGATGCCGTGCGCGCCCGCGCGCGTCGAGCATCCGGGCGAGCAACAGGCGCTCGCGCTCGGCGAGCGCCCGGCGCACCGCCCGAGCGTCGTCGCCGCCGGCGCGGACCGTGGCGAGCGGCCGACCCGCGCTTATCCGCGTACCGGGCGGCGTGCGATCGCCCGCCCATTCCGGCCAGACGAACCCTTCCGGGACGAGGAGATCGCGGTCGGCGCGCACGATCGCCGTGCCCCGAAAACCGCCTTCCGGCCGCAGCGGCCGCTCGGGCAGCCGACCGCGGCAGGCGGCGACGTGCAAAGCCACGAGATTCGTCGCGAGCGCGGCTTCCGCCGCCTCGAGCGAGCCGCCCGGGCGCGGGTTGATCTCCAGGAGGTGGAAGCTTCCGTCCTCGTCGAGCAGGAAGTCGGCGCTCGCGAGCCCGCGCAGGCCCAGAGCCGTGCCGACGGCGACGGCGGCGCGCGCGAGGCGGGCTCGGCTGTCCTCGTCGAGCGGGGCGGGAGCGAGCACGCCCTTGAAGTGCGGCGGCGCACCCGTGTTCCACTGCTCGCTCGCGAGAAGCGCGAGCACGCGGCGCCCGTCGCCCAAGAGCAGGATCGAGACCGGCCGGCCGGGGACCCGTCTTTGCACGTAGTCGAGCGGATGCGGCCGATCGACCGCTTCGGCCGGGCGCACGTGCCATCCCCCGCCCGCGCCTGCGCGCTTGACGAGCCAGCCCCGGCGTTCGGCCGGGAGCTCGGCTCGCGTCTCGGGGAAAGGGACGTCGAGCGCCCGGCAGAGCTCGCACAGTGCGAAGGGATCGACGGCGCGGGCCACGGTCGCCGGCGGATTGCCCAGGAGCTCGCGGCCGCGGGCGAGGGCGGCGAGCAGACGGGGTCGGCCTTCGAGCCCGCCGCCCACGAGCAGCGGCACGGGCGGCGGGGCGACGCCGCGGGCCGCGCGCGACAGCGCCCCGGAAGCGAGCGGCCCCGCCCGGCCGGGCGGGATCCGCAAGGCGAGCTCGGCGACCTCGCGCGTGTCGAGATCGGCGAAGCGGTCGAGAACGATCGGAACGAAACCGGCGCGCCGCGCCGATTGCGCGAGCGCCCGACCGGAGAGCGCGACGATCAGGATCCGCGCGCCCGCGCGCGCCGCTTCCGCCATCGCCTTCAGCCCGCGGCGAGTTCGCGCGCCCGGGCGAGCGTCTCTTCGATGCCGATGAACCGGCGCGGCTCGGCATCCCGCATCGAGGCCAAAAGGGCGTGCTCGGTCTTGAATTTGAGCCGGCCCACGGCGAGCGCCCCGATGCCCAGGGCCCGCGTACCGGAAAGGGGCTTGCCGTCGTCGGTGGGCTCGACGCCCTCGATCCCGGAGGGCGGGACGGCGTTGACGTCGACCGCGACCAGAAGCTCCCGCGCCGCTGCGAGCTGCTCCGCCTCGAGGATCCGGATCCCCGCCTTGCCGGCGGCGAGCACGATCTCGGCGCGGGCGAGAAGCGCCTTTTTCTTCTCGGCGTCGGAGCCGTCGGCGCCTTCGAGGCGGACGCCGAAGCGCCCGCCGAGCTCGCCCGCCGCCTGGCGGACGCGCGTGGGCCCGTCGTGGCCGACGAGGGTGACCTCGGCTCCGGCGAGCGCGGCCATGAGCCCCGCGATCCTGCCCACGGGGCCGGTCGCCCCGAACACCACGACGCGTCTGCCGGGAAGATCGAGACCCGAGGCGCGCAGGGTTTTTTCGACCACCGCGATCATCGCCGCGGCGGTGGTGAAGGCGCCCGCGGGATCGGCCATGAGCGAGATCTGGAACCGAGGCGGCAGCATCGCCGCCCTGGCCGCCTCGAGCATGTCGAGGGCCAGAAGCGGATCGCGGCCGCCGACGAGCATCGCCGTCGCCCGACCGTGGTCGGGTGCGCGCGAGAAGATCGCGTCTTGAACGAGCGGGCGGATCTCCTCGAGCGTGACCTGGGTGTAGGGCAGGATGTGGTCGAAGCCGGCATCGGCCGCCATGTTGACGTCGAAAGGGCTCACGTTCTTGAGCGGGGTCACGAAGTGCAAGACGCTCGGCACCTGTTTCACGGCTCGGGCTCCGGTTCGGAGGTCGACGGAAAGGCGAGGATCTCGGCCGGGCGGTTGCGCCCCGCCACGACGCGAAAGCGCAGCCCCGAAGCGGCGAAGCGCCGTTCGGCGTCGATCCGGGCGGCCTCGGCCGAGACGACATCGGGGAACAGCGCCCAGCCCGTGGGCCCCCAGGAGGTCTGACCGACCCCGCGCACGCCCCGCGCTCCGAGCCGGGCGAGAACCTCCGCCACGGCGGGGCTGGCGAAGGCTCCACCGCCCTGAAAGGCGGCGAAGCGCTCGCCCATCGCGCGTTGGATCTCGGCCAAGGCCTCGGCCACGGGCGCGAATTCGGCGCGCACGAGCCCGGGCAAGAGGCGCAAGAGCACGAGCCGGCACAAAGACCCCGCGCGTTCGTCGCGCTCGGGCGAGAAGCTCGCGAAGGCCGCCTTTTCGGCCGCACCGTGCACCCCTTGCCGGGCGGGATCGAAGACGAGGAGGATCCGCCAGGCCTCGGGGAAAGGCAGGCGCAGGATCAGAGGCGGGGGCAGCCGGTCTTCGGGAGCGCGGCCGCCGTCCACGAGGAACCCGCCGCCGGCGAAGGCCTCGAGCCCGATCGCCGACCGTGCGCCGCGCTCCAAGAGCCCGGCGATCGCCGCGAGCGGCTCGGATCGGCCGAACAGCCGCGCGAGGCCGGCACCGATCGCGAGACCGAGCTGGGTCCCCGAGCCGAGCCCGGCGTGCGCCGGGATGGCCTCGCGGATGCGCACCGCCACCGGCTCGGCGATGCCCCAGGCCGCGCGCAAGGCGGCGAGATGGCGCGCGGCGCGCGCCGTTTCCGGCCCCTCGACACCCTCGGCGTCGCGGCGGAGCTCGACCTCGGTCGCCACCCCCTCGATCGCGAGACCGAGGCTGCCGAAACGCCGCCCGAGCGCGCCCGAGAGGTCGAGGAAGCCGAAATGGAGCCGCGCCGGTGCGCGCACCCGGACCCGCTCGATCCGCTCCCCCACCCTCCGGCTCTCCCTCCCGCTCGCGCGGGGTCTAGCCCTCCGCGCGGCGGAGAGCAAATCCGCTCGGCGCCTTGCCCCCCGGCCTGCGCCCTCTAGATCGGCTCTCGATCGCGAGAGAGGGGAGGCCGGTCATGGCCGAAGGACAGAAGCTCAAAGTCTACAGCGAAGAAGAGGCGGCCGAACGGCTCGCGCGCGAACTGCCGCACTGGCGCGTGGAAGGCGGCTGGATCCGCCGCACCTACCGCACCAACAGCTGGAAGGGCACGCTCATGGTGATCAACGCCGTCGGTCACCTGGCCGAGGCGGCCTGGCACCATCCGGACATCACGGCCTCTTACGCCTGGGTCGAGGTCCGGCTCAAGACCCACGACCACAAGGGCATCACCGACAAGGACTTCGCCCTCGCCAAGAAGATCGAAGAAGTCGTCATGTGGCAGCCGGCGCTCGAGGGCGGCCCGCTCGAGGGCACGCCCCAGAACGACCTGCGCTTCGCCTACATCAAATACGACAAGCCGGCGACGCCGAAGACCGGTTGAGAAGCGCGCGGGTTCCCCGGCCCCTCCTTCGGGGCTAAGCGGAGCCCGAGGCGGAACGATCGGGGGCGGGGGAAGCGTGCAGGCATCCCGAGCGAGGCTCGAGCGCGAGGTCGTCTGCCCCTTCTGCGCGCTCTTGTGCGACGATCTCGAGGTCGCGGTCGAAGGCGAGCGGCTCGCGGTGCGGGACAAGGGGTGCGCACGGGCGCGCGAGGCCTTCGCGCGCCCGTTGCCCGAAGACCGCCGCCCGCGCCTGCGCGGGGAACCCGTCCCGCTCGAAGCGGCCGCGGGCCGCGCCGCCGAGCTCCTGGGCAGCGCCGGGCTGCCGCTTTTCGCCGGCCTCGAGGCCGATCTCGCCGGTCTGCGCGCGGTGGTGGCCCTGGCCGAGCGCACGGGCGGGGTGGTGGATCCGATGACCGGGGAGGGCGCGCGCGCGCAGCTCCGCGCCGTCCAACGCTCGGGCTGGGTCGCGGGTACGCTCGCGGAGGCCCGCAACCGCCCCGATCTCGTGCTGCTCGTGGGCGACGGCTGGCGGGCGGCGGCACCGCGCCTGTTCGAGCGGGTGCTCGCACCCGCCGCGCGGCTCGACGAGCGCCCCCGCCGTCTCCTCCAGCTCGGCGGTGCCCCGCCCCGCGAGCCGGAGATCGAACATCTGCCCTGTCCCGAAGCCGCGCTCGCCGAGCAGGTGGCGCTCCTGCGCGCGCTGTTGCGCGATCGACCGGTCGCCGCCCCCGAGTCCCTCCGGGCCCTCGCCGACGCGATCCGCACCGCCTCGTATCGGCTGCTGCTCTGGGCGACGGAGAGCCTGCCGGCGCCCGCCGTCCTCGTCCATCACCTCGCCGCCCTCAGCCGCGAGCTCAACGCACGCGGGCGCGCCGTCGCCTTGCCGCTCGCCTCGTCTCCGGGCCCCGTGACGGCCCGCCAGCTCCTGCTCTGGCAGACGGGCGTGCCGGATCCGGTGGGCTTCGCGGACGGCGCTCCCGAGCAGGATCCCGTCCGCTGGGCGGGCGAACGGCTGTCGGCCGAGAAGGCGGCGGATCTCCTGGTGTGGATCGACGCCTCGGGCTTCCGGCCGCCTCCGGTGGTCTCCGTTCCCGCCGTCTTGCTGATCCGCGCGGGCATCGACCCGCCCTTCGTGCCCGAGGTGCTGATCCCGATCGCCACCCCCGGCCTCGACCATCCGGGGGATCTCTACCGCACCGATACGGTGGTGGCGCTGCGCGCCCGCGGCCTGCGCCGCACGGCGCTGCCGAGTGCGGCCGAGGTGCTCGCGGCGATCGCCGGGGCCCTTCCCGATCCGGCGCGCTAACGGGGCTCGTCGGGGCTCTCCGCGCGCGCCTTCTCGAGCCAGTCCCAGGCTTCGCGTTCGGCCTCGCCCGCGGTCTTGTCGACGAGCGGGCGCAGCCGGGCGAAGCCCTCCTCGATCTCCGCGCTCGGCAAGAGCCGGCGGCGGGAGAGGAGGATGGCCGCTTCGATGACGGCGAAGCGCGCCCGGTTCAGCCCCTTGAAGGGCGCGTGCTGGGCGGTGTGGACCACCCGGCACAGAAAACGCGGCCGCAGGGCGTCGGGTTCGACCGCGACCACCTCGAGCTCGTCGTGGGCGAGACAGGCCGCCAGGCGGAAGCCCGGGATCCGCTCGGTCGGCACGACCGGCCAATCGCGCCTGCGGCCGGTCACGCAACCGGCGAAGACGCGCACCTCGTCGGTGTAACACGCGCTCGCGAAAGGACGGCGCTCGAGATTGGCGAGCGTGGTCGAGGGGCGAAAAGGCGCGATCACCACGAGATCGCCGCGCTCGATGAGACCCAGGGGGGCGACGTGCGGCCGATCGCGGTGATCGAGGGTGACGACGATCGCCTCGCGGATGAACGGCATCAGCGCTCGCCCCCGCCGCGGCCGAGGAGGGTGACGCCGGGGGCCTCGTGGCGGTCGCGATCCGCGCGCGGAAGATCGACCGCGCAGCCCCAGCGCAAGGGTTCGTCTTGCACGTAGCGTTTGCCGAGGCGGAAGGCGATCTCGGCCTTGGCGATCTCGTAGCCGAGATAAAAGGCGTGCGCTCCGTCCCTTTCGACCCCGAGGAGAGGGAAGAGGTCGTAAGGATCTCGGCTCACGTGGTGGCCGTCGCGGTTGAAGACGTGCACCCCGTCGCGCGCGACGCGGATGCGGAAGTTGGGATCGCGGATCTGTGCCGCCTCGGCGGCGATGTCCTCCGGTTCTTCGGTGAACGGACGGCGATCGCGCAGGCACAACAGAGCCGGATCGATCCCTTGCGGGGTCGCGCCGCGCTCCTTGGCGGCGAAGAGGATCCGCCGCGCGCGATCGGCCTCCACCACCGCGCGCCGGCAGTGCGGGCTCACCCGCACGACGAGCACGTTGCGGATCGCGAGCTCCGAGCAGACCGCCATCAAGAGCATGGTGATCCCGCTGGTATCGGCGTCGGTGAGCTCGGTGAGGTTGCCGACCCCCATGAGCATCTCGGCCCGCGGCAGGCGCTCGCGCAGCGCGCAATAGCGCATCAGAGAGCGGGTGAAGCCGAAGTGGACGGGATCGAGGATCGGATCGGCGAGATAGGACTTGCCCGCTTCTTCGAGCCGCGCGCAAGCGCGCAGGAGGCTTTCGAGATCGCCCGGGCGCGCGGGCACGAGCACGGGTGTGCTCGCGCATTCGAACGCGAGACCGAGGGTGCGCTCGTCGAGGCTCAAGAGGAAGTCCGCCCCGGCCCGGGCGCCGCGGCGCAGCTCCTCGGGATCGCCCGAATCGACGCTCACCGCGAAGCCCGCGCTCTTGAGCGCGCTCACCGCCTCTTCGAGATGCGGGAAGGGACGGCCGGGAAGGCAGCCGAGATCGATCACGTCCGCCCCTTCGGCGGCGAGTTCGCGCGCCCGCTCGAGGATCGCCTCCACCCCGAGCTCGGGGGCCTCGACGATCTCGGCGAAGATCCGACAATCGTGCCGCGAGAGATCGACAGGAGGCCCCTTGCGCCCGAGATGGCTCGGGAGATCGTCGAGTTCGTCGGGACCGCGCTCGAAGGGCACGCCGAAGTGGTCGGAAAGAGCCCGGAGATCGCCGCGGACGCGACCGGGCAGGACGACCTTCGCCGCTCCTTCCACCGAGCCGAGCCGTCGCTTGATGATCTCGGGGGTCATGAGAGCGGCGACCTGCACGCCCATCTGACGGATTTCCCAAGAAAAGGGCGTCTCGCCCAGCCCCTCGAGCACGCGCCTGAGGCGCGGCTCGGCGAGCCGGCCGGTCAAGAAGACCAGATGTTCGCGCATGGCGGCGATCGTGCCACGACCGGGCTCCTTCGGCCAGGACGCGCCGCGCGCCTCGGGCCCTTGCGGGCGGAGGCGAACCGTGCCGAAGCTCGCGCGCCATGACCGCCCGCATCCTCCGCCTGCGCGAATCCCCCGCCCTGCCCCTCGATCTTTCCCCGCTCCTGCCGGAAACCGTGCTCGGGCGCAGCGAGCGCGAGATCGCGGCCATTCCCTTGCGCCTGGGCAACCGGTCGGTGCGTTCGGGCGACTTGTTCGCGGTGCGGACCGCGCCGGAAGACACGGATACGCTCGTCCTCGAGGGCACGAGCCGGACCTGCGACCGGATCGGGGCCGGGCTCCGCGCCGGAACGCTCCGGGTCGTCGGTGACGCCGGGGTCGAGCTCGGCCTCGGCATGTCCGGTGGGCGCATCGAGGTCGAGGGCAGCGTCGGCGCCCTCGCCGCGGCGCAAGCGACGGGCGGCTTCGTGCGCGTCCGCGGCGCCGCGGGGGCGCGGCTCGCCGGAGCGCTTCCCGGAAGCGGCGGAACGGCGGGGGCGACGGTCGTCGTCGAGGGACGCTGCGGCCCCATGGCCGGAGAGGCGATGCGGCGCGGGCTCCTGATCCTGCTCGGCGGCTGCGACGAGCATCTCGGCTTCGGCTTGCGCGGGGGCACGGTGATCCTGCGCGGGGCGTGCGGTCCCGGGCCCGGTGCCGCGATGCGCCGCGGCTCTCTCCTCCTGCTCGACGGCACCGCCGATCCCGGCCCGAGCTTCGCCGACGCCGGAATCCACGATCTCCTGTGGCTCGCGCTCGTGCAGCGTCAGCTCCGGCTCCTCGGTCTCGGGGATCTCCTGCCGGGGCGCCGGGTGCGCCGCCTGCTCGGCGATCTCGCCGATCTCGGCAAGGGCGAGCTCTTGCTCTTTTCCTAGCCCCTACCTGAAATCGCGCCATCGGGATCGCACCGTCGCGCGCCGGGGACGAAAAGGACCGACGGCGACCCGTTCGACGTCGCCGGAGCCGGGCCGTGTTCTCCGTTCTCGTGTTCGTCGCTCGTCTCGTCGGCCCGCCCGAGCCGCGCCGCGCGCGCGTCGAGCCGCCCCGGGACGGCTCCGCCTTCCGCTGCCGACTCTTCGGGCAGATGGCGATCGCGCGGTGGCGGCGCGAGCATCCGGGCTTCGTCCTCGGGGGCGGCCGGCGCTGCGAGCGCGGCCGGAGCCTCTGAAACCTCGACGATCCCGGCAGCCGCGGAGAACCGTTGCCGGAAGACGCGGGGGCGGCCTAGCCTGCGCGCATGGAGCCGCTTTTGTGCGAAATCCCGTTTCTCGATCCGTTGCGCGCCTTCGCGGCGCTCCGCGACCTGCCGGCTCCGCTGCTCCTGGACAGCGCCCGGCTCGACCCCCGCCTCGGCCGGTGGAGCTTCGTCGCCGCCGATCCCTTCCTTTTCCTCTCGAGCCGGGACGGACGCATCCGGCTCGACGGGGAGCGACGGACGGGCGATCCCTGGCTCGTGCTCGAGCGCTGCCTCGCCCGCTTCCGCCTTCCTTTCGATCCCGCCTCGCCCGTGCCCTTCCGGACCGGCGTCGCGGGGTGGATCGGCTTCGAGGCGGCGCGGCACCTCGAGCGCTTGCCCGCCGCGGCCGGCGACGATCCGGCTTTTCCCGATCTCGAGCTCGGTTTTTACGACACGATCGCGGCTTTCGATCTCCGCGAGCGCCGCGGCTGGATCGCGAGCTCGGGCTTTCCCGAACGCACCCCCGAGGCGCGTCTCGCCCGCCGTCGCGCACGGCTCGAGCTCTTCCGCGAGCGCCTCGCCCGCGCTCCCGAACTCCCGCCGCCCGATCCGCGGCCGGTTCCGCGTCCCGCGAGCAATTTCACCCGTCCCGGCTTCGCGGCCGCGGTCCGCAAGGCGATCGATTACGTCCTCGCCGGGGACGTCTTCCAGGTCAATCTCGCCCGGCGCTTCACCACGGCCCTGCCCGAAGGGCTCGATCCCTTCGACCTCTACCGCCGGCTGCGCCGGGTCAATCCCGCGCCCATGGCGGCGTTCTTGGACTTCGGGGAGACCGTGATCGCCTCGGCCTCGCCCGAGCGGTTCCTGCGCCTTCTCGGCGGTCGGGTCGAAACGCGGCCGATCAAGGGCACCCGCCCGCGCGGCCGCACGCCCGAACAGGACGCGGCTCTCGCCCGCGAGCTCCTCGAGAGCGAGAAGGACCGGGCCGAGAACGTGATGATCGTCGATCTCCTGCGCAACGATCTGTCGCGCGTGTGCCGCCCGCACAGCGTGCGGGTCCCCGAGCTCTGCGTCCTCGAACGCCACCCCACGGTCTTCCACCTCGTCTCGACCGTGGTCGGCACCCTCGAGCCCGGTCGCGGGCCGCTCGATCTGTTGCGCGCGAGCTTTCCGGGCGGCTCGATCACCGGCGCTCCCAAGATCCGGGCGATCGAGATCGTCGCCGAACTCGAACCCGACCGCCGCGGGCCTTATTGCGGCACGATCCTGTGGATCGGCTTCGACGGCGCGATGGACAGCGCGATCGCGATCCGCACCTTCGCGATCCGCGGCCGCACCCTCACCTTCGCCGCGGGCGGCGGGATCACCGCTCTGAGCGATCCCGAAGCCGAATACGCCGAGACCGAAGCCAAAGCCGAAGGGCTGGTGCGGGCGCTCGCGGGCGAGGGAGCCGTCCCGTGATCCTGCTCGTCGACAACTACGACAGCTTCGTCTTCAACCTCGCCCGCTACGTGGCCGAGCTCGGCTACGAGCGCCGCGTCGTGCGCAACGATGCGATCGGGCTTTCCGAGATCGAGGCTGCGAACCCTTCGCACATCGTCCTTTCGCCCGGCCCCTGCGGCCCCGACGAGGCCGGGATCTCGGTCGCTCTCGTCCGCCGGTTCGGCGCGCGCATCCCGATCTTGGGCGTCTGCTTGGGCCATCAATGCATCGCCGTGGCCTACGGCGGCCGCGTGGGCCGCGCCCGCCGGCCGATGCACGGTCGCACGAGCCCGATCGTGCATCGGGGCACCGGCGTCTTTTCGGGCCTTCCCTCGCCGTTGCGGGTCACCCGCTACCATTCCCTGATCGTCGAGGACGAGGGGTTGCCCGACGACCTCGAGGTCACCGCCCGCAGCCCCGAAGGCGAGATCATGGCCATCGCCCACCGCCGTCATCCCGTGCACGGCGTCCAGTTCCATCCCGAGGCGGTGCTCACCGAGCACGGCTACGATCTCTTGCGCAACTTCCTCGCGCTTCGCGCCGAAGGTCCGAGCGCGCCGTCTCGGCCGGAGGGGCACGAGCGATGATCGTCTGGCACCAAGGAGCGTTGCGCCCCGTCGAGGCGACCCGCATCGATCCCACCGATCGCGGCCTCGCTCTCGCCGATGGCCTGTTCGAGACGATGAAGGCCCGCGACGGCCGCATCCTCCGCCTCGAGCGGCACTGGCTGCGGCTGGCGGAAGGCGCCAAGCTGCTCGGCATCCCCCTGCCGCTCGACGAGACCGGGCTCGCCGCCGCGGCGCGCGAGCTCCTCTTGGCCAACGGCTTCGCCCGCGGCGAAGCGGCGCTGCGCCTCACGCTCACCCGCGGTCCCGCCCCGCGCGGGCTCCTGCCCCCCGAACGCCCGACGCCCACCGTGCTCTTGACCGCCTTCCCGCTGCCCGAGGCCCCGCCACCGGCCCGCGCCGTGCTCGTCAAGAGCGTCCGCCGCAACGAGCACTCGCCCACGAGCCGGATCAAGAGCCTGGCCTATCTCGACCAGATCCTGGCCCTGCGCGAGGCGATCGCGGCGGGCGGGGACGAGGCGCTCTTGTGCAACACCGCGGGGCGCCTGGCCTGCGCCTCGGCCGCCAATCTCTTCCTCGTCGTCGACGGCCGGATCTGGACGCCCGCGCCGAGCGAAGGCGCCCTTCCCGGCGTCACCCGCGCGGTCCTGCTCGAGCGCGCGCGCGCGCGGGGTCTGCTCGTCGTCGAAGCCGAACTGCCGCGGCATCTGCTCGCCCGGGCGCAAGAGGCCTTCACCACCAACGCCCTTTCCGGCCTGCGCCCGATCGCGAGCGTCGACGGCTTCGCCTTCCCCGAACCCTGTCCCGGGCCGATCACCCGGCGGCTCGCCGAATTGCTCGAGGCCGAGTGAGCCCCTTATCGCGGTGCGCCGCGGTCGTCGCCGTCCTTTCGGGCCTTCTCCTCGCCCCCGCGGCCTCCGCCGGTGTCCCGGAACCCGAAGGCTATCGGCTCGAGGACTACCGCGCTCCCGTTCCGTCCGCGCTCGCGGGCGCCACCGTTCTCGACACCGCCGGGCTGCTCGCGCTCCTGGCGGAAGAGCCGGTGGTGCTCCTCGACGTCATGCCGGCCCCGCGCCGCCCGCCCGGACGCGGCCGCGACCGGCCCTGGCTCGCGCCCCCGCGCCGGCACCTGCCGGGTTCGGTGTGGCTGCCCAACGTCGGCCTCGGGGAGCCGCCGCCTTCGACCTCGGCCTGGTTCGCGAAGCGGCTCGCCGAGCTCACGGGCGGAGCCAAGGACCGGGCGATCGTCGTCTATTGCGAGCGCGACTGCTGGATGAGTTGGAACGCCGCCAAGCGCGCCGTCGTCGAATTCGGCTACCGGCGCGTCTATTGGTACCCGGACGGCGTTCAGGGCTGGGAGGAGGCGGGGCTGCCTCTCGTCGCCGCCGTCCCCGAAGAGGAGCCGTGAGCGCCCGCGCCTCGGTTCGGCAACGGCCAGGGGACGCCCCGTTCGGCGAAGGCCTTCTCGAGTTCCTCGCGCTCTTCGCAGCCGCGCTTCCAGCCCTGGTTGTCGAAGGCCATGACGATGAAACGGCACACCTCGTCGAGCCGCAGCGCGACCGCTTTCGCCTCTTCGATGCGACCGAGCTCGAGATAGGCCTCGCCCAGATATTCCAGCGCCTGCTTGTGGCGCGGGTTGAGTTCGAGCGCCTTTTCGTAGTGATACAAGGCGCGCTCGTAATCGCCCAGTTTGCGATAGGCGAAGCCCAGCATGTTGTGGGCGTTGTCGTGGTGCGGCCGACGCTCGACGACCTTCAAAAGGGCTTCGATCGCCGCCTTCCAATCCTCGCGCAAGAAAGCTTCGCGCCCGTCGGCGTAATCCGAATCCGATGACCGCGCGCGCGGACTTTCGGCGCCGCTCATGATCGCCTGCGCCGAAGCGGACAGGAGCGCGAAGAAGAGGACGAGCGAGGCGAGCCGCATCGTCGAGCCTCCCCGGGACCGACCCGTCGGAATCCATCCACGCGATTCGTACGCGGGAACGGCGCGCGCGGATCGCTAACTCCGGGGGCGCTCGCGGATCGCGAGGATCTCGGGGATCCCGCGGCCGCCGTGCGCCTCGGGCTTGCGGATGCGCACCCGGCACCGCTCGACGCGCGGATCCTCGAAGCATTTGGCGAAGACGTCCTCGACCAGTTGCTCCAAGAGCTCGGTGTGCGGCCGCGCGGGCCAGGTCTCGACGAGCCAGCGGTAGATCCGATCGTAGTCGAGACAATCGGCGAGGCTCGTGCCCTCGAAGCGGTCGAGCCGACGCCACAGCTCGACGTCGACGAGAATGCGCTGCGGCCGCTCCCGCTCGTGCGGATAGACCCCGAGCCGCACCCGAAGGGGCACGTCGCGCAAGGCCAGGCACTGCCAGTTCCCCCTCTCCGGTCCCTCCATCGCCCTCCCCCGCGCTCGCGATGCACGCCCCCTGCGGCGACCTCGCTGGTCGGCGGTGGCGTCGCGCTGCTATGGAGATCGCATTCGGTTCCGGCAAGCGGAAGCGAAGGGGAGGCGGGAGATGCGCTCCGCGGGCGTCCGGCGACGCGAGGTCCTCCTCGGCTCGGTGGCCCTGGCCGCGCCGCGTCCGAGCGCAGCCGAGCCCCTGCCGCTCGTCGCGATCGCCCCCGGCCTCTTCGTTCACGCGGGCGTGCACGAAGACTTCGCCCCCTCCAACCGCGGCGGCATCGCCAATCTCGCCGTTCTTCTGGGCGAGGAAGCGGTGGCGGTGGTGGACGCGGGCGGAAGCCCGGCGCAGGCGCGCGATCTTCTGGCCGCGATCCGGGCGCGCACCGATCGGCCGATCCGCCATCTGATCCTCACCCACCACCATCCCGATCACGTCATGGGGGCCGGGGTCTTCCGCGCCGTCGGAGCGAGGATCTGGGGTCACGCCCGCCTCGAGGCCGCCCTTCGCGACCGCTTCGCGGTCTACCGCGCGGCCATGGAACGGCTCTTGGGCCCGGCGATCGCGGGGGCGGAGGCGGTTCCGATCGAGGAGACCGTGGCGATCGGAAAGCCGCGGCGGATCGATCTCGGCGGCCGGCCGCTCGAGCTCGTCGCCTGGCCCACGGCGCACACGGACTGCGATCTCACCGTCTTCGATCTCGGCACCGACACCCTTCTCGCGGGCGATCTCCTCTTTTCGCGGCGCATGCCCGTGATCGACGGTTCGCTTCCGGGCTGGCTCGCGGTGATGGACGAGCTCGCCCGGATCCCCGCCGCCCGCGTCGTCCCCGGCCACGGCCCGGTTTCGGCTCCCTGGCCCGAGGCGCTCGGTCCGCAACGGCGCTATCTCGAGGAGCTCGCCGCCGCCGTGCGGCGGGCGATCCGCGCCGGTCGATCGCTTCCGGCGCTTTTGGCCGATCCGCCCCCGGCCGGAGACTGGCTGTTGTCGGAGGACAATCACCCGCGCAACATCACGGCTGCGTACAAGGAGCTTGAGTGGGAATGAGCACGCATCCTCTGTCGCGGCGTCGCGTCCTCGTCTCGGTCGCGGCCGCGTCGATCTCGGCCCTTTCGGTTCCCGTCCGCGCCCAGAGCCAATGGGACGTCTTGCGCGAACTCTTCTTCGAGAACCGTCCGGTCGCGGACGGCACCGGGGTGATCGAACTCGAAGCACCCGCGCGCGCCCACGATGCCGCCCTCGTCGAGGTCGCGGTGCGCGCCCTTTTGCCCCAGACCCCCGAGCGCTACGTCCGCGCCGTCCATCTCCTGATCGATCGCAACCCCGCCCCGCGCGCCGCCGTCTTCCGCTTCTCGCCCCGCACCGGCTCGGCCTCGATCGCGACCCGCATCCGCGTCAACGAATACACGCCCGTGCGCGCGGTGGCCGAGCTCGACGACGGGACGCTGTTCACGGTCGAGCGCTTCGTCAAGGCCTCGGGCGGCTGCTCGGCGCCGGCTTCCAAGGACAAGGAGGTGGCTTACGCCCGGATCGGCAAGATGAAACTCGTGCAGCCCGAAAAGTTGACCTTCGGTGCTCCCAACGAGCTCCGGCTGTTGATCAGCCACCCGCAATATTCCGGGATGCAGATCGACCAGTTGACTCGCAATTGGATTCCGGCGGATCATCTCGAAACGATCCGGATCACCTGGAACGACGAGCCCGTTCTCGAGATCGAGGCCGACATCTCGCTCTCCGAGGATCCGATGATCGCCTTTCACCTGGTACCCGAAGGGCCGGGCACGCTGCGGGTGGAGGCCTCCGACATCAAGGGCCGGCGCTTCGTCCAGACCTGGCAGCTGGGCGCGGGCGCGTGAACGGCGAGGAAGAACGAGCGGGGATCCGCCGCGCGGTCGTCGCCTTGGGCGCGAACCTGGGGGAACCGCGGCGCACCTTCGAAGCCGCGCTTTCGCTGCTCGCCGAAGAAGCCGGCCGGATCCTCGCCCGCTCGCGATGGATCCTCACCCCGGCGCTCGTGCACCCTTGCGATCCCGTGCGCGAGCATCCGCCCTATCTCAACGGCGTGGTCGTGCTCGCCACCACCCTTTCCGCGGAAGCTCTCCTGGCGGTGCTGCACGGGATCGAGCGCGCCTTGGGGCGCGATCGCAACCGCGAGCTCTTGCCCTGGCAACCGCGCCTGCTCGACCTCGACCTCGTCGCCCTCGAAGACGAAGTCCGCCTTCCCCCGGCCCGCCCCGTCCTGCCGCATCCGCGCATGCACGAGCGCGCCTTCGTGCTCGCCCCTTTGTGCGAGCTCTGGCCCGACTGGCGCCATCCCCTCCTCGGGCGCACGGCCGCGGAGCTCTTGGCCGCGCTCGCCGACCCGCGCCCGCCTCTCGGCGCTCAGGGGTGAGCGGAAGCGGGCGCATCCGGCAGCGGCCAAGCGCAGCGCCGCGCCGTCTCGAGGAACTGGACCATCATCTTGGGGGCGTGGGTGCGCACGTAGAGCGCGCCCCGCGCGACCGCGACGAGCGCCGCGAGCTGGGAGATCGGATCGCGCTCGGCCAGCGGCACCTTCAAGACGCCTTTGCGCGAGATCGCGACCATGAGCGGGATCGGGCGGAAACGCGCCACGAGCCGCTCGAAGTCCCGCAACAGCCGGAAGGTGTCCTCCGGATCGTGGCTCAAGAAAGCGCTCCAGCCGGGATCGAGGATCAACCGTTCGGCCGGGATGCCGCGCGACAAGGCGAAGTCGACCCGCGCGGCCAAGAAATCCCCCACCTCGCGCACCACGTCCGCATAGCGCCGTTCGCTCGGTGTCACGTGCGGCAAGGGCCCGTCTTTGGCGTGCATGAGCACGAGGAACGCACCGTGCTCGCGCACGACGTCGGCGAGCGCGGGTTCGGCGCGCAGGGCCGAGGTGTCGTTGATCATCCGCGCACCCGAGGCGAGACAGCGCGCCGCCGTGGCGGCGTGATAGGTGTCGATCGACACGAAGGCCTCGGGCGCGAGGGCCGCGACCACCGGTTCGATGCGCGCGAGCTCTTCTTCGGCGGTGATCGGCCGGCGCCCGGGGGCGGTCGATTCGCCCCCGATGTCGATCAGATGCGCTCCGTCCGCGAGCATCTGCCGCGCCGCCGCGATCGCCGCCTCGGCGGCGAGAAACCGCCCGCCGTCGGAGAAGCTGTCGGGGGTGACGTTGACGATCCCCATGATCCAGGGCGGGGGCGGGGGGAAGAGGGTGAGCGTGGTCGTGCCCATGGCGTCCTTCTCGAACGAAGCGGGACCGGCCCCGATCCCGCGCGCGATCGTCAAGCTCGGCGGCAGCCTCGCCGGAAGCCCCCGGCTCGATCCTTGGCTGCGGGCGATCGCCGAGGCGCCCGAACCGCGGCTGCTCGTGCCGGGAGGCGGTCCCTTCGCGGATGCGGTGCGCGCGCTCCAACCGCGCCTCGGCTTCGACGATCGGGTGGCGCACGGCGCCGCCGTTCTCGCGATGCAGCAATATGCGCTCTGGCTCGCCGCCCGCGAACCCCGGCTCGTGCCGGTCGAGCGGGAAGAGGAGATCGCGCGGGCGGCGCGCGCGGGTCGTGCGATGCTCTGGCTTCCCTGGGCGATGGCCGGCCGCGACGCGACGATCGAAGCCTCCTGGCGGATCACCTCCGACAGCCTCGCGCTTCTGCTCGCGATCCGGCTCGGCGTCCCGGAGCTCCTGCTCGTCAAGGCGGCGGCGCTGCCCGAAGGACCGGTCGCCCTCGCCGCCCTCGCCGAGGAAGGGATCCTCGATCCGGCCTTCCCCGAGCTCGCGCGCGGCTATCGCGGGCGGATCCGCCTCGCCCGTGCCGAGAGGCCCGAGACCCTGGGAGAAGGCGGGCTCGAGCCCGAGCGCCCGCCCTTGCGCTCGAGGGCGGGCGCTCCCAAGCTCGAAGAAGACGAGGCGAAGCGATGAGCGATCCCCGCGAGGCCCTCGAGGAGCGGGAGGAACGGCCGCGCCGGCCGCGGCTCGCCTGGGCGCTCACCGGCTCGGGCCACGATTTTCTCGCCTGTCTCGAGATCATCCGCCGCATCGGCGAGCTCGATCTCTTTCTCTCGAAAGCCGCGGCGGAAGTGATCTTCCTTTATACGCGCGAGCGCAAACCCTTCCCTTCCGGCATCCGGCTCATCCGCGACACGACCGCCTCCGCCCCGCCCGTGGGTCGCTTTTACGACGGCTGGTACCACACGCTGGTCGTGGCACCCGCGACCTCGAACACGGTGGCCAAGTTCGTCTGCGGCATTTCCGATACGCTCGTGACCAACGTCTTCGCCCAGGCCGGGAAGTGCCGGATCCCGATCATCGTCTACGCGTGCGACACCAAGCCCGTGCACGACAGCATGGCGCCGCACCGCATGGTGCGCTTGTGGCCGCGCCGCATCGATCTCGAGAACACGGCGCGGCTCAAGGAGTTCGAAGGGGTGACGGTGGTCGAGGACACGGCCGCCCTCGCGGCCGCGGTCGACGCCCGGCTCGCCGAGGTGGCCCGCGAAGGGTGACCCTTCGGACGCGCGCGGCCCGCGCGCGAACCGGATCGGGGAGACGGGATCCGGGCCCGCGGCGCGCCTTCCGTTCTTCGGCGGGGGCGGGGACGGGAAGGATCGGATAAGAAAGTTTATGGTAAAAGCGGCTCGCCCGCGCCGGATCGGTTCGCCGGACGCTCGGCGAGGACCAGCTCGGCCACGCGGTAATGGCCGTGCTCGAACAGCGGCACGACGCGGATCCGCGGCTCGCGCCACACCCAGGTCTCGTAGAAGTGACGCCGCTTGGCCACCTTCTCGACGATGCCGAACGCCCAGGCGCGCAGACCGGCGAACGGCAGATGGGCGACGAGCCGACGGACGTTGGCGATCGCGGGATTGGCCTCGAAGCCGACATAGATCCACGGTCGCGGCACGCGGGCGAGCGCATCGAAATCGAGCAGGATCCCATCGCCGTAAAAGCGCCGGTCTTTCTCGTCGAGAACCGTCACCGAGCGCCGATAGTGACTGCGCTCCACGCTGTGGATGCGACGATGCGGATAAACGACCCTCAAATAATGGTAATCCGAATGATGCCAAGCCGTGAGCAGCGTGTATCCGTCCCGATATTCGCGATCGAGGGTCGCGATCACGGTGTCGAGTTGATCGGCCTCGACCTCGTGTTCCAAGAAGGGCTGGGCGGCGCGGCCGAGAACCCCCGCCGTCACCACGAAGACGGCGAAGGCGAGCAGCGCCCGGCCGGGACGCGCGCCGAGCCGCGCCGCGAGCGCACCGATCCCCAGACATCCCAGGCCCAGAAGAGGTACGAGGTTGACGAGGAGATACCGGGTCTCGACATCGGCCAACAGGAGATAGACCGCCCCGGTGGCGAAGGCGAACCACACGAGGAAGAAGACCGCTTCGACCCGCGGACGATGCAACGGAACCACCGGGAAGATCGCGAGGAGCGGACCGACGGCCATCACGCCCGCGTAGAGCCGGACCGCCCAGGGCGCGTGTTCCGTACCGGCTATGCCGTAGACCCAGAAATAAGCCGAAGGTGCGATCCCGAGCAGGACGAGGGCGGCGAGCGAGAGGGAGACGGCGAGGCCCCCGACGAGAACGCCGCGCGCGAGCACGCGGCCGAAAGGGAACCGCCAGCCGCGGAAGAGAAGAAGCGTCGCCCCGAGGGTCAAAGGCGCCAGAAGAAAAGCGTTGCGGGTGAGCGCCACCGCGACGAGAGCGACGGCGGCGAGCGTCGACCAGGGCAGCGCCCGCCGGATCTCCGGGGCTTCGAGGCTGCGCACGAAAGCGTAGAGTGCGAGGCTCGTCGCGAGCAGAGCCGGACTTTCCGGAAGGGTCTTGCCGACCAGCCACACCAGGACCGGGCTCGTGGCCAGGAGCGGAACGGCGAGCGCCATTTCCGCGCGCCAGGTGACGAGGCGCCGGACCGTGGCCGTCCCGAGCAGGATCGCGGCGAGCGCGAAGAAAGCGTACAGAGCGGCGAGGAGCTGCACGGCGGCACCACCCGGACCGCGAAGCGCGAAGATCGCCCGCGCGATCAGAAGATGCAAAATCCGCGAGACGTAGAACGGATAGGCCGGTGCTCCTCGGGGATCGAGAAGAGTCCGAACGTCCGCGTAAGCGGCGAGATAGAGATAAAGCCCTTCGTCCGGATGATGGCGGGCGTCGAGCGCGAGGAACGACCAGAGAACGAGCGCGCACAGCGCGAAAAACAGGAGAGAAATCTTCCGGAACGCGAAAGCCGCAACGAGAGAGCGGTCGGCTGCGGGCGAGAAGAGCTCGGAACGGATCACGAGGAGGCTCCGCGCGCGGATCCCGGAGAAGGATGCCAGACGATGTGCGATTCGGTGCGACCGCGTCACCGGCCCGTGTCATATCCGGGTACCAGCGGTCCGAGGAGCGGACGCAGAAGACGCGGGACGTGTGATCGCCGCGCCACGCGGGCCGCACCGTGAGCCGCTTCGCCTGGCTGGAGCCGCGCCCGGAAGGGCTCTTCGTCCGCCCGGGCGGCTTCTTCCTCGATCCCCTGCGGGCCGTCGCGCGCGCGGTGATCAGCCACGGCCACGGCGACCACGCGCGCCCGGGCCACGGCGAGGCGATCGCCACGCCCGAGACCTGCGCGATCCTGGAAGCACGCTACGGCCGCGAGGCCTTCGGCCGGCTGCGCCCCTTGCCGCTCGAGACCCCGATCGAACTCGGCGAGGTCTCCTTGTGGTTCGCCCCCGCCGGGCACGTGCTCGGCTCGGCCCAGATCGTCCTCGAGCATCGGGGCACGCGCGTGGTCTGGTCGGGCGATTACAAGCGCCGAGCGGATCCCACCTGCGCTCCCTTCCGCCTCGTGCCCTGCGATCTGTGGATCACGGAAGCCACGTTCGGCCTTCCCGTCTTCCGCCACCCCCCGGCCGAGGGCGAGATCGCCGAGCTCTTGCGCGCGCGCGAGGCGAACCCCGAGCGGGCGATCGTCGTCGGTGCCTACGGCCTGGGCAAGGCCCAACGGCTGATCGCCCTGCTGCGCCGCGCCGGCTACGACCGCCCGATCTTCCTGCACGGCGCCCTTCTTCCTCTGTGCGCCCTTTACGAACGGCTCGGCGTGCGCCTGGAGCCGCTCCTGCCGGCCACGACGACCGAGCGCGGGCGCATCCGGCGCGAGCTCGCAGGCGAGATCGTCCTCGCCCCCCCTTCCGCTCTCGCCGACCGTTGGATCCGGCGCCTGCCGGATCCGCTTCTCGCCTTCGCCTCGGGTTGGATGCGGATCAAGCAGCGGGCCAAGCGGCGCGGGGTGGAGCTCCCGCTCGTGATTTCCGACCACGCCGACTGGGACGAGCTCCTCGCCACCTGCGGGGAGGTCGGAGCCGAGGAGATCTGGATCACCCACGGCCGCGAGGAAGCGCTGATCCACGTTCTGAGCCGACGCGGCATCCGCGCGCGGCCGCTCGCGCTTTCCGGCTACGAGGAGGAGACCGACTGAGCGAGCACGGCACCGGACCGGACGGGGACGCCCCGTCCGGTCCGGCCGAGGTACAGGGAGGCTGAACAGACTTTTCTCGTTTAGGCTCCGCGCGGGCGCGGGCGAACCGCGGCACGTGCAACCGTCGCATCCTTTCGTGCATGGGCCGGCTTTCGCGCTCTGCCGGTGCGCGCGGGAGCGTGCTAGCGCTCGCGCGGAAAAGGACGGGAGGCAGGGGGCGATGCTCTGGGAGCTCTTCGCGATCCGCTACGCCCGGCTCGAAACGCGCACCCGCCGGGAGAACTTCTTGGGCGTCGATCCGCACGATTCGGCGCCGATGCCGATCGACTTCTACGTCTGGCTGCTGCGCGCGGGGGACCGCGCGATCCTGGTCGACACCGGCTTCGACGCCGAGGAGGGCGCGCGGCGGGGGCGAACGATCGAACGCCTGCCGCGCGAGGGGCTGGCGATGCTCGGCGTCCGCGCGGAGACGATCGCGGACGTGATCGTCACCCATCTCCATTACGACCACGCCGGCACCCTCGACCATTTCCCCGCCGCCCGCTTCCACCTGCAAGAAGCCGAGCTCGCCTACGCCACGGGGCGCTGCATGAGCTACGCCGAGCTCCGACGGCCCTACAGCGTCGAGCACGTCTGCACCGTGGTCCGTCGGGTGTTCGAGGGCCGGGTCCTGTTCCACGACGGCGAGGGGGAGATCGCACCCGGGATCACCGTTCACCGCATCGGCGGCCACGCCAAGGGCATCCAATGCGTCCGCGTGGTCACTGCCCGCGGGCCCGTCGTGCTCGCCTCGGATACCGCGCATTATTACGAGAACTTCCTCGACTACCGCCCTTTCCCGATCGTCCACGACGTGGAAGCGACCTTGCGCGGCTACGATCGGCTGCGCGCCCTCGCCCCCTCGCTCGACCACATCGTCCCCGGCCACGACCCCCTGGTGATGGAACGCTACCCCGCCCCCGATCCCCGCCTCGCGGGCGTGGTCGTCCGACTCGACGCGCCCCCGCGGCCGCTCGCCCGCTAGCCGGACGCGGCGGGAAGCGGCCGCTCTTGCTCGCGGCCGCGATCGCGCTACCTCGCCTTCCGCCTTCCCCGCACAAACCCGCCGCGAGGGCCGCGGACGGGAACCGGCGTTCGGTGCGATGCAGGCCTTCGCCGAACTCCTCGAGCGGCTCCTCCACGCCCCGCAGCGCACGGCCAAGCTCGCGCTGCTGTGCGACTATCTCCGGCGCACCCCGGATCCCGACCGGGGCTGGGCCCTGGCCGCGCTTCTCGGCACCCTCGAGCTTCCGCACGCCAAGCCCGCTCTCGTGCGCGCGCTCTCGGCCGAGCGCAGCGATCCCGTGCTCTTCGCCTGGTCCTACGATTACGTGGGGGATCTCGCCGAGACCGCGGCTCTGCTCTGGCCCGAACCGGCATCCGACGCGCGCGCCGCTCCGCCGCGGCTGTCGGAAGCGATCGCCGCCCTCGCCGCCGCGCCCAAGTCGCGGCTCCCCGCCCTGCTCGCCGATCTCCTCGATCGGCTCGACGCGACCGGCCGCTGGGCGCTCCTGAAGCTTCTCACGGGAGGGCTGCGCGTGGGCGTTTCGGTCGGGCTCGTGCGCGAGGCGCTCGCCAGGCTCGGGGGCGTCGATCCGGTGCGCGTGGAAGAGCACTGGCACGCGCAAGCGCCGCCTTACGAAGCGCTCTTCGCCTGGCTCGAGGGCCGAGCCCCCGAGCCGGCGGGGCGCGACGCGCTCGCCTTCCGCCCGTTCATGCTCGCCCATCCGCTCGACGAGGCGGATCTGCCGGCGATCGCCGACACGCTCGCGGACTGGGCGGTGGAGTGGAAGTGGGACGGAATCCGCGTCCAGCTCGTCGCGGGACCATCGGGCGCGCGCCTGTATTCGCGCAGCGGCGAGGAGATCGGCGCGAGCTTTCCCGAGCTCCTCGAAACCGCCCGCGGCCTCGATCCGGGCACCGTGCTCGACGGCGAGCTCGTGGTGATGCGCGGGGAAGAGATCGGCGGCTTCGACGAGCTCCAACAGCGCCTGAACCGCAAACGGCCCTCGGCGCGGATCCTCGCCCGCTGTCCGGTCGGGCTCGTGCTCTACGATCTCTTGTTCGAGAGCGGCGAGGATCTCCGCCCGTTGCCCTTCGCCGCGCGGCGCCGCCGGCTCGAATCCCTCCTCGCGCGGTGCCCTTCGCCGCGGCTGCGGCTCTCGCCGCTGCTGTCGGCGCATTCTCTCGAGGAGCTCGGGCGGCTGCGCCGCGCTCCGCCGCATCCGGCGATCGAGGGCCTCGTGCTCAAGCACAAGGCGAGCCCCTATCGCGCGGGGCGCGTCAAGGGATCGTGGTGGAAATGGAAGCGCGATCCCTTCTCGGCCGATCTCGTGCTGCTCTACGCGCAGCGCGGCCACGGCAAGCGCTCCTCGTTTTATTCGGACTACACCTTCGGCGCCTGGCGGGAAGGACCCTCGGGACCCGAGCTCGTGCCGGTGGCCAAGGCCTATTCGGGCTACACGGACGAAGAGCTCGTCCGCCTCGACCGCTGGATCCGCGCGCACACGATCGCGCGCTTCGGCCCGGTGCGGGCGGTGGAACCGGTGCTCGTCTTCGAGATCGGCTTCGAGGGCATCCGCCGCTCGAGCCGGCACAAGTCGGGCATCGCCCTGCGCTTTCCGCGCGTCTTGCGGATCCGCTGGGACAAGCCGGCGGCCGAGGCGGAGCGGCTCGCGGTGCTGGAAGCCCTTCTCGAGACCCGCGCGCGTGCGGCCGCCGCCTGAGCGCCCCTCTTCTCAGAGTGCCTCGCGACCTTCCGCGAGCATCCGCCGTGCCGCCTCGGCGAGGAACGCGGAGCGGGTCTGACCGCGCAGTTCGGCGACCCGGTCGATCCGGGCCAAGAGCCCCTCTTCGATCGTCCCTTCGATGTGCGCGAAGAGCGCCTCGAGAGCGTTCCGCGTCGCCTCCTCGGCGTCTCGACCCGCCGTCGCGCGGCCCGGGAGGTCGGGGCGGATCCTGTCGAGCGGTCGATCCGCGACGGGACGCGGCACGGCCGCGAAGCCGGGGCGATCGGGAGGTTCGGAAGCGTCGGCGCGTTCTCTTCGCGCAGACGAGCCCCGGCCGTGCCGATCGGCGCGCGACGCGCCATCCGTTCGGCTCGCCCTCCTCGCCTCGCTCGACGTCTCCGGAAAAAAAGCCCGCCGGAGGGCCGGCGGGCGAGCGGTCGGGGAAGCCGAGGAAAAAAGGGAGAGGTTCAGGCGCGGCCGGTGGCGACGGGCGCAGCGGCGGGCGCCCGGGCCTCGGGCGGCGGCAACAGGCCGTCGGCGTTGGCGCCGATCTCGGCGCGCCAGGGGCGCCACCGCTCGAGCGCCACGAGCCCGGCGACGAGAAGGGCGGCGAAGCCGAAGGCGAGCCAGGGGAAGGGAACGCCCAGGACCTTGTCGAGGGTGAGCTTCCCGGCCCCGCCCGCGAGCAGCACGGGGTGCAAGACGGGCTCGAGATAGGTGAAGACGAGCGCCCCCGAGAGACCGCCCGCGAGGGTGAACCAGGCGTCGCGATAGCCCGCCCCGATCTGGGCGAGGGTGGTACCCGGGCAGGCCCCGGCGAGGGCGATCCCGGCGCCCAGGATCAGCCCGCCCACGACGTCGGCGGTCCAGATCGCGGACTTGGGATGCAGGCCGGAAAGGCCCGTGGCCACGAGCAGGCCGATGACCACGAGTCCGGCCGCGACACCGGACAAGAAGATCTTGAGCATCAAGAAATTGCGCAGCTGCAGCTGGCCCAGGATCACGGCCGGCTCGAACACGCGCGATTTCTCGAGCACGAAGCCGAAGACCACGCCCATGGCGAGGCCCAAGAGCACGGCGGAGAGGATCGACATCGGACGATCTCCTTCAGATGCGCCGCAACAGATGGGCGGTGGCGATGCCCCCGGCGAAGGTCGCGGCGATCGCCACGAAAGAACCGAGCGCGAGCTGGGCCATGCCGGAAAGCCCGTGGCCGGAGGTGCAGCCGTCGGCGATGCGGGCGCCGGCGAGCATCAAAAAGCCGCCCAAGAAGGCGAGGACGAAACGGGTGGCGGGGCTCTTCGTGCCGAGGGCCCGCTCCCACACCGGCGCGATGCCGCGTCGCACCGTTCCCGAGAGCTTGGCCGAGAGGAAGGCGCCGAGGGCGATGCCGATCACGAGCGCCACCTGCCACCAGTTCTTGGCGCCGGCGAGATGTCTGGCGGCGTATTCGATCTCCCGGATCGCGGGATCGACGAAGGAGGCGAGCGTGGCGGAAACGGTGACGAAGGAGGAGGAGGCGCCGAGGGCGGTACCGATCAAGAGAAAGGCGGGGATCTGGAGCAGGCCCAGAAGCGCCCCGGCGAAATAGGGCGACCAGGCGCGGTCGGTGAACGCGGGCATGGCTGCGTCTCCCGTACAGCGGCGTACTCGCGCAAGAGCTAATATTAGAAGGTTCTGAAATCAAGGGGTCGCGCGGGCACGGCCGGCCGGACGCGCGGCGTCCGCCCGTCGGCGGGGCGCGTCCACTCGGGGTGCGGCTATTCGACGATGCGCTCGACCCGGTGATCGGCGCTCTCGCGCGCCCAGGCGAAGGTGACGAGCTCGCCGATCAGGCCCACAGCGATGATCTGGATGCCGAGCACGACCATGAGCGTCGCGAGGATGAGGGCCGGGCGGTCGCCCAGGGGCACGCCCAGGACGAGGCGCTCGAAGACGAGCCAAGCGGTGGCGAGCCCGCCCAGGACGAGGACGAGAAGTCCGAAGCCGCCGAAGAAGCGGAACGGTTTTTCGAGGAAGCGCAACAAGAAGAAGACCGTGACGACGTCCAGGAGCAACGACGGCCAACCGACGGCGCGGACGAGACCGGGACCGTTGCGGCCGAGGGCCGGGACCGGCAGTTCCTCGACCGCGAAGCCCTGGGCCTGGGCGAGGAGCGGCAGGAAGCGGTGTTGGTTGCCGTAGAGCGTGAGCTCGGCCGCGACCCGCGCGCGCAGGGCGCGGACGGGGCTGCGGACGTCTTCGAAGCGGCAGCCGAGCAGCCAGCCCAACAGCCGCTCGAGCTTGCCCCCGCCCGCCCGTCCCGGGACGCGGCGGGCGGCGGTGACGAGATCGGCCTCGCCCGCCTCGAGCCGGTGCACGAGGCGCGGCAGTTCGGCGGGATCGATCGGGAACTCGGGATCGAGGGTGAGCACGACCGCCCCGCGCGCGTGGCGCAAGCCCACGGTCAGGGCCGCGGCTTCGCCGGTGGGGCGGGCGAAGGCGAGGATCTCGATCGGCTCGCCGGCCCGGCGCAGCGCCGCGAGCGCGGCGCGGCTGCGGGCGAGCGGCCCGTCGAGCACGTAGACGAACTCGAGCGGCCGGGCCAAGAGCTCGAGGCCGGCGCGCAGCCGGGCGTGGCGGGCCTCGAGATCCTCGAGGTCACGGGAAAGGGGCACGACCACGGACACCGTGCCGGTCGCGGCGGCGAGGCGACGGGGGGCGGGTTCGGCGGTCACGGGGCGAACCTCTCCGCGGCGGCGCCCGGCTCGCGCGACGCGCGCGCGGCGAGCAGCCGGAAGCGATCGAAGCGGGCGGCGCGCGTGCTGTGCAAGAGGTAACTCAAGAAGGCGAGGAAGAGGAGAAAAGCGGCGAGCGCCCCGCTCAGCATGACCACCCCCTGGAAAGCCACCCCGGGCGCGGGACGGGCGAAAAGGAAGAGCGCCCCCGCGAGGGTGGCGCACAGCGCCGCGAGAAGGCCGGCACCGGCCAGCCAGGGCACCGGCCGGCGCGCGAAATCGAGGATCGTGGCGATCGCGAGGAGATCGACGAGCACTTTGTAGATGCGCGAAAATCCGTATTTCGAGCGGCCGAAGCGGCGGGGGTGGTGGCGCACCTCGAGTTCGGCGATGCGCGCCCCGGCGAGGCTCGCCATGGCCGGGATGAAGCGGTGCATCTCGGCGTAAAGCGGGATCGCCTTGATGAGGTCGGCGCGATAGGCCTTCAACGAACAGCCGTTGTCCCGGATCGGCACCCCCGTGACCCAGCCGATCAGGCGGTTGGCGATCTTGGAGGGGAGCACGCGCGACCAGTGGTCCTTGCGCTCGCGCCGCCAGCCGACGACGAGATCGAACCCCTCCTCGAGCTTGGCCAAAAGGCGCGGGATGTCGGCGGGGTCGTTCTGGAGATCCCCGTCCATGGTCACGATCACCCGGCCGCGGGCGTGCGCGATGCCGGCGGCCATGGCCGCGGTCTGGCCGTAGTTGCGGCGCAGCTTGAGGATCCGCAGCCGCGGCCGCCCCCCGCGCGGCAGCTCGAGCGCCCGCGCGAAGGTCGCATCGCTCGAGCCGTCGTCGACCAGGACGAGCTCGGCGGACAGCGGCAGCGGCCGCAGCGCGGCCGCGATCGCCTCGAAGAGCGGGCGGACGTTCTCCTCTTCGTTGAAAAGCGGCACGACGATCGAGAGGTCCGGGGTCATCGCCGAAAGAATCGTCGATTCGCGCGGGCACGGGAAGATCGCCGCCGCTTTTTGCGTCTGTATCGCGATACCGCCGGAGCACGCCGCGGACCCGATGCTCGCGCGCAGGCATCGGAACCGGTGTTCGCGCGGCGCCATCAGCACATCGCGTGGCTCTTCCGCCACGGATGCAGTTGCCGTGAAGTCACATTCGGCGAATGTTCGAGCATCGCGTCACGGTACTCCAGTATCTCGAGAGCGAACGACACGGACCGTGTTGCAGATTCACCTCGGATCGCCTAGGTAGGGCGCCGTTCAGCTGAACCCGAACCGACGAAATCGGCGTTTCGCGGCCTCGCGCTACGCGAGAGACTGGGAAGGGGGGAACGGCATGTCGGAGCGGTCGGTCCGATCCCGTCGACGTTTTCTCCTCGGCCTCGCCTTCGGCCTGCCCGTGCTCGGCGGCGGCCTCTTCGGTCGCTGGCGGAAGGCCCTCGCCGCGGTGCCGGTCCGGCAGATCGCGCTCCACCATCGGCACACCGGCGAGAGCGTGCGCACCGTCTATTTCGCCGACGGGCGGTATCTCGAAGAGGGCCTGCGCTCGATCGATCGCCTCTTGCGCGACTGGCGGACCGACGAGATCGTCGAGATCGATCCCCAGGTCCTGGACATCGCCTATCTCTTGCAGCGCCAGCTCGACCTCTCGGGCCCGCTCGAGGTCCTCTCGGGCTACCGCTCGCCCGAGACGAACGCCATGCTGCGCCGGCGCTCGCGCGCGGTCGCCCGCAACAGCCTGCACATGTACGGCATGGCGATCGACCTGCGCTTTCCGGGGGTGCCGCTCTCCACCGCCCATCGCGCGGCCCTCGCCCTGCAGGCCGGTGGCGTGGGCTATTATCCGAGCTCCGATTTCCTGCACATCGACAGCGGCCCGGTCCGCCAGTGGACCCAGCTCGGCCGCGTCCAGAGCGGTCGCGACGGCGGGGTGCCCAAAGGCGCGGTCGCCAACCGCCGCCGGGCGGCGCGCCAACGCCGGCTCGCCGCGCTCAAGAAGCGGCTGGCCTCGGCTCGGCGCTGAGCCGCCCCGCGCGCGGGGGCGCGGCGCGAGCGGCGTTGACGTTCCGGGAAGCGGCGGCTACACGGCGGCGCTTCCCGGCGTTTCGCGTCCGCCCGGATCGCCATCGGATCGGAACCATGGACCATCTCGACGCGCTCGAAGCCGAGAGCATCTACATCTTGCGCGAAGCCAAGGCGAAGCTCGACAAGCTCGCCATCCTGTGGTCGCTCGGCAAGGACAGCAACGTCGTCATCTGGCTGTGCAAGAAGGCCTTCTTCGGCCACGTCCCGTTCCCCGTGCTGCACGTCGACACGGGCAAGAAGTTCCCCGAGATGTACGCCTTCCGCGACCGCTACGCCAAGGAATGGGGCCTGACCTTCATCCGCCAGGAGTGCCCGCCGCTCGAGGCCACCGATCCCGGCCTTCCGCCCGCCGCGCGCGCGGCCGCGCGCAAGACGCTCGGGCTCAAGGCGGCGCTCGAGAAATACGGCTTCGAAGGCCTCATCCTCGGCATCCGGCGCGACGAGGAGGCGATCCGGGCCAAGGAACGGATCTTCAGCCCGCGCGACGAGAGCGGCCAGTGGCAGCTCAAGGACCAGCCGCCCGAGTTCTGGGACCAGTACATGACGAGCTTCCCGCGCGGCACGCACGTGCGCGTGCACCCGATCTTGAACTGGACCGAACTCGACGTCTGGAAATACACGCGGCGCGAGGGGATCCCGGTGATCGAGCTCTATTTCGCCAAGGACGGCAAGCGCTACCGCTCGCTCGGCGACCGCGACATCACCTTCCCGGTGCCGAGCACGGCGGATACCCTCGATGCGATCATCGCCGAGCTCGAAACCACCACGATCCCCGAGCGCGCCGGCCGCGCCATGGACCACGAGGCGGAAGACAGCTTCGAGCGCCTGCGCCGGGCGGGCTACATGTGATCGCTCGCGCCGGCCGAGCCCCTCTCGCAACGGAACCCGCGATGTCCGGAGCCGCCGCGCGCCCCTTGCCGATCGTCATCCTCGGCCACGTCGACCACGGCAAATCGACCTTCGTGGGCCGGCTGTTGTTCGAGACCGGCTCTTTGCCCGAGGGCAAGCTCGAGGCGATCCGAGCGAGCTCGGCGCGCCGCGGCATGCCCTTCGAATGGGCCTTCGTGCTCGACGCCATGCAGAGCGAGCGCGACCAGGGGGTGACGATCGACACCACCCAGATCCGCTTCCGCACCGCGCTGCGACCTTACGTCGTCATCGACGCTCCCGGTCACAAGGAGTTCTTGAAGAACATGGTGACCGGAGCCGCTCGGGCGGAAGCGGCGCTCCTGGTCGTCGACGCGCAGGAAGGCGTGCAAGAACAGTCCAGAAGGCACGGCTATCTCTTGCATCTCCTCGGCATCCGGGAGATCGCCGTGCTCGTCAACAAGATGGACCTCGTGGACTACTCGGCCGAGCGGTTCGGTGCCGTGGCCGAAGACTTCCGCGCCTATCTGGCCGAGCTCGGGCTCGAGCCGCGGGCGATCGTCCCCGTCTCCGCCCGCGAGGGCGACAACCTCCTCCGCCACAGCCCGCGCATGCCCTGGTACCAGGGCCCGCCGGTGGTCGCGGTGCTCGATTCTTTTCCTTACGCCGCGCTTCCCGTCGACCGACCGCTGCGGATGCCGGTCCAGGACGTCTACAAGTTCGACCAGCGGCGGATCGTCGCCGGACGGATCGAATCCGGCCGGCTGCGGGTGGGCGATCGCGTGCTCTTCTCGCCCTCCAACAAGACCGCGCGGATCAAGACCATCGAAGCCTGGCACGTGCCCGAGCCGCCCTCCGAGGCGGTGGCCGGGCAGAGCATCGGGGTCACGCTCGATCAGCCGATCTTCGTCGAGCGCGGGGAGATCATGAGCCACGAGAGCGACCCCCCGCTGCTCACCAACGTCTTCAAGGCGCGCGTCTTCTGGCTCGGCGAGCGGCCCCTTACGATCGGTTCGACCTACAAGCTCAAGCTCGCGACGAGCGAGGCCACGGTCACCGTCGAGGCGATCGAGAAGGCGATCGATACCGCCGAGCTCAAGCCTCTGCCGCCCGAGCGGATCGAGCGCAACGGCGCGGGCGAGATCGTCTTGCGCAGCAAGCGCCTGCTCGCCCTCGACGAGTTCCGCGCCAACCCGCGCACCGGCCGCTTCGTCCTGGTCGAGGACTACGTCCCCGTGGGCGGCGGCATCGTCTCGATGGAGGGCTATCCCGATCAGCGCCAGCTCGTGACCGTGCGGGCGAGCAACATCAGCGCCGTGGGGCACGCCGTGAGCCGCGCCGCGCGGGCGGCGCGCAACGGTCACAAAGGCGGGGTGCTGTGGTTCACGGGGCTGAGCGGGGCGGGCAAGTCGACCCTCGCCCTCGCCCTCGAGCGCGAGCTCTTCGCCAAGGGCTACCAGGTCTACGTGCTCGACGGCGACAACATCCGCGGCGGCCTGTGCCGCGACCTCGGTTTCTCGCCCGAAGACCGCGCCGAGAACATCCGTCGGGTGGGCGAGGTCGCGGCACTGTTCGCCGATGCCGGGTTCATCGCGATCTCGAGCTTCATCTCGCCTTATCGCAGCGACCGTCAGCGGGCGCGCGAGGCGGCGGGCGAGAACTTCCACGAGATCTACATCAAAGCCGATCTCGCGGTCTGCGAAAAGCGCGACCCCAAGGGCCTGTACAAACGCGCGCGCAAGGGCGAGATCAAGGACTTCACCGGGATCTCCGCGCCTTACGAAGCGCCCGAGAACCCGGAGCTCGTGGTGCCCACCGACGAGCTCGGGCTCGAGGACTGCCTCGCGCTCCTCTTGCGCTACGTCGAGGAGCACTTCCGGCTCTAGGCGCCGAGATCCGTATCCCCTCGCGCGGCTCGGCCGCGGCGCGCCGCCTCGAAGGCGCGGGCGAAGCTCGCGAGATCGGGAAAGCGCAGGGCGGGGGCGACGGGACGCGCGGGCGGCGGGGTGGCCCCGCCCGGGCGGCCGGCGCGGCGGTCGATCCAGATCGAAGGGATGCCCACGGCCGCGGCCGGGACGTGGTCGTGGAAGAGGCTCTGAGCGACGTGCGCGAGCCCCTCCCGCGGCCAGCCGCGGCCGCGGACGAACCCCAAGAGATAGGCGAAGTTGCGAAGATCGGGCTTGTACGAGCCGATCGCCTCGGCGGTGAGGAGGGCGGCGAAGGGATCGCCGAGACGGGCGGCCGAGCGGCGGATCGAGGCCTCGTCGACGTTGGAGAGGACGACGAGCGGCACCGCCCGCGCCAGGCGCGCGAGGGCCTCGGCGCTGTCGGGAAACGGCGGCCAGTCGCCGACCGAAGCGCCGAACGCGCGCTGCTCGTCCTCGCGCATGGGAGCGCCGAAGCGCCGCCCGAGCCGCGCGCCGACGCGGGCGAGCAGGAGATCGTAGCGCAGGCTCGGGGTCTCCCGCTCTTGCGCCGCTTCTTCTTCAGCGAAGGCGGCGAGGAGGGCCTCGTCGTCGACGGCCAGGCCGGTGCGCGCCCGCCAGGGAGAAAGGGCGTCGAGGATCCCGCGCTCCCAGTCGACGAGCGTGCCGTAGCAGTCGAAGCTCAAGACGGCGATGCGGTCGAGCTGCATGGTGCCTCCGGGTTCGCGAGGCGGGTTAGCACGGCGGCGCGGCGGGGAACAGCCGGCAGGAGTTAGGTTGACAGTCCTATATAGCCGCACATAATAGCTTTGCAGCCTGTTGCTAGGGATAAAAACCTATGAACCGCCGTATCCGCCTCTGCGCCCTCCTCCTCGCCGCCCTCCCCGCCTGCGCCCGGCTCGAGACCTTCTCCGCCGCCGCCCTCGAACAGCGCCGGGCGATGAACGACCTCCAGGCGCGGCTCACCCTCGCCGCCACCTGCGACATCTCCCTGGGCGCCTACTTCCGCGAACTCTCCGAGCTCGAACGCCACTACGTGGGCCTCGTCTGCGGCGGCGTGCTGCCCCCCGCCCCGCCCGCGCGCCCCGCACCCTGAGCCGGCCCCTCGAGATAGAGCCGGAGCCCCGGAGCCAGGCGCGACCGCGCGAGCTCCTCCGGTGTGCGGAACTCCGCCCGCAGGATCTCGCGCCGGTCGACGCGCGGCGCGACCCGCGCCTTCGGCCGCCAGACCAGGATCCGGGTGCGGATCCGGCGCCCCTCGAGGGCGAACTCCACGGCGCCTGCCTCCTCCAACGCTCCCGGCTCGGGGGCGAGGCCGGTCTCTTCGAAGAGCTCGCGCCGCGCCGCGGCATCCGCGCTCTCCCCCGCCCCCCGCCCGCCCCCCGGCAGGTCCCACAGACCGGGGCGATAGGAGCTCTCGACCACGAGCAGCCGCCCCTCCCACCAGACCGCGACCGCCGCGCCCTCCGCCCGCGGCCGGCGGATCGCCCACCAGACGCGCAAGAGCCGATGCGCCAGGCGCAGGCCCAGGCGCACCAGCGGGTCGAGCCCCGGAGCCCGCCAGATCCGGCGCAAACGATCCATCGCCGCGAGCATCGCGCCCCCCTCTGCGTCCGACAAGCGCGCCGTCCCGCCCGCTCCGCGCGCCGCCTTCTCCGCTCTCGACGCCGGAGCGCCCGGGCCTTAGGCTTCCCGCGTTCCTCGCGGAGGCCTTTCCCCGTGCTCTTGTCCGGTAAGGCCCGCCTCGCCGGGGTGCTGGGCTGGCCCGTCGCCCATTCCCTCTCCCCGCGCCTGCACGGCCATTGGTTCGCGCGGTATCGGATCGACGGCGTCTACGTACCCTTGCCCGTCCGCCCCGAAGACCTCGAGCTCGCCTTCCGCGCCCTGCCGCGGCTCGGCTTTCTCGGCTGGAACGTCACCATCCCCCACAAGGAGCGCGCCTTCGCCCTCGTCGATCGCCGCGACGCCGCGGCCGAGCGCACGGGGGTCGTGAACACCGTCCTCGTGCACCCCGACGGCACCCTCGAGGGCCGCAACACCGACGGGGCCGGCTTCCTCGCTCATCTGCGGGCCGAATATCCGGATTTCGTCCCCGCCACCGCCCTCGTCCTGGGCGCCGGCGGGGCGGCGCGGGCCGTCGCCTTCGCGCTCCTCGAGGCCGGCTGCGCGCAACTGCGCCTGTGCAACCGCACGAGCGCGCGGGCGCGCGCGCTCGCCGCCGATCTCGCCCGCCTCTTCCCCGACCGCGTCCTCGTCTGCGATTGGCCGCCCCCGCCCGCGGCGCTGTCCGATCTCGCCCTCCTCGTCAACGCCACGAGCCTGGGCATGACCGGACAACCGCCTCTTCTCCTCGATCTCGCGCCCTTGCCGGCGGGGGCGATCGTCGCCGATCTCGTCTACGTGCCCCTCGCGACCCCGCTTCTTACGGCCGCCCGCGCCCGCGGCCTGCGCGTTCTCGACGGGCTCGGCATGCTCGTGCACCAGGCCGTCCCCGGTTTCGCCTGGTGGGGCGGGCGCGTGCCCGAGGTCGACGAAGAGCTCCGCCGCTGCCTTCTCGAAGCTCTCGAGGCTCCCGCCCGAACGGGGTTATCAGTGCACTGATAACCGCGCCGGCTCCCGTCCTCGGATCTCAGACGGGCGCGGCTGTCGTTTCGGCCGCGAGCCGCTCCACCGCTTCCTCGAGCACCTCGAGCGCGGCCGCGACGTCCTCGGGGTCGACGTCTTCGGCCGGATGGTGGCTCACCCCGCCGCGACACCGCACGAAGAGCATGGCCACGGGCGCGATCGCCGCGAGCGCCGCGGCGTCGTGGCCGGCCCCGGAGACGAGCCGGCGGACCGGTCGCCCGCGCGCCGCGAGCGCCGCCTCGAGCGTCGCGAGCAGACGGGCGTCGCAGCGCACCGCCGCGAACTCCTCCCGGGTCGCGACCGCGAGCCCCACTCCCCGTCGCCGCGCGATCTCGCACAGACTCGCGTGGAGCAGCGCGGAAACCTGGGCCCGGCGGGAGTCCTCGCCGCTGCGCAGGTCGATCGTGAACCGCACCCGGCCCGGAACCGTGTTCACCGCTCCCGGCTCCACCTCCAGCCGGCCGACCGTCGCCACCACCCCCTCCGCCCCGCGGGCCACCCGCTCGACCGCGAGGACCATCTCCGCCGCCGCCGCGAGAGCGTCCTTGCGCGCCTCCATCGGCACCGTTCCGGCGTGTCCGGCCTCCCCCAACACCTCCACCGTGCTCCGCTCGGCCCCCGCGATCGCCTCGACCGGACCGAGCGCCAGTCCCTCCCGCTCGAGCACCGGCCCCTGCTCGATGTGCACCTCGAGGTAGCCCAGGATCTCCTCGGGTCGGCGCGCGGCGCGGGCGAGCGCCTCGGGTTCCAGACCGCAGGCCCACAACGCCCGGGCGAGGCTCGTCCCGTGGCGATCGACGAGCCCCAGCACGGCCGGATCGAGCGTGCCCGCCATCGCCCGCGAGCCCAGAAGGCCGGTCCCGAAGCGCACCCCTTCCTCGTCGGCGAAAGCCACGACCTCGAGCGCGAAGGGAAGCGCGCGCCCGCGCTCGCGAAGGCGCTCGACGAGCGCGAGCGCGAGGAGCACGCCGAGCGTCCCGTCGAACCGCCCGGCATCGATCACCGTATCGAGATGCGAGCCGAGCACGAGCGCCGGGCTCCCCGGCCGCGGGCCCTCCCGCCGACCGAGGAGATTGCCCGCGGCATCGATCCGCGTCGCGAGCCCCGCCGCGCCCATCCAGCCGCG
>JANXAZ010000019.1:57896-59147 GCA_025062095.1 Geminicoccaceae bacterium
GCGGGCCCTCCCGCCGACCGAGGAGATTGCCCGCGGCATCGATCCGCGTCGCGAGCCCCGCCGCGCCCATCCAGCCGCGCACGCGCTCGACCGCCTCCCGCCAGGCGGGCCCGAAGGCCAGGCGCACGAGCCGATCCGGCTCGTCGCTCACCCGCCCGAGCTCGTCGAGCCGCGCGAACAGACGATCGCCGACGGTCTCTTTGCCGATGATCGGATCCCTCCCCGGGCTCTCGCGCGAGCTCTAGACCGCCGTGCCCGGGCGCGGAAGCGGGATCGCTCCCGCCCGCGCGACGCGACGGATCGGAGCATCGAAGCGCCGACCGCGCGAGAAGCCTCTGCCTCCGGTGGGAAGCGCACCGCTCTCCGCGAGCCGCCTCGCGCGCGCGACCCCGTGCCGAGCTCCGCCGCCTTCGCGAGGCCTTGGACCGGCCCTTCGCCGGCGGACGGCGTCGACCTGCGCCTCGAGCCGGGCGAGCGCCACGCCCTCTGGACGCGAACGGGGTCGCCGCGGCGAGCCTCGTCGCGCCGCCGGGCGGGTCTCTGCGGCCCGAGGCGGGCGGGATCCGCGCACCGGCGGCAGCGCCGTCCGCGACCGCCCCGAGACCGTCCCTCGCTCGGGATCGCCGCCCCTTCCGGCGCTTCACCCCCGGTCGGGACGACGGGCGCGGTCGGAAACCGCGCCCCGGGCCGCGTCGTTCCTCCTGCCGGGATCGCGCGCGCGCCTTCTCGCCGCCTGTGCCCGCGGGCGCGCGATCGACCGCGACCGCCCGGGCCGCCCCGCCCCGGGCGCGCTCGGCCCTCCTACCGACGGCTTCCTCGGTGCCCGCGCGCGCCTCGGCCTCGCTTCCGCGCGACTCGTTCCGCCGAGCGGCGAGGTGCCGCGTCGCGGCCGCGCTCCTCGCCGCCCGGACGCGTGCCCCCGTCCCGCACGCTCTCCCGGCCTCCGCTCCGGCGGCGATCTCCGACGCCGGGTGATCGGCCACGCCGGGACCCGGAAGCCCGGGGTCCCGGTCGCGCCCCCGCCCACCGGGGCGCACCGCCACCGCCATCCCCGCCGCCTCGCGCGCCTTTTCCCGCCCCCGCGCCGTCCCCGACCGCCGCCCCTCAGCCCTCGTATTTGAAGGAGAGCTTGATCTTGGTGCGGTAGGCGCGGACCTTGCCGTCTTCGACCACCAGGTCCTGCTCGACGACTTCCGCCACCCGCAAGTCCCTGAGGGTCTGCGCCGCCCGTTCGACCGCGTTCGTCGCCGC
>JANXAZ010000019.1:59246-60741 GCA_025062095.1 Geminicoccaceae bacterium
GCCCCTTCCGTTCGGTGCCGCCGGCGAGAGTCCCGCCGGGCGCGCGGATCCCGGAGCGAGGCCTCAGCTCTCGGGGCCGGAGGGGCGTGCGCGCGCGGAGCCCTCTTCGTGCTCCGCGCCGTCCGCGCTCTTCGCGACCGCTCCGCTCCGCCAGGCGTGGACGAGCTCGGGCAGCCGGGCGGCGATCCAGGCGATCGCCTCCTCCTCGATCGCCGGAGCCCAGCGGAGGATCCATTGGTTGCCGCTGCGCGTGAGCGTGGCGAGCTTGCGTCCCTCCCGGTCGAGGATCGCGCGCCCGGCGAGCTTCGGCTTGGGGCTCGGCGCCCCGCGCGCGGCGGCGAGCGCGCGGGCGAGCTGCTCGCGCACCGGCCGCCCGGAGCTTTCCGAAAGCGCCGCGACCATCCGCGCGAGCGCCCCGGGATCGGCCTCGAGCGCCTCCGTCAAGCGGGCCCCGTCCTTGAGGGTGAGCGCGCGCGGCTCGCTCAAGCCCTCGATCAGCGCCTCGGGCAGCCGGCCGAGCTTGAGATAGGCCACGATCGAGGGCTGGGAGAGGCCGGTGAGGGCGGCGAGCCGGGTCGTGCTCCAGCCCGCTTCCGCGAGACGCGCGAACCAGCGACCGCGCTCGAAGGCGCTCACGTTCGCCCGTTCCTCGTTCTCGCGGTACTGGAGCGCCAGCATCCCCTCCTCGTCGAGAGGCAGGACGCGGGCGAGCACCGGAATGCCGAGCTCGCGGCAGACGGCGAGCCGGCGCCGGCCGGTGGCGAGCTCGAAGCGCTCGCCTTTCGCGCGCACCACGATCGGGGAGTCCTGGCCGCGCTCGGCGATGCTCCGCTTGAGCTCGGCGAAGGCGGCATCGGCGAAGGCGCGCGGATGGCGGTCGGGGGGCAGGGGATCGTCGATCCGCGCGGGGTCGATCCGCACGAGCAGGTCGCCGGGATCGGCCGTCCCGCGCGCACTCTCGAGCGCCTTGAGCCGCTCGAGCAGGCCCTCGCGGTGCAGCTCGAGGGCGCGGCCGACGATGCCGCGCGCCGCCCCCGCTCCGCTCGCCGGGGTCTCCTCGCGCAACGCCGCGATCGAGGCGGAAAGCGCCGCCCGCTTGTCGGTCTGCCGCATCGCTCCTCTCCCCGCGCCCCCGGCCTCACGCCTCCACCGGCCGTCCCCACACGCGCAAGAGCTCGCGCTCGAGCGCCCGATCGACCCTGCGCACCGCCTCGAGCCCGCGCTCGTAGGTGCGGCGGTTGCCGGCCGGCTCGTATTCGTAGAGCGTCTCTTTGAGGATCCCCGCGGCGTCGACGAGGGCGGTGTCGACCATCGCCTCGGCGAGCACGGCGTCTCGGAACAGCGCGCGCTTCCAGCGGACGATCTCGGCCTGGTTGCGATCGCTCGCCTTGAAGCGCGTGGTCACGATGCGCACGAAATCGAACGCCAAGGCGTCGCGGGCGATCGACCCGCGGAAATCGCGCGCGACTTCGGCGAGGAAGCGGAAGAACTCGCC
>JANXAZ010000019.1:60840-66001 GCA_025062095.1 Geminicoccaceae bacterium
ATCGAACGCCAAGGCGTCGCGGGCGATCGACCCGCGGAAATCGCGCGCGACTTCGGCGAGGAAGCGGAAGAACTCGCCCGAAGAGGCGAAATCGAGCATCGAGGGCGGAACCGGGACGACGAGGCCGGTCGCCGCCCACAGGGCGTTGAGGGTGAGCATGCCGACATCGGGCCGACAGTCGCACACGACGACGTCGTAAGCGGCCTCGAGTTCGACGAGGAGCTCGGCCAATTGGGCGTAGAAGGGGAAGTCCCGGCGCTCGAGCAGCCGCCCCACGAGATCGTATTCGGCGTGCTGGAGCGCGATGCTCGCCGGGACGAGATCGAGGCCGTCCCAGTGCGTGGGGCGGACGAGGGCGCGCGCGTCCCGGCTGCGGTCGAGCCAGCTCGCGAAGGTGGCATCGCGCACCTCGCTTTCCGGATCGAGCCCGAACAGCGCGGTGGCCGAGGCTTGCGGATCGAGATCGACGAGCAGCACGCGGTAGCCGCGCAGGGCGAGGTACTGGGCGAAGTGCACGGCGGTGGTGGTCTTGCCGCTGCCGCCCTTGAAGTTCACGAAGGTCACGACCTGCAGCTTCTCGCCGGCCTCCGGGCGGCGGCGGGGGGCGTAGCGCGGGTTGCCGGTGTGCGCGAACAGCCAGGCGCGCGCGGCGTGGATCTCGGAGAGCGCGAAGGAGCGCCGCCCGCCCGGGCCGATCGCCCCGGAAGGGAAGTCCGGCTCGTGCACGAGGCTGCGCAGATATCCCGGCGAGATCCCGAGGATCTCGGCCACTTCCGCGGCCGCGAAGCGGCGCAGGCGCTTCTTGCGCTCGGGGTGGTTCTCGAGCTCGATGGCCTTGCGCTGCACCGCGCGGCAGAGCTCGGCGTAGGTCTCGAAACGGGCGACGATGTCCTCCATGGCGCCCTCCTGCGGCGTCCCCGGTATAGCAGCGCAGATCGCCGGCGTATGCCACCGCGAGCGCTTCCGCCCGGAACGTTTCGCGACCGTGCTCGAGGCGCGGAAGCGGACCCGCGGGGAGCCGCGCGACCATCTCCCGAAGTCTTTCTTCCTAAGATCTTCGGGATCGACCGTACCCCGGGCGGTCGGCGATACGCCGAGATCCGCGCGCTCGGGCGGGGGCGCGGGGCTGCCCGCGACCAGGTCCCGAAGTTTATTTTCCTAGAACTGTCCGCGGACGCCAGGCGAGGCGGCGGGTGTCGACGAAATAGAGGTTGCGCGGCGGGGCGGCGGGGGCGGAGGGGTGCAGGAGCACGCCGTCCTCGACGAGGTCGACGCGCGCCTGGGGATAGACGAGGAGCGCTTCTTTGAGGGCTTCTTTGAACTTGGCGCGGAAGTCGCGTTCGCGGTCGTAATTGGGGCCGAAGGCGTTGTGCAGGCTCTTCCAGCCCACCCGCGTCGGCCGCTCGAGGGCGTGCAGGCGATAGGCGAGCCAGAGATAGACGTCGAGGGCCAGGCTCTTGCCGGCCAGGGCCTTGATCGCCGGCTCGAAGAGCACGGCGGGATGGCGGATGAGGGCCTCGTAGAAGCTCTCCGAGAGCTGGATGAGCTGGGGGAAGAGTTCGTGCTGGCGCCCGCCGCTGTCGTCCGGCGGGGAGAGGTTGAACGAGCCGCGGATGATCGTGTCCTGCCAGCGTTCCTTGCCGTTGGGCCCGACGTAGGCGACGGTGACGAGCGAGCGTTCGATCCGGAGCGCCTGCTCGCGCGCGGCCCGATAGCCCTTGCCCGAGGAATCCACCCCCATCGCCCGCAACCAGGCGTGCATCGAGCGGCCGAGTTCGACCTGCCGCGAGCGATTGCGGTAGGCCTCGTTCTGGAGATAGATCATCATCAGCCGACCCGTGGCGCCGTACGGGACGCCGTAATAGCGCCCCTGTTCGTCCTTGGTCGGCTGGATCATCAAGGTCGCTCCTTCGCCGTTGGAGCGTTGCCAGGTCTGATCCGGCTCGGTGCGCCGGTGCGGCAGATAGATCGTGCACAGGATCGAGTGGAGATGGGCGGTGGCCGAGGGGTTCTCCGCTTCTTGGACGAGGATGTCCGCGGCCAGGCGCAACTGGGCGCGTTCTTTGGCGCTGCTCGCACGGCGCAGGGCCGCATCGAGACCCTCGCGCATGATGAGCTCGTGCTCGGCTGCCATGGGAGTTCCGCGCGCGATGCCCGAGGCTGCTCGCTCTTGGATAGCGGATCGCGAAGCTTCTGTCGATTCGGGATTTGGTCGCGCCGTCTTCCTGCCTTGCCGGTGATTCATATTTTGCAGAATCCTTTTTGATTCTTCTTATAGAGCGCGACCAAATCCCGAATCGCGCGCGACCAAATCCCGAATCCGAAGCCCGGGCGCGACCAGATCCCGGGGGACAACCCGCCCCCGAGGACCCGCGAGCGCGACCAGATCCCGGTGGACAGCGACCAAATCCCGGAGGACAACGCCGCCGCGGCGACGACGGGTGCGGGGGCGCGCGACCAGATCCCGGTGGATAGCGACCAGATCCCGGGGGACGAATCGGGGATCGGCGGCGCGGCCGGGGGCCGGATCGGCGCCGCCGGCGGCCGCGACCGAATCCCGAGGAATTCGCGCATCAGAACGGATATTAGAGCTAACCACGAGTTGACTAGTCCAACGAAAGGTATAAAAACCCGAGGCGCGCCGGCGCCCGGCGCCACGGGCGGAAGGCCTCGACGCGCGACGCGAGGACCGGCGCACCGCGGTAAGCTTCGTCCGCGCCGCCGGCCGCGCTCCCTTGCCTGGCCTTCGGTGCGTGCCTATAGCCTGCGGAGCCGCAGCAGGATCGCGAGAGTCTCCCCCGATGCGGGATTTGGCGCCCGTCAAGGTCGATCTGCCGTCGACTTCTCCGCCTCCGCCGGAAGGCGCCGCCGTCGACGTGCTCTCCTTCCTCGCGGTTCTTTGGCGGCGCAAATGGTTGATCTTGGTGTTCAGCCTGCTCGGCGCCACCGCCGGCTGGCTGTTCGGCACGCTCCGCACCCCGCTCTACAGCGCCACGGCGCTCGTGGTGATCGAGCCGCGCGAGGACCGCGTCCTCGACATCGAGAAGGTCGTCGGCCGCCTGCCGGTCGACGAACGGGTCATCGCCACCGAGATGGGCATCCTCACCTCGCCCGAACACGTCCGCCGCACGGTGCGCGAGCTCGGGCTCGTCGAGGATCCCGAATTCAACCCCTTCCTGCGCCCCGGGGGATCGGCGGATCGGCTCTTCGACCCCCGCGCGCTCTTCGAGCGGCTCCTGGCGCTTCTGCCCGCCGATTGGCTCGTGGCGATGGGGGTGGCCGCCGAGCCGATCCTCGGCGGTGCCGAGACCGAAGTGCCGCCCGAGCCGGTCGAAGAGGTGGTGGTCGCCGCGCTCAACAAGCGCATCCGGGTCCTCAACGACGGTCGCTCCTATCTCATCGGTCTCGAGGTGAGTTCCGAAGAGCCGGCCAAGGCCGCCCAGATCGCCAATCACCTCGTCGAGGTCTATCTCGATCAGCAGCGCCGGGCGAAGCTCGGTTCGACCACCCGCGCCTCGAGCTTCCTCGCCGAGCGGCTCAAGAGCCTGCGCGCGGAGGTCGAGCAAGCCGAGGCGGCGATCGCCAAGTTCAAGGCCGAGCAGGATCTGCTCGACGCCCGCGGGATGACGCTCGGCGAACAGGAGTTGAGCGAGCTCAACCGCGAGCTCATCGTGGCCCGCGGCGAGCTCGCCGAACGCCAAGCCAAACTCAGGCTCGTGCGCGAGCTCCGGGCGCGCGGTGCCGGCCTCGACGCCATCAGCGACGTCGCCTCCTCGCCGGTGATCGTCGATCTGCGCGCCCGCGAAGCCGAGCTCGCGCGGCGCGAGGCCGAGCTCACCGCCCAGTTCGGGCCGCGCCATCCGCGCATGGTCCAGCTCGAGCGCGACCGTGCCAATCTCCAGGCCAAGGTGCGCGCGGAGGTCGACCGCATCGCGACCCAGCTCGAGAACGACGTCCGCGTCGCCCAGGCCAAGATCGCCACGATCGAGAGCCAGCTCGCCGCGATCAAGGGACGCTCGGCGCGCGACCGCCAGGCCGAGGTCCGGCTCAAAGAGCTCGAACGGCAAGCCGAAGCCGCGCGCCAACTCTACCAGGCGGTCCTGCAGCGCTCGAAGGAGACCCGGGAAGAAGAGCGCCTGGTCGAGCCCGACGCCCGCCTCGTCAGCCGCGCCACTCCGCCCCTTTCCCCGAGCTCGCTCGGGCCCCGGGTGTTCATGCTCGCCGGACTTTTGGGGTCGTTTCTCGTCTCGAGCGGCCTCGCCCTGGTCCTCGAGAGCCTCGGCAAGGGGTTGCGCAGCCCGCGCGAGGTCGAGCGCGCGACCGGCCTTCCGACGCTCGCGCTCGTCCCGGAGCTCGCGCTCCGCCGTCGGCAGCTGCCGCACCAGTATCTGCTCGACAAGCCGCTGTCGCTCTACGCCGAGGCGATCGGCTCGGTCTTCGTGGCGCTCGCCGGCGCGCCTTCCGAGCGCGGCCGGATCGTCCTCGTCACCTCGAGCCTGCCCGAGGAAGGCAAGACCACGCTCGTCGTCTCGCTCGGCACCTTCGCCGCCCGCTCCGGCAAGCGCGTGCTCCTCCTCGACCTCGACCTCCGCCACCCTTCGGTGCACCGCACCTTCGGCTGGCAGCATCCTCCCGGCGTCGTCGAGCTGCTCGAAGGGGCCGCCACCCTCGAGGAGGCGATCCGCAAGGACGAGGAGACGGGAGTGGATTTCCTGCCCGTCAAGGGGCGGACCGCCAACCCGATCGCGCTTCTCGCCGGCGAGCGGATGCGCGAGCTGCTCTCCCGCCTGCGGTCGCTTTACGACCTCGTCCTCCTCGATACGGCGCCGGTGGCGAGCGTGACCGACGCCCGGATCCTCGCCCCGCTCGCCGACCGGGTGGTCTACGTCGTGCGGTGGAACGAGACCCCGGCGTCCCTCGTCTCCGAGGAGGTGGCGGCGCTGCGCGAGCTCGGGGCCGAGTTCGCGGGGGTCGTGCTCGCGCGGGTCGACCTCGCGAAGCACGCGAAATACGGCTATCCCGACCGCTCGGGATATTACAAGCGGTCCCAGAAGTACTACGTGAACTGAGCCGTTCTCGGTCGCGATCGCGCCGCGCGACGGCCGAACGGCGCGGCGATCCCGTCGCGCCCGCCCGCGGCCGACGGGTCCGCCTCGGCTCT
>JANXAZ010000001.1:0-41013 GCA_025062095.1 Geminicoccaceae bacterium
TTTTTATTGCGCTGTGCGCGAATCGCGGTCTCGGCTTGGCGACCGCCTTCGCGAAAGGTCTCGTCGACCTCTCCCACCCCGTCTTCGAACCCTTGCGCGCGCTTCTCCGCGCGCAGATCGACCCGTGAGCGTCGCGGGCGCCGGCAGAAAGGCGCCGCGTCACCAGATGCGTTCGGCGAGGCTGTGTTCGAGCTCGAGCATGCGCGCCATCCGCCCGATCTCTTCGTAGGGCAGATCGCGGGCCGAGACGATGCCCACCACCTTGCCCTCCTCCACCACCGGGAGATAGCGGAAGCTGCCTTCGTCCATGATCCGGATCGCCTCGCGCACCGGCTGATCGGGTCCGATCGTCACCGGATCGATGGTCATGACGTCGCGCAGGCGCGTGCGCGCCGGATCTTTTCCTTTCGCCACCACCCGGCGGACGAGATCGCGTTCGGTGAAGATCCCGACGAGCCGATCGCCCTCGCACACGAGCACGCTGCCGCAACAGCCTTCGTCCATCTTGCGGCAGGCGTCTCCCACGCTCTCGTCCGGGGCGCAGCGGGCGATCGCCGACCGGGTCATGATCTCGCGCACGGGACGCAGCGGCACCGGGCTTCTCCTCCTTCTTCCTCGATGCGTAGCAACATGCCGCCCTCGTGCGGCGCTGCCAAGGCGCTCCGCACCGCACGGTTAGGTCTCGGCCTCGGCCCGAGAACCGCGCCTTAGGCGCGCGGCCGCGCGCAGGCCGACATGCGCGAGGATCGCGAACGCCAGAAGCCCGAGGGCCCCGACGGTCGCCCGATCGAGCCAGAGAAAGCGCGTCGCCGCCGTGACGTGATGCTCGGCGAGAAGTCCCGCGTTCGCGAACCCGCTGCGCGGCTCGGACGCCGCCGGGATGAAACGCCAGAGGCCGCGCAGGAGGAAACTGTCGAGCCGGTGGCAGTCGGTGCAGCCCTCGGCCGCCCGGCCGGAAAGGAGATCGTGGGCGAGCGGGCGGTCGCGGCCGGCGTGGCAATCCGCGCAGCGCACCGCCGCCAGGTGGCGGGCGGCGCGCGGCACCGCGGCGTGCGCGGTCACGAGATCCGGTCGCAGGGGATCGGAAAGCGCGCCGCTCGCCTCGGGCCGATGGCAGGAAAGACAGGGGCCGTCGTGTTCCGCCTTGAGCCGCGCGGGCAGGACGAGGCTCGCGCTCGCCCGCATGTAGTGGGGGTGGTGGCAGCCCTCGCAGTCGCGCGCACCGCGGAGTTTCCGGAAGGCTTCGGCGTGGGCCGTGCCCGCGTGTTCGCGCTCGAGCCGCGGGAAGTCGTAAGCGGCGTCGACGGCGGCGGCCGCGGCGGGCTCGGTGCGCGGATGGCAGTCGCGGCAGGCGGGGAAGCGCCGCTCGGCCGCTACGCGGTGGGGAAAGCGATCGAAGCCGCGGCTGTGGCACTCGCGACAGGCCATCCGCCCGTGCACGCCCACCTGCAACCGCGCGAGCTCGACCGTGACGTCCTTGCGCGCACCCGTCCGCGCGTCGCTCACGATGCGCCGCGAGCCCGGCGTGCCCGAATGGCAACCCACGCATTGAAGCGCCGGCGAGGAGCGGTCGAGGACGATCTCGGCCGCGAGTCCGGGGGCGGGTGCGAGCGCGAGAACGCCGGCGGCGATCGCGAGCGGTGCGATGCGGCGCCAGTCGGCCATCGTCGCCATGTAGAGATGGAGCAGGAAGAAGAGGGTGGCGAAAAGCGCGAAGAGCGCGTGCGCCGCGGCGAGCAGGGCCCGCTCGAGGGGCGCGGGGAGGATCCCGAAGCTCTCCTCGCGGAACAGGGCGAGGCCGGTGACCGAAAGAGCCGGCAGGACGAAGACGATGAGCGGGAAATAGAGGAGCCTCTGCACGGGATTGAGCCGGGCTCCCTCGGCTCCGCCCGCGGGCGGTGATCCGCCCCGCCAGATCCCCGCCGTATACTGCGCGATCTCGAGCGCGACCGCGCGCGCGAGCCCGCGCCGGGGCGGAAGATAGTCCCCGATGCGCCGCGCGAGCGAAAGGGCGATCGGATAGGACAGGGCGAGCGCCGCGGCGGCGATGCCGAGAAGCTCGTGCAACCGCACCGAGAGCGCGTAGCCCCAGAGCTCGATCCCGCCGTAGTGCAGGTGCCAGCCGGTCAGAAAAAGAGGCACGAAGAGAAGGGCGTGCACGAGGTGCCAGAGGCGGATCCACCGCGGTGCGGCGGCCGGCGTCTGCGCACGCGCCGATTTCACTCGGCGATACCCCCTCGTTCGTCGGGCGGCGGTCGGGAGAGACTCGAAAGAAACGCGAGCAGGTCCTCCTTCTCGGCTCGCGACAGACCGAGAGGACGAACGAGCGGAGAGCGGCTCGGCCGATCGATGCCGCCGCGATCGTAGTGAGCGATCACCGCCAGCAGATCCGGAAGCGATCCGTCGTGCATATAGGGCGGTCGCGCGCCGACCCAGCGCAACGAAGGCGTGCGGAAGGCGAACGGTCGCTCGGGATCGAAGCGCCCGCGGCCGAGATCGCGGCTCGGAAGACCGATGTCGTGGAAGCCGTCGTCGGTGAGCCGCCAGCCGTGGTGGCAGGCGATGCAGCCCGCACGCCCGGCGAAGAGCCGGAGGCCGCGCCGCGCCTTCGCCTCCAAGGCGTCCTCGCGGCCTTCGACCCAGGCATCGAAGGCGGTCCGCGGGCTCTCGAGCGTGCGCAGGTAAGCCGCGAGGGCGCGGGCGAGCGTCGCGCGCGAGAGTCCCTCGCCGGGAAAGCCGGCCGCGAAAGCCTCGCGGTAGAACGAGACGCGGCCGAGCTGCGCGAGCAGGCGCTCTTCCGTCTGGCCCATCTCGTTCGGGTCCAGGATCGGCATCAGGACCTGCTCCTCGAGGCTCGCGGCGCGGCCGTCGCGCATGAGCGGTCGCACCTCGCCGAGATCGAAGAGCGAGGGCGTGCGCCGCGCGAGCGTGCGATAGAACACCCCGACCGCGCGGGGCTTGTCGTCCTGGAAGAAACGCGCCGGATCGTGGCAGGTCGAGCAAGCCATCCGGCCCGTTCCGGACAGGAGCCGCTCGAAGAACAGATGCCGTCCGAGCCGCTCTCGGCTCTCGCGCAGAGGATCGGGGGGGAGGACGGCGGGCGGGGGACGGCGGAAGAGCTCGCGCAGCGCCGGCAGATCCGCTTCCTCCGCGGCGCGCGCGGGACAGGCCGCGAAGACCAGAAAGGCCGCGGCGAGCGCGGCGAACGCACGCGCTTTCGCCTCAGGACGTGGCCGCATGGCCGGGTTCCGCCGCGCGGCCGGCTCCGATGCGCGCGAGCTCGGCGCAGAGCCGCAGCTCCTCGGCGAGGATCCGGTGCGCGAGAAGATCGGCGAGGTTCGCGGCACCGGTGAGCTCGCGCTCCGCCTCGAACGCGTACCACGCCTTTCCGTCCCCGATCGGGGCGCGGGGATCGAGGAGCGCGCGCGCCCGCTCCACCCGTGGCGCGAGCCAGTCGAGAACGCGGGGCAGAGGGATCGGAACCGGCTCGGGAAGAAGCGCGCGGCAGTCGGCGAGGACGAGATCGAGGCGGCCGATCGCCACCGGAGCGCGAGCGAGCCCGAATGCCGCCGCGCAGCGGTCGGTGCCGGCAAAGGGTTCCGCGCTCGAAGCGAAGGCGGCGAGGATGCGGTGGGCGGCGAGAAGGCGCAGGACGACGCTGCGCCCCCGCCGGGCCTCTTCGTAAGCGCGCAGCACGAACGCGTGCTCGGGACGCAGGGCCGCGGGCGCGAGCTCCGGCAGAGCGACGGTGCTGGGCTGAAAGGGCAGGATCCGCCAGCGCGCGCCGTGTTCGAGATCGGCGATGCGCGCCCCGCTGAGAGCGAGCCCGCGCCCGCTCGCCACCGTCCAGCGCGCACAAGAGCCTGCGACCGCCCGCCAACCGAGGGCGAGCGCCTCCTCCGCCCCGCGCGCCTCGATCGAAAAGACGATCTCCGACAGCCGTCCGTTGCGCCCGGGGCACAGGCGCGCGCGCACGATCCGTCCGTCGAGATCGACGAGGTCGAGCACGCGCTCCTCGGCGAGCGCGAAATCGCTCTCGATCTCGCGCCGCGCGGGCGATTCGAGGAAAAAGGCGACGAGAAACGGCCGCGGCCTCTCGTCGTTCTCCGCGGCCGCCGTCGTCTCTTCCGCGCTTTCGGCCTTGAGGGGACCGAGAGCGAGATAAGGGACCCACACGCGCGATCCGCCTCGCCGGTCCGGCGCTCACGCCGCCCTGCCGATCACCGGGGAGATCGTGCAATGGTAGGTCATCGCCTCGTTCTCGGCGCCGAAGCACCAGATGATATCGTTGCTGAACTCCGGGCGATAGATCGGCAGTTCGCCCACGGTGTTGAAACAGCCGCAGCGCCGGGCGATGTTCTTGCCGCAGCAGTCGCGATAGGCGATGAGATAGCTCTGTCCGTCTTCGGGATTGAAGCAGCTCGCCACCCAGGAGCTCGGGGAGAGCGCGGTCCCCGGCGGGCAGGAGGTGAGCCCGCCCCCCGAGCACAGGCACAGATACCCGTCGAGCGAGCAGTGGCGCCAATAATCGCACGCCGCGGGGTCGCGGGTCTGCGGCTTCCAACCCTCCAACCCGGCGGCCTGCGCGGCCTTGCCGCCCCGGCGGTCGAGCGGCAGCAGGGGGGCGAGCGTGGCGCCGATGCTCGCCAGGCCGACGCGGCCGATGAAGCTGCGGCGCGAGGAGCGGGAAGCGATCTTGCGCGTGAGCGCCTCGAAGAGCTGGTCGAACTTGCTGCGTCCCAACATGGTCGCGTTCTCCGCACGGGGTCCGGGGTCAGCCCGAAGAGGGGGGCGGGGTCGGCGCCGCGGCGCCGTTCGGCCGCCGCTGCGCGGCCACGAACTCCTGCAAGGTGGCGAAGCCGGTCCGGTGCGCCTCGACCAGGCTCTCGAGATGCTCGCGGGTGTTCACGAGGCCCTTGGCGCGGACGCGCCCCGTGTGGTCGAGGAGCACGGCATAGGGCACCTTGCCGATCTGAAAGCGCATGCCGATCGAGGGCGAGACGACGTAAGGAATGTCGCCGAGCTCGTGGGTTTCGAGGAAGCGGCGGTGATCCGCTTCGTCGCCGTCGCTCACGATCACCGGAAAGACGCCCTCGCCGGCGGCGAAGCTGCGCACGGTGGGCAAGAGCTTCTCGCACATCGGGCAGGTGGGCGAGAGGAAGAGGAGGAGCTGGAGTTCGCCCGCCGGCCGTTCGCCTCCGATCTGGACCGGCCGGCCGCGGAAATCGCGCACGCTGAAGAGCGGTGCCGGCTCGCCGACGTCGGGCCCCTTGTCGGTGACGAGCGCCCCCAGCGGAGCCGAGCGTTCGTGCAACACGCCCACCTGGCGGGCGAGGCCCAGAAGGACCACGGCGCCGGCGAGGATCGCGAGCCACTGCAAGAGTTCGGAGGCGAGCAGAAGCGTGTTCACGACGGGCTCCCGGAACCGGCTCCGGTCCCTTCGCCGACCAGCTCGTGACGCGGATCGAAGGCGAGCTGGGCGCCGGCGAGGAAGAGAAGGGCGAAGCTCGCGGCGGCGAGCGCGGCCACCGCGAGATCGAGAAATCCGGCCGGCCGCGGCGCAGCGGTAGCGACGAACAGCGCGGCGGCGCAAAGCGAGCCGTTGCGCGCGACGTGCCACCAGGACAGCCGTTCGCGCAAGAGCGTGCGGAAGCAGCCGCAATCGATGCCGCGCCGCCCGCGGGCGAGGTTGACCGCCACGGCGCAGGCGAAAAGCGCGAGAAGCGCGGCCGCGAGCGCGGCCGCGGCCGAGCGCGTCCAGGGCAGCAAGAGCCCGAGCAGGACGGAGAGTTCGGCCGCGACGATGCCCAGCGCCACCGGCCGGGCTAGGACGGCCGGCAACAGACGGTAGTTCCGCACCGTCCCGACGAAGGCCTCGAAGTCGCGCAGCTTGCCCGGAAGGGCGAGCGCGAAGACGGCGAGGAGCAGGAACCAGGCCGCGGCGTAGAGGGCCGGTTCGCTCGCGAGCGCGCTCGCCTCGGGCACGGGCTCAGCCCTCCTCGGGGGTGAGCACGATGTAGGGCTCGCGTCCGAGCTCGGTCACCCGCTGGCGGAACGCACCGGTGCGGGCGTCGTAGATCTCGAGCGTTCCGCCGTGCGCCTGCAGCCCGTAGAGCAACGGCTCGGGATCCTGGCTCACGGCGATCGAGGTGGCCGGGTGCTCGAGCTTGATCGTCTGCACCCGCGCGCCCGTGGTCGTGTCGTAAACATAGACCCAGCCGCTGGGATAGGCGTGCGTCCAGGGCGCGCGCTTGTCGACGAGGACGTAGAGGCGGTTGGACGTGCGGTGCCAGGCCGCCGGCAGCCAGCCGCCCGGGGCCCAGCCCTCCTTCTTCTCGGCGTCGGAGAAGAGGGCGAAGGGCTTGCCGAACCTGGCCTCCGTGCCGACGAGATCGACCGGGAAGACGTCGCCGTCGTAGGTCAAGAAGAACACTTTGCCGGCTTTGCGGGAGAACGCCGGGGTGTCGAAGAAGTGCTTCTCGGCCGGGCGCAGGATCGGCGTGTGCCGCATCGTCGCTTCCCCGCGCTCGTCGAAGGAGACCGAAAGAAGCGAGCCCTCGCGGCAGAGCATGAAGAAACTCCTGGGGCCGGAGGGGAAGACGAGATAGCAGTCGGGGACCGGTACCGTCTTCAGGTGGCGCTGCTGTTGCAGATCGACGATGCCCACACCGGGCTCGGGCGCGAATTGGAAATACAGAAGATAACGGCCGTCGGTGGTGACGTCCGTCATCTGCGGCATGGTCATGACCAGAAAGCGCCCTTCGGGGATGTCGAAATCACAGGTAGTCGAAAAGGTCCTGGGATCCTGGCAGCGGATGAAATCGTCCTGCGGACCTTGCGAGAACCGCTTGAACCAGGTCTCGGCCAGATAGATCTTCCGCCCGCTGTCCCAGAGTACGATGTTGGTGAGAAGACCGGTGTCGATCTGGCCGAGGACGCGCCCCGTGCTGCCGTCGATGCCGTAGATCTTGGTCACCACGTCGAAAGCCGCGGTGTCGTAAACGTACACGCGACGCAGATCGGGCTCGGGAGCTTGGAGCACCGTGACGTCGTCGACCGGAACCGCGAGCGCCACCCCGCCTTCGACCTGGCGCAGCAGCTCCGGGATCTGGCCGTGTTGGGCGAGGCCCGAGGAAGAGCCGACGAGGAGAAGCGCGAGCGCGCACGCAGCGCCCGAGAACAGACGCCGGGAAGCGCGCGCGAGCGAGGGCGAAAGGGGGCGAAGCGGGATCATGCTCGTCTCCCGAGGCGACCTGGGGAACGCGGAAGGAAACACGGCCGCCCCCGCCCGCTCAGGCGAGGGCGGAAAGAACAAGCGCGGTGCCGGCGAGAAGAAGCGCGCTCGCACCCGCCGCGACGGAAGCCGCCTCGCGCTCGGCGAGCCAGCGCTGCACGGCGCGATCGCTCACCGGGAAGGCGTTCACGAGGATCGGCAGGAAGCGGCCGCAATTGAGCGCGAGGACCAGACCCAGGGCGAAGGCGGGCGAGCCCGAGAGCAAGGCCGCCGCGACCACGACGTAGAGGACGGGTGTGCGCACGTAGGTCAGGAAGTTGAGCCCGAGCGCGAAGCCGTAGAGAAGTCCGATGCGCCACATCGGCCAGCGCAAGCGCACGTCGTGCGGGACCTGCGCCTTGCGCTGAGGATAAGGGAGAGAGACGAGCCCCAGCTGATCGAGGCCGTAGGCGAGGGCGAGGGCGCCGAGCACGACCAGCGGCCAAGAGGCGGTCGCGGGCACGGAGAGCAGCCCGGCGCCGAGCGCGAGCACCCCGCCCAAGACGAGGCCGCCCGCGAGATAGCCGAGCCCGTGGGCGAAGAAGGTCGGAAGCCAGCCGGCGACGGCGCGCGGGCTCCAGACGCCCCAAGGGCGCAAGGTGGCGAGCGAGGAATAACCGCACGGCGACCAGGTGGAGAGGAGCCCGCCCGCGAAGGCCAGCCCGAGCAGAAGCGCCGGGGCAAGATCGGATGCGGGCGACGCCGCGCCCAATGCCGCTCCCGCCGCGACCGAGAGCGCACCCGACAAGAGCTTGGCGCCGATGGAAAGCCCGCCCGCGTGCGGAACGAAATCCGGAACCGAACAGACGGCCTCGTTCGCATCGGCCCGGGAACGCGAACCCGCGACGGCTTCGCTCGTGCGCGCGAGCATCGGCGGCCTCCCCCTTTTCGCGGCGCCTGGCGCACGGGAATGAGGCCAGAGCGCGCGGATGCGGTCAAGCGTCGCACCATCCGCGGCGCTTCGTCGCGCGCGGAAGGGTGCGTTGCAAGCCGAGCGCTTGTCCGGGGCGGTGGCCGGCGTTCGGGCGGGGCGCGCGGAGCACGCCCCGCGCCCGGGTTCATTCCTCCAAGAAGAAGTCCTCGTCGATCTTCTTGACGTGGAACGTGCCGGCGACCCGGACGCCCACGTCGTAGCGGATCATGAGCCGCGCGAGCTCGTCGCCGTCGATCAGCACGATCCGCTGCGGGAGGTTGGCGGCGGTGCCGCGTGCGTCATCCGTGAATCGCGAGGTCGTGATGAACACGCCCTGCGTCACTCCACGCTGACTATTGAGCGCACCCGAGAACTCGCGGATCTGCGCGGCCGTCACGCGTTGATCGGGCGCATAACGCTTGGCCTGGACATAGACGCGATTGAGTCCGAGCGGATCGAGGTGGATCACGCCATCGATTCCGCCGTCACCCGAACGACCGACGACCCGAGCTGCACCTTCCAGTCCGCTGCCGTAACCCATCTTTTCCAACAGCTGGATCACGACCCGCTCGAAGAAAGAAGGTTCCACGTCGCGGACGCGCCGAAGCAGCTCTTGGGCCAAGGCGGTTTCGAGTTCCTTGTACGCGAGATCCATTCGTTCTTCGGGAGCGAGATCCGGCGCCTGCTCCTTGGCCACGGGTTGGCTCGGCGCCTGGGTCCCCATCCCGCCCAATCGCTGCTTACCGTTCTGAGTGATTTTATAATAACCCCACTGTGGGCGCTCGATGCTGCCTTGATCTAGAAGTCTTCCCAGGGCGGCGTTCAGGCGCGAACGGAAAACCGGAGCCCCGGATGGTAACCGTTCGTCTCGTTCATTTTCGGTCAACCTCAGGGCATCTGCCACCCTGTGTTCAAGCTCGCGCGCTCGTACTTCCTCTTTGCTTTCAGAAAGAACTCGTAAGACAGGAGCTTCAAGTTCAGCGATGCCCGGAATAGGCATTGCGTGCCCTCGCTCTTCTGCCTGCATGTGACTTTTTACCGAGGCTCGGAAACAGATGCAACAAACTCGTAACGTTCCGAGGCGATCCGAGGTAGGGGCCAGCCAATGGTTATTTCCTGAGCCAGAACGTATCCGGCCGATAGAAGCCGAACTGCGCGTAAGGTTCCCAGCCCCAGATCCCCTCCTCGGGAACGTTGACGAGGTTCTTGCGCACCGCGATCGGCTGCAACACGTTCGCCACCGTCCCGATCGTCCAACATTGCGCGGAATAGAGGCTCAGCATCTCGCTCCAGATCGCCGTGCGCGCCGCATCGTCGGTGGCCCGCGTCCACGCGCGATAGAGCTCGAGCAATCTCGCGGCTTCCGGCAGATCCGGCGCCTCGCCCGCGCGCCCGCCGGTCTCGAAGTGCTGGCCCCATTTCGGCCACTGCGGCTGGTCGGCCTGGCTCGTCGGCGCGAATTCCCAAGGCGCCATGGCGGCGGTCACGATCCCGTTCTCCTTGCCGAACCAGACCACCATCAAGGCCTCGCCGGCGAAGATCCGATTGCGGAAGAGCTCGCGCTCGGAAGGGCGGCTGTGGATCTTGATCCCCAGCGCGCGCCAGGAATCGCGCACGAGCTCCAAGAGATCGACCTGCTCGGGATCTTCGCCCGCGGTTTCGATCACGATCTCCATCGCTCGGCCGTCGGGCAGCTTGCGGATGCCCTCGCGCGTCCGCTCGACGAGCCCGAGCTCGTCCAGGAGCCGGTTGGCCGCCTCCGGATCGAACCCGAGACAGGCACTCGCCACTTCCTCGCTGTAGAGCGGGCTGTCCGGCAACAGCGTGTTGTTCGCCGCGGTCGCGAGCCCGAAGTAGAGGTACTGGTTGATCGCCTCGCGATCGAGGCCGAGCGAGAGCGCCAGCCGGAAGCGGCGGTCGCGGAACAGCTTGCGCCAGACGGGATCGTTGGCGTTGAGGTTCGGATAAAGGGCCAGATGCGCGCCGCGGCTTTCGCGCCACAGATAGGTCTTGAGGCCGCTGCGCGCCTCGCTCTCCTTCAAGAAGGTGTAGTCTTTGAAAGAAAGCCCGCGCGCCTGGAGATCGGTCTCCCCGGCCCCGGTCTTGATCGGGACGAGCTTGCTGTCGACCACCTCGAGGACGATGCGGTCGAGATAGGGCAGCTGTTGGCCCTTGGCGTCGACGCGGTGGAAGTGGGGGTTGCGCACGGCGACGAACCGTTCGGCCGGCGGGGCGGTGACGAGCATCCAGGGTTGCAGGGTCGGCAGCTCCGGATTGTCGAACTCGCTCATCCGCTCCTTGCGCCGGAACAGCTGCGCCCAGTCGCGCGACTTGGTCTCTTTGACCAGACGCTCCAGTTCCGCCGGATCGGCGTATTTGGCGTGGAAACGCGCGAGATAGTGCTTGGGGGCGTAGACGAATTCCGGCGTGGCGGCGGCGTTGAGAGGCAGGAAGAACGGGTTGGGCTTCGACCAACGATAGCGGATCCTGTGCTCGTCGAGCACTTCGACCACCGGAGGCTCGCCCTCGACGAGCATGCCCACGGGCGGACCCATGGGGCTGAGCTTGGGATCGAGAGCCACGTCCTCCCACCAGAAGCGGAAGTCCTCGGTGGTGAAAGGATGTCCGTCCGACCAGCGGTGTCCGCGGCGCAAGGAGAAGGTGAAAATCCGGCCGTCCTCGACTTCGAAGCTCTTGAGGATGTCGGGCACGAGCCGGAGATCGCGGTCGTAGCCGACCAGACGCGCGTTCCCGTAAACATGCAACAGGCGGGTATCGCGCGCGCGTCCGACGAGCATGCGGATCTCGCCGCCGCGTCGGCCGATCTCGGGGATGTCGGCGAGCACCCGCGGCTCCTCGGGCGGACCCGCGCGCAGCGGCGCGCCGGAAAAGGCGGCGAACGAGAGCAAAAGAAGATGAAGGCCGACGTGCGCGAAAAGGCGCGTCCTCATGCGGCGATCCTCACGAAATGACCCGGGCCCACCTGCTCGAGCCGGCCGCTGCCGCGCACCAGGCGGAAAGGCTCCGGCCAGGCCGCGGGGTCGGAGGCGCGTCCGGAACGAAGCGCCTCGAGATCCAGAGGGTAATCGGGATCGGGCTCGGGGATCGCGGCCAACAGCGCGCGGGTGTAGGGATGGCGCGGCGCGGCGAAGAGCTCGGCGGTGGGAGCGAGCTCGACGAGTTTTCCTGCGCACATCACCGCGATGCGGTCGGCGATGTACTTGACCACCGCCAAATTGTGCGAGATGAAGAGATAAGTCAGCTCCAGCTCGCGCTTGAGGTCCTTGAGAAGGTTCAAGATCTGGGCTTGTACCGAGACGTCGAGCGCGGAGACCGGCTCGTCCAGGATCAACAGTTCGGGTTCGAGGGCCAGCGCACGGGCGATGCCGATGCGCTGGCGTTGGCCGCCCGAGAAACTGTGGGGATAGCGCGAGAGATGCTGCGGCTCGAGGCCGACCGCGGCGAGCAGGGCTTTCACGCGTTCTTCGCGTTCCTCGCGCGTGCCGATGCGGTGGATGACGAGCGGCTCGGCGACGATGTCGCGCACGGTCATGCGCGGGTTCAGCGAGCCGAAGGGATCCTGGAAGACGTATTGGACGGCGCGTCGGAACGCGGCGAGCTCGCGTTCGTCGAGGGCGAAGACGTCGATCGGGCCGTCGCGGCCGTGGAAGATCACGCGCCCGCGATCGGCGGACAGCGCCCGCACGACGAGCCGGCTCACCGTCGTCTTGCCGCAGCCGCTCTCGCCCACGAGCGCCAGACACTCCCCCCGCTCGACCGTGAAGCCGACGTCGTCGACCGCGACGATCTCCTGCCAGTTCGGGCGCAACCAGCCGCCGCGGCGCAGCCGGAAGGTCTTGCGTAGGCCTTCGACCTCGAGGATCGGCCCGCGCGGGCGGGCGAGCGGCGCGCGCACCCGGCTGCGGCGCAAGAGCGCGCCCGCTTCGCTCGGCACTCGGCGCAGCGGCACGAGCGGCCGATCGGCGGGCGTGTGCAGGCGCGGAACCGCGCGCAACAGGCCCTGCAGATAAGGATGACGCGGGGCGGTGAACAACGCCCGCGTGGGCCCGCGCTCGACCACCCGGCCGCGATAGAGCACGACCACCCCGTGCGCCATGTTCGCGACCACGCCGAGATCGTGGGTGATGAACAGGATCGCGATCCCGAGCTCGCGCTGCAGATCGGCGAGGAGCTTGAGGATCTGGGCCTGGATCGTGACATCGAGCGCGGTGGTGGGCTCGTCGGCGATCAGGAGCGCGGGCGCGCAGACGAGCGCCATGGCGATCACCGCCCGTTGCCGGAGCCCGCCCGAGAGCTCGAAAGGATAGGCGCGGTAGGCTCGTTCGGGGTCGGGGAAACCCACCTTCGCGAGCATCGCGAGCGTCCGTTCGCGCACTTCCGCGCGGCTCGCGCGCCCGTGCGCGGCCAGGGCCTCGCCCACCTGGTCGCCGATCGTGTGCAGCGGCGAAAGCGAGCTCATCGGCTCTTGAAAGACCATGGCGATGCGCCCGCCGCGGATCCGCCGGCGCTCCGGGTCGTCGGGACGCAGCGCCGCGAGATCGCGCACGACCCCCGGCTCGGCGGGATCGGAAAACAGGATCCGGCCTCCGGTGATGCGCGCGTTGCGCGGCAGGATCCCCAGGATCGCCTGCCCGATCGCCGTTTTGCCGGCGCCCGATTCGCCCACGAGCGCCACCGTGCGGCCCATCGGCACGTCGAAAGAGACCCCGCGCACCGCTTCGACGACCCCGCCCTCGGTGCGGAAGGCGACGGAAAGATCGCGCACCAGGAGCAACGGGGTCACGAGCCGTCCTCGAGAAGACCGGTGGCGGTCATGAAACGGACCCGCGGATGGTCGCGCAAGACGCCGAGCAACGCGGCGAGCTCGGCGAAGGCCGCGTCTTCCGTGACCGGGTGATGGGTCACGAGCCCGAGGGGCCCGCGGGCGGTGGCGATCCGCCGGGCGAAGCGGCGGGCGAGTTCCTCGAGGCCGATCCAGCGCCGGCCGCCGCGCCAGTCGATCGGATCGAGGTGCACGTCGAGCCGCGCGAGCCCGGGGGGCATCGGGCCGAGATCGCCTTCGTCCCAGATCGAGAGCACGCGAAAGCCCAGGCTCGGCAGCTCCTCCACCACGTCGCGGGCGATGCGGTTCCAGGGCGGGACGAGCACGGGCAGAAAGCGCGGGCCGAACGCCGCGCGCAAGATCGCGCTGCCTTGGCGCAGCCGAGCGGCGAGGAGCCCGCGGTCGGCGCCCCCGCCGAGCTCGATCTTGCGCTCGCCGGCCCGCGCGTGGTCCTCGTGCGCGAAGCCGTGCTGGAGCACGCTCGCCTCGGGGGTCGCGAGCACGGCGCCGATCGTCTCGGGCTCGAGCCAGGCGGGCACGACCGAAAGCGCGATCGGGACCTCGAGCGCCCGGACGAGGCGCAACAGCGCGAAAAGCCGCGGATGCGCCCGGCCGGCGTCGTCGTCGCGCCACCACAGGCGCACGGGCTCGTCGCGCTCCGCGAGCGCGCGCTCCACAGGGGCGAGCTCAGGCCGCACGCGCACGCGCGAGCTCCAGGAGCCACTCGGCGGTGCGCGCGGCACCGTCGAGGCGCACGGGAGAGGGCAGGGGGCCGGGTGTGGCGAGCGCGCTGCGGACCGCTCGCACGAGACGTTCGGGACCGAGCTCCGCTTCCCGCACGAGCGCGGCGCGGCCGCACGCGGCGAGGGCGCGCGCGCGGACGATCTGCTCGTCTTCGCGCGCCGTTTCGAAAGGAACCAGGACCATGGGCGTGCCGCCGGCGAGAGCCTCGGCCACCGTGTTGTAGCCGGCCTGGGAGACCGAGACCGCGGCGCGCGCCAGGAGCGCGGGCAGATCCGCCCGCATCCGCTCGATACGGACCCGCGGCGGAGCCGCCCGGGCGAGCGCGGCGAAGGCGGAATCCGAAAGCCCGCCGCCGGTGACGATCCGCCAGGGCGGGTCGGGAAGAAGCCGCGCCGCTTCGAGGGCGGTCGCGCACAGCCTGGCGCCCACCGCTCCGCCGCCCGCGGACACCAGGATCTCCCGACGCGTCTGCGCGGGAGCCGGACGCTCGGGAGGCGCCACGTAACCAGTGTAGCGCAGCTCGGGTTCGAGCGCGCGGGCGAGCGGAAAGCGCGCCTCGAAGGGCAGCAGGGAGGGATCGCCGTGGACGAGGACGAGGTCGAGCCCGCGCGCGTGTTCCGCCATCCGTGCGTATTTGGCGGGATCGTCCTTGCTCACCAGGACATCGCGCACCGAACAGACGAGCCGAGCGCCGATCGCGCGCGCGCGAGCGAGGAGCGCCCGCACCTCCGCGTCGAAGGCGCGGCGCCCGAAGGGCCAGTGCTCGACGATCACCACCTGCGGTTCGTGCCTCGCGAGCGCATCGAGCAGAAGCCTTCGTCGTCGTGCCCAGATGTCGCCGCCGAGCGGCTCGCCTCGGCTCCCGACGAGACGCCCGAGGTCGGCGCCGTCGCTTCCGATCGGCGGCAGCTGGAGGAATTCCGTGCCCTTCGGTGGGGGAAAGCCCGCGGGCGGCCCGCCCGAGGCGAGGAGCACGCGGCCGCCCCGGGCGGCGAGCGCTTCGGCGAGGAGAAGGGCGCGGCGCAGATGGCCGGTGCCGAGGAGATGCTGGACCCAGAAGAAGAACCGGGGCGGGCTCACGGCTGCGGATCGAGAAGCGGCCACGGCGCGGCCGAACGCGCGCATCCCCGCGCATCGAGCTCGAGGAGAAGGGCCAGAGGCCCCGAAAGCGGCAGGGGCGGCTTCCGGCGCATGTCCCACCCCGAAGCCCGAGCGTACGCCGCGCGGATGACGCCTTTGTGGGTCACGGCCACATGGTCGCCGCCCAGATCGGCCAGGCGCAGGAAGAAAGGTGCGAGACGCTCGGCCACCGCGCGCGGGCTCTCGCCTCCGGGCGGCTCGAGATCGAAGCCCAGGGCCTCGAGCGCGCTCGCGCGTCGGGCGTCCGCTTCGCGCAGCTCGCGCAGCGTACGACCTTCCCACAGACCCCAACTCATTTCGACGAGCCGGGGTTCGACTTCGGCGTCTCGACGTCCGAGCAGAGCCGCGGTTTCGCGCGCGCGCAGCATGGGGCTCGTCCAGGCGCGGGCGTGTTCGGCCCAGCGCGGAAGCCGCCAGCGCGCGATCTCGGCGCGACCTTCCGGGCACAAGGGCACGTCGGTCCGTCCCTGCAACCGACGCTCGAGGTTCCAGGCGGTCGCAGCGTGGCGCACGAGCAACAGGCGCGTCATGCGGCTGCGCTCCGCGCGCGTGCGCGCCGGCCGCAGGCCTCGGCGATCGCCGCTTCGAGCCGCGTTCGCGCCACCGGTCGGTCGTGCTCGCGCGCCACCCGCGCCGCCGCCGCGCGGCCGAGCCGGGCGCGGAGCTCGGGCGCGTCGAGGAGGAGGCGCGCGGCAGCGGCGAGCGCGCCCGCATCGCGCGGGCGCACGAGAAAGCCGGTTTTCCCGTCCGCGACCACGGCGTCGACGCCTCCTTCCCGGCCGGCCACGACCGGAAGCCCGGCGGCCTGGGCTTCGAGGAGCGCCATTCCGTAGGCCTCCTCGACCGCGGGCCAGAAGAAGAAATCGCAGGCGGCGTAGAGCACGGCCAGATCTTCCGGCGCGCATCGCCCCAGAAGGCGCAGCCGCGGACCGCACGCCGCCGCGAGTTCGGCTTCGACGGCCGGGCGCAGCGGTCCGTCGCCCGCGACCAGAAGCGCCCAGGGGCGATCGGTCAGAAGCGAGAGAGCGCGAGCCGAGAGCGCATACGAACGGCGCTTGGCGCCCGGGCGCATCATGGCGACGACGAGGATCCAGGGGACCGCGGGATCGAGAGCGAGAGCGCGGGCGAGCGCCGCACGGTGGCGCGGGCGGACGATGGCCGCCGCGCGCAGAGGCGCGGCGTCGAGGAAGGGCGGGAAGAGGCGGACGGCGTCTTCGGGCAGGCCGGCCTCGAGGAGCCCCGAGCGATCGCGCTCGCTCATCGCGAGCAAAAGGTCGGCGCGGGCGAGCGCCCGCAGGCTCGCGGCGTGGCCGAGGGCCCAGGGGCCGTCGGCCTGGCGTCGGGCGCAGGAGGCTTCGATCACGAGATAGGGGAGGTCGAAGCGCTCGACGACGCGCGGTCCCAAATGATCGGGCGCCTTGTGGTAGAGATGATAAGTGAGCCAGAGCGCGGGCCGCGGCGACAGGCCCGTGGAGATGCGACGCGCGAGCCGCTCGGCGAGGCTTGCCCCGAGCCGGGCGAGCCGCTCTTGGCGCGCGGGGTCGCCGGCCCGATCGAAGCTGCGGAACCGGCTCACGGTGATCGGGCGGTGGCCGCATTCGCTCAGGAGCGCGAGGAGCGCGCGCGCCATCGTGCGGTCGCCGGAGGGCACCGGATGGTCGGGCGGCTTCAGGGGCGCGTAGAAGGCGACATCCACGGGTGTGCGAGCTCCCCGCTGGCGGCCGGCGCGCAGGCGCGGGCGAGCGCGCGAGCCAGCCGATCGAAGCCGCTCTCGTCCGAAAAGCGCGCGAGCACGAGGCGGCGGGCTTGCGCGCCGAGCCGCGCGCGCAGCTCGGGATCGCGGGCGAGGCGGGCGATCGCCCGGGCGAGCGCGTCCGGATCTTCGGGCGGGACGAGGACGCCGTTCTCGCCGTCCTCGACCGCCTCGGGGATCGCCGAGATCGGGGTGGCGACGACCGGCAGGCCCGTGGCCATGGCCTCGAGAAGGGCGTTGGGCAAACCGTCGCGATCGCCGTCCGCCGCGATCCGCGCGGGAAGGCAGAAGAGATCGGCCGCGTGCAGCAGTTCGAGCACGCGAGCCTGCGGCCGCGCCCCGTGCCAGAGAATGCGCTCTTCGAGCCCGAGCGCTCGGGCGCGGTCGCGCAGCTCGCGCGCGAGCGGACCCGCCCCCAGGTGATCGAAGCGCCACGCGAGGTCGCGTGGCAGCCGCGCGAGGGCGTCGAGGAGCACATCGAGGCCTTTTTTGGGAATCGCGCGCGCGACCGAGAGGATGCGAACGGGATCGTCGGGGTCGCGTCCGTCGCGCGGCGGGCGCGGGCGGGGAGGCGGGGCGAAGCGGGCGACGTCGACCCCGTGGTAGAGCAGCTCGATCCGCGCCCGGGGCGCGAGCGCGCGCAGATGCTCGAGGTTCGTGCGGGTGCAGGTGACGGCGAAGACCGCCTCGTCGAGCTTGCGCCGCTTCTCGTGCGCGGGCGTGGTCCAGATGTCCTTGGCGTGTGCCGAGATCGAATAGCCGCGCCCGGTGAGGAGCGCGGTATAGCGCGCGACCGAGCAGGGGGTGTGCAGGAAATGGGCGTGCAGATGGCGCACCGTGCTCGGCAGTTCGGCCGCGAGCACGAGCGCCTGGCCGAAGCGGCGGACGCGGTTGGGCGTGAGATCGCGCAAGAGATCGGCGAGGAAGGCGCACAGCGCGCGGAACAGCCCGGGCATGGCGGAAGCGGCGCGCAGCGCGCGCAGGACGCGCAGGGGTTCCCGGTAGAGATATTCGGGCAGATAGAGGACCTTCGCGCGCAGCCGCTCGTGGTCGGGATGGCGCGCGGGATCGGTCGGGTGGCGCAACGAGACGAGCAGAAACGAGAGGCCGCGGGCTTCGAGCGCGCAGAGCTCGCGCGCCACGAAGGTTTCGGAGAGCCGCGGCCAGCCCTTGAGCAGGACGGCGAGCGGCGGCTCAGGCGACGGCGCGGGCGAGGCGGCGCGGGGCACGTCGCGTACGGGCGCGATCGAGCCAGGGGGCGGCGAGCTCGGCGATGCGCTCGAGCCCGGTGAGCATGCGCGCGCGGACCGCGGCCGGCGGCACGGGGGCGTAGGGCAAGGCGCGCAAGGCCGCGGCCATGCGCCGCGGATCGCGTTCCTCTTCGGCCGGGAGCATTCGGAGCAGGCCCAGCGCCTGGGCGCGCTCGGCGCGGATGAACTGCTCGCGCCGCGGTTCGGTGCGCGGGACGACGAGCGCCGGCTTGCCGAAAGAGAGGATCTCGCAGAAGGTGTTGTACCCGCCCATGGCGACGACCCCGAGCGCCCGCTCGAAGAGCGGTTCGACGCGAGCCTCGAAGGTGATCGCGCGCAGGCGGGGATCGCGCGCGACGCGCTCTTGGAATCGGGCGCGCTGCTCGGCCGGAAGGAAGGGGCCGAAGACGATCACCGCCGGGTGGGGCAGATCGGGGTCGCAGGCGTAAGCGCGCAGCACCCAGTCGACGAGGTCGCCGCCGTCGCCGCCGCCACCGGTGGTGACGAGCAGAAACGGCGCCGACGGCAACAGGTGCGGCGCCCCGGCGCCGACGTCTTCGGGTACCGAGCGCCGCAGATAGCCGGTGAAGCGGATCTTGTGGGCGACGGCCCGCAGCCCCGGGATCTCGCGCAGCGGGTCGAAGAGCTCGGGGAGGCCGTAAACCCAGATCTCGTCGTAGAGCCGATCGAGTTCGGGAAAGACGCCCTTGCGCTCCCATTCCTCGGTGAGGCTCAGGGGGTCGTCCATGACGTCGCGCAATCCGAGCACGCAACGGACCCCCCGGGCGCGCAGGAGCTCGAGGGCGGGTTTGACCTCGCCGCGCAGTCCCAAGGGCTCTTTGTCGACGAGGAACATGTGCGGCTCGAAAATGGCGGCGGTGTGTTGAATGATGGAGCTTCGGATCGCGATCGTGGTATCGATGTCGACGTGTAGCTTGAGCGAGGTGTATTCGCCGTTGCGGAGCTTGATGACCCCGGGGATGCGCACGAAATCGACGCGACTTTTGAAGTCGAAGCTGCCGATGATCGGCGACCCCGACAAGATCAACACGGAAAGACCGCGGAAGCGGTCGACGAGATCGTGCGCGATCGCCCGGCATCGGCGCAGGTGCCCGAGGCCGAAACTGTCGTGGCTGTAGATCAACAGACGGCTGCCCGACATGGCGTTCCGGCCCCGCGGCGTCTCCCCCGGTGGAGCTTATGGCAGATCGCGTCGGCTGCGGGAATGACGCGGTTGCGACGATCGCGGATCGGCAACCGGGTCTCGTCCAGCCGGTGTCGCTCAGCGGCCGTAGCCCCACGCGGGGTCGAGGGTCTCGACCACGAGCCGGTCGAGCTCGGCGGCCTGCTCCGGGGTGAACCGACGGCGCCAACCGCCGAGGCTGCCTTCGCGCACCTTGAACAGGGCGTCTTCCCCGCCCGGCTCGGGCGACCGGCTCGTCGCCCCGAAGCGACCGGAAGCGAAAAATCCCTCGCGCTCCTTCTCTTTGAGGTTCTCGAAGCTCGCGAACGCGACCGCGGCCTCGAGCCGCGCGCGGGGCTGCGTTTGGCCGAGAAAACGAACGATCCGGTCGAGCTCCCCCACCGTGTCGGCGCGCAAATCCTCGTAGCGCAGTGTGGTCGCGTGCGGCAGCTCGGCGAGCTCGCGCCGCCATCGGTTGTAAAAGCCGATCACCCGCGGCACTCCGAGTTCGGGGTGGGTCGCGAAAGCGAAGAGGTCCAGGTTTCTGGCCGCGAGCGGGATGCGCTTGCGCGCGAGTTCGGCATCGGAGGCCCGGTGTCGGACGTGGAACCAGAAGGAGACGGCGACGTCGCGAGGGTCGCGCACGAGGACGAGCACCTTTTGTTCGGGGCGCGGACGCAGCTCCCCCGTCTCCGGCGGGAAGCGCGTGTCGCGTTCGAAATGCACGGCCGGCACCACCGCGACGCGGCGCTTGAAATTGTCGCCGTGAACGAGCTCGTTCACCGGCAGCCCGTGCTCGAGGTGCCACAGATGGGAGAGCATCACCCGAAGCCAGGTGCGCCCGCTCTTGGTGTGGGAGACGACGAGCAGGTCGGCACTCGCGAACATGGCCCCGCGCTTGGCGAGAAAGCGCCGCCTCTGCCGCCAGGCCTCGAGGCGGCGCAGAAGAGCGATCATTCTGCCGCTGTCTCCGCGGGCCGTGCGGAGGCGTCGTAGCGCGCGAGATAGCGATGGTAGAGCGCGGGCCCCAGGCGCTCGAGCAGATATTGCCGGAGGGCCTCCCGGCTCGCGGGATCGAGCCGACGCGCGTGGCGGCCGAAGTCGAGCGGGTCGTCCGCGGTCTGCGGAGCGTCCGGCCCGCGCGCGTAGAGTTCGAGCGAGCGCCGGCGATGGGTCTCGAGGTCGAAGCGCGCGAGATCGTGTGGTACGCCGATAAAAGCGAGGATCCGCCCGATCTCCGCCGTACCGCGAAGGAGATCCTCATAATAAACTAAAAGTTTTTCGCGTCGACAGCGGTCGAAAATCGCGATGTTCGAAGCGAAACCTGCCAGCGCCTGCGGGCGCAAGGCGCGAACCCGCACGTAGAGATCGAAGGGGTTACGAACCAACAACAATACGCGTCGCGAACGGACGAGGTGGCGGATCTCCCATTCTTTTTTCAGCTGCTTGAGCCATCGCCGAGCGAAGACCCGGTGTCCGGGCTCCTCGGCCGTTTCGGCGCGGCCGGCACAGTGGGCGCGCAGAAGCGGCCGATCGCGTTTGTCGAGGAAATGGGTGCGGTCGATGATCGGTTCGCCTTGGTGGACCAGCAACTTGCGCTCGCTTCCGGGCGTCGGTCGTCCCGAGAAATACTCGATGCAATAGCGGACCCAGTTCGATCCGCTCTTCGGAAAGGAGCAGAGAAGCACTTTGTCGGTCATCGATCCGAACGAAACGGGGTGCGCGTCCGTCTCGCGACGTCTCCATCGCAGATCTCGTGGCGATCGTGAAGAGGGGTGTGGCAGCGTCGACACGCTCGCTGCGCGAGTCCGAAGAGCTGCGACGGCTAGGCGGTTTGTCGAAACCGCATCGGTCGCCTATCTGTGGGGTCCGCCGGTCGGTCCGCGGCCGGCCGAAACTTCTGCGGAACGCCAACGAGCATGGCTCGAGCTCTGTTCTCTCTCGACAATCTCGCGCTGCGGTACGAGCCCTTCCCGATCGGCTTGGCCAAGCCGATCATGAACGAGGAGGTCTATCGACGTTTCCTGGATGCCTGGCCGCCGGTGGAGCTGTTCCAGTATTTTCCGAAGGTCGGTCACAAGTACGTTTTGTCGGAAAAATACAATTCCGTTAAATATCACGAGTGGATCCGCAGCCACGAGGTGTGGCGCGATTTCTACTCGTGGATCAAGTCCGACGATTTCATCTGGGGGGTTCTCGAGGAGCTCAAGGAGCGGCACATCGACCTCGGCTTCAAGCGGCTGTCCGCGGCCGGGCGCCTCAAGCGCAACCTCAAGAATCTCGTGCGCGGGAAATGGTGGAAGGCGCCGCCCAAGCTCTCGGCCCGCTTCGAGTTCTCCATGCTGCCGGCCGACGGCGGCTGCGTCACGCCCCATACCGACAATCCCGACAAGATCGTGACCATGGTCGTCTCGATGGCGCGCGAAGGAGAGTGGGATCGCGCTTGGGGTGGCGGGACCGAGGTCAACCGTCACGTGAAGCCCGAGTTCAGTTTCAATCGGATGAACGACAAGGCCGCGTTCGACGACATGGAGACGCTCGACGTCTACGAGTTCGAGCCCAATCAGTGCGTGTTGTTCGTCAAAACCTTCAACTCCTGGCACTGTGTCCGTCCGATGCGCGGCCCCAAGGGTCCGATGCGGCGCACGCTGACGATCAACATCGAAACCTCGCACTGAACGCACGCCGGCGCACGCCGGAAGCGGTGGCGGAGACGGCGACCGACCCCGGGATCGTCGAACGCGTCGACCGCACGTTCGAACGCCGCGCCGAAGGGCGAGGGCGGCCCGCGAAAGCGGCCACCCGGCCGGACTGCATCGGCTTTCCCTCTCGCGCCCTCGCCGCGAGTGCGCGATCGCCAGACCCTCGTGCGCGCATGTCCGGGGCGACGAGAGGAATCGCGTTCGCCCGGCGACGGATCGGCACCGCCCGGGGGCGGCTCGTCCTGCCTCGCTCGAACGGGTCGCGCGCGGGCGCGCGGCGTCGAGAGCCTCACCCGTCGAGCTTGGGCACCCAGGGCAAGGGGCGGACCTCGATGCCTTCTTCGAGCAGGCTCTCGACCTCCTCGCGGCTCGCTTCCCCGTAGATGTCCCGCGGTTCCGCTTCGCCGTAATGGATCTTGCGCGCCTCCTCCGGGAAGCGGTCGCCCACGTGCTCGAAGTTGGCCTCCACGTAGGACCGCAGGGCGCGGAGCATGGCGAGGAGCTTGCCGACCACCTCCGGGGACGGCCCTTCCCCGCGCCCGCCGCGCGCCACCGCCGGGGCCATGATCGCTTTGTCGACGGCGCGATCGCCGCACAGGGGGCATTCGAGCCGTCCCGCCCGATGCTGTTCGTCGTAGGCGGCGTTGCTCTTGAACCAGCCCTCGAACTCGTGGCCGCGGCTGCAGCGCAAGGCGAAGCGGATCACGACGTCCCACCCGCGAGCAGACGGTCGAGCTCTCCGGCCCGCTCGAGCGCGAAGAGCTCGTCGGAGCCGCCGATCGCCCGACCGTCGATGAAGATCTGCGGCACCGTGGTCCTCCCTTGCGCACGCGCGATCATCTCCGCGCGCCGCTCCGGTTCGCGCCAGAGATCGATCTCCTCGAAAGCCACGCCCTTGTCGGCGAGCAGGCGCTTCGCCCGCCAACAATAAGGACAAAAAGGCGAAGTGTAGATCTCGACTTTCGCCATCGCCGCGGGCGCGCCTTCGCCGTCACGGTTCCGCAACGCTCATATAAGCGTCGCCTCGGGTTTCACCACCCTCGCGAGCACGAGGACGTCGACGCGCGCCGCTCCGGCGGCCGCGAGTACGCGCGTGCAGGCGCTGAGCGTGGCGCCCGTGGTCTGGACGTCGTCGACGAGGAGCAGCCCGCGACCTTCCAGGCGGTGGCGCAGCCGCGCGGGCACGGTGAAGGCCGCCGCGGTCACGTTCGCGCGCCGCGCCGTGGCCGAGAGCCCCTGCTGCGAGCGCGTGGCGCGGCGGCGCAGGAGGACGTCCGGCGACCAGGGAACGCCGGAAAGGCGCGCGAGGTGCTTGGCGAGCAGAGCCGCCTGGTTGTAGCCGCGGGCGAGAAGGCGCCAGCGGTGCACCGGCACCGGCACGAGGAGTTCGGCCTCGGCCAAGAGCTCGGCGCCCGCCGCCGCCATCCAGGAGGCGAAGGTCGGCGCCGCCTCGATCCGGTCGGCGTGCTTGAAGCGCAGGATCATGCCGCGGCTCGCCTCGTCGTAGGCGAGGGCGGCGCGTCCGCACCGCCAAGGCGGAGGGCGCGCGGCGCAGCCGGCGCAGAGCGGAGCGTCCGGCCCCTCGTGCGGCAGGGGGCGGCCGCAGCGCGCGCACCACGGCGGATGCAAAAAGTGCAGCCCGCTCCAGCACGCGGCACAGAGCTCGCCTTGCCGACCGACCGGAGCACGGCAGGAGAGGCACAGAGGCGGGAGCACGGCATCGAGCACGCGCACGGCGATGCGCGCGAGCGCGGAGGCGACCCGCCCCGAGGATCGAACCGTACCGGCCAAGGGCTCCTCGTTCCGCCGCTCGGCGAGGTTGTTCTACTATCAGTTGTCTTCTTTGTCAGCGGGCTCGCCCGAGCCGCCGCTCGCCGTCTCCGCTGCGAGCCAGGCGAGATAGTCCGGGTTGCCTTCGCGGATCGGCAGGGCGATCACGCAGGGCACGCTGTACGAGTGCCGCTCCTTGACCGCGGCGACGAGCGGCTCGACGAGCTCGGCACGGGTCTTGAGCACGAGGATCGTCTCTTGCGCGGTCTCGATCCGGCCCTGCCAGTGGTAGATCGAGGTCGCACCGGGGACGACGTTGGCACAGGCGGCGAGGCGGGCCTCGACGAGCGCGCGCCCGATCCGCTCGGCTTCGCCGGGCGAAGCGCAGGTGACGTAGCACAAGCGCAGATCCATTCTCTTTCTCCCGATCCGATGCGCTCAGCGGCGACGGGCGCGCGGATCGGCCCGCTCGGCGAGCGCATCGCCCAAAGCGTTCCAGGCGATCACCGCGAGCAGGATCGCGAGCCCCGGCCAGAGCGCCAAGAGCGGCGCCTGCCACATCACCTCTTGCGCGTGGCTCAACATGTTGCCCCAGGAGGCGGCCGGCGGCCGGATACCGAGGCCCAAGAAACTCAACACCGATTCGGCGAGGATCGCCTGGCCCGCGGCGAGGGCGGCGGCGACGCCGAGGGGGCCGGCGAGATTGGGGACGAGGTGGCGGCGCGCCACCCACATCGGCGAGGCGCCGAGGGCACGGGCGGCGCGCACGAACTCCGCGCTCTCGAGGGAAAGCGTGCCGGCGCGCACGAGCCGAGCCGTGGCCGGCCACCCGAAAAGAGCGACGAGGAGAACGATGCGCCCGACTTCGAGCGCGGTCGAATCGAGCTCTGCGGGCAGCCCGAGCTCGCCCGGATCGAGCGCCGCGAGCACCACCAGAAGCGGCAGAAGCGGCAGGGCGAGGAGGACGTCCCCGATGCGCATGACGAGCGCGTCGATCGTGCCCCGGGCGAGCGCCGCCCACACGCCGAGAAGGGTTCCGAGCAGCGTCGTGGCGAGCGCGCCGCCGACGCCCACGGCGAGCGAGATCCGCCCGCCCTCGAGCAAGCGCACGAGAAGATCGCGGCCGAGCTCGTCGGTGCCGAGCGGCGCGTGCGGTCCCGGCGGCGCCAGCCGCCGCGCGAGGTCGATGCTCTCGCCGTCGAGCCCGAGCATCCGGCACAGAGGCGGGCCGAAGGCGCAAACCAGGGCGAGGACGCAGAGCACCGCGAGGGCCGCGATCCCCCGCGGCCGGACCCGCCGGCCGGACGGGGGTTGCGCCGGAAAAGTCTCAACCGAGCCGGACACGCGGATCGAGCCGCGCATGGAGGACATCGGCCGCGAGATTGGCGAGCAGCACCGCCGCCGTGCCGACCCAAACCGCGACCAGGGCGAGGTGATAGTCGTTGCCCATGATCGCCTCGTAGATCAGGCGACCCATCCCGAGCCAGCCGAACACGGTCTCGACCGCGAGCGCGCCCGAGAACAGCCCTCCGAGCTGCAGGGCGAGGATCGTCACGAGCGTGGGCGTCGCCTGCGGCAAGGCGTGGAAGAAGACGACCCGCGCGGTCCCGGCTCCCTTGGCCCGGGCGGTGCGGACGAAGGGCTCGCGCAGGGCCTCGCGCAACCCGGCCCGCAGGAAGCGGAACAAGGGCGCGAAGGCGAGAAGGGCGAGCACGCTCACCGGCAAGACCATGTGCCGCACCACGGGTACGAGGCCCGGCTCCGCGGGTTCGCCTCCGGCCGGAAGCCAACCCAAGAGCACGGCGAAGACCACGATCGCGAGAAGCGCGAGCCAGAAGGAGGGCACCGAAAGGCCGAAAAACGCGAAGACGTTGAGCATCCGGTCGAGGAGCGAGCCCGCCCGCAGCGCGGCGAGCACCCCGAGGGGAAGGGCCGCGAGGACGGCGAAGAGCAGGCTCGTACCGAGAAGAAGGAGGGTCGAGGCGAGCCGCGGCCACAGGATCTCGGCCACCGGCACCGAATAGAGGCGCGAATAGCCGAATTCGCCGCGAAGGACGTCCGAAAGCCACGTGCCGAACCGCTCCAGAAGAGGCCGGTCGAGGCCGTAGAGCGCCTTGAGGCGGGCGATGTCGGCGCTCGTGAGCCGGGGATCGGCCTGCAGCATGAGATCGAGGGGATCGCCCGGCATGAGATCGACGAGCACGAACAACAGAAACGCCACGAGCAGCATCGAGGCCGCCGTCTCCAGCCCGCGGCGCACGAGATAAGCCCCCATCCCTCCGACCCGCTCGGCGATGCGCGCACCCGTCGAGCCGCCGCGGTTCGCGATGCGGCGCGGCGAGCCTAGTCCCGTCGGCCCCGCGAAGGGAGAGTGCGGGCAAAGGCGCGAACAGAGGCGCAGGGTTTCGGGCCCTGCACCCGCCGAGCGCGCCTTTCTCGTTTCGCGCGGCCTGCTCGGCTCGTTCCGGCCGCATCGGCGACCGGTGCGGGCCGCGCCCGGCCGCGGGTGCCCCCGGCCGGCTTTTCCGGGCCCTCGACTTCGTGGATCGCGCCCGATCCTCCTCGCCCGCCGAGCGTGCTTCGTGCGCATCCGTCGCTCGAGGGCGTTTCGCGGTTCCGCCCCGGTGCCGCTCGGGTCGAGACACGCCCGGCTTCTCGCCGGGCCGGGCGGTGACTTCCGGTTTTCGGAGCCCGGGCGGTGTGCGCCGCCCGCGTCGCCGATCTCGCCTCCGTCTTCGGCGCGCGCGGCGTCCCGCGGCGACCGTCTACGCGGGCGCGGGCTCGGGATCGCGCCCGGCGAACGCACCACGATAAAGAGGGGCGCGCGTGCCGTGGCGATGATCCGCGCACCGATCGTGCCACGGATCGCGTTTCGCTCGCGCCGGCCCCCTCGGCGAGGCCGGCGGAGGCGCAGGCGGCGCACCGCGGCTCCGGGAAAGATCCTTCCGCATCCCCCGGTCGCGCCTTCGGCGCCGAAGTCGACTTCGGGCTCGGAATGCGGGCAGCGCACCGGGCCGCCCGACAATCGTGCCGAGCGGGGCCGGGAAGATCGCGGCGGGATCGGCGCCGTTGTCGCCTGCGATGCGGAGCCCCGACCTTCTCCCTCGTCTCGTGCTCCGCGCTCGACGACCTCGAGATCGCCCGCACCGATCGCAATCGGATCGCCCAGGCCTGCGCGCGCGACGAGCTCGGCCTCGCCGAAGGGTTCGTACGAGGGGCGTTTCGCGTCGGATAGCCCGAGCGGACGGGTGCGCCTGTCCCCGAGTGGATCGGCTGGGCGGCGACTCTTCGGCCTCCGTTCCGCGGCGCTCCGGTCCCGGCGGTCGCGGGTGGTACGGGCGGGGCGGCTTCCGTGGGGGGGAACTCGTGATCGGCACGATCGTCCCGGGAATCGCCGCGCTCGGGCGGGGCGCGCCGCGGCACGACACCCTCCGGCGGAAGCGGTCTTCGTCACCGGCGGCGTCACCGAGGCCCGGCTCGGCAGCCGCTTTTTCGACGCTCCTTCGCGATCGCGGCGGGTGCGACCGGAGAGCCGACGAGCCCGCCGCGCCCGGCGCGCGGTGTCGGGTCTCGGCCCCCGATCGCCGCCTCCGGCGGAAATCAAGAAGCGATGCGCCAGTGCTCGACCCAGAACGTGGTGGGGGCGAGATGGCCGGTGGGTTCGACCCCCTGCAGCCATTTCGGCCAAACGTGGGCCTCGGCGCGGAAGTAGAGGGGAAGCGCCGGCAACTGCTCGGCGTAGATCGTCTGGAGGCGATGCCACAGCCCGCGCCGGCGTTCCTCGTCGAGCTCGACTTCGATCGCATCGAGAAGGGCATCGACCTCGGGATCGGCGAAGCCCGTGTAGTTCTGGCCCGACCAGTTGTTCTCGGGACGCGGGATCTCGCTCGAGTGCAAGACGGAACGGGGGACGTTTTCCGGGCTCGAGATCCAGGCGAACATGACCATGCCCGAAAAGCGCCGCTTGCCGAGCGTCTCCGCGAAGAGCACGCGCGGTGGTTCGTTCTTGATCGTCACCTCGATCCCGAGCTTGCGCCACATGCCCTGCAGCACCTGCTGGACCAGCTCGCGCGAGCGGTTGCCGGCGGTGGTCTGGAATTCCAGCCGCAACGGTTCGCCGCGGGCGTTGCGCCGGATCCCGCCCGGTCCGAGCCGCCAGCCCGCCTCCTCGAGCAGCCGGGCGGCGCGCTCCGGGTCGAAAGGCCAGCGCGGCAGCTCTGCGGCGAGCATGCGGTCGAGCGGGCTCACGAAGGAATGGGCCACCGGCTGGCGACCCTCGAAGAGCTCGCGCACCAAGAGTTCGCGATCGAGAGCGAGCAGGAGCGCTCGCCGGACCCGCACGTCCGAAAGGATCGGATGATCGAGCCTCAGATCGATGTGTTCGTAGACGAGCCCGGGCTTGAAGAAGACGGTGAAGCGGTCGCGGTGGCGCTTCTCGAAGGCCAGGGCCTGGTCGAGGGCGAGGCCGAGGGTGCCGTCGATCATGTCGATCTCGCCCGAGAGGAGATTGGCCTCGAGCGCGGCGGTGTTCTCGATCGCCCGCACGATGATGCGCTCGAAGGCGGGAGCGGGGCCGCGCCAGGCGGGATTGCGGGCGAGCTCGATGCGGCTGCCGGGCGTGACCGCCACGATCCGATAAGGTCCGAACGCGAGCCCGGGATCGGTGGGCGCGGTGTCGAAGAGCGTGCGGTTGCGATAGGTCGCGGGATCGGCGGCGAAGATCGCGCGTTCGCGATGGGCGGGCAGAAGACCGAAGCCGATGGCGTTGTAATCGAAGGTCACGCGATCGACGTGCAGGGTGAAGCTACGCTCGTCGAGGATGTCGATCTTCCAGATACGCCGATAGAGTTCGGCGTTCGTCACCCCGGAGAGCGGATGGCGCCCGACCTCCCAAGTGAAGCGCACGTCCTCGCTCGTGACGGGAACTCCGTCGCCCCAGAAGAGATCCGGACGCAAGCGATAGGTGAGCGCGACGCCCTCTTTGCCCTCGGGCGTCCTCTCGCGCACGGCACCGCCGTTCTCGAACGTCGGCAGCTCCGTGCACAGCATGCACACGAGCTTCCAGTCCCGATCGTAGGTGGTGAGCGGACGTTGGACGAGGCCGAGCACGTAGCTCTTGGCAGCCATCGAGTCGATGTTGGGATGGAGATTGGAGGGGAACTGGGTGATCCCGATGCGCAACTCCCGCCCGGCCGCGGGGATCGCCAGGAGCAGCGCCGCCAGAAGCACGAGGCCATGAAATCCGCTCAAGACCGGCCTCCTTTTCGCGCCCGGTCGGGATCGCGTCCCTCGCCTGGACAGGGCGGAACCTCCCGCCTAGCCTGCCCGCCGCAGCCCGAAGGAGCGCGCCGGTGCGCGAGAACACGCTCAAGAGAAAGTGGAAGCAGGGCATCGCCACCGTCAACGGCTGGTGCGCGATCCCGAGCGCCTTCGCCGCCGAGCTCATGGCTCATTGCGGTTTCGACAGCCTCACCATCGATCTCCAGCACGGCCTCGTCGACTATCAGGCGGCCGTGGCCATGCTCCAGGCGATCGGGACCACTCCCGTCGTCCCGCTGGCCCGCGTTCCCTGGCGCGAGGCGGGGATCGTCATGAAGCTCCTCGACGCCGGGGCGATGGGCATCGTCTGCCCGATGATCAACGATCGCGCGCAAGCCGAGGAATTCGTCTCCTTCTGCCGCTACGCACCGGCCGGTCAGCGCAGTTTCGGTCCCACCCGGGCGCTCGTCGCGCTCGGATCCGACTACGGCGCCCGGGCCAACGAGGAGATCCTCGCGCTCGCGATGATCGAAACGGTGGAGGCCCTCGATCACCTGGAGGAAATCCTCTCCACCCCGGGGCTCGACGGTGTTTACATCGGTCCGGCGGATCTCGCCCTCTCGATGGGTTATACACCGACGCTCGATCCGACCGAGCCCGCGGTCGTGCGCGAAGTCGAGCGGATCATCGCCACCGCGCGCCGTTTCGGTCTCTTCGTCGGCATGCACTGCGGTGCGCCGACTTACGCGAAGGCGATGATCGCCAAAGGTCTGCATTTCGCGACGCTGCTTTCGGACGCCCGCATCCTGGTCATGAAAGCGACCGAGCTCGTCAAAGAGATGGGCGCGGCGGTCGAGGCACCGAAGAGTACGTCCTATTGAGGCGGACGCCGTGGTGCGGGTGCTCCTGCTCGGTGCCGTCCACGAAGCGGGCCTCGCACGGCTGCGCGCGCGCCCGGAGGTCGAGCTCGTCGCGCTCGACGAGACCGACGAGGCGGGGATCGATCGCGACCTGCCCGAAGCCGATGCGGTGATCGTCCGCACCGCGCCCTTGCCGGCGGCGCGGATCGCGCGCGCGCCTCGGTTGCGGGTCATCGCCAAGCACGGAGTGGGGGTGGACAACATCGACCTCGCCGAAGCCTCGCGCCGGCGCATCCCGGTGACCGTGACCGCGACCGCGAACGCGACCTCGGTCGCCGAGTTCGCCTTCGCCCAGCTCCTGGCTCTGGCCAAATCGACCCGTGCCTGGGACGAAGCGGTGCGCGCGGGCGATTGGGCGGCCCGATACCACCGGACGGCGGTCGAGCTCGCCGGCAAGACGCTGCTCGTCGTCGGCTTCGGGCGCATCGGTGCGCGCGTCGCCGCCCGCGCCCTCGCCTTCGAGATGCGGGTGCTCGCATACGATCCGTACGTCTGCGCGGAACGGATCCGCGCCGCCGGCTGCACCTCGGTCGCCGATCTCGACGCGGTCCTACCCGAGGTCGACGCGGTCTCGCTGCATTGTCCGTCGACGCCGCAGACGCGGGGCATGTTCGACGCGCAGCGGCTCGCGCGCCTGAAGCCGACGGCGTTTCTCGTGAACACCGCGCGCGGCGGCATCGTCGACGAGGAGGCCCTGGCGCGGGCGTTGCGCGGGGGGAGGTTGGCCGGTGCGGCGCTCGACGTGTTCGCGCGCGAGCCGCTTCCGGCTTCCGATCCGCTCCTCGGCGTTCCCGGTCTCCTCCTTTCGCCGCACGTCGCGGGGATCACCGCCGAATCGGCGCGGCGCATGGCCCTCGAAGCGGCCGAGAACCTGCTCGCCGCGCTCGACGGTCGGCTCGATCGGAGCGTCGTCGCGAATCCGGAGGTCCTCGCATGATCCGGCCCTTGCGGATCGGGCTCGTGGGCTCCGGCTTCATGGGCAGGAGCCACGCTCTCGCCTGGCGGATCGCACCGCTCGTGTTCGAACTCCCGGTGCGGCCGGAGATCGTCGTCCTCGCCGACCGGACCGAGGAGCTGGCGGCGCAGGCGGCGCGCCAGCTCGCGATCCCGCGCGCGACCGGCGACTGGCGCGACGTCGTCCGCGATCCGGAGGTGGATCTCGTCGACATCACCACGCCGAACGCGCTCCACAAGGAGATCGCGCTCGCCGCGATCGAGGCGGGCAAGGCGGTTTATTGCGAAAAGCCTCTGGCGCCTTCGGCCGCGGACGCGCGCGAGCTCACCGAAGCCGCGGAGCGGATGGGGCTGTCCACTTTCGTCGGCTTCAACTACTTGCGCAACCCCATGACGCGCCTGGCGCGCGAGCTCGTCGCCTCGGGCGAGGTGGGCGAGGTGTGGAACTTCCGCGGCATCCACGCCGAGGATTACATGAGCGATCCGGGCGTGCCCTGGTCGTGGCGCCTCGATCCCGCGGGCGGGGCGGGGGCGGTGGCCGATCTCGGATCGCACATCATCGCCATGGCCCGCTTCATCGTCGGCCCCATCGACGAGCTCGTCGCCGACGTCGACACGGTGGTGACCGAACGGGCGATCACCCGAGGCGGTGCACCGGTGCGGCCGGTGGAGGTGGACGACGAGGCCCGCGCTCTCGTGCGCTTCGCCAACGGCGCCACGGGCACGATCGAGGCCTCCTGGGTGGCCACGGGGCGCAAGATGTACCTCGCCTTCGAGCTCACCGGCTCCAAAGGTTCGATCCTCTTGAACATGGAGCGGATGAACGAGCTCAGGCTGTTCGTCAAAGGCCAAAAGGCCGGTCGCGAAGGTTACGTCGAGATCCCCGCCGGTCCCGATCACGTCGACTACGCCGCCTTTCTGCCCGCACCCGCGCATCAGCTCGGCTTCAACGAGATCAAGGCGATCGAGGTCAAGGACATCGCCATGGCGATGGGCGGCGGCCCCGCCTTCCGGCCCGATTTCCGCGAGGCCTACGAGATCCAGCGGGTCGTGGACGCGATCCTGCTGTCCGCGCGCGAGCGCCGGTGGGTGTCGATCGACGAGATCGACTGAAGCGCATCGGCGGCACGCCCGGGAATGGACGAAGGACGCTTCTTCGCGCTCGTCGCGCTGCTCGCCGTTCTTTTCTGGTTGCTCGGCGGGCAGAAAGGGATCGACCCGCGCCTGCGACGCTGGGCGTTGCCGGTGGCCTATGCCACCCTCGCCATCGGTCTCGCCTACGCCTTCCTCCGCACCCTGCTGTTCTTCTTCGGCTGAGCGGAGATGCCGAGAAGGGGCGCGCGCGGCGCGCGCGCCGGCACCGCCCAGAAGGCGCGCGAGCGAGGGGACGCGCATGCGGGCGCGCGCTCCCACCAGAAGCGCGAGCACCGAGACCAGGCAGAACAGGGCGGCCGCCACCATCGCTCGTGTCGATCCGTACGCCTCGAGCCTCGCACGCGATGGTTGAAACTTCGTGAACGCCTCGCGCCGCGAAGGCCGGGACGGCGTCCCGCGCGCCGCCCTCGCTCAGGGGATCGCGGCGACGCCGAACAGCCGCGGGTGGAGCCAGATCAGGGCGACGTAGAGGGCGAGCGCGGCGACCGCTCGAGGAAGCCCGATCTCGCTCGGGACGAGCCTCTGGCGCCGCTCGAGGACGGCGCGGAACGGGAGGTTGGAAGTCCGCTGCAAGAACACCCCCCAGCCCGGCGGCCGCGCCTCGGTCCGGCGCGCGTCGATCGCCGCGGCGCCGGCGAGCGCCAGGAGCAGGAAGCTGCCGAAGAAGATCGAAGAGGCGAAATCGCCCTTGGCGAGGACGTGGACCGCGGCCCAGATCGCCACCGCCCACATCATCGGATGACGGGTGATCCGGACGATCCCGCGCGCCGGTTCGGCCGCGTCGGGGTCGGGTGCCTGGCCGAGCGCGGTCGGATTGCGCTGCGTGAGCGCGCACACGAACAGAAGGCAGGCGAAGGGCATCGCGAGAAGCGGCAACCGGCGCAGCACCGGCCCGGGCGTCCACAGCGGCACGAAAGGCGCGGCGCGCCAGGCGTGGACGAGCCAACCCAGGGCCGCGAGCGCGACGAGGGAAAAGAGCACCCGATAAGCGCGTTCGCCGATCGCCGCCACGAGCTGGGCGCGCAAGGGGCTGTTGGGGATGCCGAGATGCGTGCCGAGGAAGAAGAGCGCGGCGATGAGGAGATCCCGCATGCACACCCCCGGTCGACCGGCCCCGCTCGCGACCGCCGCCGCGGCGTAGAAAATGCCGTTCCCGCTTCCATTTTCCACGTCCGTCGGGCCCGTGATCGCTTCGGGGAGAACCGCGCGATGCGCGCTACGCTCGCCTTGCTCTTCGCTTTTCTCGTCGGTCTGGCGCCGAGCCGCACGGCGGCCGGGCAAGGGGCGGCCGGGGAGGGTGCCTACGCCTTCGCCTTCGTCTCGATCGAGGGCGAGCCCTTGCCGCTCGCGCGGTTCCGCGGCCGGCCGCTTCTCGTCGTGAACACCGCGAGCCTGTGCGGGTTCACCTACCAGTATGCGGCGCTGCAGCGCCTGTGGACGCGCTATCGCGAGCGCGGGCTCGTCGTGCTCGCCGTGCCGTCCAACGACTTCAACCAGGAGCCGGGGACCAACGCCCAGATCAAGACGTTCTGCGAGACGAACTTCGCGCTCGATTTTCCGATGACGGAAAAAGTGCGGGTGCGCGGGCCCGATGCGCATCCCTTCTTCCTCTGGCTGCGGCGCGAGCTCGGGGAGCGGGCGGGACCGCGTTGGAACTTCTACAAATACCTGATCGACGGCCAGGGGCGCGCGGTCGCCGTCTGGCCGTCGAGCGTGGAGCCCGAAGCGCCCGAGATCGCGCGCGCGATCGAGCGGGCGCTCGCGGGCTCCGGGTGAGCGGGCACGGCCGCGGCTCGCGCCCTCGGTCGCGCCCCGCTCGCGCCCGGCTTCGGCACCGCTTCCTTCCGCTTTCGCGGGCGACGCGGCCGCCGACCGCGCCGGTTCGATCTCCTGCGGCCTTCCGCGCGAGGAAGGGACCCGTCGGTCGTCATCGGCCGCGCGCTCGTGCGCGAGTGATCGCCGATCGCAGGCCTCGCGCACCGGCTCGGCGACCTCCTTTCGCCGGGCGCGCGGGCACCACCGGGCGCGTCCGGTGCGCTACTCCTCCGCACTCGGGCCCCGTTCCGTTCGCACTCGGCTTTCGCTCCGAGAAGCGACCGCCGCGAGCAGGGCGCGAAGCTCGCCCGCGAGCTCGGTGAAGGCGGCCCCGAGCGGCGAGCTCTTGCGCCAGACGAGCGCGAGGCCGCGCGCGGCCTCGGGGTGGTCGAGCGGGCGGACCGCGATCGGCGCGCCCTGGGCGAAGGGCCCCAGGGTGGCGAAGGCGGGCAGAAGAGCCGGTCCCGTGCCCGCGCTCACCATCTGCCTCAGGCTCTCGATGCTGCTCGCCCGCACCTCCGCGTGCGGCGAAAGCCCGAGCCGCTCGCTCAGCCGCAGCGCCTGATCGCGGAAGCAGTGCCCGTCCTCGAGCAAAATGAGCGGCTCGCCCGCGAGCTCTCGGGGCTCGAGCCGGGCGCGCGCGGCCAGGGGATGGCCGGGCGGAAGGGCGACGACGATGGCCTCGCGGCCGATCGGGGCGCTCGCCAGCCCGCGTCCGTCGAAGGGAGGGGAGAGGATCGCGGCGTCGAGCTCGCCCTGGGCGAGCTGGACGAGCAGCCGGGCGGTGGTGGCCTCGCGCAAGACGAGGCGCAAGCGCGGGTAGGCTTGCTTGAGCCCGGGCAGGACGAGCGGCAGGAGATAGGGTCCGGAGGTCGGGATCACCCCGAGCCTGAGCGGACCGGCGAAGGGGTCGCCGTCGCCGCGCGCGAGTTCCTCGAGCCGCGCGACCTCGCGCAGGACGATCTTCGCCTGGGCGATCACCCGTTCGCCCAGGGGCGTGGGCACCGCACCGCGGGGCCCGCGCTCGAACAGTGCCGCGCCGAAGCGCTCTTCGAGCTTCTTGAGCTGCATGCTGAGCGTCGGCTGGCTCACGTGACAGCGCCGCGCCGCCTCGCCGAACTGGCCGGTCTCGGCGACCGCGACGAGATAGCTGAGATCGCGCAGGCTGACCGCGAAAGCCATAGACGGAGCCTATCGTTCGGTTCGAAACAATCGATTTGACCCGCATTCGTCAAGGGTCCATGACAACGTCGGGTCGCCGCCCGTGCGCAGGCGGCGGGCGAAGCGACCGCTCGGGGGGAGGAATGACCGGTCGGCCGACGCTCACGACCGTATCCGGTGCGCCCGTGGCGCGGCGCGCGGGCGCTTCGGGTCCGGAGGAGGTGCCCCGCTTCGACCGCGCGCTCCTCGAAGAGCTCTGCTATTTCAACCGAGAGCGGATCCCGGAGCGCGTGGTCCACGCCAAGGGCTTCGGTGCCCACGGCTCCTTCACGGTCACCAACGAGCTCTCGCGTTTCACCCGCGCCGCGCTCTTCTCCAAGGTCGGCAAGCGCACCCCGTGTCTCGTGCGCTTCTCGAGCATGAGCGGGGAGCAGGGATCCGCGGATCTCGAGCGCGATCCGCGCGGCTTCGCGGTCAAGTTCTACACCGAGGAGGGGAACTTCGATCTCGTCGGCTCGAACCTTCCCGTCTCGTTCGTGCGCGATCCGGCCAAGTTCCCCGACCTCGCCCGCGCCCGCAAGCGCCATCCGCGCTCGCATCTGCGCTCGCCCGCGGCGATGTGGGACTTCTTCTCGCTCTGCCCCGAGACGCTGCACGCGCTGCTGCTGCTCTATTCGGACCACGGGATCCCTCGCGCCCCGTTCTTCATGGACGGGTTCGGGGTGCACGCCTTCGCCCTGTGGAACCGCAAGGGCGAGCGCTTCTGGGCCAAGTTCCACTTCGAGAGCCTGCAGGGGCGGGGTTTCTTGACCGATGCCGAGGCCGAACGGCTGATCGGTGGCGATCGCGACGCCTTCGCGCGGGCGCTGTTCGAGGCGATCGAGCGCGGCGAGTTCCCCCGCTGGCGGCTGCGCGTGCAGATCCTGAGCGAGGCCGAGGCCGAGCGGCTGCCCTTCGATCCCTTCGACCCCACCAAGCTCTGGCCGGAGCACGAGCATCCGGCGATCGAGGTCGGCGTTCTCGAGCTCGACCGCAACCCGGACAATCACTTCGCCGAAGTCGAGCAGGCCGCCTTCGACCCCGGCAATTTCGTCCCCGGCATCGGCCCGAGCCCGGATCCGGTCCTGCAGGCCCGTTTGTTCGCCTACGCCGATGCCCAGCGCTATCGTCTCGGCACCCACTACGCCGCGCTTCCGATCAACGCCCCGCGCTGTCCCGTCCACCACTACCACAAGGACGGGGCGATGCGCTTTTTCGACAACAACACGAAAAACCCCGACGCTTTTTACGAGCCGAATTCTTTCGACGGCCCGGTGCCCGGCCCGGAGCAGGGCGAACCCCGGCCGCGGCCGACGGTGCGGCGCGCGCGGCGGGAGGACGAGGACGACTTCGCCCAGCCGCGGGCGTTCCTGCGTTCCCTCGAGCCCGAGGAGCGGGCGCGTCTGGTCGGCAACCTCGCCCGTGCCATGGCGGGCGTGCCGGAGTTCGTCGCGCGCCGTCAGCTCGCCCTGTTCGCCCGGGTCGAGCCGGCCCTGGCCGAGGCCGTCGGCGCCGCTCTGGGGATCCGGCCGACCCTCGCCGTGGCCGCCGAGTGATCCCCGAAACGCCTTGACAAGGGCCCGGCGCTCCGCGGAGCCTCTTCCGGGAGGAGCCGTGCGCCGCCATGGCGGCCGAGGAAACCCCCGCGCTCGAAGTCGAGGACGTCCGCAAGGCCTTCGGTTCCCTCGAAGTCCTCAAGGGGGTCTCGCTCCGCGCCCACAAAGGCGACGTCATCGCTCTTCTGGGCGCCTCGGGCTCGGGCAAGAGCACGCTTCTGCGCTGCATCAACCTGCTCGAGCTGCCCGATGCCGGAAGGATCCGGGTGACCGGAGAGGAGATCCGGCTCGTGCCCCGGCGCGGTCGGCTCGTCCCCGCCGATCGCCGGCAAGTCGAACGGGCGCGCACGCGCCTGGGCATGGTCTTCCAGCAGTTCAACTTGTGGTCGCACATGACCGTGCTCGAGAACGTGATCGAGGCCCCGGTGCACGTTCTCGGGCTTCCCAAGCGCGAGGCGGTCGAGCGCGCGGAAGCGCTCCTCGCCAAGGTCGGCATTTTCGAGAAGCGCCACCACTACCCCGCCCAGCTCTCGGGAGGGCAGCAGCAGCGCGCGGCGATCGCCCGCGCGCTCGCCATGGAGCCCGCGGTGCTGTTGTTCGACGAGCCGACCTCGGCCCTCGATCCCGAGCTCGTGGGCGAAGTCCTCAAGGTGATGCGGGATCTCGCGCTCGAGGGCCGCACCATGCTCGTCGTCACCCACGAGATCGGCTTCGCGGCGGAAGTCGCGAGCGAAGTGCTGTTCTTGCACGAGGGGCGCATCGAGGAACGGGGGCCGCCCGCGGAGGTGCTCGGCCGACCGCGCTCGGCGCGCCTGCGCCAGTTCCTCGCCGGTCACGGCGCGCGCGCGCGTCGGATCGGGCACGCTTGACGCGAGGCGCGGATCCGGGAAGACAACCTCGACCGCTGGTGGGAGTCCGCTCGATGCGCCTCGGTCGTCTTCTGGCCGTCACGGTCGTTCTCGCGCTCGCTGCGCGCGCTTTCGCCTTCGCTGCCGAGGCGCCGGCGCCCGTGCCCAAAAAGCCGTGGACGCCGGCGGCCGCCAAGGCCGAGCCGGCGACCGCGAAGCCCGCGCGCACCGCGCGCAAAGAGGCGCGGACCGAGGACGGACGCGCGCAGCGACCCGCTCGGCTCGCCGCGGTGCGGCCCCAAGCGCCGGTGCCCGCGGGCCCGGTGCTGCGGGTCGCGGTCGAAGGGGCTTATCCGCCCTTCAGCGAGACGGACGGCAAAGGCCGGCTCAAGGGCTTCGACATCGACATCGCGCGCGCTCTGTGCGCCGAGCTCGCGATGCGTTGCGAGTTCGTGCAACGGCCCTGGGCGGTGATCCAGGACGCGGTGATCGGGGTCGATCCGCGCTTGTGGAACGAGGCGGACGCGATCGTGGCCTCGGTCTCGATCACCGACAGCCGCCGCCAGACGGTGGATTTCACCAAGAAATACTACCACATCCCGGCGCGTTTCCTGTGCCGCGCGGGCGGCGGGGTCGAGGCCGAACCGGGTCGGCTCGGCGGCCGCCGGATCGGGGTGCAGGCGGCGACGACGTTCGACCGGTTCGCGACCGCGCGCTTCGGTGAAGAGGCGCGGATCCTGCGCTTCGAGACCCTGCCCCAGGCGGTGGCGGCGCTCAAAGAAGGGAAGGTCGAGCTCGTGCTCGCCGATGCCATGGCGCTGCAGCGCGCGGCGCTCGAAGGCGCGGACGGAGCGGCGTTCGAGCTGTGCGGACCGAACTTCGTGGATCCGGTGTGGTTCGGCCAGGGAGCCGGGATCGTCGTGCGCAAGGGCAACCAGGAGCTCCTCGCCAAGCTCGACGCCGCTTTGGAGCGCATCCGGGCGAAAGGCGAGCACGCGCGCATCGCCAAGGCCTATTTCCGCTTCGACATCGATCCGCGCTGAGGGTTCGACGCTTGACGGGGCCGCGGGGCCGGCGCTTGCTCGCTTCGGAGGTTCGCTTGGGGAGGCGCGCATGATCCGCCGTCTGTTCCTCGTCGCGGCGGCCGTCGCCTGGTTCGTCGCGCCGGGCGGTGCCGAGGCCCGGGAGTGGAAGAAGATCCGCATCGGCGTGGAAGGGGCGTATCCGCCCTTTTCCTGGATCAATCCGCAGGGCAAGCTCGAGGGCTTCGACATCGACATCGCTTATGCGCTGTGTGCCAAGATCGGCGCGGAATGCGAGCTCGTGCTGCAGGACTGGGACGGCATGATCCCCGCGCTCCTGGCCAAGAAGTTCGACGCCATCGTCGCCTCGATGTCGATCACCGAAGAGCGCAAGAAAAAGGTCGACTTCACCGATAAGTATTACCAGACACCGGCGCGCTTCGTCCGCAAGAAGGGATCGGGAATCGAGATCACCAGAGAGGGTCTGAAAGGCAAGAAAATCGGGGTCCAGCGGGCGACCATCCACGACAACTACCTCACCGACAATTACGGCGATACGGTCGAGATCGTCCGCTACGGCACGCAGGACGAGGCGAACCTGGACATGATCGCGGGTCGTCTCGATCTCTTGCTCGCCGATTCGATCGCGCTCCTCGAAGGCCTGTTGAAGACCGAAAAGGGCAAGGACTTCGAGTTCGTCGGACCCGAGCTGCGCGATCCCAGATGGTTCGGCGAAGGTGCCGGGATCGCCGTGCGCAAGGAAGACCAGGACCTCAAGAAGCTCTTGAACGAGGCGATCAAGGCGATCCGCGCGGATGGTACCTATGATGCCATCGCGCGCAAATATTTCGATTTCGACATCTACGGCGGCTGAGGCGAGAAGGCCGGCGGAGCGACCGTGCTCGACCTCCAGGGCTACGGTCCCTCGATTCTCGAGGGCGCCGTGCTCACCCTCCGCGCGGCGCTCGCCGGTCTTCTGCTCTCCATCCTCTTCGGCCTTTTGGGCGCGCTCGCCAAGCTCTCCTCCTCGGTGCCGTTGCGCGTCCTCGCCGGTGCTTACACGACGCTGATCCGCGGCGTCCCCGACCTCGTGCTCATGCTTTTGGTCTTCTTCGGCGGCCAGATGCTCGTGAACGATCTCACCGCGCGCATGGGCTGGGAGCACGTCGACGTGGGGCCTTTCGCCGCCGGCGTGCTCACCTTGGGCTTCATCTACGGCGCCTATATGGCCGAGACCTTCCGCGGTGCGATCCTCGCCGTCCCCGCAGGTCAGCTCGAAGCCGCGCGCGCCTTCGGGATGGGGCCGTTTCTCGTCCTGCGCCGGATCCTTCTGCCGCAGATGCTCCGCCACGCCTTGCCCGGTGTCGGCAACAATTGGCTCGTGCTGTTGAAGGCGACCGCGCTGTTGTCGGTCATCGGTCTGGACGACATGGTGCGCAAGGCCGCGCTCGCCGCCGGTGCCACGCGCCAGCCCTTCACCTTCTATTTCGCGGTGGCGCTCGTCTTCTTGGCGCTGACCACGGTGTCCACGCTGCTCCTCGCCGCGGCCGAGCGCTGGGCCCGCCGTGGCGAAGCCCGTCCCGCATGATCGACCTCGAAATCGTCGTCGCGAATCTTCCGCTTTATGTGCGCGGTACCTGGACCACCCTGTGGCTCACCTTCGCCTCTCTCGCCCTCGGTCTGGTCGTCGCCGTGCCCCTGGGGCTCGCCCGCACGAGCCGCAATCCGCTGATCAACTATCCGGTCTGGCTCTACACTTATTTCTTCCGCGGTACACCGCTTCTCGTGCAGCTCTTCATGATCTATTACGGTGCCGGACAGTTCGCCTTCGTCCGCGAGAGTTCGCTCTGGCCGCTCTTCTCGCAGGCCTGGTTCTGCGCGCTCCTCGCCTTCACCCTCAACACCGCGGCGTACACGGCCGAGATCGTGCGCGGGGCGATCCTGGCGACACCGGTGGGCGAGATCGAGGCGGCGCGCGCGCTCGGCATGTCGCGTCGGCTCGTGCTGCGCCGGATCGTGCTGCCGTCCGCCTTCCGGCGGGCGCTTCCGGCCTACGGCAACGAGATGATCTTCATGCTGCACGGAAGCGCGGTCGCGAGCACGGTGACGATCGTCGATCTCACCGCCGCCGCGCGCATCGTCAATTCCCGCTATTACAGTCCTTACGAGGCCTTCTTGACCGCGGCTCTGTTCTACATGGCCTTGACCTTCGCGATCGTGGGCCTGGTCAAGCTCCTCGAGCGCCGCTGGCACGCCCACCTGCGCCCGCTCGCGCCCTGAGCCCGGCAGGAGGAAGACCGCGCCCCGGGGGCATGCGGACCCTCGCGCGGAGCCCCCGGGAAAAGAGCGCGAGGTCGCAGGAGCCGGGCGTCCGGATCGCGCGAACCGCCGCGGCGGGACCCCGCGCGCGGGCGCGGGGAAGGAGAACGCGAGAGATCACGGGGCGAAAGAGGAAACGAGCGCGCGAGGGGCCGCGCTCTCGGGGCCGGTCGTCGCCGGATCCGCCCGTGAAGACTCGACGGCTCGTAGAAGGAAAACGGAAGCGACGCAGTGGACGACCTCTTCGAGCGGCGCGCCGTCTCGGCGCGCGCAGCGAACCGACCTTTCGGGTCGCGACGAAGGGCTCCGCATCGAGCACCGAGCGTCGACCCGGATGCCGGCTGGAGACGAACTCGGCCGCTTCGATCCGCCCCGCCTCGGCTCCGCCGATGGT
>JANXAZ010000001.1:41111-162499 GCA_025062095.1 Geminicoccaceae bacterium
GCGACGGTCGAAGACGATCCCGGCGTCGCGGAAAGGACGCCCGATCGCCGCGACCGCTCCGTCGCCGACGACGGCGGGGACGATCTCGTGCCGATCGAGACGGTGCGCCGGATCGGCGCGCAGCTCGCCGCCGATCCCGAAGCCGGCGACGGGCGCGCGCTCCCCGCGGGCGCATCGGCCCCGACCGGTTAAGAAATACGGCCGGCGACCGCCGGCGTGCCGTCGCGGGGCGGCCCGCCCTCGCGGAGCTCGGGGGCCCGACGGTGCGGCGGGCGATGGCGGTACGCGACCGCTCCGCTTGCCGATCGTTCGCTCGGCTCCGCGGCGCGACCGAGGCCCGCGGCGGTCGTCGCCGGGTGGCGAAAACCGCCGCGAACGCGCGCCGACACCGATCTTCGCGCCCGCGATCCCCCGGCGCGACCGGCCTCGTCGCGGGCTTCGCCGCCGCGCCGGGCCCGGGCCGTCCCCGGTGCAAACCACGTCGGCGCTCGCGCGCTTTCGCGTCGCCGCACGCTCGGGCAGGCTCGCGGGCGTCCGTTGCCCGAGCCCGGAAAGCCCGCCGGCCCCGTGACCGCTCCCGCCTCGCCCGGTTCGGCGAACGCGCGCGCGATCGCGCTCGTCCTCGCCTCCTCGCTGTTCTTCGCCCTCGGCGACACGATCGTCAAAGCCCTCGCGCGGGACTTCCCGGTGGGCGAGATCGTCCTCTTCCGCTCCCTTTTCTGCCTTCTTCTCCTCGTCGTCCTGCGCCGGCGCGGGGAGCCTCCGGTGCCGCGCGGGCTCGGCCATCCCCTCCTTCTCGCCCGCTCGGCTTTCGAGATCGCGGTCACCGCCTTCTTCTTCGCCGCGCTCGCGCTCATGCCCTTGGGCGATGCGGTCGCGATCCTCTTCGTCTCGCCCGTTCTCCTCACCGCCCTCGCCGGTCCCCTCCTCGGCGAGCGGGTCGACCGCCGCCACTGGTCGGCGGTGCTCGCGGGCTTCGCGGGCGTGCTCCTGATCGTGCGGCCGGGGGGCGGCGGCTACGGGGTGGAGGCGTTGTTGCCCCTGCTCGCCGCTTCGGCCATCGCCGGCCGCGACCTCCTCGCCCGTCGCCTGCCGGCCCGTCTCGACAACCGCACCGTCGTGTTCGCCACCACCCTCGCGCTCCTCGCCTTCGGAGCCCTGGTTGCGCCTTGGTCCTGGCGGACGCCGACCCCGGAGTTTCTCGCGGGCGTCGCCGTCGCCGCGCTCACCGTCACGCTCGCCTTCTGGAGCTACGTCGCCGCCACCCGCACCGCCGAGGTCGCCGTGCTGCAGCCCTTCAAATACGCTTCCGTGCCGCTCTCTTACGTTCTCGGCCACCTCGTCTTCGGCGAGACGCCGGATCCCGCGGCGGCGATCGGGGTCGCTCTGATCGTCTTTTCCGGCCTCGCGATCTGGCGGAGCGAGCGCGCCCGCGCGGGCGGTCCGCGCGCGGTGGCCGGCTCGTGAGCACGCCGCGGGCCAATTTCGAAGGTGCCGTCGTCATGGCCGGGGCCATGACCGCCTTCACGCTCAACGACACGATCGTGAAGCTCCTCGCCGAACGGCTGCCGATCGGGGAGATCATGGCCCTGCGTGGCCTTCTCGTCCTCGCGCTCTTCGCCCTCCTCGCTCGGCCGCGGGCCGCGTGGTGGGCCTGTCTTTCCCCTCCCGTGCTCGCGCGCGCGCTCTCCGAAACGATCACGAGCTGGTTCTTCTTGGCCGGGATCGCCGCTCTGCCGCTGGCCGACGCGATGGTCCTGTTCTTCTCCGCCCCCATTCTTCTCACCGTCGCCGCCGCCCTGGTCCTGGGCGAGCCCGTGGGCTGGCGGCGTTGGACGGCGGTGTTCGTCGGTTTCGCGGGCGTGGCGCTCGCCGCCGCGCCGCAAGGGACGTGGAGCCCGGCCGTGCTGCTGCCGCTCGCCGCGGCCGCGACGAGTGTGGTGCGCGATCTCGTCACCCGGCGCATCCCGGCGGGCGTGCCCACGGCCGCGGTCTCGATCGCGACCACCGGCATGGTCGCGGGAAGCGGCTTTCTCACCTCGCCCGCGGGCTGGCCGATGCCGAGCACGGCGGAGCTCGCCGGGCTCGTCGGTTGCGCTTTCCTCTACGCCCTCGGCATGCAGGGCTTCGTGCGGGCGGTGCGCATGGCCGAGCTCTCCGTGGTGGCGCCCGTCCGCTACGTCTCGGTGCCGGTGTCCATGCTCACGGGCTACCTCCTCTGGCACCACGTCCCGAGCGCCGCGATGATCCTGGGCGCCGTGCTCGTCGTCGGTTCCGGTCTGTTCATCTTCTGGCGAGCGCACCGGCTCGCGCGCGCCGAACGGTCCGGGCTCAGGGCGCCACGATGAGGCTCTCGAGGTCGAAGGTGCCGTCGGCGAAGCGGATCCGCTCGATTCCGATCGCCCGATCGACGCCCTCCTCGCCCGCGCGATCGCGGATCTCGAGCCCGTGCCGCGCGAAGACGAGCTCGTAGGCCGAGCGCGGGCCGGAAAGCCACAGCGTATCGAGGCCCGCCCCGCCCTCGACCCGGTCCGCCCCGGGGCCGGGGCGCAAGACGTCGTCGCCGCCGCGCCCGCGGAGCCGGTCCCGACCGGCGCCTCCCAGAAGCGTGTTGTCGGCGGCGTTGCCCGAGAGCAGATCGTCGCCCGCGCCGCCGATGGCGATCTCGATCAGGGTCGCGGGCGCGAGCTCCAGCGACCCGCCCGCGATGCGCGAGCGCGCACCCGGCGCGAGGTCGATCCGCGCCGGGCCGCTCAGGGCCGAGCAATCGAGGATGTCGAGCCCGCTTTCGTCGACGAGCGGGCGGCCGGTCGCGAAGCGGCGGAAATCGTCGGTGAAGACGTAGCGATCGTCGGCCGTGGGGGCGGGGCCGAAAAGGCGCAAGGTGGCACCGACCACCGTCCCGTCGTCCCCGGGGGCGAGATCCTCCACGCGCAGGATCCAGGTTCCCGCCGCGTCCTCCCCCCAGTGCCGGGTGCTGCCGAAGCGCCAGATCGGGCCCAGGACCACGCCCGCCGGTGCGGGCGGGCTCGGTGGCCGATCGAGGAGCACGCTCTGCACGCCCGAAGGCGAGCTCAGGGTGATCCGCAGATCGGCCGGGAAGGCGTGAGCGAACGCGAGGTCGAGTTCGACCTCTTGGACCCGCTCGAGCCGATCGGGTGCGACGGCGAACGCGATCTCCACCGGCGAGCCGTGCGCGAGCCGGCCTCCGCCCGCGGGCACGGCGGCGATCGTCTCGAGCCGCAGGCTCGCTTCCGTTTGCGGCGGACGGCCTCCGAGGAGCCAGCTCTCGGCCGTGCGCACGGCGGCCGCGGCGTCGACGATCCCGGCGCCGAGGTCGTGGTTCGTGGCCAGAGCGCCGCCGTTCCACAGCGCACCGGCACCGCGGGCGTAAGCGGAAGCCGGGCCGACCCGTCGCGCGGTGAGGGCGAGGATCTCTTTGACGTCGCGGTAGCCGAGGTTCGGCTCGACCTCGAGCAGGAGGGCGACCACCCCGCTCGCCACCGCCGTCGCGGCCGAAGTTCCCCCGAACCTGCCCGTGTGATCGGGATCGGGGAGATCGCCCGTGACCCCGTCGTTGTAGCCGTCGGCTCCGGGCCGATCGGTGGTGACGGCGGCGGCCGGAGCGGCGACGAGGATCGAGGCGCCGGGGTTGGAATAGCGCGCCGGCCGTCCCGAACGTTCGGTCGCGGCGATCGCGATCGTCTCGTGCAGATTGGTGAGGTTGGAATAGTTGGCGTCGAGCCCGAGGGCCCGCTCGTTGCCGGCGGCGAAGAGGAAGACCGTCCCGAGCCCGCCGCGTCCCTCGCGCACCGCGGCGGCGAGAGCGTCGAACATCGGCCGCCAGGACGGATCGTGGATCGAGAACAGGCCGGTGGCGTCGCCCCAGCTGTTGTTGGCGATATCCGCCTGCGCGGCGCGGGCGAAGGCGCGGGCGTACTCCTCCGGCCGTTCGCCGAGGCCCTGGTTCTCGTTCTCGGTGAAGGGCAGGCGGATCGAGAGGATGCGGGCCTCGGGGGCGACACCGCGCCCGCCCGCGCCGTTGCCGGCTCGGGCGGCGGCGATCCCGGCCACGGCGGTGCCGTGCGCGTCGGCGTGGGGACCGTCGAAGCGCGGCCGGCCGTCCTCGGCCCCGCTGCGGACATCGAGATCGCGGCTCCAGTCGTAGGCCTCGGCGAGATCGGGATGGGTCGGATCCACCCCGTCGTCGAGGATCGCGATCGTGACGCCGCGGCCCCGGACGTCCCGCGGCAGCCGGTCGAGCCCGACCGCGCGCAGATGCCACTGGGCGGGCGCGAGAGGGTCGGGAGAGTCCACCGCCGTCCTCGTTTCTCGCTCCGTCGTCGTTTCGGTGCGGACGTCCGGAGGCTGCGCCGTCGCGTCGCATCGCGCGCGCGGCGGATGTCGCGCCGAGGCCCGAGACGACCTCTGGTCGCGCAGCCCGCGGAGTTCCATATACAACTCCATCCGGCCGCGGGAGACGGTGCTCCGCCGAGCGCGCCGGACGCAGCGGCCGGAGGCGGGGCTGCGTGTCGCCGCGGCGGCGGGTGCTCGCGCGGGAAGCGAGCAGCCCGCCTTCGGCCCGGGAAAGACGCACGGGCGTCACAGTCCCGGCCGAGCGCGCGCGGCGCCGTTTCGAATCCGTCTTGGCGAAACGCGCCGGTTATGCGAAAGACCAGGATCGGCGCCCGTCGTAGCCGAACAACCAAAAGATCAAACGCGCGATCTTCCGAGCGATGTTGCCATTCAACCGGAGCGACCTGGAACGGCTTTTCCCTTCCACGATCTGGAAGAAGGCCGAGGCGTTGGTATCCAACGGGGCGGTGCTCGATGTCGAGGTCGAGCGCGACGGACGCTCGATCACCGGCCGGATCAAGGGGGAGCGGCGCGCTCCCTATCTCACCCGGGTCAAGATCACGAACGGTCGCGGCGGCCGGCTCAAGATCACCTCGACTTGTACTTGTCTGGTCTATTCGGAATGCGAACACGCCGCGGCGGCGCTTCTCGGTATCCTCGAGCGCACCGCCGCCCCCGGGCCGGACGAGGTCGTGGGCTCGATCGATCAGGAGCTCGAGGCCTGGATCGCGGCGGTCAACGCCGCGGCCCGCCAGCCGGTGCTCAACGGCGGCGCCGAGGGGCACGAGACCGTCCTCTACGTCCTGGAGCCTGCGCAGCGCGGCTGGCGCGACCAGGGCATCGCCCAGCCGATCATGGTCGTCACGATGCGCGCGCGCTTGCTCCCGGGCGGTGCGTACGGCCGCGAACAGCCGATCGCGATCACGCATCTGGTGGCCGACGAGGCGCCGAGCTTCGTTCAGCTCGAGGACCAGATCATCGGGCGACTCCTGGGCGGGGTTCCGAACCACACGCGGCGGCTGGGAGCCGCCGCCGACGGCGAGACGCTGCGGCGCATCCTCGCCACCGGCCGCTGTCACTGGCGCAACGCCCAAGGCCAACCCTTGCGCTCCGGCCCGGTGCGCCGCGGCCGCTTCTTCTGGCGCTTCGACGCCGAAGGGCAGCAGCGCTGCATCTGCGAGCTCGAGAGCGGCAGCGAAGAGACGATCATCGTCGCCCTCGGTCAACCCTGGTACATCGACGTCAAGACGCGCGAGGTGGGACCGGTCGAGACGAGCGTGCCGGAACGCGTGGCCACGCTCCTGTTGCGCGCGCCCGCCATTCCGGCGACCGTGGCGAGCGTCGTGCGGCAGAAGCTGCAGCCCTCGGCCGAGGTCCTGCCCCTTCCCGAGCCGCTCAAGAAGCGCGAGCAGCTCGAGGTCAAGCCCAAGCCCTGCCTGCATCTGCACTGCCCGCGGGTGGTGGTGAGCCGCGGCCTGGGCTGGGACCGCCGCGAAGAAGAGGTCGATCTGCCGCTCGCGCGCGTCACCTTCGATTACGCCGGCTGCGAGGTCGGCTGGCAGGACGGACGCACGGAGCTCAACCACGTCGTCGACAATCGGCTGCTCGTGATGCCGCGCGACGCCGTGGCCGAGGTCCAGTTCATCGAGCGGTTGAACGCGCTCGGCCTGCAGCCGCTGGGGCCCACCGGTCTCGGACGGTTCGTGCCCGAGGCGTGCCGTCAGGACTTCACCTTCGAGGAGGAAGACGAGGACGGCGACGTCTCGATGCGGTGGGTGAAGTTCAACCACGAAGACCTGCCGCGGCTGGTGGCCGAAGGTTGGAAGGTCACCTTCGCCGACAACTACCCGTACCGCGTCGTCCAGGTCGAAGACGACTGGCGCGTCGAGGTCAACGATACCGGCATCGACTGGTTCGATCTCGACATCGGGATCACCGTCGACGGCGAGAAGATCTCGCTTCTGCCGGTCCTGCTCGATCTGTTCAAGCGGCTGTCGGACGAGTTCGGGATCGATCAGCTCGCCGAGCTCGGCGACGAGCCTCTTTACGGCACGCTTCCGGACGGGCGGCTCGTTCCCGTCCCCGCCTCGCGCCTGCGGGCGGTGCTCGACGCCCTGCACGAGCTCTTCGCCGGCGGGCGGATCAAGCCGGGCGAGCCGGTGCGGCTCGCGCGCGCCGAAGCGACCCGCTTGGTCGCGCTCGAGAACGCGCTGCCGACCGGACGGCTGCGCTGGGTCGGAGGCGAGCAGCTGCGCGCGCTCGCCAAGCGGCTCCTCGAAGCGGGGGGCATCCCGCTCGTGCCGCAGCCGCCGGCCCTCAAGGCCCAGCTGCGCCCCTACCAGCAACAGGGGCTGTCCTGGCTGCAGTTCCTGTCGAGCGTCGGGCTGTCGGGTGTGCTCGCGGACGACATGGGGCTCGGCAAGACGCTGCAGACGCTCGCCCACATCCTGACCGAAAAGCAGTTCGGTCGGCTCGACCGGCCGGCGCTGATCGTCGCGCCCACGAGCCTGATCCCCACCTGGAAGAGCGAGATCCGCAAGTTCGCGCCGTCCTTGCGGCTGCTCGTGCTCCACGGCAACGAGCGCAAGGAGTTGTTCGATCGCATCGACGAGCACGACGTCGTGCTCACGAGCTACGCGCTTCTGATCCGCGACCGCGAGGAGCTCGTGAACCGGCAGTTCCGCCTGGTCGTGCTCGACGAGGCGCAGGCGATCAAGAACCCGACGACCAAACTCGCCCGCACCGCCCTGCAGCTGCAGGCCGAGCAGCGGATCGCGCTCACCGGCACCCCGATCGAGAACCACCTGGGCGAGCTGTGGTCGGTCTTCAACTTCCTGATCCCCGGGCTTCTGGGCGATCGCGAGACCTTCCGTCGCGTCTTCCGCAACCGCATCGAGAAAGAGGGGGACAGCGAACGGCAGGCCCTGCTCGTCTCGCGGGTGCGACCGTTCATGCTGCGGCGCACGAAAGAGCAGGTGGCGGCCGAACTCCCGCCCAAGACCGAGATGCTGCGGGAGATCGAGCTCGCCGACGCGCAGCGCGACCTCTACGAGACCGTGCGCCTGGCGATGCACGAGCGGGTGCGGGCGGAGATCAAGGCGCGCGGCCTCGCCCAGTCGAACATCGCGATCCTCGAGGCTCTGCTCAAGCTGCGGCAGGTCTGCTGCGATCCGAGGCTGCTCAAGAGCTTCAAGACGAGCGAGCCGATCCCCTCGGCCAAGTTCGAGCTGTTGATGGAAATGCTGCCGAACATGGTCGAAACCGGGCGCAAGATCATCGTCTTCTCGCAGTTCGTCGAGATGCTCGACCTCATCGACGAGGGCCTCACCGAGCAGGGCCTGCCCTTCGTCAAGCTCACCGGGCGCACGCGCGACCGCGAGACGCCGGTCAAGCGCTTCCAGTCGGGCGAGGTGCCGATCTTCCTGATCAGCCTCAAGGCCGGGGGCGTGGGGCTGACGCTCACCGCCGCGGACACGGTGATCCACTACGATCCCTGGTGGAACCCGGCCGTGGAGGCCCAGGCCACCGACCGCGCGCACCGCATCGGCCAGGACAAGACCGTGTTCGTCTACAAGCTCATCGCCGCGGGCACGGTCGAGGAGAAGATGGTCGAGCTGCAGAGCCGCAAACGGGCTCTGTACGAGGGCGTGCTCGGCGGCGGCGGCGCCGGCCTCGCCTTCACCGAAGAGGACATCGAGAACCTCTTCGCGCCCTTGCCCAAGGACTGAACGGCCGCTCATCGTCGACCTCCGCGGCGCGCGCGCTCGGCGGGGACGGGGAGGAAGAGCGCCGCCGAAGCGGCGGCGAGCGGCACGGCGGCGAGCACGAGCGCGGCGACCGCGACGCGCCGGCGATCCCCGCCGGCGAACAGAGCCAGGGTCTCGGTCGCGAGCGTGGCCACCCGGCCTCCGGTGGCGGCGAGGGTCGCGAGATATTGCGCGGCGCTCACCGAAACGCCGACGGCGAGGGCGGCGAGGACGGGCCGCGCGAGCACGGGCAGGACGATGCGCGCGAGGACCGCCCGCGGTCGGGCGCCGAGGGAGCGGGCGGCGGCGCGCAGCCGCGGATCGAACCCCGCCCAGGGCCCTGCGAGGACCAAGCGGAGATAGGGCAGCACGAACAGGAGGTGGGCCCAGAGCAGGGCGAGCCACGGCCGCTCGTCGAGCCCGAGGAGGATCCACACGAGCTGCAGGCCGAAGACGAAGCCGATCGGCGGCAGAAGGAGGGGAAGCCACAGAAGCGCCACCCAACGGCCGCCCCCGCGCGGTCGCTCGAGGAGCCCGACGACGAGCAGGAGGGCGCCGATCGCGCAGCCCGCGGCGAGCGCAACAGTGGTCAAAAGCGGCCCGGGCAGCGTCGCACCGGCCCAGCGCCAGCCGGCGAGGTCGAAGCCCGCGGGCCAGGGCGCGGGAAAGCGCCAGCTGCCGGCGAGCGACCAGAGGAGGAGCACGACTCCGCTTGCGAGCCCGAGCGCGGGCAACAGCACGGCGGCGAACCGGCCGGCGACGTCCGCGACCCGGGCGAGCGCCACGGGCCAGGGGCGTCCGCGCGAGAGCCGGATGCACGCGGCTTCGAGACCGCGTCCGCAGAGCGCGGCGAGAGCCGCGAGGGCGACGAGGAGCAGCGCCCCGGCGCTGGCCTCGAGCCGGCGGTCGAGGTCGGGGTCGGTGAACCAGCGCAGGACGAGCACGGAGAAAACGGGCGGTGCGGTGGGCCCGAGGACGAGGGCCATGTCGACCGCGGAAAGGCCGTAGGCGAGGACGGCGAGAAGCGGCAGGCGCAAGGAGGGCCACAGCGCCGGCAAGGCGATCTCGAGCCAGGCCCGCACGCGGTCGCGGCCGAGACAGCGGGCGGCCGCGAGCCGGTGCTCGAGCCCGGCGCGGTCGGCCGCGGCCCAGAGCACGAAGAGGAGGAAGGGCGTTTCCCGCAAGGCGAGGGCGAGGGTCAAGGAGAACGCCCAGGGATCGTTGACGGTGGGCAGATCGGGCGGCCGCGACAGGCCGAGAGCGGGGGCGAGAAGGCGCACGAGGAGGCCGGACGGGGCGAAGAGAAAGGCGAAGGCGACGGCATAGGCGGCGTGCGGCAGGGCGAGGAGAAAGGGCAGGAGCGCGCGCAGCCGCGCCTCGCCGGCACGGCCGTGGGTCGAAGCCGCGATCGCGAGCGAAAGCAGGAGCGCGAGAAGCGTGGAGCCGAGGCCGCTCAGAAGCGCGAGGACGAGCGCCCGCCCGGTGCCGGGAGCGGCGAAGAGCCGCCGCCAGGGCTCGAGGGAAGGCTCGGTGAAGCCGAGCACCGGCAACAGGCCGAAGGCCGGCAGGAGCGTGCCGCACAGACCGGCGAGGGTGGGGAGGAGGACGAGGAGCCCGACCGCGAGCGCGGCGAAGCGGCTCATCCGCGGCCGTAGCGGGCGAGCCACGCGGCCTCGAGGAGCTCCATCCAGGCCGGGTGCGGCTCGGGGAGCGCCGGCGCGAGCGCTTCGGGAGGCAAGGTCGCGGGTCCGCGCGGCAGGGCGTCGAAGCGCGCGCGGTCTTCGGGGGAGAGCTTGGCCAGATCGAGGACCGTGGGATCGCCCCAGATCCGCTCGTCGGCCTTGCGCGCCTGCGCCTCGGGGGAGAGGAGGAAGTCGACGACCACCATCGCCCCCTCCTTGGCCGAGGCGTTGAAGGGGATGGCCAGGAAATGGGTGTTGGCGATCGTCCCGCCTTCGAAGACGTAGCTGCGCACGGTCGGGGGCAGCCGGCCGGAGAGGATCAGGTTCGAGGCCTCGGAGGGGTTGAAGGCCATCGAGAAGTCGACCTCGGCGTCGTCGAGGAGCCGGTGCAGCGCCTCCTTGTTCACCGGATAGGTCGTCCCGGAGCGCCACAGATGCGGGCGGACGGCGTCGCACCACGCCCACACTCCGGCCGTGTCGGCCTCCGCCCGCACCGGGTCGGGCGGGGCGAGGAGGCGGGCGGGATCGTCGATCGCGGCGTAAAGCAGGTGTTTGAGGAAGGTCGAGCCGATGAAATCGGGCGGGGCGGGATAGGTGAACCGGCCGGGGTTGCGCTCGATCCACGCGCGCAAGGCGGGAAGCGCGCGCGGCGGCTGCGGCACGCGCGCGGAATCGTAGAGCATCACGAACTGCGCCATGCCCCAGGGCGCCTCGTAACCTTCGGTCGGGATGGTGAAATCGATGAGCGTCGTCGGCTTGCCGACCGTATCGACCAGGGCGAAATTGGGAAGCGTCTCGACGAACGGCCCGAACAACAGACCGTTCTTCTTCATCGCCGCGAAGTTCTCGCCGTTGATCCAGATCAGATCGACCGTTCCCCCGCTCGTCTTCCCGGCTTGCTTCTCGGCGAGCACGCGGGCGACGGCCTCGGCCGTGTCCGAGAGCTTGACCGAGACCAGCCGGATCCCGAAGCGCGATCGCACCTCGCGCGCGACCCAGGCGATGTAATCGTTGATCTCGGGCGAGCCGCCCCAGTGGTTGAAATAGACGGTCTGGCCCGAAGCGCGCGCGCGGATCTCGGCGAAGGACGCGGCGCGAACGGCGGACGCGCCGAGAACGAGCGCGGCCGACAGGAGCAAGCGACGACGGGTCGACGCCACGGACGGCCTCCGCGAACGGACGGTCCCGCCCGAAGCTAGCGCCGAAGCTCGACGCGGCGGTCAAGAGGCGGAGCGCGGGCCTCGTGCGTCGGCGAACGGTCCTGCCGCGCGGGGCTCAGGCGGCGCGGCGCCGGCTGCGCTCCATCTCGGCGAGAAGGTGCTGGGCGCGGTGCCACTCCCCCGGCGGCAGATGCGGCACCCGGCGATAGGGCCGCAGGCCCTCCCGCGCCGCCCGTTCGGGGTCGGCGAGGTGCTGGCAGAAGGGCCAGAGCTCCGGCTTCATCCCCGGAACCGGCAGGACGAGCTCGGGATCGCGCCCGAGCGCGCGCAAGAGCGGCGTGTCGAGGGGATTGCGCGCCGCGCGCACGGCGTCGCGCAAGGGCACGCGTTCGGGACGCGCACCGGGCGCTCCGTCCTCCCCCGCCGGAGCCGCCTCGGCGGCCGCGAATTCGTTCGTGCGATTCGTCGCGGGCGATGCCTGTGCGTCGCAGGCGAGCTCGCGGCCGAGGGCGATGGGCGCGCGCAAGGCGCGGTGGCGCTCGAGGGCTTGTTGGGCGCGGCGCAGGGCGAGCTCCGCCTGGGCGCGGTAGCGCAAGAGAGTCGCGAGGCGCGCCCGGTTCTCCTCTTGGTCGAGATCGGTGCCGCAGGAGCGCGAATCGTCGGCGGGCGGGATGTCGGCGAGCGCTTCGGCCTCCAGCCGATCGACGCGCATCGCGCGCCACAGCGCGACGGCGATCGCTTCCACGAGCTCGCGCTCGACGGCATCGGCGGGCGCATAAGCCTCGCGGGTGGCTCGCGCGAGCGCCTCGAACTCGGCCGGATCCTCGTGCGGCAGGAGCCGGAAATGGCGGGCGCGCAATCCGTGGCGCAGGGCGTTGAGGGACGCGCGCGCCTTGCCCTCGGGGGTGCGCGGTCCGCGGCGGGCGGGGACGGGAGCGGTCATCGTCGGTTCCCGATGACGAAACGGTCTGCCATCTTTTCCCAAAATCTAGGACTATTGTCAATATCGAGGCAGAACAGATCCGTCGCCGCGGGCGGCCGGGGAGCTTCGGCGCGACCGGCTCGGTCGTCGGTTCAGCGCTCGAGCTGCAGGCTCGAGAGCCAGAGGAGGATGGCCTCGAGATCCTCGCGCGCGGCGGTGTCCTTCCACGCCGGCATCACGAGGCCCGATCGCGTCTGCAGCCGACCTTCGAGGACGGCTCGCCAATAGGTTTCGGGCCAATCCGAGCGATAACGGATGCGCATCCGCCGCAGATCGCGCGCCTTGTCCGGGCCCACGGCGTCCGGCCCGTGGCAGTGGGCGCATCCGAGGACGGAATTGAACAGTTCCCGCCCGCGCTCGATCACTTCCGGCGCCGCGTCGGTCGCGGCCGCGATCGGGACGACGGCGCTCGCTCGCGGCCGGAGATGCCCGTCGCGCGGCCGCGTCGCGGCGGGAAGCCAGTTCCAGGAAATCGCGTGGTCGTAGCGCAGCCCGTAGGCGCGGGCGATCTCGGCGATCTCGGAACGCATCCGGGCGATCAGCTCGTCGAGCCGATCGCGGAGCTCGCGTTTGTCGCGCGCCACCCCGACCCCCGCCTGCCAGCGCAAGCGCGGACCGTCGACGCGCACGATGACCAGCCGCGTTCCCGTTTCCTGCTCCACCCGTACCGCTGCGGGCTCCCAGACGAAGGCGGCATCGGCCTCCCCGCGCAGGAGCGCGCGCACCGCCTCCTCGGGCTGGCGGAAGGTCACGGGTTCGACGCCGGGAAGAGTGGCGAGCGCGGTCTGGGCCTCGGAGTCGAAAGCGACGGCCACCCGCCCGCCCGCGAGGTCCTCCATGCGCGCGATCCGCGCTCCGGCGGGCAGGACGAGGACGTAACCGAGCTCGAGGAGCGGACCCGCGACGAGAAGGCGCGGACCCACGAGCCCTTTCACGAAGGGCAAGCCGAGCATCGCATCGCAGCGATCGGCCAGGACCGTGAGCCGGATCGCGCGCTTGCCGAGGTCGGTCGGCCACCAGAAGACCCGGAACGGACGGCCGAGGGCACGAGCGAGGCGCTCGCCGACCTCGTAGAAGACGCCGTGCCGCTCGCCCGAGGCGGAACTCAAGGGCGGGACGTCGGGATCGAGGCAGACGCGGAAGGGTTCCGCCGCTCGCGGCGAAGAAGCGGCGAGCAGCGCGAGGCAGGCGGCGCAGAGCGAAGCTCGGTATCGATGCATCGAGGGCTCCCGCGCGGATCAAAAGGCGGGCGGCCGCGCCGCGCGACCGCCCGCGCCGCGATCAGTCGAGGGTGAAGGCGAAAAGCATGCCGCCCGTGGGCTGCGCTTCGATCATCTGGCGGCCGATCTCGCCGAAATGTTGGGGCATGCCGTCGGAGCGGCCGACCGCGACGACGACGTATTGCTTGCCGCCGACCTCGTAGGTCGCCGGTGCGGCGTGGATGCCGGAGCCGAGTTGCCTCTGCCAGAGGACCTCGCCGGTCTCGGCGTCGATGGCGCGGAAGAAGCCCTCGTAGTTCCCGGCGAAGACGAGGCCGCCCCCGGTCGCGAGCACCCCGCCGTTGAAAAACCATTTCTCGGGGATGCCCCAGACCTTTTTGCGCGCGACCGGGTCCCATGCGATCAACTCGCCGAGATGCCCGCCGGGACCGGGTTTGGTCGTGAACTCCTTTCCGAGGAAGAAGGAGCCACGCTTGTACTCGACCTCGGCATCCTCCATGTCCATGCAGAGATTGTTCGCGGGAATGTAAACGAGCTTGGTGTCCGGGCTCCGAGCCATGGGCTGCCAGTTCTTGCCGCCGACCAGGTTCGGGCAGATGTCGACGGCTTTCTTGCCGAGACCGGGACGCTTGGCCGGATCTTCGATCGGCCGCTGCGCGGCGATGTCCCAGCTCTTGGCCCAGTTCGTGTAGACGAAGGGATCGGCCGAGAGCACCTTGCCGTTGGTGCGGTCGACGACGAAGAAAAAGCCGTTGCGATCGGCCTCGAGGCCCACGGGATCGGGCCGGCCGTCGCCCGTGACGTCGATGTCGACGAGCACCAGCTCGTTGACGCCGTCGTAATCCCAGGCGTCGTGCGGCGTGCCCTGGAAGCCCCAGACGATCCGGCCGTCGTCGGGATCGACGGCGATCGTCGCCGACGTCCATTTGTTCGAATACTGTCCGAAATCCGGCGTGTTGGGACCGCGGACGTGCGCGGCCCAGGGCGCGGGATTGGAGGTGCCGAAATAGGCGAGGTCGCGCTCGGGGTCGTAAGAGCCGATCAACCGAACCGTACCGCCGCCGTGCTTCCAGGAGTCCCCCTTCCAGGTCTCGTTGCCGGGCTCGCCGGGCCCGGGCACGGTCCGGGTCTTCCACCGCTCTTTACCGGTCTTCTTGTCGTAGGCGACGATGTAGCCGCGCGCACCGTACTCGCCGCCGCCGAAGCCCGTGATCACCACGTCCTTGACCACGAGCGGCGGCGAGGTGATCATCGAGCCTTGCTTGTCATCGACGACCTCGACCGTCCATTTCTCCTCGCCCGTCTCGGCGTCGAAGGCGGAAAGCGCCCCGTCCAGACGGCCGACGTAGATCATCCCGTCGCTGTACGCGACGCCGCGATTGACGACGGCGCAGCAGGCGTATTGTTGCACGCCCGCCGGCATCTCGAGCTCGACCTTCCAACGGATCGCACCGGTCGCCGCATCCAGCGCCACGACGTATCGCGGACCGTTGGCGCTCGTGACGAAAAGCGTATCGCCGATCACGAGCGGCGTGCTCTCTTGGCCGAAGGCGTTGCCCAGCGAGCGCGCCCAGGCGAAGGAGAGCCTCTTGACGTTGTCGCGATCGATGCGGGCGGGCCGGCTGTAATACCATTTCGCGTAGTTGCCGCCGTATATCGGCCACTCTTCGTCCATGGCCGGCGCCGGCGTGGAAACGCCCAGCCAGAGGGCGGCACCGGCGACCAGCACGATACGTGTTTTGTGCGTGAGGCCTCCCTTCTTCGAGCACGGCTCGAAGCGAAGTCCGTGTCGCCGCGCGAGCCGAGACGGTCAACCGGCGCGCTGCGATGCGCGGATCGTCACTCGGCCTTGCCGGTACGGGCGGTGAAGCCTCTGACCGGGTCGTAGCCGCGGAAGGCGAGGGCCAGGAAGACGGCGGCCCAGAAGAGCGTCCAGGCGCAATCGCTCGCGGCGAACTTCTCGTGGAGCGCGAAGCGGATCAGCTCGACCACGTGGGTGAAGGGGTTGAAGGCGCAGATCTCGTACAAGAGCTGCGAGGATTCGCGCACCTGCCAGAGCGGATAGAGCGCCGAACTCGCGAAGAACATCGGGAAGATCACGAAATTCATCACACCGGCGAAATTCTCGAGCTGGCGCACGACCGAGGAGAGGAGGAGCCCGAGCGCACCGAGCATGAGCCCGCCCAAGAGAATCGCGGGAAACGCGTAGAGATAGCCCACGAGCGGCGGATCGACCCCGTAGAGGCGGGCGATGAACAAGAAGACGTAGGCCTGGAGCGTCGCGACGAACACGATGCCCACGAGCTTGGCCGAAAGGAGATACCAGCGCGGCAAGGGGCTGACGAGCAAGACGCGCATCGAGCCCATCTCCTGATCGTAGACCATGGAGAGGGCGCCCTGCATGCCGGAGAAGAGCAGGATCATGCCCACGAGCCCGGGCGTGATGTAGAGCTCGTAGAGCACGTAGGTCGTATAGGGCTCCTGAATCGAGACGCCCAAGACGTTGCGGAAGCCGGCGGCGAAGATGAACAGCCACACGAGCGGCCGCACCATCGCCGAGAAGAAGCGCTCGCGCTGGCCCAGAAAACGCAAGAGCTCGCGCAAGGCCACGACTTCGAGGGCGCGCAGGGCGTGGGCGAGGCGTCCCACGGGGGGTGGCGCCGACGTCCGGGCGGGGGCGAGATCGGCCAAGAGGCGGCGCTCCGTGCTCACGAGACCGGCTCCGCGACCGGCGCGTCCTCGGTCAGGCGGCGGAAGGCGCGGGCGAGATCGCTCTCGCCCGCGCGCGCGAGGACCTCGCGCAGCGAACCCCGGGCCACGACCCGGCCCCGGTGCAGCACGACGAGGCGGTCTTCGGGCCAGACCTCGTCGACGAGATGGGTCGCCCACAAGGCGGCGATGCCGTGTTCGCGGCACAGGTCGTGGACGTGCTCGACGAGCGCCCGGCGGCTTTCGATGTCGAGCCCGACGGTGGGCTCGTCGAGGACGAGAAGGCGCGGCTCGTGCAACAGCGCCCGGGCGAGCTCGACGCGGCGGCGCAGGCCGCCGGAGAGCGCCCGCACCTTGACGTGGCGGCGATCGGCGATGCCCAGCCGCGCGAGCACGGCGTCGATGCGCGCGCGCGCGCGGGCGCGGTCGAGCCCGTAGAGCCCGGCGGCGTAAGCGAGATTGCGCTCGACCGAGATGTCGAGATCGAGCGTGGGGCGCTGGAAGACCACGCCCATGCAGGCGAGGGCGGAAAGCGGCTCGCGGGCGAGATCGAAGCCGCAGACGACGATCCGCCCGCGACCCGAGAACAGCCGGGTGACGAGGGCGAGGAGCGTGGTCTTGCCCGCCCCGTTGGGTCCGAGAAGGGCGGTGAAGCAGCCCTCGGGCGCCTCGAAGGAGACGCGGTCGAGGGCGGGGGCGCCCTTGCCGTAGGCGAAGGAGAGGTTCTCGACGAGAAGGGCCGGGGCGCTCATGCGGCCTCGACGGCGAGCGGTTCCGGGCGATCGGGGAGGAGGCGGCGGGCGACCGCCTCGATGCGCGCGAGATCGCGCCGCTCCTCGGGGGAAAGGGGGACGCGCAGCTCGGCCCGCGGTCGACCCGGGGCGGCGGTGAGGAGCAGGATGCGGTCGGCGAGCATGACCGCCTCGCGCGGCTCGTGGGTGACGAGCAGGGTGGTCACGGCGTGCCGGGCGAGGAGGTCGAGGAGAAGGAGCCGCAGCCGCCAGGCGGTGGGCTGGTCGAGGGAGACGAAGGGCTCGTCGAGGAGGAGAAGGCTCGGGCGGACGACGAGCGCGCGGGCGAGCGCCACCCGCCGGGCCATGCCCAAGGAGAGCCGGGAGGCGTAAACCGGGCCGGCATCGGGCAGCTCGACCTCGGCGAGGGCGGCGTCGATGCGCGCTTTCGCGTCCGCTTCGCCCGCGAGCACGAAGCGCAGGTTGTCTTCGACCGTGCGCCAGGGAAGAAGGCGCGGCTCTTGGAAGACGAAGGCGAGCCGGCCGGGCGGGCGCTCGATGCGGCCCTCGAACTCGGGATCGAGCCCGGCGACGAGGTTCAGAAGCGTGGTCTTCCCGCAGCCCGAGGGCCCGAGCACGGCCACCGTCTCGCCCTCGCTCGCGGCGAAGCGGACGTTTTCGAGGACGAGCTTTTCCGGTGCCGCGCCGAGGGCGGGAAAGCGCTTGCGCACCACGTTCACGCTCAGCGCCGCCATCGTTCGAGCCTGCGCTGGAGCGGCTGGAAGCCCAGCCATTCGACGAGCTGGACCACGCCCATGAAGGCGAGGGCGTAGGCGAGCACGGTGGCGACGTCGAAGAGCTGGAAGGCGGAATGGATCTGGAAGCCCACGCCGTTGGGCCGGCCCAGGAGCTCGACCACGAGGACGATCTTCCACACCAGAGCCAGGCCCGAGCGGGCGGCGGCGAGAAAATAGGGGGCGAGCTGGGGCAGAACGACGTGCTCGAGGACCGCGAGCCGCGGCACGGCGAAGACGCGGGCCATCTCGAACAGGCTCTTGTCGAGGGCGCGGGCGCCCTCGCGCACGGTCACGGCGACGTTGGGGATCTTGTTGATGGCCACGGCGATCACCGCCGCCGCCTCGACGAGCCCGATCCAGACGTAGCAGAGCACGATCGTGACGAGGGCGGGGAGGTTCAAGAAGAACAACAGCCACGGCCGGCCGAGGTCGTCGAGCACCGCCACGCGGCCCATGGCGATGCCGATCGCGGCCCCGACCAGCATGGCGAGGGCGAAGGCCGCGGCCACGCGCAGAAGCGTCCAGCCGAGGTGGAACAGGAGCTCGCCCGCCACGAGCTCGCGAACGACGGCCTCGAGCACCGAAGCGGGGCCGGGGAACAGCCGCGGTGCGGCGAGCAGCCACGCCGTGCCCGCCCACAGGCCGAGGAGGAGAAGAACCGAGAGGGGGGCGCGCAGACGGCGCGCTTCGAAGCGCCGCACCCGCTCCGGGCGGGCGGGTGCGACCGCGGCGGCGAGCTCAGTAGCGGACAAGGGGCCAGAAGGTCCCGTCGACGAGGGTCTTGGACTTGCCGACCAGGGCCTCGCCGCCGAGCTCGGCGAGGATCGCGTAGAGCTTGGCCGCCGCTTGGCGTTCGGCGTCGCCCCAGCGCTCGACGATCCCCTCGCGGTAGCGGTCGCGGAGCATCCGCAGCGTGGCGTCGTCCTCGGCGCGGGTGAGCGGCCGCAGGCGCTCCCACTCGGCGTCGCTCGTCTTCATGATCGCTTTCGCCGCGCGCGAGGCGCGGGCGAAGGCGGCGATGCGCTCGGGTGCGGCCTTCGCCCAGCTCTCCTTGAAGATGTAGCCGAGCTGGGGGGTGGAGGCGGGCACGCCCAGGGCCTCCTGGGCCTCGGCCACGCCGACGACCTTGGGATAGCCCTGGGCCTCGAGCCGGGCGCCGAAGTGCCAATAGACGAGCGCGGCGTCGAGCTCGCCCTGCTTGAGCTTCTCGGAGAGGAGCGGCGGGGCGCCGTAGACGATCTTCGCCGCCTTGGCGAGATCGAGCCCGTGATCGCGAAGGGCGAGGGCCTGCAGGATGAGCCAGCTCTTGTCGAGGGCACCGCCCGCCACTCCGAGCGTCTTGCCGGAAAGATCCGGAAGGGCGCGGATGCCGCGGTCGGGTCGGGCGACGACGAAACCGACGTTGGACGAATACGGAATGAACGAGACGAGCACGCCTTCCGCGCGCTGACGGCTGACCCACAGCCAGTCCTCGACGATCACGTCGACCGCATCGCCCAGAAAGGCGACGTTGGCGGCGTCGTTGGAGGCGAAGGCGGTGACCTCCAGGGTGAACCCCTCTTTCGCGTCGAGCCGGTGGTGTTTGACGACGTCGAGCTCCCAGCTCACCGTGCCGAAACGCAAGACCCCGGCGCGGATCGTGCCGAGATCTCCCGCCGCGGCGCTCCAGGCGAACAACAGCAGACACCCGACCAGGACCGTCCCCAGTCCCGGCCGGCGCGACGACGCTCGAACCATGGCGGCCTCCCTCCCCCGCTGTCGCTCAGATGAGACGGGAACCGACGCCTGACAAGGGCGCGGGCGTCCCGAACCGCTTGACACCCCTCTAAGCGGCGCTTATGGTTTCGATAAGAACGAGCGAGCGGTGCTCGGCGCGAAGGGGGAGGGACGGCATGAAACGGCGCGCGATCCTGGTCGGTCTCTGTGCGTCGATGGTGGCCGGTCAGGCCTCGGCGGCCGGCAATCTCGCGACCAGGCCCACGCGCCTCGAGGTCGCGATCGACAAGAACCTCCAGTTCTCCAAGAAGGAATTCCAGCTCGAGACCGGCAAGTACTATCGCTTGACCGTCGATTCCAAGGCGGGCGACGAGGTGATGTTCGTCGCGCCGGGTCTGTTCCGCAACGCCTGGATCTCCCAGATCGTGATCAGGGGCATCGAGGTCCACCCGATGGGCGGGATCGAGGGGATCGAGTTCGACGAAGACGGGGTGGTCGACATCTACTTCGTGCCGATCCGACCCGGCGACTTCGAATTCGCCCTCAAAGGCCACGAGGCGCGCGGCGCCCTCGGCAAGTTCGTCGTCCGTTGACGCCTCCGCAGAAGGACGACGGGGATGGTCCCGCTCCTGCGCAGCTTCGCCCTCTGCCTCTGTTTGGCCCTCTCGTGTTTGGCCCTCTCGGCGGCGGTCGGGCTCGCGCAGGAGCGGGCCAAGGTCACGCTCGGCTACGTCGGGCTCGAGAACGATCCCCGCCACCGCGAACTCGAAACTTACGCGAACGTGCCCATCCGGCCGGCGATCGTGCCTCTGGACGGGGCGGCGGTGGCGATGCGCGACGCCCGCGCCATCGGCCGGGCGATCGGGGTCGAGCTCGTTCTCGAAGCGGTGAGGGCGAAAGATCTCGAAGGGGCGCTCGCCGCCGTCGAGCGGCTCGCGGGCGAATTCGGCGCGCGCTTTGTGCTCGTCGATCTGCCGGACGAGATGGTGGCGGAACTCGCCGCCCGCACCCGCGGCCGCGAGCTCGTCCTCCTCAACGTCTCCGCCCGCGACGACCGCCTGCGGGGCGAGGCCTGCGCGCCGCATCTCTTCCACGTCATCCCGAGCCGGGCCATGCTCGCCGACGCCCTCGCCCAGCATCTCGCCTTCATGAACTGGCGGGAGGTGCTCCTGCTCGTCGGCCCCGAACCCGAAGACGAGCGCTGGGGCGAGGCCTTCGCCCGCGCGATCCGCCGCTTCGGCGGCAGGATCGTCGACACCCGCCGCTTCGTCTCGGGCCGCGATCCGCGCCAGCGGGAGCAGAACAATCCGCGTCTGCTCACCCAGGGCATCCACTACGACGTGGTCGCGATCGCCGACACGGACGGCGAGTTCGGCCGCCTGTTGCCCTATCAGACGGTGCTGCCGCGACCCGTCGTCGGCACGCACGGTCTCGTGCCCGTGGCCTGGCACTGGGCCTACGAGCGGCAGGGGGCGCCGCAGCTCGAACAGCGCTTCGAGCGCTCGCTGCCGGTGCCGCGCAAGATGACGGATCCCGAGTTCGCCGCTTGGGCGGCGATCCGCGCCGTGCTCGACGCCATGGCGCGGGCGCGTTCGGCCGAGTTCGCCAAAGTGCGCGCGGCGCTCCTCGACCAGAACGCGACGATCGATCTCTACAAGGGCGCGCCCGGCACCTTCCGGCCGTGGGACCGGCAGCTGCGCCAGCCGATCTTGTTGGGCACCAACGACGCGGTGATCGGGCGGGCCCCTTACGAGAAGTTCCTCCACCAGCGCAACACTCTGGATACGCTCGGAGTCGACGAGCCGGAGAGCCGCTGCCGCGGATGAGGTTCGGGACGAGAGGTCGCAGCCTCGATTGAGCTCTTGCTCAAGTACCGCTCGGCGGCTAACCACCCCCGCGGACTTCTTCCGGTCAGAGGAGAGCCGGGGCCGTCGGGGAGGCGCGATGGAGCGCAAGACAGTCCTTCTTCGCTTCGCGGCCGTGCTCGCGGGAGCGTCGATCGCTTCGCTCGCGTCGTCGGAAACACACGCCCAGACGATCAAAGGGACGCACCTCCCGGCCGATCTGCGCATCGTGACCCAGCGCATGCTCGATCTGGCCGAAGGCGACGGCAACAATTTCCTCCATCCCAATCACAATTACAAACAGACGCGTTTTTACCCCAACGCCCAGATCAACACCGCCAACGTCCGCCGGCTGCGTCCGGCCTGGTTGTTCCAGGTCGACGTGCGCGAGTCCCTCGAGACGACGCCGATCGTCGTCGACGGCGTGATGTACGTCACGACCGCCTACAACCACGTCTACGCGATCGACGCCGCGACCGGCGAACAGATCTGGCACTACAAGCACAGGATCGGGCCCATCACCGCCTATTGCTGCGGACCGAACAACCGCGGCGCGGCGGTGTACGACGACCTTTTGTACATGGGCACGCTCGACGCCAAGCTCGTGGCGCTCGACGCCAAGACCGGCAAGCTCGTGTGGGAGACCCAGGTCGCCGATCCCGAACTCGGCTATTCCGAGACCATGGCGCCGGTGGTCGTGGAGAACAAAGTGCTCATCGGCACGAGCGGCGGCGAATACGGGATCCGCGGCTTCCTCAAGGCCTTCGACGCGAAGACCGGCAGGCTCTTGTGGACCTTCTACACCACGCCCGAGAACTCGGTCGGGGTGTGGGCGACGAAAGACGCCACCGGCAAGGATCTGCGCCGCGACATCGCGAAAGAGAAGGAGATCCTGGCCAAGATCGGCGATCCCTACCGCTGGCTCGGGGGACCGGTGTGGCAGACGCCGGCGGTCGATCGCGTCCGACGGAAGGTCTTCTTCGTCGTCGGCAATCCGGCCCCGCCGCTCGACGACTCCCAGCGTCCGGGGGACAATCTCTACACGAACAGCCTCGTGGCCATCGATCTCGACACCGGTCGCTACCACTGCCACCTGCAGTACGTCCCGCACGACCGCTGGGACATGGACGCGGTCAGCCCGCCCGTGCTCCTCGACGCGCCGGACGAGACCGGCAAGATCGTCCCCGCGGTCCTGCACGCCGGCAAGACCGGATACGTCTACGTGCATCGGCGCGAGGACTGTTCGCTCATCCGTTATTCCGAGCCGATCGTGCCCCAGGAGAACATGTGGGCCCCGCCGACGCCCGAAGGCACGCGCATGGCTCCGGGTGCCAACGGCGGCGTGGGCTGGTCGCCGGTGGCCGTCCACCCCGGTCTCGGCCTCGTCTACGCCCTCGCCATCCACCAGCCGATGACCTTCCACCTGCAGAGCTCGCCCTATCCCGGGGGCAAGCTGTGGCTGGGCGGCGCTTTCCGCGTCTCTCCCGCCGACGAGCATTGGGGGGCGCTCGTGGCCGTGGACTACAGGACCGGGGCGATCCGCTGGGAGGTCAAGACGCCGCAGCCGCTCCTCGGGGGCGCGCTCGCCACCGCGGGCGGGCTCGTGTTCTTCGGCGAGGGCAACGGTCGCTTCAACGCCGTGGACGCGGCGACGGGCGCGCGGCTGTGGAGCTTCCAGGCGGGGGCGGGGGTGAACGCGCCGCCCGCGAGCTACACGGTCGACGGCAAGCAGTACATCGCCGTCGCGGCGGGCGGCAGCGCGCAGCTGGACTTCAAACGCGGCAACGCCATCATCGCCTTCACGCTGGTCGAATGAGCGCCTGCGGGCGTCGGAAAAGAACGCGAGCTCGGGGCGATGACGGTAGCGATGCGGACGTCGAAGGGTTGGTTCGCGGGCCTCGTGGTCGCGGCCGCGCTCGGCTCGGGCGAGGCCGCGCAAGGGCAGGAGATGCGACCGCGGGCGGCGCAGCCCGCTCCGGAGATCCCGCTCTCCGAGCGGCTCGCCGAACTCGTGCCGACCTGTCTCGCCTGTCACGGCGAGGACGGTGTGCCCAATTACGCCGAATCGCCGATCGTGGACGGGCAGAACGAAGGATATCTGTTCGTGCAGCTGCGCGACTACAAGAACGGGGCGCGCAAGCACGAGGCGATGAACGAAATCGTCAAGGATCTTTCGCGGCAGGATCTGCGCGAGCTCGCCGCTTATTTCGCCGCGCGCCCCTGGCCGCGCGTCGATCAGCCCCCGCCCGAAGACGGGTCGATCGACGTCGAACGGCTCCTGGCCGAGGGCCAGTGCCGCGAATGTCACGGCGCCGATTTCCTGGGCGACGGCACGATGCCGCGCCTGGCGGGCCAGCTCACCTCCTACCTCGCGAGCACCATGCGCGCCTTCAAGCTCAAGGAGCGCACGAACAACGCCGCCATGGGCTCGCTCCTCGACACTTTCTCGGACGAAGAGATCGAGGCCATTGCCCGCTATCTGGGCGCGCTCTGAGCCTTCCGCCCGTCCGCGGCGGCGGAGAGCTCGGCCAGGCCGAACCCGAAGCGGTCGCGCACGGCCGGATCGGCCCCCGCGCGCAACAGCAGCGCGACGATCGCGCGATGGCCGCGCTCGGCGGCGATCAGAAGCGCCGTGCGGCCGCGATCGTCCGCGAGGTCGACCGTGGCGCCGCGCTCGACCAGGAGCTTCACGGTCGCGAGGCCTTCCGCCTCGGGCACGTCGTCGCCGTGCCCGGCCGCCCACATCAGCGCCGTGAGCCCGTGGCCGAAGCGGGTGTCGACGGGCACCCCGGCATCGAGGAACCGGTGCACGATCGCGCGGTGGCCGCGGGCGGCGGCGTAGACGAGCGGCGATTTGCCGGTCGCGTCCACGGCCAGGGGGTCGGCGCCGCGGGCGAGCAGGAGCTCGACGAGGGGCGCGTTTCCGTTGAAGGCGGCGGCGGCGAGCGGGGTGACGCCGCTCCGGCCCGGCTGGTCGGCCGGCACGCCCCGTTCGAGGAGGAACCGCGCGACCGCCGTCCGGTCGAACTCGGCGGCGAGGAAGAGCGGGGTGGCGCCGTCGAGGCTGCGGACCGTCGGATCGGCTCCCGCTTCCAACAACACGCGCGCGACCTCGACCGCGCCGGCGCGGGCGGCCTTGTGCAGCGCCGTCTCCCCGCGCCCGTCGCGGGCGCGGGGCGAGGCGCCGCGCGCGAGACGCTCGCGCACGAGCGCGGGGCAACCTTTCTCGGCGGCGCGGAAGAGCTCGTGGTCGAGCCGGTGTCGCTCCTCCGCCGGATGGATCAGCAACTCGCGGGCGAGCCGGTCGCACACCCGCTCCGCGGCCGCGGCCCCGGGTACCGCGGCGAAGAGGAGCAGGGCGGCCGTGGCCTTCGCGATCGCGTGGTGCGGCATCCGCATCAGCGCCTTTCGCCGCGCGCATCCCGGCACGGTCGCGTGCCGCGGTTCGCAATCGGAGAGGCTTTTCTCGTCCCTCATCGTGTCTTATGTCCTCTATTCGATACGGTTATGACCGAGGGGAGGCGTTCATGACACGCGCCGGGCTCGCGGCGGTTTGCGCGCTTGTTCTTCTCGCCCTTTCCGACGGCCGGGCCGCGGCGGCGGAAGGCTTCGCCATCGTGAGCAACGAGAAGTCGGGCAACTTCTCGGTCTACGATCTCGAGGGCAATCTCTTGCGAACGGTACCGGCCTGCGGCCGCCCGCGCGGCATGGTGTTCACCAAGGACAAGAAGGAGTTTCTGGTCTGTTGCGCCGAAGACAACATGATCGGCGTGTTCGACACCATGACGCAGAAGCTCGTGCGGCGCATCACCAACGTGCTCTATCCCGAGGTCCACTATCTGCATCCCAACGGCCGTCACCTCTACGTTTCCAACGAGGAGGACAGTCAGGCCACCGTGTTCGACCTCGAGACCGGTCGGATGATCGCCGCCTACGATACCGGGGCCGAGCCCGAGGGGATCGTCGTCACCGAGGACGGCAAGCTCGCCTTCGTCGCCTCGGAGGCGGCGAACCTCTTGCACGTGATCGATATCGAAAAGCAAGAGGTCGTCAAAGACATCCTCATGAACACGCGGCCGCGGCGGCTGGCGCTGACCCCCGACGGCAAGGAGCTCTGGGTTTCGGCGGAGATCGCCGGCATGGTGGACATCGTCGACATCGCCACGCTCGAGCTCGTCCATACGATCGATTTCGAGTATCGCGGCTTGCGCAAAGAGAACATCACGCCCGTCGACGTCTTGATCGACAGCAAGGGGCAACGAGCCTACGTGGCGCTGGGACGCGCCAATCACGTCGCGGTGGTCGACGTCAAGACGCGCCGGGTGACCGATTACGTCCTCGTCGGACGCCGGCCCTGGGGCCTCGCGCTCGACAAGAACGAGACGCGGCTTTGGGTCACCAACGGCCTTTCGGACGACGTCACGATCGTCGACACGCGCACGCTCAAGCCCCTGAAGAGCGTGCCCGCGGGCGAGGTGCCGCACAGCGTCCTGATCTGGGAACCCTGAGCCGCGAGGGCGCCGCGCGCCCGCGCTCAAGCGATTCTCGTGCCGGACCCCGGTGCCCGCGCGTCCGGGGCGTTTTTGTTGCGATGCAGCAAAGGCGCGGCGGCGGTCGGACCGCGCTTGACGGGGGACATGGCGGCACCTACGAACAAGTGCGACCGGTTGCCTCACCGGTCGCGGGTGGAAAAGGGGATCCGCACGGGACGCAAGGCTTCCCGAGGCGATAAAAAAGGGCCGGGTCCGAAGACCCGGCCGAGTGGATCAGGGAGGCTAACGTCTGGGAGGAAGGGATCCGGAGATCCCAGCCCGCAGGCGTCGCACCTGCGGAGCGCGGCTGCCGCCGCGCTAGCACGGACACCCAGAGCCGCCCGTGCTGCACCGCATCAATTAGGAGCGCCGCGCCGCTTTCGCTAGTGCATCGGCGCAACAGGCCGTTGCAAAAAACGCAAGGCTCCGCTCCGAGACCCCTCACCAGACCGGCTGCGCCGCCACCTTCTCCAGCAGGAAGTCGCGGAACACCGCCACCCGCTTGGAATTGCGCAGCTCCTCCGGGTAGACGAAGTAGCCGGTGAAGCTCGGCCCTTCGAGCTCGGGCAGCACGCGCACGAGGTTGCCGGCGTTGGTCGCGAGGTAATCGGGCAGCGAGGCGAGCCCGAGGCCGCTCTGCACCGCGCGCAGCATGCCGTAGACGTTGTTCACCGTGAGCGCCGCCCGCCGCGGCCGCTCCTCGCCCTCCTCGCGTCCGGCGAAGAGGATCCAGTTCAAAGGCTGGGCGGCGAGATTGGGATCGTCGGAATAGGCGACGAGGCGGTGGCGATCGAGATCGGCGACCGAGCTCGGCGTCCCGTAGCGCTCGAGATAGCTCTTGGCGGCGTAGATGTGCGTGTGCACGGTCATCAGCCGGCGCTGGATGAGATCGGCCTGGGTGGGCCTTTGCATCCGCACCGCGACATCGGCCTCGCGCATCGAGAGGTCGAGCTCGGCGTCGGTGACGATGAGCGAGATCGAGATCTCGGGATAGCGGTCGAGGAACTCGGCGAGATGCGAGGCGAGCCAGACCGTGCCCACGCCCACCGTGGTGCACACGCGCAGATGGCCCGCCGGCACCTCGCGGCTCTCGCGGAGCGCGGTCTGCGCCGCGGCCATCTTGCGCGCGATCTCGCGCGCCGCCTCGAGCAGGATGTCGCCCTGCTCGGTGAGCACGAGGCCGCGCGCGTGGCGATGGAACAGAGGCGCGCCGAGATCCTCCTCGAGCGCGCTGATCTGGCGGCTGATCGCGGATTGCGAGAGCCCCAGCCGATCGGCGGCGCGGGTGAAGCTGCCGGCCTCGGCGACGACGTGGAAGATCCGCACCCGGTCCCAGTCGAGCATCCCCCTCGGCTTCCCACCAAAACGAACCGAACGCGCGGCTCAGGCCGATCCCTGCTCGGCGAGCCAGCGATCGGCCTCGAGGGCCGCCATGCACCCCGTGCCCGCCGCGGTCACCGCTTGCCGGTACCACTTGTCCTGCACGTCCCCGGCGGCGAAGACGCCCGGCACGCTCGTTCGGGTGCTTCCAGGCGCGGTGACGATATAGCCCTGTTCGTCCATGTCGAGTTGGTTCTTGAAGAGCGCCGTGGCCGGGTCGTGCCCGATGGCCACGAACAGCCCCTCGACCGCGAGCTCGCGCACCGCCCCGCTGCGCAGGTCGCGCAACCGCACGCCGGTGACCGCCCGCGGCTCCTCCGTGCCCACGATCTCCTCGACCACGTGGTTCCACACGGGCTCGATCTTGGGCTCGGCGAACAGCCGCTGCTGGAGGACTTTTTCCGCGCGCAGGCTGTCGCGCCGGTGGACGAGGAAGACCTTCGAGCACAGCCGGGCCAAAAAAAGGGCCTCTTCGACCGCCGTGTTGCCCCCGCCCACCACCGCCACCGGCTTGTTGCGGAAGAAGAACCCGTCGCAGGTCGCGCAACCCGACACCCCGAAGCCGCGGAAGCGCGCTTCGCTCGGCAGGCCCAGCCAGCGCGCCTGCGCGCCGGTGGCGATGATCAGCGCATCGCAGAAGACGCGATCGCCGCCGTCGAGGACGATGCGGAAGGGCCGCTCGCGCAGCTCCACCGCCACGGCCACGTCCGCCACGAGCTCCGCCCCGCAGCGCCGGGCCTGTTCGGCCATCCGCTCCATGAGCTCGGGGCCCAGGATCGGCTCGGGGAAGCCCGGGAAGTTCTCGACCTCGGTGGTGATCGCGAGCTGGCCCCCGGGCTGCAGCCCCTGGATCAAAAGGGGAGCGAGATTGGCGCGGGCGGCGTAGATCGCCGCCGTGTATCCGGCGGGACCCGAGCCCAGGATCGCGAGCCGGACCCGGCGCTCCCGTCCCATCGCCTCGCGCCGTTCCCGTTCAGCCGTACTTGACCTCGAGGATCGTGAAGTAGCGGATCCCGCGCGGCGTGGTCACCTCCACCGACTCTCCCGCTTCCTTGCCGAGCAGGGCTTGAGCGAGGGGAGAGTTGATCGAGAGCAACCCCAGCGAGATCTCGGCCTCGTCCGGCCCGACGATCTGGTACGACACCTCTTCTTCCGTTTCTTCGTCGACCAGTCGGACCTTGGCTCCGAACATGATCTTGGAGCCGGAGAGCTTGGAGAGATCGATGACTTCCGCGCGGTTGAGCTTGTCCTCGAGCTCCATCACCCGGCCTTCGATGAACCCCTGGCGCTCGCGCGCGGCGTGGTATTCCGCGTTCTCCGAGAGGTCCCCGTGCTCGCGCGCCGCCGCGATCGCCCGGATCACCGCCGGTCGCTCGACGGTCTTGAGCCGCTTGAGCTCCGCGCTCAACCGCGCGTAACCCTCGGGCGTCATCGGTATCCGGTTCGACATCCCCTGACCCGTGCGTCACTCGAGCGGAAAAGAAGAGCCGGCGATCGCCGGACCGCCGGCTCGGCCTTCTGGCGGCTCCGCAAAATAGGACTGCAGCGGGCGCACCGCAAGCGCGCCGCGGCGCAGCCGGCGCAATCCCTCAACCATCGCGCGCGCCCCCGCCATGGTCGTGTAATAGGGCAACCGCGCGGTCAGCGCCGCCCTGCGCAGCGAATAGGAGTCGGCGATCGCCTGCGCGCCCTCGGTGGTGTTGATCACCAGGGCGATCTTCCGGTCCTTGATGAGATCGACGATGTGCGGCCGGCCCTCGTGGACCTTGTTGACCACCGCCACGGGCAACCCTTCGGCCGCGAGCGCCGCCGCCGTGCCGCGGGTGGCGACGAGCTCGAAGCCGAGCTCGTGCAGCGCCCGGGCGACCCGGCAGGCGGCCGGCTTGTCCTTGTCGCGCACCGAGACGAAGACGCTCCCCCGGCTCGGCAGCTCGGTGCCGGCGGCGATCTGCGATTTCGCGAAGGCGCTCGGGAAATCGGGGGCGAGCCCCATGACCTCGCCGGTCGATTTCATCTCCGGGCCCAGGATGAGATCGACACCGGGAAAGCGCGCGAAGGGGAAGACCGCTTCTTTGACCGCCACGTGATCGAGCCGCGGCCGGCGCAAGGCGAAGGCCGCGAGCCGCTCTCCGGCCATGACGCGCGCGGCGATCTTGACGATCGGCAGACCGATCGCCTTGGCGACGAAGGGCACGGTCCGGCTCGCCCGAGGGTTGACTTCGAGCACGAACACCGTCCCGTCCTTGACCGCCATCTGGACGTTCATGAGACCCCGGACCGCGAGCGCACGCGCCAGGGCCTCGGCCTGACGGGCGATCTCGGCGACGATCGGCTCGGGCAAAGAATAAGGCGGAAGCGAGCAGGCGCTGTCGCCGGAATGGATGCCGGCTTCTTCGATGTGCTCCATGATCCCGGCGACGAAGACCTCCTCGCCGTCGGCGAGCACGTCCACGTCCACCTCGATCGCATCGGCGAGATAGCGATCGAGGAGCACCGGGCCGATCTCGGAGGCCGCCCGCGCCTCGGCGAAGAAGCGGCGGAGCTCGTCGAGCGAATGGACGATGCGCATCGCCCGCCCGCCGAGCACGTAGGAGGGCCGCAACAGAAGCGGCAGCCCGAGCGCCTCCGCCTTGGCCACCGCCTCCGCCTCGCTGCGCGCCACGTCGCTCGCCGGCTGGGCGAGCCCGAGCCGCTGGAGGAGGTCTTTGAACCGGTCGCGGTCCTCGGCGAGATCGATCGCCTCGGGCGAGGTCCCGAGTATGGGCACGCCCGCCGCCTCGAGCGGCTTGGCGAGCTTGAGCGGCGTCTGCCCGCCCAGTTGAACGACGACGCCCAGGAGCTCCCCGCGGCTCGCCTCCACGCGGCAGATCTCGAGCACGTCTTCGGTCGTGAGGGGTTCGAAATACAGTCGGTCGGAGGTGTCGGGATCGGTCGAGACGGTCTCGGGGTTGCAGTTGACCATGATCGTCTCGATCCCGGCCTCCTTGAGGCCGAAGGCGGCGTGCACGCAACAATAGTCGAACTCGATGCCCTGACCGATGCGATTGGGCCCGCCGCCGAGGATGATGACCTTGCGCCGATCCGACGGCCGCGCCTCGCACTCCGGCTCGGGATCGTCGAGCGTGCCGGTCTCGTAGCAGCTGTACATGTAAGGCGTGAGCGCCTCGAACTCGGCCGCGCAGGTGTCCACGCGGCGGAAGACCGGGCGCACCCCGAGCCGCTCGCGCCGCGCCCGCACCTCGGCCTCCTCGAGCCCGGCGAGCCGGGCGAGCCGCTTGTCGGAGAAGCCCTTGGCCTTGAGCGCGCGGAAGGCTTCGCGATCCTCGGGCAGGCCCAGCCGGCGGACCGTTTCCTCGGTGCGCACGAGGTCCCGGATCTGCTCGAGGAACCAGGGATCCCAGCGGCAGGCGCGGTGCACCTCCTCCACGCCCAGACCCTCGCGGAAGGCCTGGGCGATCAGGCGCAGCCGGTCGGGGGTGGGCTTGGCGAGGGCGGCGAGGATCACCTCTTTGGGTCGGTCGGCGCCGGCGAGCCCCGGGATCTCGATCTCGTCGAGGCCGGAAAGCCCGGTCTCCAGGCTGCGCAGCGCCTTCTGCAGGGACTCTTGGAAGGTGCGGCCGATGGCCATCACCTCGCCCACCGATTTCATCGAGGTGGTGAGGACGGGCTCGGTCTCCGGGAACTTCTCGAAAGTGAAGCGCGGGATCTTGGTCACCACGTAGTCGATCGCGGGCTCGAAGCTGGCCGGGGTGACACGGGTGATGTCGTTCTGGATCTCGTCGAGCGTGTAACCCACGGCGAGCCGCGCCGCGACTTTGGCGATCGGGAAGCCCGTGGCCTTGGAGGCGAGCGCCGAGCTGCGCGAGACCCGCGGATTCATCTCGATCACGACCATCCGCCCGGTCACCGGATCGACGGCGAACTGGACGTTGGAGCCGCCGGTGTCGACCCCGATCTCGCGCAACACCGCGATCGCCGCGTCGCGCATGCGCTGATATTCTTTGTCGGTGAGCGTGAGCGCCGGCGCGACGGTGATCGAATCGCCGGTGTGCACGCCCATCGGATCGACGTTCTCGATCGAGCAGACGATGATGCAGTTGTCCGCGCGGTCGCGGACCACCTCCATCTCGAATTCTTTCCAGCCGAGCACCGATTCCTCGATCAGAACCTCCCCGATCGGCGAGGTTTCGAGGCCGGTACGGACGATCTCTTCGAACTCTTCGCGGTTGTAGGCGATGCCCCCGCCCGTGCCGCCCAAGGTGAACGACGGCCGGATCACCGCCGGCAGACCCACCTCCTCGAGCGCCGCGCGCGCTTCTTGGAGGTCGTAGACGGCGCGCGAGCGCGGCAGATCGAGCCCGATGCGCCTCATCGCCTCGCGGAAGAGCTGGCGGTCCTCGGCCTTGTCGATCGCCTCGAGCTTGGCGCCGATGAGCTCGACCCCGAACTCGGCGAGCGTGCCGTCCTCGGCCAGGGCCTTGGCGATGTTGAGCGCGGTCTGCCCGCCCATGGTGGGCAAAAGCGCATCGGGCCGCTCGGCGGCGATGACCTTGCGCACGAAGGCGGGGGTGATCGGCTCGATGTAGGTGGCGTCCGCCACCTCGGGGTCGGTCATGATCGTGGCGGGGTTGGAGTTCACGAGCACGACCCGATAGCCCTCGGCCTTGAGGGCCTTGCAGGCCTGGGTGCCGGAATAGTCGAACTCGCAGGCCTGACCGATGACGATGGGGCCGGCACCGATCACGAGGATCGATCGGAGATCGGTCCGTTTGGGCATGGGCGCGGTCCTCGGGCGTCAGCGCGCGCGGCCTTCGACGAGGGCGCGGAAGCGGTGGAACAGATAATGGGCGTCTTGGGGTCCGGGCGAGGCCTCGGGATGGTACTGGACGGAGAAGACCGGCCGCCCTTTGAGCCGAATGCCCTGGATCGTGCCGTCGAAGAGCGAGCGGTGGGTGACCTCGATGGTCTCCGGCAGATCCTCGTCGGCGATCGCGAAGCCGTGGTTCTGGCTCGTGATCTCCACTTTTCCGGTGGTCAGGTCCTTGACCGGATGATTCGCCCCGTGATGGCCGAAGCGCATCTTGTAGGTCTTGGCCCCCATGGCGAGCCCGAGCATCTGATGTCCCAGGCAAATGCCCATGATCGGAACCCCGCTCTCGACGAGCTCGCGGATCACGGGCACGGCGTAAACGCCGGTGGCCGCCGGATCGCCCGGGCCGTTGGAGAGAACGACCCCGGCCGGGCGCAACGCCAGGATCTCCTCGGCCGAGGTCGTGGCGGGAACGATCGTCACCTCGAAGCCGACTGAGACGAGGGAGCGCAGGATGTTGCGCTTGACCCCGTAATCCACGACCACCACCGGCGGCCCGCCCGGTTCGCCCGCGACGTAGCCGCGCCCCCATTGCCAGCGTCCCTCGCGCCAGATCGCGCGCTGGCGGGAGGTCACCTCGGGGACGAGGTCCATGCCCACCAGACCCGGCCACGAGGCGGCGCGCGCTTTGAGATCCTCGATGTCCAGGCGACCCGAGGGATCGTAGGCGAGGGCCGCGTTCTGGGCGCCTTTTTCGCGCAGGATGCGGGTGATCCGCCGGGTGTCGACGCCCGCGATCGCGGCCAGACCGTGGCTTTCGAGCCAGGCGGCGAGATGGCGCGTGGCGCGCCAGGAGGAGGGGGCGGTGATCTCGGCCCGGAGAACGAGGCCGCGGGCCACGGGGGTGGTCGATTCGAGGTCTTCTTCGTTGGTGCCGACGTTGCCGATGTGGGGGAAGGTGAAGGTGACGATCTGACCGGCGTACGACGGGTCGGTGAGGATCTCTTGGTAGCCCGTCATCGCGGTGTTAAAAACCAGCTCACCGACGCGTACGCCCGGGGCGCCGAGCCCGAAGCCCAGGAACACGGTGCCGTCCTGGAGCGCGAGCGCGGCGGTGGCCGCGCGTCGAAGCGAAGCGTGGTCCACGGGTGGCGTTCCGCTGTTGGCGGCGCGCGGGACGACCGCCGCGCCCCGCGCCGGTCAAACGGCCTGGGTTCTATCAGCCCGGGACCGGCCGTCAAGCGAGCCGGCGCGCAGCGATCGCTTCGGCGCGTGCGCGCGTACGCCCGAGGGGCGCGTCGGGCGCGAGGAGTCCGAACGAAGTGTTGCGTCGAAAGCTGCAGACGGCGCTCAAGGCGGCGAGCGAGCAGGCGGACGAGCGGGCGACGGCGGTCCTGCGGCTCGTGCTCGCCGCGATCCACGAACGCGACCGCAGGGCGCGGGACGCGGGCGGGGGCGAAGCCGTGGGCGATGCCGAAATCGAAGGCCTGCTGCGGGAAATGGTCGCAGAGCGCGAGGCGGAGATCGCGCGCTGCGAGAGCCGGGCCTGGCTCGAGCGGGCCGAACAGGAGGCCCGCGAGATCGCGATCCTGCGCTCCTTCTTGCCGGCCCGCCTGGGCGAGGCCGAGATCCGCGCGGCGGTGGACGAGGCGATCCGGGCGGTGGGCGCGAGCAAGCTCAAAGACGCCGGCAAGGTGATCGGCTGGCTCAAGGAGCGCCACGACGGACGGGTCGACTTCGCCCTCGTCCGGCGCATCTTGCGCGAACGGCTGCACTGAGGCGACCGGGGTCGGGTGCGCGAGGTGAGCACGGCCGCCGCCGCGTCGCTCGAAGAGTTCCGCGCGCGCTTGCCGCTGGTCGAGATCGTCGGCCGCTGGGTGAAGCTCGCGCGACGCGGCCGCGAGTGGGTGGGCCTGTGTCCGTTCCACAAGGAAAAGACCCCCTCCTTCACCGTCGTCCCCGACAAAGGTTTCTACCATTGCTTCGGGTGCGGGGCGCACGGCGACGCGATCGCCTTCGTCATGGCGATCGAACGGCTCGACTTCCGCGAGGCGCTCGAGCGCTTGGAACAGCTCACCGGGATCGCCGCGCCCAGGAGCGGGGCGGGCCGGACGAACCGGCTCGATCGCGCGCTGCTCGATGCGAACGCCGCCGCCGCCTTGTGGTTCCAGGCCCGGCTCGGGGAGCCCGGGGCCGCCCGGGCGCGCGCCTATCTCGAAGGGCGCGGGCTCGACGCCGCGACGATCCGGGCCTTCGGCCTGGGCTGGGCGCCCGCCGATCGCACGGCCCTGGGCGCGGCGCTGCGCGCGCAGGGCTTCGCGGAGGAGATCCTCGTGCGGGCCGGGCTCTTGCGCGTGCCCGAAGGCGGCGGGCCGCCTTACGCGTTCTTCCGCGAGCGGGTGATCTTTCCCATCGCCGATGCGCGCGGGCGCATCCTCGGCTTCGGCGGCCGCACCCTCGAGGAGGGCCAGCCCAAGTACCTCAACACGCCCGACACCGAGCTCTTCCACAAGGGGCGGCTGCTCTACGGGCTCGATCGCGCGGCGGTGGGCGCGCGCACGCGGGGCGTCCTCGTGGTGGTCGAGGGCTACATGGACGTGATCGCGCTCGCGCGCGCCGACCTCCCGGCGGTGGCCCCGCTCGGCACGGCGATGGGCGAAGAGCAGCTCGAGGCCTGCTGGCGGCTGGTCGAGCGGCCGATCGTCTGCCTCGACGGGGACGCCGCGGGTCTGCGCGCGGCCGAGCGGCTCGCCGAGCGCGCCGCACCGCTCCTGCGCCCCGACCGCGCGCTCGCCTTCGTCCTCCTGCCCGAAGGCGAGGACCCCGACAGCCTGGTGCGCGGCCGGGGGCCGCGGGCGTTCGCGGATCTCCTCGCCCGGGCCGAGCCGTTGGCCGATTTCCTGTGGCGGATCTGGCGCGCCGGCCCCTTCGCGCGCCTCGATTCTCCCGAGGTGCGCGCGCGCTTGCGGCACAAGCTGCGGGCGTTCGTGAAAAGCGTCGCCGATCCCGACGTGCGCGCGAGCCTGGCCGAGGAGTTCGGCCGCCGGCTCGACGCCGAGCTCGCCCGGCTGCGCGCGCCGAGGACGCGCCGAGAAGGGGCGGGGGCGCCGGGCGAGCGCCGGGTGGCGGCGAGCCAGCTCGCCGCGGCCCTCGCGGAGCGCGAGCGCTGGCGCGAGGCTCCGCTGCTCGCCCCGATCCTCGAGGATCCCGCGATCCTCGGCGAGCGCGGCAGCTTCGCCACGGTCGACGAAGAACTCGCCGAATTCGTGTTCGAAGAGCCGGGGCTCGAGCGTATCCGTCAAGAGATCCTCCATCTCTGGTCGCGCGGCGATCGTCTTGACGCCGAAGCGCTCGCGAACCATCTGGCAGCCTGCGGCTTGGCCGAGCCTTTGGCGCGGGTGCGTTCGGCGGGCGGGACCCGGGAGAGAACCGAAGCGGGCGAACACGCCCTTTCGCCGCTCGAGCGGTGGCGGGCGGCGGCGGGGCGCCTGCGTCGGCGTTTGTTGCGCGAGCGCGAACTCGAAGGGTTGCGCGCTGCCGTCGCGCCCGCCTCGCGCGAACCCGAACGACCATTGGACGGCCTCGATCGCCTGTTGAACGCGCAAGACGCGCAAGACGAGGATGGTTTCGATCGCTTCGCGCCGGAGCGAGGGCAGGGGTGAGCCTCGATGCGCAACGCGGACCCGCCGTCGCGCCGCGCGATCCCGTTCCGACCGCGAACCGCACAGCGAACCGTCGCGTCCGAGGAGACCGCTCGTATGGCCAAGAGCCAATCGACGTCCGCGAGTGCCGCTCCGGCCGTCAAGAAGAGCCCGCCCGTCAAGACCGCCAAGGCCGACGACGGGTTCGAGGCGCTGCTCGCGCGCACCCCGGCCCTGCGGCGCCTGTTCGCCCAGGGCAAGGAGAAAGGCGCGATCACCTTCGATCAGATCAACGCCGTCCTGCCCGCCGACTTCCCGCCCGAGCAGCTCGACGAGCTGCTCGCCGGGTTCGAGGCGCGCGGCATCAGCGTCCTGCGCGAGGATCCCCTGAGCGAGACCGAGACCCCGGTCGTGCGCGTGGTGGAAGAGGAGAGCGAGCGCGTCGCCTCGGCGATCGACGAGGCCGAGGAGGACGACGGCGCGAGCGCGATCGAGGAGGAGCTCGGCCGCACCGACGATCCGGTGCGCATGTATCTGCGCGAGATGGGCTCGATCGAGCTGCTCTCGCGCGAGGGCGAGATCGAGATCGCCAAGCGCATCGAGGCCGGCCGCAACATGGTGCTCGAGGCCCTGTGCGAGAGCCCCCTGACCATGCGGGCGGTGATCGGCTGGCGCGACGCGATCCGCGAGGGCCGGGCGCTGTTGCGCGACATCGTCGATCTCGAGGCGACCATGGGCGCCGGACCGGGCGCGGGCGAGCCGGGCGGCTTCGGGCCCGGCGGCCGTCCGGCCGGGGAGGGCGCGGAGGGCGAGAGCGCAGGCGAGGCCACGGCGGTCGAGGAGGAGGATTTCGACGAGGACATCCTCTCCCTCGCCGCGCTCGAGGCCAAGCTCAAAGAGCCGGTGCTCGCCACCTTCGACCGCATCGCCGAGGCCTACAAGGAGCTCACCGCCCTGCAGCAGGAGCGGCTCGCCGCGGTCCAGGCGCAACGGGAGCCCGATCCCGAGCTCGACGCCAAGTACGAGGCGGCGCGCGCCAAGGTGGTCGAGCTCATGGCCCAGGTCCACCTGCACCCCAGCCGGGTCGAGGCCCTGGTCGAGCAGCTCTTCGACATGAACAAGATGCTGCAGAGCCTCGAGGGCAAGCTCCTGCGCCTGGCGATGTCCTGCAAGGTCACGCGCGAGAGCTTCCTCGAGCAGTACATGGGCCACGAGCTCGACAAGGACTGGCTCGAGCGGGTCGGCAAGCTCAAGGACAAGGGCTGGGCCGAGTTCGTCGCCAAGCATCGCCAGGAGATCGAGCAGCTGCGCGAGGACATCGCCGGGATCGCGGAAGAGACCGGGCTCACGATCTCCGAGTTCCGCCGCATCGTCTCCAAGGTGCAGAAGGGCGAGAAAGAGGCGCGCCAGGCCAAGAAGGAGATGGTCGAGGCCAATCTGCGCCTGGTGATCTCCATCGCCAAAAAGTACACCAATCGCGGCCTTCAGTTCCTCGACCTGATCCAGGAGGGGAACATCGGGCTGATGAAGGCGGTGGACAAGTTCGAGTACCGCCGGGGCTACAAGTTCTCGACCTATGCCACCTGGTGGATCCGGCAGGCGATCACCCGCTCGATCGCCGATCAGGCGCGCACGATTCGCATCCCAGTGCACATGATCGAGACGATCAACAAGCTCGTGCGCGCGAGCCGTCAGATTCTACACGAGTACGGCCGCGAGCCCACGCCCGAAGAGCTCGCCCAGAAGCTCAACATGCCCTTGGACAAGGTCCGCAAGGTCCTCAAGATCGCCAAAGAGCCGATCTCCCTCGAGACGCCCATCGGCGACGAGGAGGACAGCCATCTCGGCGATTTCATCGAGGACAAGAACGCGGTGCAGCCCTTCGAGGCGGCCAATCTCGCGAACTTGCGCGACGCCACCACGCGCGTGCTCTCCACCCTCACGCCGCGCGAGGAGCGGGTGCTGCGGATGCGCTTCGGCATCGGCATGAACACCGACCACACGCTCGAAGAGGTGGGCCAGCAGTTCAGCGTCACCCGCGAGCGCATCCGCCAGATCGAGGCCAAGGCGCTGCGCAAGCTCAAGCACCCGAGCCGCTCGCGCAAGCTCCGGAGCTTCTTGGACTAGAGCGCCGGAGCGGAGCGTCCGCGGGCCCGTAGCTCAGTGGTCAGAGCTGGCCGCTCATAACGGTCTGGTCGCAGGTTCGAATCCTGCCGGGCCCACCACCGGCGCGCGCGTCGCGGGCGAGAAGGGCGGCGGCGATGCGGGGGAGGTCGAGCCGCTCCTCGAGCCGCGCGTAGACCCCGCACAACAAGAAGGCGACCTGGTTCTCGACCACCTCGCGGTCGCCGCGCGCGTTCGTCTTGAGCGGCAGCGCCTCGAAAATCGCGCGCCCGCTCGCACGGCCGAAGGCGCGCACGGGCCGCGGCGGGGCGTCCAGGTTCCGCTCCAGCCGGGCGAGGATCGCCGCCTCGATCGCCGCGAGGTCGAGCGGCACCTCCGGCGGTCCGTGCCAGCGCAAGGCGCGAGCGACCACCGGGCGGAGCCGATCGGGGCCGGCGGCGGCCTCGAATCCGGCACGCCGCAAGAGGATCTGCAGGATTTCCGCGAGATCGCCGAGCACCACGGGAAAGCTCGTCCAGCGCGAACGGCGCATCGCCGCGGCGAATTCGTCGGCGGCGAAGAGCTTGTCCCAGCTGCATCCGGCGCGCGCGCGGCAATATTCGATCGTCGACTTCTGGGCGACGAAGGCCGCCTCGCCGGCGAGGAGCTCGGCCAGTCCCTCGAGGTCGCCGCAGCGACGGTCGTCGGAACGGAACGAGCGCGCGCGTCGCCAAATGTTCTGCATTCGTTCGAGAAGTGCGGCAGCGTGTCCCAGCACGGCGGCGATCTCGCTTCGTGGCTGCGTTCTTGCGCCCATCTTACGACGGATTAGGGTTGCGGACCACCGAGACGCGGGTCGCGTCGGCGTCCGTGGCGCGCGGCAACGATCGATCCGGGTCCGGGACGGGAGGGGCCAGAGGCGGCCGCGCGTCGGACGGGGACGTCCGGCGGCCGAATCGGGAGGTGCAGGATGCAGGCAACGCCGAACATGGAGGAGTACTGGCGACGAACGCGCAACCTGATGCTCACGACGCTCGCGATCTGGGCCTTCTTCGCGTTCGTCATTCATTTCTTCGTCCATTTCCTGAACCAGTTCGTCATCGCCGGATTTCCTTTGGGATTCTACATGGCGGCTCAGGGTTCGATCGCCGTCTTCGTCGTTCTGATCTTCTGGTTCGCCTGGAAACAGAACAAGATCGACGAAGAGTTCGGCGTCGCCGAGGAAGAGTGAAGGGGAGGCGGCCGTGGCGCAACAAACCGGTCAAGACGTCTTCGTCGCCAATCTCGGCAAGATCTACGGCTATTACACCGGCGTCTTCTTGGCTTTCGTCGTCTTCCTCGCGATCCTCGAGCAGCTGGGCGTGCCCGGTTACATCCTCGGTTACGCCTTCGTGTTGCTCACGATCGCGGTCTACGCCGGGATCGGCATTCTCTCCCGTACGGCGCAGGTCTCCGAATACTACGTCGCCGGGCGGCGCGTGCCCGCCTTCTACAACGGCATGGCGACCGCCGCCGACTGGATGAGCGCCGCCTCCTTCATCGGCATGGCCGGCTCGCTCTACGCCCAGGGCTATGACGGCCTCGCCTTCATCCTCGGCTGGACCGGCGGCTACGTGCTCGTGGCGGTGCTCGTCGCACCGTACCTGCGCAAGTTCGGCGCGTACACGGTGCCCGACTTCCTGGCCGCGCGCTACGGCGGCAACCTGGCGCGGTTCATCGGCGTGATCATCCTCGTGAGCTGCTCGTTCATCTATCTCATGGCGCAGCTCACCGGCACCGGCCTCGTCGCGGCGCGCCTGCTCGGCATTCCGTTCGAGTACGGTGTCTTCGTCGGGCTCGTCGGCATCCTCGTCTGCTCGATGCTCGGCGGCATGCGGGCGGTCACCTGGACCCAGGTCGCTCAGTACATCGTGTTGATCATCGCCTATCTCATCCCGGTCGTGATCCTCTCGACCCAGAAGACGGGCGTGCCGCTGCCGCAGCTCGTCTACGGTCAGATCCTGCAAGAGATCACGACGCTCGAGCGGACGGCGGCGTATATCGCGCCCTTCGTCGGCGAGGCCAAAGGGCACACGACGCCCTTCTGGTTCCGCGATCCGCTGAACTTCTTCGGTCTCATCTTCTGCCTCATGGTCGGCACCGCGTCGCTGCCGCACGTGATCATGCGGTTCTTCACCACCCCGAGCGTGCGCGAGGCGCGGCAGTCGGTCGGTTGGTCGCTGCTGTTCATCTTCATCCTCTACTTCACGGCGCCGGCTTACGCGGTGTTCGCGAAGTACGAGGTGTTCACCAACGTGCTCGGCAAGGACATTTCGACCCTGCAGGCGGTGGCGGCTCTGCCGTCGTGGATCTTCACCTACGGCAAGATCGGGCTGCTCAAGATCTGCGGCGCGAACGCCGCCAGCCCGGAGGCGGTGTTCGCCGCCTGCCAGGCGGTCAAGGACGCCGCGGGCAATCTCGCTCCGGTCAAGACGCTCACTTTCAACCACTTCTCGATCCTGCCCGACACGGTGGTCCTCGCCACCCCGGAGATCGCGGGCCTGCCGTATGTGATCGCCGGCCTCGTGGCGGCGGGCGGTCTCGCCGCGGCCCTGTCGACCGCCGACGGCCTCCTGCTCGCCATCGCCAACGCCTTGAGTCACGACATCTACTACAAGATGCTCGACCCCAAGGCGCCGACCGCGCGCCGGCTCATCGTCGCCCGGGTGTTGTTGATCTTCGTCGCCCTGCTCGCCGCCTATACGGCGATCACCCTGCCCCAGGGGATCCTGATCTTCGTCTCCTGGGCCTTCTCGGTGGCCGCCTCGGGCTTCTTCCCCGCGCTCGTCTTGGGCGTGTTCTGGAAGCGCTGCACCACCGCCGGGGCGATCGCCGGAATGATCGCGGGCTTCGTGGTCTGCGTGGTCTACATGTTCGGCACCGAATATTACGGGATGGCGCGCTGGTTCCAGGGCACCTGGCTCAGCCGTCAGGGACTGTCGAACATCGCTTCGGGTGTGATCGGCATCCCGGTCGCCTTCCTCGTGACCATCGTCGTGAGCCTGATGACCAAGGCACCGTCCAAGGAGCTGCAGGACTTCATCGACCAGATCCGCGTTCCCAAGGGCGGCCCGGTGATGGGCGAGGAGAAACCCGCGATCGGGCACTGAGCGGAGCCGGCCGGCGCGCGTCGGATCCGGGGCGGGGCCTTCGGGCCCCGCCCGCGTTCCGCGGGGAGGCGGAAAGGTGGACCGGGTCCTCGAAGCCCTCGCCTATTATTTCTTCGCGGCGCCGATCTACGGCATCGGCAATTTTCTTCTCGCCGCGCTCATGTGGACGATGCTCGGGCGGTTCGTGCTCGGGCTGTTCGTGCCCCAGGATTGGGACTTCTACATCTGGCGGGCGTTCCGCCGCCTGACCGATCCGATCCTCGATCTCGTCCGGATCGTCACCCCCTCCTTCATGGTCGAGGCGCTGTTGCCGCTCGTCGCCGTGTGGTGGCTGATCGTCGCGCGCATCGGCTGGTGGATCCTCTGTCGCGCCCTCGGTCTCGCCCCGACCGTCGATTCCCCCTTCTGAGCCGGGATCCGGCGCGGTGGAACGGGACGGCTCCGATCCGATCGAGCGCGCCGCCGAGATCTCGGTCCTGCGCGGGGTCGGCTTCGGCAGCCTGGCGATCGGCTGCGCCTGTCTGGGGCTCGCCCCCTATCCCGTGGTCGCGCTCTATCTCGCCGCCGCCTCGGCGCTGCTCATGGCCGCGATCCTCGCGCTCAAGGGCCGCCTCGCGCCTCGTCGGCCCTACACGCGCACGGAAGCCTGGCTCCTGCTCGACCCCCGGCCGCGCCTGGCTCCCGCGGTGGCGCAACGGCTCGTGGGCCGAGCCCTCGCGCGCACCTTCCACCGCTACGCCCGGCTCGCCCTGCGCGCATCGATCGGGCTCTGGCTCGCGGGCCTGATCGCGCGCCTCTTCGGCCTCGGCTGAGCCGGAAAAAAAAGAGCGCGGCCGTTTCCGGCCGCGCCCTCGGTCGCGAAACCTGCCCGCGCGGGTCAGCGCTGACGGACCTCGACCCGCCGGTTGCGCGGCTCGCGGGTGTTGTCCGGGGTGGGCACCGCGAGGCGGGTCTCGCCGTAGCCGCGCACGGTCATGCGGTCGCGCGAGACGCCCTTGCGCTCGAGGTACTCGGCGACGGCGCGCGCGCGACGTTCCGAGAGCCGCTGGTTGTAGGCGGCGGGGCCGGCGGTATCGGTGTGACCCGCGACCTCGACCCGGAGGTTGGTGTTCTTCACCAAGAGGTCGGCGACGCGATCGAGCGTCGGGAAGAAAGCCGGCTTGATCACCGCCTTGTCGAAGTCGAAGAGCACGTCTGCGGCGATCGTGATCGTCTCCGGGGCCGCCGCCGCGGCCGGCTCGATGAGCGCGAGCGCCTCGAAGAACTGGTTCTTGCAGTAGGCGATGTCGCGCGGCTGGAAGTTCTCCTCCTGCTGCTCCATCCAGCAATTGAAGCGCGCCACCGCCTTGCCCGCCGCGTCGGGATTGCGCGTCGCCCCGCCGGCATTGAGCGCCGCCACGAGGCGATTGCGCGCGCTCGTGAGCTCTTCGACCTTGTCGGCGGGGAGCTTGCGCGAGGCGATCGGGGCCGGCTCGGGCGCGGCGCCGCCGGCGGCGGCCATGGCGTTCTCGGCGTGGTAGACCGCGCTCCGGTAGTGCTCCATGACGTTGAACTCGTACTCCGCGTGCTCCATGGAGTACTTGTAATAGGCGGCCCGATAGGGATCGGCTCCGGGGCTCGTCGCACGAGCGCGCTTCATCGTCTGGGCCGCCGGTCCGGCCTCCAACAGCCGCCCGAAGATGTCGGTGTGACCGGGCGGACGATCTCCGCAGCCCGCGAGAAGCGCCAGGCCGCTCACCGCGGCGGCTACGCGAAGATGCCTGAGCATGCGACCTTGCTCCCTCTGCTCTGCTCCCGTGGCTTCCGGTGATACCGGCATCGGTCGCGCCTGGGAACGCTCGCCTCGCGCGAGGAGACGCCGGACGACGGCAATCGGGCCGCGCTGTTGTGCGTTTCCTACACCCCGCGCGGGGCGGCGCGTGCGACGTCCCGGCACCTCCGAAGCGGCGCGCGCGGATGCTAACCGACGACGCAGCCGAGTCGGCAGCGGAGAGGGACATGCAGGAGAGCGAAGGTCTCGGGACCCTGGGTTGGGTGCTGCTCGCCGTCCTCCTTCTCGAGGTGGTGGTCGCCCTCGCCTTCGGGTTCAGCAAGCTCGTCTATCTGGCGCTTCCGCTCACCGTCGTGGTGTTCGTGGCCATGGTCGCCCTGTGCACCGGGACCACGGGCAAGCCGAAACCCTCTCAAGGCTCCTGAGACCGCGGCGGCGCGCGTTCGGCGGTGGCGAGCTCGGGGAGAGCGGCGCGCAGCTCCTCCCATTCGCGGCGGCTCAGCCCGAGAGCCTCGGGATCGACCGCCTCCCCGCGCAGCGCCCGGCGCACCGCCTCGCGCGCCGGCCCGGAGAGCGTGAACGCCTTGCGCCGATAGTCCTCGAAGGCCTCGTAGGCGAGCGGCACCCAGCGCCGCACGACGTCGAGGATCACCTGCGCATAGGCGCGAATCTCGGCCTGGGCGTGCGGATCCGCCCGGAGCTCGAGGAAATGCAGGAGATTGTGGAGATCGATCTTCCAGTACCACTGGGTGTAGGTGGACAGGGGCAGGACCAGGCGCGCGAGCTCGCGCGCGATCCCGTATCCCTCCACGCCTTCGCCGCCTTCTCCCAACAGCCGCTCGTAGAGCGTGAAGTCGGTCTCGGCCGCGCGCTTCATGCGCCGGATCACCTCGGCTGCGACCTCCGCGGCGAGGGTTCCCTCCCGGCCCTGTTTGTTCGTCGTCGATTGCGCGGCGGTGGCCTGCACTTCCGGTTCGGGCAGGTCGAACAGCCGCGCCTGTTCGGGGCCGGGGCCCTTGCGCTCGATGCGGAACAGCTGCAGGAATTCGCGATCGGGTAGGTAGAACTCGCGGTCGAGAATCGAATAGCGTGCCGAATACTCGTTGACGTTGGCGGTGCGGTGACGGATCCACTGCCGCGCGACGAAGATCGGCAGCTTGATGTGGAACTTGATCTCGCACATCTCGAACGGGCTCGTGTGGCGGTGGCGCATGAGATAGCGAATGAGCGCCCGATCCGAGCTCGGCTTCTTCGTGCCCTTGCCGTAGGAGACGCGCGCGGCTTGCACGATCGCGGCGTCGTCGCCCATGTAGTCGATCACCCGCACGAAGCCGTGGTCGAGCACCGGCAGCGGCAGACCCAGGATCTCCTCGAGCGCGGGCACGGTCGCCCGTCGGGTGGGCTGCTGGTGCGCGCGCAACGCCTCGATCTCGGCGAGTTTCTCGGGCTCGAGCCGCATCGTCGGTCGCCACTTCCGCTTCTTGGGCCGCGGGGCTTTGTGGGCCCGCGGGCGCCGGCTGTCGAGGGGACGGTTGCGGCTCGGTGACGGTCGCCTATATTGAGAGCGCCGGCTGCGGCCGGAGATGGCGATGAACCCTACCCGGAATAGGCGTCGCGGACCCGGGGGCAGAGCCCGGCGCCTCCACCAATCCGAGCCGGGCCCCCGCGAGCGCGCGGGGCCCGGCCGCACGGGGGCGACTCAGGATCGACGCGCGCAATAAAGGGGTAGGTTTCGCCCGGCATGGTACCGCCGTTATCGGGCCGAACCCACAAGTGCCAACGACAATCGTCTGGCGCTCGCTGCCTGATTTCGATTAGGTAAGCGCGGCCCGGGGGGCGCCGGGCAACAGAAGCCCCCCACCTCCCTCTCCTCCGGGAGGGAGCGAGGCCAGAAGCGGTCGCGAAAAGGATGGCGCGCAGCGCGATCGATTACGGACGACTGGTCGAGCAGGCTCTGCGCACGGTGGTGCGCGACGTGCTCCGTCGGCTGGCCACCGAAGGCCTGCCGCCGCCGCACCATTTCTACATCACTTTCCGCACCTCCGATCCCGGCGTGGAGATGCCGGAGTATCTGCGCGAGCGCTATCCCAACGAGATGACCGTGGTCCTGCAGTATCAGTACTGGGACCTCGAGGTCGACGACCACGGGCTCTCGGTCACCCTGAGCTTCAACGACGTGCCGCACCGGCTGCGCATCCCCTTCCACGCCATCAAGGTCTTCGCCGATCCGGGCGCCGAGTTCGGCTTGCAGTTCACCCTCGAGCCCGAGATCGTCCCCCTCGCGTCCTCCGAGCGCAAGCCGCAGACGCCGGCCAAGAAGGACGAAGAAGAGCCCCGCGGCCCGCCCAAGGGCGGAGCCGAGATCGTCGCCCTCGACCGCTTCCGCAAGAAATAACCGCGCGCGACCGCTCTCCGCGCCCGCCGACGTCGCTTTCGCCGCCGTCCGCGCGCCGCGTCGACAGCGCCGGCCGGCTGCGCTAGGCGCAGGCCCGGAACGAGCGGAGGACGACCGATGAGCGGTGCGGGCCAGGTGCGCGTCGAAACCGACAGCTTCGGACCGATCGAGGTCCCGGCCGAGCGCTACTGGGGAGCCCAGACCCAGCGCTCGTTGCAGAACTTCCGCATCGGGGGCGAGCGCATGCCGATCCCCCTCGTCCGCGCGCTGGGGATCGTCAAGCTCGCCTGCGCGCGGGTGAACCTGCGCATCGGGGCGCTCGAGCCCCGGATCGCGGAAGCGATCGTCAAAGCCGCGCAGGAAGTGGCGGAGGGCAAGCTCGACGAGGAGTTCCCGCTCGTCGTCTGGCAGACCGGCTCGGGCACCCAGACGAACATGAACGCGAACGAGGTGATCGCCGGTCGCGCCAACGAGCTGTTGGGCGCGCAGCGGGGCGGCAAGAGCCCGGTCCATCCCAACGACCACGTCAACCGCGGCCAATCCTCCAACGACACCTTCCCCACCGCCATGCACGTGGCGGCGGCGCGCGAGATCCACGACCGGCTCCTGCCCGCCCTCAACCACCTCCACGCCGCGCTCGCCGGCAAGGCCAAAGCCTTCGCCGATGTGATCAAGATCGGGCGGACCCATCTGCAGGACGCCACCCCGCTCACCCTCGGCCAGGAATTCTCCGGCTGGGCGCATCAGGTGGCGACGGGGATCGAGCGGATCCGCGCCGCGCTGCCCCGGATCTACGAGCTCGCCCAGGGCGGAACGGCGGTCGGCACCGGTCTCAACACGAAAAAGGGCTTCGCCGAGGCGGTCGCGGCCGAGATCGCCCAGATCACCGGTCTTCCTTTCGTGACCGCGCCGAACAAGTTCGAGGCTCTCGCCACCCACGACGCGATGGTCGAGCTCTCCGGAGCTCTCAACACGGTGGCGGTGAGCCTCACCAAGATCGCCAACGACGTCCGCCTTCTCGGCTCGGGCCCGCGCTGCGGGCTCGGCGAGCTCAGGCTGCCCGAGAACGAGCCCGGCTCCTCGATCATGCCCGGCAAGGTCAACCCCACGCAGGCCGAGGCGCTCACCATGGTCTGCGCGCAAGTGATGGGCAACCACGTGGCGGTCACGATCGGCGGCCTGCAGGGCCATCTCGAGCTCAACGTCTTCAAGCCGGTGATCGCCTACAACGTGCTGCAGTCGATCCGCCTGCTCTCGGATGCGGCGCGCAGCTTCGCCGATCACTGCGTGGCCGGGATCGAGGCCAACCGCGAGCACATCCGCAAGCTCGTCGAGCAGAGCCTCATGCTCGTGACGGCTCTGGCGCCCAAGATCGGCTACGACGCCGCGGCCAAGGTGGCCCGGAAAGCGCACGCCGAGGGCAAGACCCTCAAGGAAGCGGCACTCGAGCTCGAGCTCGTGACGAGCGAGGAGTTCGAGACCATCGTGCGGCCCGAGACCATGATCGGGCCTTCGGAGTGAGGCCGGGGGCGCGGCTCGCGCGGCGCGGGAGCGACCCGCGCTCGTAGCGGCGCAGGGCGTGCGGCGGCCCGAGGAGGCGCAGCGCGGGCCCGTCCGCCTCGCTCGGGCGAATCTCGAGGTCAAGGATCCAAGCGGCGAGATCGAAGAGCGCGCGCACCCGCGCTCGGCCTCCGCGCGCGCTCGCGAGGGCCAGCTCGGGCGCGCGCAGGACCCCGCGCGCGAGCGCGAAGGGGCCCGCGAGCACGAGCCCTTCCGGCTCGGCGAGGACCGAAGCCAGGCCCGCAGCGGACGGCGCGCGCCAGACGAGCCTGCCCCCTCCTTCGAGATTGCCGGCGATCTCGGCGAGCGAGCCGCCCGCGCCGCGGGCCTCGAGCTCGAGATCGAGGATGCCGGGGACGTCCTCGCCCGCGCGCAGGCCCGAGGCGAGAAGGGCGAGCTCGGCGCTCGCGAGGACCAGACGCCCCTCGAGCCGCGCCGCACCGGGTGCGAGCTCGACCCACAGCCGACCGCCCAGCCGCCCGCGCGCCAGGGGCAGATCGATCTCGTCGAGCGCCACCGTGTCGCCCGCGGAGGCGAGGCGCAGCCCCCCCGAGCCCAGCGGCGTGCCGTCGGGGTGCGCGAGACCCAAGACGAGCGCGAGATCGAGATCGAGCGGGGGCAGGAGCGGAACGCCGAAGCGCTGCCTGGGCCAGGCACCGGGCCAGCTCGACAGGGGACCGCGCGGCAGGCCCAGGATCGGCTCGGCGAGCCGGTAGAGATCTCCGAGGGTCGCGGCGTCGAGCCCTTCGAGGGCGATCCGTCCGCGCAGGAGCGGCTCCGCCGACGTCGCGACGAACTCGAGCTCGGCCCGGCCGGCGAGGCGGCCGAGGGCGAGCCGGCCCTCGATCGTCCAGGTCCCGTCCTCGCGCCGGCGGCTTCCGGCTTCGAGCGTCGACCGCCCGGCGAAACCGGGAGCCGGGGGCTCCCCGGGAGCGAGGCGGGCGAGAAGCGCGCGCGTTTCCTCGACGGCGGCGGCCAGGTGCACCGTCCGCGGGACCAGCCGCTCGGGGTCGAGATCGGCCCCGAGCCGCAGGCGACCGTCGGGGCCGGCGAGCTCGACCGAGAGCTCCGGCCCGCGTTCGCCGCGACGCAGGCGCGCGCGCCCCGAAACCGGCCCGTCGAGGAAGAAGACGGCGGCCGGATCGGCGCCGAGCGCGCGCACGAAGGGGGCGGGGTCGGGGATCGCGAGCTCGAGCCCGAGATCGACCTCGGCGCCCGGCCCGATGGTGCCGGAGAGCCGTCCCGCCGACCCTCCGAGATCGGCCCAGGAGGCTTCTGCGAGCATCACTCGCCCCTGCGCGAGCTCGCCTTCGAGGCGCAGCTTCTCCGCCCGCAGAGCCTTCCAGCTCAGCCGCTCGACGGCGAGGTCGAAGGCCAGTTCGCGCTCGGAGGGCGGGCCCGCGACGAGCCAATGGCGCAGCGAGGAGGCCGCGGGGTCGCCGAGCCAGGGATCGAGGGACAGCCGATCGATCGCGGCGCGCAGCTCGAGCCGCGGGGTCGGCCCGGTGACGAAGGCGAGGCGGCCGCGGGCGCGCGTTCCGGCCGCACGCAGCTCGGCCTCGTTCAAGGCCACCGCCTCGGGCGTGGCGAAGAGCGCGCCTTCGAGCGCGAGTCCGCCCTCGCTCGCGGGCACCGCGAGATCCTCGAGGCCGAGCCAGCGCAAAAAGGCACGCGGCTGACCGAGCCGCAGTGCGATGCGACCGCGCCAGCCGGGACCCGCGAGCTCGGTGTCGTAGCGCGCCTCGAGCTCGAGATCGCCGGCACCCGGCAGCCCGGCCGCGAGCCGTTCGAGGACGATCGTGCCGTCGCCCGGGAGGCGGGCGGCCAGGTGCAGAGGCCGGATCTCTTCGCCCGCGCGGGCGAGCGCACCCAGGCGCAGCGCGAGCGAGCCCGCGAGATCGCGCGGCGGCTCGCGCCAGAGCCCCTCGGCGAGGAGAGGGAGGAGCGGGCCCTCGGGCAACACGAGGCGCGATCCCTCGAGCTCGAGCTCGAGGCGGTGCGGAGGGCCCCATTCGAAGCCGAGCCGGCCTTCGAGCTCGCCCGCGGCCGTGGCGAGCCTGAGACCCTCGAGGGCGAGCCGGGGCCCTCGGGCCTGCAGCCGCCCTCGCGCCGCGAACGCTCCGATCGCCGGCGGCCGGGCCGCGTCTTCGAACCCGAACGTCCGGGCGAGGACGTCGAGCGTCGCCGTGTCGCCCGCGAGTTCGAGCTCGCCCGCGAGACGCGGCTCGCCGCCCGCGACCGCCACCGAGCCGCGCCAGCCGAGGCGAACCGCGCCCGCTCCGGACCCGAAGGTCAGACGGAGAGCGGTTCCCGACGTTCCGGCGCCGGGGCGCGACTCGAGCGCGAAGGCGAGCGGCAGATCGCGCAGCCGCGCCTCCCCGCTCGCGGCGAAGAGCGTCCGTTCGGCCTCGCGCACCGCCTCGAGCGTGACGCCCACGAGCTCGAGCGGACGGGGCAGGAGCGGATCGGCGATCGTCAGGCGCCCCTCGAAGATGGAGAGGGATTCGATCGCCAGCGTCTCGCCCAGAGCGCGATCGGCGACGAGAAGATCGGCGAGCTCGGGAAAGCGGGGAAGGCGCAGTCGAGGGCGCACGAGGCGCAGCTCGCGCACCGCCGGAGGAAAGCCGAGCAGGCTCGCGGGCGAAAGGAGGATCTCGACGCGTTCGGCGGCGGCGAGGGCGGGCGCGCCCGAGCGGCTCTCGCCGACCTCGAGCTGGCCGAGCGAGAGCCGGGGCTCGGGAAAGAGCGAAAGCCGGCTCGCGCCCAGGACCCGCACCGGATGGCCGGTCGTCGTCTCGAACCGGCCGAGAAGGCGACGCGCGAGCGCTTCTTCGTCGACGAGCCGCGGTACCAGCAGCACGATCGCGACCGCCGCCGCCAGGACGGCGAGCCCGCCGAGAAGGAAAAGACGCGCGCGGGTGAGACCTCTGGACCCGTACAACTGCCGATCAGTCCTTCGGACGGGCTCTTAAGGGAGGGGGGACGGCGGGGCAATCCCGCGCATGGGTCGCGCTTTCGCGCGCGCGGGGGTGGAAGGTGCGGTGCAGCGCGAGCAGCCGGCCGGCGTCCACGGCGGTATAGCGCTGAGTCGTCGAGAGGCTGCGGTGTCCGAGGAGTTCCTGGATCGCGCGCAGATCGGCGCCGGCGCTCAAAAGATGGGTGGCGAAGCTGTGGCGGAGCGCGTGCGGAGTGGCGGTTTCGGGCAGGCCGAGAGCGACCCGCAGGCGGCGCAGAAGGCCCTGGACGAGAGCGGGCTGCAACGCTCCGCCGCGCACGCCGCGGAAGAGCGGGCCTTCGGGCGGCAGGGGCCAGGGGCAGGCCGCGACGTAAGCGGCGAGCGCCTCCGCCACCTCGGGCAGGACGGGGACGACGCGCTCGCGGCCGGCCTTGCCGCGGATGCGCAGCGCGCGCAGCGCCGCCGGGTCGGGGCCCAGCGCGCCGCGCGCGAGCGCGAGCGCTTCGCCGATTCGCAGGCCGGCGCCCCAGAGAAGCGCGAGCACCGCGCGGTCGCGCAGGCCCACCCAGGGTTCCCGCTCCGGGCGCGCGGCGGCCTCGAGCAGGGCTTCGGCTTCCTCGGGCGCGAGGGCGCGCGGCAGGTGCCGGCGCAAGCCGCCCACCCGGATCGCGCGCACCGCCGCCCCCGACAGGACCCGTTGATGTTCGAGGAAGCGGAAGAAGCCGCGTACCGCGGCCATGGCGCGCACGGTCGAGCTGCGCGCGTAGCCGCGGCGCTGGCGCTCGGCGAGCCAGGCGCGCAGATCGCGCGGCGCGAGGCGCGACAGCGCCGCCCGGTCGGCGGGGCCGCCCCAGTGGCGGGAGAGGAAGGCGAAGAAGGCTTCGAGGTCGCACCCGTACGCGCGCACCGTGCGGGGCGAGAAGCGACGTTCGGTCGACAGCCGCTCCAGCCAGGCTCGGGCGAGCGCGGCGAGTTCCGCATCGAGCGTGGCGAACATCGTTCCACCTTCGCGCCGACCCCGGCAGGATGGTAAGCGGGCGGGCGCCGTCAACCGGGGCGCTCGGCCGGAGCCCCGGGATCGCCTCGGAGTGCCATGCCCGCCACGCTCGTCCCGGTGCTCCTGCCTTTGCCCTTCGATCATCCCCTGGATTATCGGGCGGAGGCCCCGCTCGCCCCGGGCACGCTCGTGCGCGTGGGCCTGGGACCGCGCGAGCTCGTCGGTGCGGTGTGGGACGGAGCGGCCGCGGGCGGGCTCGCGCACGAGCGCATCCGACCCGTGCTCGCGGTGCTCGACGTCCCGCCGCTTCCCGCGCCGCTGCGCCGGCTCGTGGAAGCCGCCGCCTCCGAGACGCTCGAGCCCTCGGGCTCGTTCTTGCGGGCGGTCCTGAGCACGCCGGCGGCGCTCGAGCCGGTTCCCCCGGTCCTCGGCTACCGCCGTGCGGCGGATGGCCGGCCGCCGCGCACGGCGCTCGAGCGGCGGGTGCTCGCGGCCCTCGACGGAGCGGATGCGCTCTGCGCGCGCACGCTCGCGAAAGCCGCCCGGACGAGCGGCCCGGCGCTCGCGCGGCTGGCCGAAAGCGGGCTCCTCGAGGCGGTCGCGCTCGCTCCCGAGCCCGAGCCGGAACCGGATCCCGCGCGCCCCGGCCCCGCGCTCGACCCGGCGCAAGCGGAAGCGGCGGCGCGGCTGTGCGCGCGCGTCGCGGCCGGGGACGGCGTCGTCCTGCTCGAAGGGGTGCCCGGCTCGGGCAAGACCGAGGTCTATTTCGAGGCGATCGCGGCGGCGCTGCGGCGCGGGAAGCGGGTGCTCGTGCTGTTGCCCGAGATCGCGCTCACCGCCCAGTGGCTCGCGCGCTTCGAGCAGCGGTTCGGGGCGCGACCGCAGCTGTGGCATTCGGGGTTGAGCGCGGCGCACCGGCGCGAGGGCTGGCGAAGGATCGCGCAGGGGCGGGCGCGGGTGGTGGTCGGCGCGCGCTCGGCGATCTTCCTGCCCCTTTCCGAGCTCGGCCTGATCGTCGTCGACGAGGAGCACGATCCGAGCTTCAAGCAGGAGGAGGGCACGATCTACCACGCGCGCGACCTCGCGCTCCTGCGCGGGCGGCTCGAGGGCTGTCCGGTCGTGCTCGTGAGCGCCACGCCCTCGCTCGAGACGGCGGTCGCCGCCGGAGCGGTACCCGAGGGCCCGCCGGCGCGACCGGGCTGGTCGCATCTCCTCCTCGCCGCGCGCCACGGCACCGCGCCCCCGCCTTCGGTCGAGCTCGTCGATCTCCGACGCAGCCCGCCGCCGCGCGGGGCCTTCCTCGCGCCCCCGGTGCGCGCGGCACTGGCCGAAGCGCTCGCGCGCGGGGAGCAGGCGCTTCTGTTCCTCAACCGGCGCGGCTTCGCCCCGCTCACGCTGTGCCGCGCCTGCGGCCATCGCCTGCGCTGCCCCAACTGCACCGCCTGGCTCACCGCGCACCGCCTGCGCCGGCGGCTGCTGTGCCACCACTGCGGCTTCTCGATGGCCGAGCCCGAGCACTGCCCCTCTTGCGGAGGTGTCGACAGTCTCGTGGCCTCCGGCCCGGGGGTCGAGCGCATCGCCCAGGAAGCGCAGAGCCTCTTCCCGCAGGCGCGCGTCCGCATCGTCACGAGCGACACGGTGGCGACGGCGGCCGCCGCCGAGGAGCTCGTGCGCGCGGTGCTCGCGGGCGAGGTCGACCTCCTCGTCGGCACCCAGATGCTGGCCAAGGGGCATCATTTCCCGGCGCTCACCCTGGTCGTGGCGGTGGACGCCGATCTCGGCCTTTCGGGGGGCGATCCGCGCGCCGCCGAGCGCGGCTTCCAGCTCCTGTTCCAGGTCGCGGGGCGGGCCGGGCGCGCCGATCGGCCGGGAAGGGTGCTCGTTCAGACCCACGACCCCGCCCATCCGGTGATGCAGGCGGTGGCGCGCGCCGACCGCGAGCGTTTTCTGCGCGCCGAGCTCGCGGAGCGGCGCGCGGGCGGGCTGCCGCCCTTCGGCCGGCTCGCCGCGCTCGTGGCGAGCGGGCCGCAGGCCGAGGCGGTGCGCGAGTTCGCCCGCGCCCTCGCGCGCGCCGCGCCGACCGCGGAAGGGGTGGAGATCCTCGGCCCCGCCCCGGCTCCGCTCGCGCTCCTGCGCGGGCGCTGGCGCGAGCGGCTGCTCGTGCGGGCGAAAGAAGGGGTGGATCTGCCGCGCTTCCTGCGCGGCTGGCTCGCCGGCCGGCGCCTGCCGCCCAAGATCCGGCTCGTCGTCGACGTCGATCCGGTGAGTTTTCTCTGAAGGGGCGCGCGCACGGCCCTTTACAATCGGCTCGCGATCGGGCCTATATGGGGGAGTGCTCGCGCGCGGCGGGCCACGGGGGCCCGTTCGCCCGGCCAGAGAAGCGATCGTTGCGCGAAGCGATGGGCGCGAGGGGTTCGGTGGAGAGCGTCGGAGGACGGGTGGAGACGGACCGTCGGCGCCTTTTCGCGCGCGCTTTCGTCCTCGGACTGCGACTTAGCCGCCCCTGAGCGCCGGGCCGGCTCCCCGGCCCCGGTCGTTCAGGGGTGATCTCGCATGTCGCACCGTTCTCGTCCGTCCGAGGAGCAAACGATGTTCGATCCGGTTCAGAGCTTCGCCGAGCAAGCCACCCGGGCAGCCCGGGGCGAACGAGTCATCATCTTCGATACCACGCTGCGCGACGGCGAGCAGTCGCCCGGCTGCTCGATGACCGTGGAAGAGAAGCTCAAGGTCGCCGAAGTCCTGGAGGCGATGGGAGTCGACGTCATCGAGGCCGGCTTCCCGATCGCCTCGGAAGGCGACTTCGAGGCGGTGCACGCGATCGCCAAGAAGGTCAAGAACAGCGTGGTGTGCGCGCTCGCCCGCGCGTCCGCGGGCGATATCGACCGCGCCGCCGAGGCGCTCGCCCCGGCCGAGCGCAAGCGCATCCACACCTTCATCTCGACCAGCCCGCTGCACATGAAATACAAACTGCAGATGGACCCGGAAGAGGTCCACAGGCGGGTGATCGAGAGCGTCAAGCGCGCCCGGCGGTACACCGACGACGTCGAATGGTCCTGCGAAGACGGCTCGCGCAGCGAGCGCGATTTCCTCTTCCGCTGCATCGAGAGCGCCATCGCCGCCGGAGCGACGACGATCAACATCCCGGATACGGTCGGCTACGCTTATCCCGAGGAGTTCGCCGATCTCATCCGCGCGATCAAGAACAACGTCCCGAACATCGACAAGGCGGTGCTCTCGGTGCACTGCCACAACGATCTCGGGCTCGCGGTCGCCAACAGCCTGATGGCGATCAAGGCCGGAGCGCGCCAGGTCGAGTGCACGATCAACGGCATCGGCGAGCGCGCCGGCAACGCCGCCCTCGAAGAGATCGTCATGGCCATCCGCACCCGCCACGATCTCCTGCCCTTCTGGAACCGGATCAACACCCGGGACATCATGAAGGCCTCGCGGCTGGTCTCGGCGATCACCGGCTTCAACGTCCAGCCCAACAAGGCGATCGTCGGCGCGAATGCCTTCGCCCACGAGAGCGGCATCCACCAGGACGGGATGCTCAAGCACTCGGGGACCTACGAGATCATGCGCCCGGAGGACGTCGGGCTCGTGAAATCGACTCTGGTCCTGGGCAAGCATTCGGGCCGGCACGCCTTCCGCAAGAAGCTCGAAGAGCTCGGCTACGAGCTCGGCGAGAACGCCCTCGAAGACGCCTTCGTGCGCTTCAAGCGGCTCGCCGACCGCAAGAAGGAGATCTTCGACGAGGATCTGATCGCGCTCGTCGACGATCAGATCCAGAGCGAGGACCATCGCGTGCGGCTGGTGAGCCTGCGCGTGGAATGCGGCACCGAGGTCAAGCCGCACGCCGACGTCGTGCTCGAGGTGGACGGCGAGCGGCGTTCGGCGCGCGCCTTCGGCGACGGCCCGGTGGACGCGATCTTCAAGGCCATCCGGGCGATCGTGCCGCACCGCGCGAGCCTGCCGCTGTTCCAGATCAACGCCGTGACCGAGGGTACGGACGCGCAGGCGGTGGTGACCGTGCGGCTCGAGGAAGACGGCAAATCGGTCAACGGCCAGGCCGCCGACACCGATACCATGGTCGCCTCCTGCCGCGCCTACATCGCCGCGTTGAACAAACTTTTCACGAAACGTGCTAGGAGTGCGCCCGCGGCGCTCTCGGCCTGACCTCGGACGGGTCGAGCGGCGGCGCCGGCGCGCCCCGCGGGCCTCGCAGGAGCTCGACCCTTTCGATGCTGTCGCGACTGTTCGGTCTCTTCTCGAGCGATTTGGCGATCGACCTCGGAACCGCCAACACGCTCGTGTACGCCAAGGGTCAGGGCATCGTGCTCAACGAGCCCTCGGTCGTCGCCATCGCGACCACCCGCGGCAAACGCCAGGTGCTGGCGGTGGGCGAAGAGGCCAAACAGATGGTCGGTCGCACCCCCGGCCACATCGAGGCGATTCGACCTCTGCGCGACGGGGTCATCGCCGACTTCGAAGTGGCCGAGGAGATGATCAAGCATTTCATCCGCCGGGTGCACCCGCGCCGGAGCTTCGCGAGCCCGAGGGTCATCATCTGCGTGCCCTCGGGCTCGACCGCGGTCGAGCGACGCGCGATCCAGGAGAGCGCGGAAGCGGCCGGCGCGCGGCGGGTCTATCTCATCGAAGAGCCGATGGCCGCGGCGATCGGCGCCGGCCTGCCGGTCACCGAGCCCACCGGCTCGATGGTCGTGGACATCGGCGGCGGCACCACCGAGGTCGCGATCCTCTCCTTGGGCGGGATCGTCTACGCCAAGTCCATCCGCGTGGGCGGCAACAAGATGGACGAGGCGATCATCAACTACATCCGCCGCAACCACAACCTCCTCATCGGCGAGGCCACGGCCGAGAACATCAAAAAGCGCATCGGCTCGGCCTGCCTGCCCGAGGACGGGCACGGCGAGGTCATGGAGGTGCGCGGCCGCGACCTCATGCACGGCGTGCCCAAGGAGATCGTCATCAGCCAGCGTCAGATCGCCGAGGCCCTGGCCGAGCCGGTCAACGCCATCGTCGAGGCGGTCAAGGTCGCCCTCGAGCACACCGCCCCGGAACTCTCCGCCGACATCGTCGACAAGGGCATCGTGCTCACCGGCGGCGGGGCGCTTCTGGGCAATCTCGACCTCGTCCTGCGCCACGCCACGGGCCTGCCCGTGAGCCTGGCCGACGAGCCTTTGACCTGCGTCGTGCTGGGAACCGGACGCTGCCTCGAGGAGATGAAGACGCTGCGGCACGTCCTGCACGCCGCCTATTGAGCCCCGGAGGCCGCCCGGGATGCACCCCGGCCCGCGCTCGGCCGCTACGCCGTGGCAGAAGCTCAGGCTCTTCGCCCGCACCCACGCGAAGGGCCTGCTCGCCTCCGTCGCTCTCCTGCTCCTTCTCGTCGGCAAGCTCGACGTCAAGCTCTTCGCCGTCGCGAGCGAGCGCGCGGCCGATCTCGTCGCCGCCGTCGCGGCCTGGCCCGCCGCTCCGCTGGGGGCCCTGCGCCGCGGGGCGGAGACCTTGGGTTCGCTGTTCGCCCTCGTCGAAGAGAACCGGCGCCTGCGCGAGGAGAACCGCCGGCTCGTGCACTGGCAGAACGAGGCCGTGCGCTTGGCGGTGCAGAACGCGGCGCTGCGCGAGGCGCTCCGCATCCCCGAGGTGCCGGGGGCGCGCCGGCACACGGTGGCGCGCGTGGTCGCCGATCCGGGCAGCCCCTTCGTGCAGACCCGGCTCATCGACGCCGGCCGCGACCGCGGCATCGAGAAGGGCATGCCGGTGGTCGACTCCTACGGGCTCGTGGGCCGCGTGGTCGAAGTCGGCGAGCGCAGCGCCCGGGTCCTGCTCCTCACCGATTTCAACTCCAAGATCCCGGTGGTCGTCGCCGATTCGCGCGACCAGGCCATCCTCGAGGGCCGCAACGGCCCTCTCGCGGAGCTGCGGTTCTTGCCCATGGATCCGAGCGTGAAGGTCGGCGATCGGGTCCTCACCTCCGGTCGCGGCGGGCTCCTGCCCCCGGGGCTTCCGGTGGGCGAGATCGTCCAGATCGACGAACGGCGCGTGCTCGTGCGTCCCCACGTCGATTGGGACCGGCTCGATTGGGTGAGCGTGCTCGCGACCGAGCCGGTGCCCGCACCGAGCGGACAGATCCCCACCGTGGAGGCGGTCCCCGCCCCGATGCGGGCCGCGGGTCTGCCCGCGCGATGAGCGAAACGCCGCTCTCGGGCCTCGCGCTCGCCCTCAAGCGCTCGCTCGCCTTCGCGACCGCGCTCTTCGCCGTGGCCTGCGATCTTTTGCCGCTGCCGGGGCCGGCTCCCGACGCCGTGGCGCCGCTTTTCGCCCTGGCCGTGGTCTATCACTGGACGATCCGACGCCCCGACCTGTTCACCCCGAGCTCCGCCTTCCTGCTCGGCATCCTGCGCGATCTCGCGGGCGGTCTGCCCGCGGGTTTGCACGCGCTGACCTTCCTTCTCCCCTCCCTTCTCCTCGGCCGGGCGCCGCGCGCGCTCCTGCGCCATTCGGCCACTATGGCCTGGCTGAGCTTTCTACCCGTGGTCGCCGTCGCCGCCGCCGTTCGCTGGGGCCTGGGTTCGCTCGTCTGGATGCGACCCCTGCCGGTTTCCGTGTTCGTCGCCGAGGCGTTGTGGACGGCGGTGATCTATCCGCTCGTGGCCTCGGCGCTGGTTCCGGTCGAGCGCGTGCTGCCGGGAGCGGAGCGTGTACCAGGAAGCTGACCGGACGCGCTGCTTCAGGCGCCGCCTCTTGCTTCTGGGCGGGGCGCAGCTCGCGCTCTTCGGTGGTCTCGCCTGGCGCCTGTGGCAGCTGCAGGTCCGCGACCACGCGAACTATCAGTTGCTGGCCGAAGAGAACCGCATCAACCAGCGCTTGACCGTGCCGCCGCGCGGGGTGCTCGTCGACCGCCGCGGCCGGCCCTTGGCCGTCAACGTCCCCACCTACCGGGTGCGGATCGTCAAGGAGCAGGCCAAGGATCCGCGCCGAGTCCTGGAGGCGCTGTCGGAGATCATCGCCCTCGATCGGCGCCGCATCGAGGAAGTGTTGGAGCTCTTGCGCCACTACCGGCCCTTCGTTCCGGTCACCGTGCGCGAAGATCTCTCCTGGGAGGAGGTCGCGCGGATCGCCGTGCGCTCTCCCGAGCTCCCCGGGATTCTCCTGGATTCCGGCCTCTTGCGCCGCTATCCGCACGGCGCCGTGACGGCGCACGTGGTGGGCTACGTGGGGCCGGTGAGCGAAGCGGAGCTCGCCCGCGACGACGACCCGCTTCTGCGGTTGCCCGATTTCCGCATCGGCAAGAGCGGCGTGGAGCGCACTTACGACCGCGAGCTGCGCGGCCGTGCCGGTCTATCGCGCATCGAGGTCAACGCGGTCGGCCGCGAGATCCGCGAGGTCGACCGCCGCGAGGGCGAGGAGGGCGCCGATCTCCAGCTCAGCATCGACCTCGACCTCCAGCGCTATTGCATGGACCGGCTCGCCGAGCAGGAGGCCGCCGCGGCCGTGGTGCTCGAGGTGAGCACGGGAGCGGTGCTCGCCATGGCCTCGGTGCCCACCTACGATCCCGGCGCGTTCGCCGGCGGGCTCTCGGTCGCGCTCTGGCGCCAGCTCGCCGGCGATCCCCGCCATCCGCTCGTCAACAAGTGCATCCGCGGCCAGTACCCGCCGGGTTCGACCTTCAAGATGATCACCGCTCTGGCCGCGCTCGAGGCGGGTGTCGCCACGCCCGCCACCGAGGTCTTCTGTCCCGGGCACATGAGCCTCGGCAACGCCCGCTTCCACTGCTGGCGCTCTTCCGGGCACGGCCGGCTCGGCCTCGTCCAGGCCCTCGCCCAGTCCTGCGACGTCTATTTCTACGAGCTCGCCCGGCGCGTGGGCATCGACGCCATCGCCGCCACCGCCCGCAAGTTCGGCTTCGGCGAGCGGCTGGGCATCGATCTGCCGGGCGAGATGCCCGGGTTGATGCCGGACACCAAGTGGAAGCGGGAGCGGCTCAAGCAACCCTGGCAGAAGGGCGAGACGCTCGTGTGCGGCATCGGCCAGGGCTTCGTGTCCGCCACGCCGCTGCAGCTCGCGGTCATGACCGCGCGGCTGTGCAACGGCGGGCGCGCCGTCCACCCCTGGATCGTCCGCGGGCGTCTCGCCCACGTCAAAGAGGGGCGCGGGATCGCCCCGCCGTCTTTGGGCCTGCGCCGCGAGCACCTCGAATGGGTGCTCAAGGGCATGTTCGAGGTGGTCAACGGCCCGCGCGGGACCGCCAAGGCCTCGGCCCTGCCGCTTCCCGGCGTCTTCATGGCCGGCAAGACGGGGACCTCGCAGGTCCGCCGGATCAGCCGCGCCGAGCGGGCGATCGGCGCCCACAAGCGCAAGGATCGCCCGCGCGAGGAGCGCGACCACGCGCTCTTCGTCTGCTTCGCGCCCCACGATCGGCCGCGCTTCGCCGTCGCCGTGGTGGTCGAGCACGGCGAAAGCGGCGCCAAGGCCGCGGCCCCCATCGCGCGCGACATCATGCTCGAAGCCCTGCGCCTCGACGCCGCCCCCGAAACCCCGGCGCGCGGCCAACTCGCCTGGGCGAAAGAGCCGTGATGCGCGGTCGGCTCGACCCCGTGGCCCCGACGGTGGCAGAGAAGCTCGCTCTTTTGCACTGGCCGTTCGTGGCGCTCGTCGTGCTCCTGGGTCTCGTGGGCTACGCGCTTCTCTACTCCGCGGCCGGGGGCTCGCACGCTCCTTGGGCTTTCCGCCACGGCATCCGCTTCGCGCTCATGTTCGTTTTGATGATCGCGATCGCGCTCGTCGATCTGCGCCGTATTTTCAAGATCGCCTATCCCGCCTATTTCATCGTTCTTTTTCTGTTGGTCGTGGTCGAGATCTTCGGCGAGATCAACAAGGGGGCGCAGCGCTGGATCGATCTCGGCTTCGTCCAGCTGCAGCCTTCCGAGCTCATGAAACTCGCGCTCGTGCTCGCGCTCGCGCGCTACTTCCACGCCGCCTATCTCGACGACGTGCGCCGACCTCTGTTCTTGTTGCCGCCGGTGGCGATGATCCTCGTCCCGGTCGCGCTCGTCTTGAAGCAACCCGATCTCGGCACGGCGGTGATGATCGCGGTGCTGGGGGCGACGATGCTCTTCCTCGGCGGGGCGGCGCTGTGGAAGTTCGCGCTCGCCGGGGCGCTCGGGGCCGCCGCCCTGCCGATCCTCTGGTCGCAGCTGCACGATTATCAGCGCCAACGCGTGCTCACCTTCCTCGACCCCGAACGCGACCCCTTGGGCTCGGGCTATCACATCATCCAATCGAAGATCGCGATCGGCGCCGGCGGGCTGTGGGGGCGGGGCTATCTGCGCGGCACCCAGGCCCAGCTCTCCTTCTTGCCGGAGAAGCAGACGGATTTCGCCTTCACCATGCTGGCCGAAGAGACGGGCTTTCTGGGGGCGGTGGCGGTGCTCGCGCTCGTGGCGGCGATCCTGACCGTCGGCTGCGCGATCGCTCTGCGCGCGGAGAGCCATTTCGCGCGCCTCCTCGCCGCCGGGGTCACCGTCAACTTCGCGCTCTACGCCCTCGTCAACGTCGCCATGGTGACCGGTCTCATCCCGGTCGTGGGCGTTCCCTTGCCCCTCGTCTCCTACGGGGGGACGGCGATGCTCACGGTGATGCTCGGCTTCGGGCTGCTCTTGAACGCCCAGGTCAACCGCGACACCGCGATCCCGCGCTTCCCGGCCGAGCTCTAACGCCCGCGCGCGAGGGCGCGCAGCGCCACGCAGGCGGCACCGAAGCCGTTGTCGATGTTGACCACCGCCACCCCGGGCGCGCAGCTCGAAAGAGCGCTCGCCAAGGCCGCCCGGCCGCCCTCGGCCACGCCGTAGCCGTGGGAGACGGGCACGGCCACGACGAGCCCGGGCACGAGCCCGCCGAGCACGCTGAACAGCGCTCCTTCCATGCCGGCGCAGGCGATCACCACCGGAAAGGCGGCGAGCCGCTCGCGCCGCTCGAGCAACCGCCACAGGCCGGCGACGCCGACGTCGTAGTGGCGTTCCGCCGCCTCGCCGTGGAAGGCGAGGGTGCGTACCGCTTCCTCGGCCACGCGCTGATCGCCGGTGCCGGCCGCCACCACCGCGACGCGCGCGGGCGCGGCCGGCGGGTCGGCGACGCCCAGAAAGGCGGTGCGGGAGATCGGATCGTAATCGAGGAGCCGACGCAACGCCTCGGGCAGGGCGGCGTGCAGCTCGGGCGGAAGGCGCGTGAGAAGGGCCCGCTCGCCCGTGGCGACGAGCCGTTCGAGGACGAGGACGAGCTGCTCGGGCGTCTTGCTCGCGCACAGGATCGCCTCCGGCAGGCCGATGCGCCGCGCCCGCTCGGCGTCGTGGACGAAGAGCGCGCTCACGGGTCCGCCCGCACCACCGCCCCGCCGCGCCGGTAAGGACCGAGCCCGACGGGAAGCGCGAGCCCGGCACGCGCGAGCTCCGCGCGCACCGCGCGCACGAGGTCCGCGCGCGCGGCCGCGGCGAGCGCCGCGAGACGCTCGGCGGGGAGCTCGATCTCGATCCGCCCGGCACGGATGCGGCAGCGCTGGTCGCCGGGCCCGAAGCGGTCCTCGAGCAGCCGCTCGATGCGCGCGACGAGGGCGAGGCGTTCGGGGGTGACCGCGATCCCGGTCTCGAGCCGGCTCGCGAGGCAGGGCGAAGCCGGGAGCTCGGCCAGGTCCGCAAGCCCGAGGCGGCGGGCGAGATCGCGCACCGCCGCTTTGTCGAAGCCGGCTTCGAGATAAGGGTGCCGCACCCCCCATTCGCGCGCGGCGCGCAGGCCCGGACGGAAATCGCCGAGATCGTCGCGATTCGTGCCGGAGGCGATCGGCCCCTCCCAAATCCCACGGATCGCGGCGTAGAGGTTGCTCTTGCAGAAATAGCAGCGGTCGAGGGGGTTGGCGCGGTAGCGCGGATCGGCGAGCTCGCCCGCGTCGATCAGGCGCAAGGCGAAACCCTCGCTGCGCGCGAGCGCCCGCAGCCGTTCGGTCGCCGCCTCCGGTACCGCGGGCGAGACGGCGTGCACGAGGAGCGCCCGCGCGCCCAGGAGACGATGGGCGAAGACGCCGAGCGTGGTGCTGTCCACCCCGCCGCTCGTCGCCACCGCGAGACGCGGGAACTCCGAAAGCACGTCCCGCAGCCGGGCGAGGCGCTCCGCTTCGAGACCGGCGCTCACGGTTCCTCCTCGCCCGTGCCGAGCGCGCGCGCCTCGGCCGCGCGGCGCAACCGCGCGCGCCCCGCGGCGTCCGCTCCGCTTTCGGCGAGATCCGAGAGCTCGGCCTTGGCGCTCATCGTACCGTCCGGCCGCCGTGCGCGCTTGACCCGTACCCGCCGGCCCGCCACCTCCACCGCGACCGTCTCCCGCGGGAGGACCCGCCGCTCGCCCAAAGCCACGCGCACCCCGAGCGTGGTCGTCTCGCGCAAGCAGGCCGCGACCACCGCCTCGACCGCTTCGACGGCGCACACCACCTGCACCGCGCTCGCGAGCCTTCCCTTCTTGCCCGCGACCGGCCATTGGCAGACGTCGCGGACCCCGTCGTGGGCGCGCAGGCGCTCGAGGCCGCAGGCGAGGTCTTCCGCCGTCTGGTCGTCGACCTCGAAGCGCAACACGGCGAGCGGCTCGCTCGTGGTCGCGGTCGCCGCGGGCTCGGCGAACAGGCGCGCGCGCAACAGATTGGGTTTGCCCGCGAGCTCGCGGGCTCCGAGCCCGTGACCGGAGCCGGAAAGGCGCATCGGGCGCGGCGGTGGAGCCGGCTTCGCGCCGAGCTCGGCCAGGATCGCGGCCCCGGTGGGGGTCACCCGCTCGCCCTCGATCCCGTCCTCGCAGAAGGCGAAGCCCTCGAGCAACCGCAGCGTCGCCGGGGCCGGCACCGGCAGCCAACCGTGCGCCGTCCGCACGAAGCCCGAGCCCGCGGGCAGCGGGCCCACCGACCAGCCGGCGCGCGGGAGCGCCTCGATCAGCGTCGCGGCGGCGAGGACGTCGACGAAGGAATCCCAATCCGCGAGCTCGTGGAAGTGGACAGCGTCGAGGGACGTCCCGTGCACCGCCGCTTCGGCCTCCGCCAGTCTCCGATAGATCGCCGCCGCCCGGCGGCGGACGGCAGGATCGAGCGGTGCGGCTTCGAGCCGCGCGAGGACCGCGGAGAAGGAACCGGCGGGCGGGGCGGCCGCCTCTACCGCGACCGCGAAGCGCTGGCCGACGATGCCGCCGCGGCGATCCTCGAAGAAGCGCGCGCGCACGCCTTCGGGCAGGCCCGCGCGGGCGAGCGCGTCTTCGACCGAAGCGCGCAGCTCGGGCCGGGCGTGGCACAGAGCGGCCACGAACATGTCGCCCGCGATGCCGCCCACGGGATCGAGATGGACGTGGGCGACGGGCTCACTCGGCACGGCACACCGGAACGACGTACGGCCCTTCGGGGATCAGAGCGATCGCGGGGTCGCCTTGCCGCTCGAGGCTCTCGGCGATCGCGGCGTCGAGATCCTCGACGATCTCGACGCCGGTGAGCCGGCGCTCCTCGGCCGAAAGGCCGGTGGTGAAGAGCCGCACGCGCGCCATGCGCATGGGCTCGAGCTGTTTTTGCGTCTGCCACTCGTCGATCTCGGCGCGCGGCTTGTTCGCGATGCTCGCCCAGAAGCCGTCGATCCCGAGCTCGACGAGCCGGCGCTGGGCTTGCGCGAAGTGTTTCGAACCCAGGCCTTCCGAACAGGCCGAGACGACCACGAGTTCGCCCCCCGGCTCCAAGATGCGCAAGGGCGCGACCATCCCCTTGACCGTCTGGTAATAGGTCTTGTCGAGGGGATGACCCGCGGCGGACGTGACGATGGTGCGGAACCGGCGCGGCACCTCGACGATCGCGTAACGCTCGCAAAAGCGCACCGCCTCGAGGTGGCTCTGCACGATCTCGCCGAAATTGACGAAGGCCAGACGGCGATGATCGTCGATCACCGTGTTGAGAGCGAGCGCACCACCCAACATCGCGACGATCGCGAGCTGTTCTTCGTGCAGAGGATTGCCCTCGAGGATGCAGTTGGCCGCGCGCGGATGGCTCATGAACGCAGCGTTGTGGAAGGTCGTGATCGTCTCGGCGTGGGCGATACCGGGAGCGATCACCTTCCGCCCGCCCGACCAGCCGGCCATGAAGTGCGGCTCGACGAGGCCCGTGGCGATCCGGACCTCGGCCTCGACGAAGCGGCGGTCGAGCCGGACCACCGTGCCTCGCGTCGGCGTGCGGCCGAGGGTGACGTGGTCCTCGTCGCGCGTGGCGACGTGGTTCTCGACCCGGACGTTGGCGAGCACCCAAGGATCGCCCACGACCTCGGCCAGCTCTTCGCCCTCGTTGGGGCGGTGCAGGCCGGTGGCGACGAGCACGGTGATGCCCTCGCGCGGGACGCCCGCGGCCGACAGCCGCTCGATCAACGGGCGCAGGAAGAGCCGGTTGGGGACCGGACGCGTGACGTCGCAGACGAGAATGCAGGCCGAGCGCTTGCCGCGGGCGAACTCCTCGAGCGGCGGGGCGTGCACCGGTCGCGCGAGCGCCGCTTCCACCGCCGCCCCCGGATCGGGCAGGACGGGCATCGGCCGCTTGCGGATCACCGTCGGCCGCGCCCCGGGCGGGAGACGGACCGCGATCGTCCCGCGCCCGAAGAGGAGCTCGATCGGCTCGCGCATTCCCACCTCCCTCCGCGGGCCATCGTAGCGCGCGCCCGCGCCGCGACCAGCCCCGCCTCCGGGCGTGCTCCGGTGCGTTGCGCGCGCGGCCCTGGCCAGGGCCGAGGCGCCGGATTATGGCAGCGCCGCGCGCGCGTCGGGAATCGAACCATGGCCAGCTCCGAACGGCACGGCGGCAGGATCCTCGTCGACCAGCTCGAGGCCCAGGGCATCGACTATTGCTTCGGCGTGCCCGGGGAGAGCTATCTTCCCGTGCTCGACGGCTTTTACGGCCGGAACCGACCGCGCTTCGTGGTCTGCCGCCACGAAGGCGGCGCCGCGATGATGGCCGAGGCGATGGGCAAGCTCACCGGCCGACCCGGGGTGGCCTTCGTCACCCGCGGGCCCGGTGCGACGAACGCCGCCTCGGGCGTGCACGTGGCGCAACAGGACAGCACGCCTCTGATCCTCTTCGTGGGCCAGATCGACAGCGCGACGCGCGAGCGCGACGCCTTCCAGGAGGTCGACTACCGCCGGATGTTCTCCGGCATGGCCAAATGGGTGGCGGAGATCGACCGGGCGGCGCGGATCCCCGAGATGGTCCAGCAGGCGGTGGCGACCGCGCTCGCCGGCCGGCCCGGTCCCGTGGTCCTCGCCCTCCCCGAGGACATGTTGCACGAAAAGGTGACGGTCGACGACGCTCCGCGCCGCGATCCGGTGCCGATCTGGCCGGATCCCGAGCGGCTGGAGGAGCTGCGGGAGCGGCTCGCGCGCGCCCAGCGACCTCTGGCGATCGTCGGCGGCGGCGGCTGGACGGCCGAGGCCTGCGGACATCTCGCGCGCTTTCTCGAGCGCTTCGATCTACCCGTGGCCGCCGGCTTCCGCCGCCAGGACATCGTCGACAACGAGCACCCCTGTTACGTCGGGGATCTCGGCATCGGGCCCAACCCCGAACTCGTCGCGCGGGTGCGCGCCGCGGATCTGTTGCTCGTCTTGGGCTCGCGGCTCTCCGAGATGACGACCCAGGGCTACACTCTTCTGGGCGTCCCGCATCCGGGGGTGCCGCTCGTCCACGTGCACCCCGATCCCCGCGAGCTCGGCCGGGTCTACGCTCCGGATCTGGCGATCTGTGCGACCATGCCGGCCATGGCCGCGGCGCTTTCGGCCCTGCCGCCGCCCGCGAGCCGGCCCTGGGCCGAGGACCGGGCGCGGCTGCGCGCCTCCTATCTCGCCTGGCGGGAGCCGCCGCGGCATCCGGGCGAACTCCAGATGGGCGAAGTCTTGCGCGCGTTGCGCGCGCGCTTGCCGCGCGAGGCGATCGTGACCAACGGTGCCGGCAATTACTGCGCCTGGCCCAACCGTTTCTGGCCCTACGGCCCGTTCCGCAGCCAGCTTGCGCCGACCTCGGGCTCGATGGGTTACGGCCTGCCCGCGGCGATCGCCGCCAAGCTCCTCTATCCCGAACGCCCGGTGGTGTGCTTCGCCGGCGACGGCTGCTTCCTGATGACCGGACAGGAGCTCGCCACCGCCGTGCAGTACGGGATCCGCGGGCTCGTCGTACTCGTCGTCAACAACGGCATGTACGGCACGATCCGCATGCACCAGGAGCGCGAATATCCCGGCCGGGTGTCGGGGACCGAGCTCGTCAATCCCGATTTCGCGGCTTATGCCCGCGCCTTCGGCTGTTTCGGCGCGCGCGTGCGGCGCAGCGAGGAATTCGCCCCCGCGCTCGACGAGGCGCTCGCCTTTCCCGGCCCCGCGCTCGTCGAGCTTTCGATCGATCCCGAGGCGATCACGCCGCGGACGACCCTTTCCGCCATCCGCGCCGCGGCGAGTGCGCGCGGCGACTGAGCGGGGTCAGGCGACGCTCTGCTCGATCCACTCCAGAAGCTGGCGCTTGGGCAGGGCGCCGACCTTCGTCGCCACGGCGGCGCCGTTCTTGAAGACCATGAGCGTGGGGATGCCGCGCACGCCGTACTTGGTGGGCGTGAGCGGGTTCTCGTCGATGTTGACCTTGACGATCTTGATTCGGTCGCCGAGCTCCTCGGCGATCTCGTCGAGATAAGGTGCGATCATTTTGCACGGACCGCACCACTCTGCCCAGAAGTCGACGACGACCGGACGGTCCGACTTGAGCACGTCCTTTTCGAAGCTCGTGTCGCTCGCGTGGACAACCGACATGGGACCGTTTCCGTCTCGTTGTTCCCGGCGGCGGCCGCCGCCACTAAGCACTAGCTAAAGTTCCCGGCTCGCCACCGTCAAGCCGGGGGCGGTGGCGATCGAGGAGCTCCGGGTCCAGCCAGTGGAGCTCCCCGCTCGCGGTCCACAACAGGCCCAACCGCACCGGCCGGTCCGGAAAGCGCCGCTCGAGCAGCGCCCGATAAAGGGCCATCTGGCGCAGATACCCCACCGGCGTGCGCTCGGGTGCGGCCGGCGGTCGCTGGTCGGTCTTGAAGTCGATCGCCACGACCTCGCGTGCCGTCACGAGCAGGCGGTCGAGCCGGCCGCTGATCGGCGTCCCGTCGACCACGCCCACGATCGCCTGCTCCGCCCGCGCCTCGGGGCCGAAGAGAGGAGCGAGGTCGGGCCGCGCGAGAAGGGCCGAGACTCGTTCGCCGATCTCGCGCGCGCGCTCGGGCGGGAGATCGGAAGCGTAGCGGGCGAAGAAGCGGTCGAGCGCGGCCGCGCGCTCGCCCTCCGGCACGCCCGGCAGGAGCTCGAGCAGACGGTGGACCATCGCCCCGATCCGCCGCGCCCGCTCGGATTCCGCGTCCTTGGGCGACAGCTGCGGCGGCTCCGGTTCGGGCAGCACGCGCGAGGGCGAAAGCGGCCGCGGCGGCCGCGGCTCTTCCGGTGCCGGACGACGCAGCCAGTCGGGCAGGGACGTTTCGACCCGACGGACCGCGCGCTCGGGCGCCAAGGGGCGCGGGGTTCCGGTGGCGTAGCGCAGGATCGGACCCGAAAACGCCGCCCCGAGGTCGTGATCGACGATCGTCGCGAGGCCCGGCAGCCGCTCGAGGGCGCGCGCGAGGATACCGTGCCAGGAACGCTCCAGGCCTTCCGGGTCCCGCCCTTCCGTTTCCGCTGCGCTCGTTCTGCGATTGTGCCATCCGGTGACGATCAACCATTCGGCGGCGCGGGTGAGCGCGACGTAGAGCAGGCGGCGTTGTTCTTCCTCCGCGAGCTCGTCTTCGGTTCGGACGAGCCCGTTCGTGAAGCCTTCGCGCTCGTCCTCGCTCGCCCGCCAGAAGGGCAGCTCGGGGCCCGAGCGATCGGGATCCGGTCCCCAGACGATCCGCCCGCTCCGGGGTTTCCCCTGCGGCCCGGCGTCGGCCAGGAAGACGATCGGCGCCTCGAGCCCCTTGGCACCGTGCACGGTGGTCACGCGCACGAGATCGCCCGCGTGTTCGGCATCGCGCTGGAGCTCTTCCGTTCCCGACCGGAACCAGGCGAGAAAGCCCTGGAGCGAGGCGGGATGACCGCGCTCGTAGGCGAGCGCCTGGCCCAGAAAGGCCTCGACGGGATCGGCGGCTTCGGGCCCCAGGCGAGCGAGCAGGCGCTCGCGCCCGCCGTCCGCGCCCAAAATCCAATTGTAGAGCTCGAAAGGCGGCATGAAATCGGCGCGGCGGATCCATTCCTCGAGCCGCCGATAAGCGGTGGCGAAAGGACCCCGAGGATCGTCTCCGGCCGCACGCGCCCGCAGTCGTTCGACGAGGCTCACTTGTCTATTATGGGCGAGGGCGAAGAGCTCGTCCTCTCCGAGGCCCAGAAGCGGGCTCTTGAGAAGACAGGCGAGCGCCATGTCGTCTTCGGGCAGGACGAGCACGTCACCGAGCGCCAGAAGATCGCGGACCGCGAGATGCTCTTCGAGGTCCAGTCGGTCGGCTCCGGCCACGGGCACCCCGGCTCTGCGCAGCGCGCGCACGATGCGCTCCTGGATCGTGCCGCGCCGGCGGACGAGGACGAGCACGTCGCGGGGCTCGATCGGGCGATTGGAGGCCGGCAGACGTTCCGCCTCGCGCAACCACCGCGCGATCCGACGCGCGATCGCATCGGCCACGAATTGTTCGGGATCGCGCACGCGATCCGGCGCGTCGGGCAGCTCCCAGGGCTTCTCCTCTTCCTGCGGGGGATGAAGGGCGAGCGGCCAGAGCTCGACGATCCCGGCTTCTCCTTCGCGCTCGCTTTCGTGTCGGATCGGCTCCTCGCTCACGCCTTTGCGCAGGTCCTCGTCGGCGAAGACCCGGTCGACGAGGTCCAAGATCGCGGGCACGGAGCGGAACGACCGCTCGAGCCGTCGCGTTTCGATCGGCGCCCGCGCACGGGCCGCGCGCTGGGCGATGCGTTTGCGCACCGCCCGGAAGTTTTGCAGATCCGCCCCCTGGAAGCGGTAGATGGACTGTTTCTCGTCGCCGACCACGAAGAGCGTCCGCGGTCCCGGACGAGCGCCTTCGCCGGCGAAGAACTCCTCGGTCAACGCCTCGACGATCGCCCACTGCGCCGGGCTCGTGTCCTGCGCTTCGTCGACGAGGACGTGGTCGATGCGCGCATCCAACTGGTAGAGCACCCAGGCCCGCTGCTCGCGATCGCACAAGAGCCGGCGCGCGTATTCGATCAGATCGTCGAAATCGAGGGCCGCACGATGAGCCTTGAGCTCCTCGTAGCGGTCGAGCACGGCGAAGGCGAGCCGCAGCATCGCCTCGGTCTTGGCGAAGAGAAGTTGACAACGCTCCCGGTCGGCGACCTGCAACAGCCGACCCTGCTCGTGAACGAGAGCGGCACGAAGGTCGGGGTGGCGCGCGGCGAGCTTCTTGCTCATCACCTCCTTGGGCTCGCCCTTTTTGGACAGGAAGGCGCCGCAGTACTCGTCGAAGATCCGGGCGCGGTCGGCCGGCACCGCCCGCAGCCACGCCCCGATCTTCTCGGCTCGCTCGCGATCGCGCGTGCCTTCGCTCGCGGCGAGCACCTCGGCTGCGCGCTTCAAACGCGCGGCGTCGAATTCGCCGTCGGCACAGGCCTTCTCGCGCCAGAAGCGCGGATGAAGCCCGCCGTCGACGCGCAGGGCGTTCGCGATCGCCTGCAGGAGCCCGTCGAAGCCGCCTGTTTCCTCCCGCGCGCGCAAGAGCTTGGTTCGGGACCGGAGGATCTCCCGGACGAGCTCCTCGATCGAGCCGTCCGCGAGCCAGACCGCGAGGTCGCCCACGGCGCGGCCGAGCGGTCCCGTGTCCTTCGCCGCTTCGGCGAGCACGGCCGCCGCCGCCTCGCGGCGCAATTCGGCCGCGTCGCGTTCGTCGATCGGCTCGAAATGCGGCGGAATGCCCGCTTCGAGGGGAAAGCGCCGCAACAGGCTCTGACAGAACGAATGGATCGTGGCGATCGCCAGACCCCGCGGGAGATCGAGCACGCGGCCCAGAAGCGCCCGCGCGAGGCGCCGCTCGCGCTCCGAAGGCGGCCGACCGAGCAGGTTCTCGAGATCGGCGCGCAGCTCCTCCTCGTCGAGCGTCGCCCATTGCGCGAGGCGTTCTTCGATGCGGCGGATCATCTCCGCCGCCGCCGCCTTGGTGAAGGTGATGGCGAGGATGCTCTCGGGATCGGCACCGTCGAGCAGAAGGCGCAGGAAGCGGTCGGTGAGCACCCGGGTCTTGCCGGTGCCCGCGTTCGCCGTCACCCAGACCGACCGGCTCGGGTCGGCGGCGGCGCGCTGCTCCGGGGTGGGTCGGCGGCTCACGGCGAACCGAGCCCGCTCTCGGCGCCCCACCATTCGGCGGTGCGCGCGAGATGGTCGAAGGGATCGCCGCGCCGCGCCACCTCGGGACGGGGGACGGGAGCGAAGGCCGTGCTCGGGTCGGCGAAATGGGAGAGCAGACGCTCCACCCCGGCGCGCGCTTCCCGCACCAATTCGGAGAGATCGCGACCGCCGCGCCGGCTCGACGCGTCGGAAACGCTCAGCGCGTCGAGGGCGCTGCGGGCGCGCAGAGAGAGATAGACGAGCTCGCTCGGAAGCGCCGGGGGGACGTTCCGAAAGCCCCCTTCCGCGGCGATCCAGGCTTCGAGGGCGAGCTGCGGTTCGCGGCCGGATTCGACCTCCTTTCTGCTCGGCAGAGTGCCGCTTTTGTAGTCGATGATCGAAAGCCGACCGTCTTTGCCGATCTCGATCCGGTCCGCGCGCGCGCAGATGGTGAAAGAGCCCGACGGACCGCTGATCCTCGCCGCTCCCTCGATCTCGGCCCAGATCCGCGCGATCTCTCGCCGCCGTTCGCGTTCCCAGGCGGCGTAGGCTTCGGCGAGCGCGCGAAAGCGCGGCAACCACAACGCCAAGACCTGCGGGTGATGGCGCACTGCGGAGAAGCGACCCTCGCCGATTTCACTCAAGGCGGTGACGACGTCTTCCGGCAGACGGTCCGCATACGTGCAGGCCCAAAGGGCCAGTGCCTCGTGCAGGAGCCGGCCGCGCAGAGCGCCATCGGCCGTCGCGTCGATCGGCTCGAGCGGCTGGAGTTCGAGGATGCAGCGGGCGTAGAAGCGGTAGGGATCGCGCAGGAGCTCGCGGATGTCGGTCACCCACAAACTCGTCGGCCGCACTTCGGCGGGCGGACGCGGCATCGGCCGCGGCGCCGGTCGCGGCCAGGGGCCTGCGGGCTCGTCGAGACGACGGACCCAGTGCGTGCGCTCCTCCTGCGCACGGACCCGCGCGTACGCCTCTTCGCGCCGGAGCACCGCTTCGAGACGGACGAGCCAGCGCGAGGGCGCGCGCGGCTGGCCGAGCTCGTCGCGCGCCGACCAGGAGAGCACGACCTCGGGTGCGCTCGCCACCTGGACGAAGTCGTGGGCGGCGATGCCGATCGCCTGCTCCACGGGAGGCAGGCCGAGGGCGGCGCGCATCTTGCGGTTGAGCCAGGGACCGCTTTCCGCTGCTTCCGGCCACACCCCTTCGACGAGCCCGCCCACGCAGACGAGATCGGCGGAGAGCAGCCGACTCTCGAACCGCCCGAGAATGGCCAGCCGCGGATGGCCGGGGACGCGCCGGCGCACCGCGCGGCCGGCCATGAGCACGGCCAGAAGCGCGGGCCACGCCGCGGGCGGGATGCGGCCGAGCGCCGGCAGCGCCTCGCGCAGTTCGGCGAGAAAGGCGTACGCCGCCTCGCCCGCTTCGAGCTTCCACAGCGCCCCGCTGTCACCGGCTTCGTCGCGCGCGAGCCATTCGGCGAAGGACAGATGCGCCTCGAACAGGGCCGACGCCGCGACCTCGCGCTCTCTGGCGCAGGTGAGCGCGGGACGCGCGGCCGCGACGATCCCGTCGAGCCAGGAGACGAGCTCTTCTTTCGGGACCGGTGCCCGCCATCCGTTCTCGGATCGGTTGCGCAGCTCGTCGCGCAGGCCTTCGAGGCCGCCGGCGGTGCGCGGCCCGCGCAAGAGCACGCGCTCGAGCGCGCGCACGCGCCGGCGGAACTCGCGCTGGCCGATGCCGCCCTGGGCGAAGGGATGCTTGAGCGCGGCGAGAAGCGGCACGGGTGGGGCGTCTTCGACCAGGACCCGGGCGGTGAGGAGGAGGAAGGTGCCGGGCGGGGTCTGGTCGAGCGGCACACCGGCGCTGTCGTCGACGGCGATGTTCCAGCGCGCGAGCTCGGACGCCACGCGGCGGGCGAGGTTGCGGTCGGCGGTGACGAGCACGGCGCGCTTGCCCGGAGTCTCGAGCGCTTCGCGCAGCCGGACGGCGATCGACAGCGCTTCTTCACCGAGATCCCGGGCTTCGACGAGTTCGAGCCCTTCGAGCGCCGAAGGCGGCAGGGGCGGCTCCTCTCGCTCGACGGCTTCGGCGCCCGCCGGACGCATCACCCGGCGCCAGAGCGCGCCGCGATCGCGGTGCTCCGCCCCCGCGGGTCCGCGCGGATCCGAAAGCTCCTCGACCGCATCCGGAGAGAGGCCGAGGCGGTCGAGGAGACGCAAAAGCGTCCACTGCGGATGGACGGGCCGCAGCTTCTCCCGCTCGGCGCGACTCGTCCCGCGGTCGAGCCCCGGCAGAACGACGAGGCCTTCGGGCAGCTCCGCGATGACGTGCAGGAGCCGCGCGACGGCGGGGATGGTGCCCGTGACCCCCGCGGCGACGATCGGACGCGTCGGGGGTCGGCGCCGCCACCGCGCGGCGAGCGCATCGAGGAGCCGCCGACGCCGCTCGACCGGCTCGAGCACCCCTTCGGCGCGCAGGACCTCGGGCCATTCCCGCCGCAGGATCGCGAGAAAGCGCAGCACCTTCTGCCAATGTCGGGCGAACTCTTCGGAGACGAGCCCGTCGATCGCGTCGAGCCCGACTTCTTCCGTCTGGAACTCGTTCAAGAGCGCTTCGAGTTCGGCCGCGAGACGAACCGCCTGTTCGTGGGTGGTGTCGCCGCGGGCGTGCACGAGCCGGGCCAGGAGCAATCGGCGCCGCAGCGGAGGCACTGGAGGCGGCAGGTCGAGCTCGGCCTCGGGATCGAGCAGAAGCTCGGCCTCGTCGGGTTCGCCGATCGGCACGAGCCGCGGAAGGAGCAGCGTGCGGCCCGCGCTCGCGCGCAAGAAGGCCTCGCGCGCGGCGACGCAGGCGCGCCGGCTCGGCAGCAACAGAAGCGTATCGGCGAGCGCCTCCTCGCCGCGGTCCAGGAGAAAGCCGGCCAAGGTGTCGAGGAAGGGGCGGTGGGCGGGGATGGTCGCGACCTTGCCCACGGCCTCAACCCGAAAACTTGCATTCGAGCCTCGCCAGCTGCCACCAGCGGGCGAACGATGCCAGCGCGGGATGGGCGAGGTTGCGCGCCAGCCGCTCGAGCACGGCCGGGAAGAAGCGGCGATAGAAGGGTTTGCCGCCCGGGCCGGCGAGCCGCGCGAACACCCCGAGGATGCGCAGGGCGCGTTGCGCTCCCAAAATCGCGATCGCGGGTGCGACCTGCGAGCGATCGAGATCGGGCCGAGAAGCGAGGAAGCCTTCGACCACCATGCGCGCGACCGCGGGTTCGAGATCGTAACGAACATCCTGGACGAGCGAGACGAGATCGTAAAGAGCCGGTCCCGCGAAGGCGTCCTGGAAGTCGATGACCGCGAGCTCGTCGTTCGCGAGGACCATGAGGTTGCGGCAGTGGAGGTCGCGGTGGACGAAGACGACGGGCCCGGTGCAGGCCGAGGGCAGGAGCTCGGCCCAGAGCGCGCGGAACTCGTCTTTCGCCGCGGCCGGCAGATCGCCCGCGACCTGCTCGAGGAACAGCTCGAGTTGAGCGAGAAGCGCGGGCGCGTCCAGCCGCGGCAGACCCTCGGCGGGCACGCCCGCGAGTGCGCGCAAGAGCGCGCCCGCGCGCGCGTAGAGCCGATGCGCGCGCTCGGGGCCGTCGATCGCCTCGTCGAGGTGGAGGTCGCCCAGATCCTCGAGCAACAGCAGGCGCGCGTCCGCATCGGCGGCGAGCACGGCGGGGACGCGGATGCCGCTTCCGGCGAGGCGATCGCGGACGAAAAGCCAAGGCTCGACGGCCTGCGCGCCCGAATCGACGAGCACCGCGCGCCCGTGGCGGGGATGGAAGAGCCTCTCGTAGCGCCGGGTGGAGGCGTCGCCCACGATCGGGACGCGGCGGGCTCCGCACCAAGCGGCGCGGTCGAGAAAGCGCGCGATCTCCGCCGCGCGCGGCCTCACGGGGCGAGCGCCCGCAGCCGCGCGATCCAGCTCGGCCCCGCCTCGAGCTCGACGATGCGCGCTCGCTCTCCGCTCGAAGGGACTTCGCGCAGCCGCACCGTCAGCCGGTCGGCGGGCAGGCGCGCACCCGCCCGCTCGGGCCATTCGACGACGAGCGCCCCGTCCGCGAGCGCTTCGTCGAGGCCGAGCTCGTCGAGCTCGGAAGGATCGGCGATCCGATAGAGATCGGCGTGGGTGATCACGAGGTCGTCGAGCTCGTAGCGCTGGACGAGGGTGAAGGTCGGGCTCGGCACCTCGAGCGGCGCGCCGGCCCGGGCGGTGATCAGCGCCCGGGCGAACTCGGTCTTGCCCGCCCCGAGCTCGCCCTCGAGGCCGACGAGATCGCCCGGACGCAAGAGCGCCGCCAGGCGCCGGGCGAGCGCGCGGGTCGCGGCGAGATCGGGCAGGAAGAGACGGAGCCGGTCCTGTTCCCGCTCAGTATCGGTAATGATCGGGCTTGAAGGGTCCGTCGATCGGGACACCGATATAGGCCGCCTGTTTGGGCGTGAGCTTGGTGAGCTTGACGCCGAGCTTGGGCAGGTGCAAGGCCGCGACCTTCTCGTCGAGCTTCTTGGGCAAGGTGTAGACCTTGTTCTCGTACCGGTCGTGGTGTTGGAAGAGCTCGATCTGGGCGAGGGTCTGATTGGAGAAGGAAGCCGACATGACGAAGCTCGGATGCCCGGTCGCGCAGCCCAGGTTCACGAGCCGGCCCTCGGCCAACAGGATGATGCGCTTGCCGTCGGGGAACTCGATCTCGTCGACCTGCGGCTTGATGTTGTGCCAGCGGAAGTTGCGCAGAGCCGAGACCTGGATCTCGGCGTCGAAGTGACCGATGTTGCAGACGATGGCGCGGTCTTTCATCATCCGCATGTGCTCGAGGGTGATCACGTCGACGTTGCCGGTGGCGGTGACGAAGATGTCCCCGCGCGGCGCCGCTTCTTCCATCGTCGTCACTTCGTAGCCTTCCATCGCCGCCTGGAGAGCGCAGATGGGGTCGATCTCGGTGACGATCACCCGCGCGCCCGCGCTGCGCAGGCTGGCGGCCGAGCCCTTGCCGACGTCGCCGAAGCCGCACACCACCGCCACCTTGCCGGCGATCATGACGTCGGTGGCGCGACGGATGCCGTCGATCAGGCTCTCGCGGCAGCCGTAGAGATTGTCGAACTTGGACTTGGTCACCGAATCGTTGACGTTGATCGCCGGAAAAGGCAGCTCGCCGCGGCGTTGGAGCTCGTAGAGACGACGGACGCCCGTGGTCGTCTCTTCGCTCACCCCCAGGATCGAATCGCGAATGCGCCCGTACCAGCCGGGACGGCTGGCGAGGCGGCGGCGGATGGCGGCGAAGAGGATCTCTTGTTCTTCGTTCTCGGGCTCGGCGAGGACGCTCGGATCGCGCTCGGCGCGGGCGCCCAGGACGACGAGCATGGTGGCGTCGCCGCCGTCGTCGAGAATGAGGTTGGGCCCGCCCCCGTCCGGCCATTCGAAGATCTTGTGCACGAACTCCCAGTATTCCTCGAGCGTTTCGCCCTTCTTGGCGAACACCGGGACGCCGCGGGCGGCCATCGCCGCCGCCGCGTGGTCCTGGGTCGAGAAGATGTTGCAGGAAGCCCAGCGGACCTGGGCGCCGAGATGGAGCAGCGTCTCGATCAGCACCGCGGTCTGGATCGTCATGTGCAGACAGCCCGCGATGCGCGCACCGGAAAGCGGCTTTTCGGGCCCGTATTCCTCGCGGATCGCCATGAGCCCGGGCATCTCGGTCTCGGCGATCGCGATCTCCTTGCGACCCCATTCGGCGAGGCCGAGGTCGGCGACGTGGAAGTCTCGGTCGACGGTCATCGGTCTCTCTTCCGTGCTTTCGGGGGGAAACGGCCGCGTTCCTCGCAGAGGAGAGGCGCGCGACGCCGAGGGCCTTCGAAGCCGAAAGCCGCGGCGCCGGCTTAGACCAGCTCGCGCGCGCTCGGCAAGGCGCGCGCGACCGTGGCTCATTCCTCGTCGAAGCCGCGCGCGACGAGTTCGGCCAGGGCTTCGAGCGCCCCTTCGGCTTCCGGTCCGCTGGCCTCGAGCACGAGCACCGAGCCGGTGGCGGCGGCGAGCATCATCAGGCCGAGGATCGAGGTCCCGGCCACCTCGAGATCGTCCTTGATCACCCGGATCCGGGCGTCGAAGCGCTCGGCGAGCTTGACGAAACGCGCCGCGGCGCGGGCGTGCAGGCCCAGTCGGTTGACGATCACCACCTCGCGCCGCAGCCCTTCGGGCCCGCGCATGTCTCAGCTCCGCTCGACGACGAGCAGTTGGCTCGCGACGTTGATGTATTTGCGACCGGCTTCTTGCGCCGCGGCGACGGCGGCGGACAGGGGCAGGCTCGCGCGCACGCTCGCGAGCTTGATGAGCATGGGGAGATTGACGCCGGCGATCACCTCCACCCCCGGACGGTCGAGGGTGGAGAGGGCGAGGTTCGAGGGCGTGCCGCCGAACATGTCGGTGAGGATGACCACGCCGTCGCCCGTGTCGACCTCGCGCACCGCCTGCAGGATCTCGCTCCGGCGCCGCTCGATGTCGTCGTCGACGCCGATGCAGATCGCCCGCGCCTGCGGCTGGGGGCCCACGACGTGTTCGAGCGCGGCCAGGAATTCGGCCGCGAGCCGGCCGTGGGTGACGAGCACGAGCCCGATCATCGCCCGCCGTCCGTGGTCGTCCACACCTCCCGCGCGAGATCGCGGTGGACCACCGCCGACGCCCAGCCGCGGTCCCGCAGGCGACGGGCGAGCTCTTCGATCAGGGCGACGGAACGATGTTTGCCGCCGGTGCAGCCGACGGCGATCGTGAGATAGTTCTTGCCCTCGGCACGATAGCGCGGGAGCAGCGGCATCAACAGAGCCTCCAACCGTTCGAGGGTTTCGCTCCAGGCCGGATCCTCTTCGATGTAGCGCCGCACCGCCGGATCGAGCCCGCTCAGCGGCCGCAGCGTCTCGACATAGTGAGGATTGGCGAGGAAACGAGCGTCGAAGACGATGTCGGCCTCGCGCGGCAGACCGTAGCGGAAGCCGAAGGACATCAAGGTGAGGGTGAGCGTCGAGCCCGCTTCCGGCCCGAACTCGGCGAGCACGCGGCGGCGCAGCTCGGCGAGCGTCGTCTGGGTGGTGTCGATGACGAGATCCGCCGCCGCCTTGATCGGGGCCATGAGCACGCGCTCGCGCGCGATCCCGTCGGTCACCGGCCGGTCGCCGGCGAGGGGATGGCGACGACGGCTCTCGGTGTAGCGGCGCTGGAGCACCTCGTCGTCGCATTCGAAGAACACGAGGGTGAGGGGCGTGGCGGCCTCGGCGCGGAAACGCTCGATCTCGCGCACGAACTCGCTCGGGACGAGCCCGCGGGTGCGGCTGTCGATGCCCACCGCGAGCGGGCGCTCGGGCGGCTCGTGGGGGCGCAAGAGCCGGGCGAGGAGCTGGAAGGGGAGATTGTCGACCGCCTCGAAGCCGGCGTCCTCGAGGATCTTGAGGCAGGAGCTGCGCCCCGCTCCGGACATGCCGGTGACGATGACGATGCGGCTCGTGCTCATCGGGTGGAAAGGTGCCCGTACAAGGCGAGGCGGATGCGGGCGACCGCCGAAGCCGCGCAGCAGACGAGCGCGATCCGGGGCAAAGCGACGCCGAGCACGGTCTCGAGGGCGGGCTCGGGCAGCCGCTCGCCCGGGGCGCGGGAGCAATCGACGAGGAGGTGGAGCGGCTGCGCCGGCCACAGGGGCAATCGGAAGAGCCCCTGGCCGCGCGCCTCGATCAGCCCCTCGGGGGCGAGGGCGCGGGCGATCAGGAGATCGCCGCGCCGCTCGAGCCGGACGAGATCGTCTGCCACGAGAAACGCCCCGGCTTCGAGCAACCGTAAAGCGAGATCGGATTTTCCCGTTCCCGGCTCGCCGCGCAAGAGGAGCCCGCGACCGAGCCAGCGCAGGCAGGTGGCCTGGACCGCGAGCTCCGGGGTCGCCTCTCGGCTGCTCATCGCCCCGGTTCCGCCCTGCCGCACAAGAGCGCGTGCACGCGCGTCCGATCCTCGCAGCGCCGCAGCTCGGCCAAGAGGTCGGGATCGCGCAACAGCCGCGCGATCCGGGCGAGGACCTTGAGATGGTCGGCGCCCGCGCCCTCCGGGACGAGCAGGAGGAAGACGATGTCCACGGGCTGATCGTCGACCGCCTCGAAATCGACCGGCTTGGCGAGGCGGGCGAAGAACGCGGTGGGCGCGGCGAGCTCGGCGATGCGCGCGTGCGGAATGGCGATGCCCCCGCCGAGGCCGGTGGTGCCGAGCCGCTCGCGCTGGACGAGGGCGTCGAGGATGGCGCTGGCGTCCACCCCGGTCACGCGCGCGGCGGCCTGGGCCAGGCTCTGCAGGACCTGGCGCTTGCTCGTCGCGCGCAGGCCCAACAGCACGCGGTCGGGGGCGAGGAGCGCGCTCAGATCCGACACCGAAGGCCCTCCGCCGCCGGCCGCGGCGGGCCGGTGGTGCGCGAACGGAAGGCGCCGCCGCTCACGAAGTCAACGCCTTCGCCCGCCGGCGCGCGACCGAGGAAGGGATACCGAGGGATTCCCGATACTTCGCCACGGTGCGGCGGGCGATGACGACGCCGCGCGCGCGCAACAGCGCGACGATCTGGTCGTCGGAGAGCACGGCATCGGGCGGTTCGTTGTCGATCATGCGGCGGATCTCCTGGCGGATCGCCTCCGCGCTGTGCCCTTCCCCGCCGCCCGAGTCGGCGAGGGCGGTGGTGAAGAAATAACGCAGAGGCAGCGTCCCGCGCGGGGTCGCGACGTATTTGTCGGCGGTGGCGCGGCTCACCGTGCTCTCGTGCAGGCCGGTGGCCTCGGCGATCTCGCGCAGGACGAGCGGCTTGAGACCGGCGGGGCCCCGCTCGAGGAAGCCCCGTTGGCGGACGAAGATGGCCCGCGCGACCTTGAGCATGGTCCGGGCGCGCTGGTCGAGGGCTTTGACGAGCCAGCTCGCGGCCTGGTAGCGCTCGCTCAAGAACTCCTTTTCGCTCCGCGACCGACACCGGCGGTTGAGCTCGACGTAATAATCGCGATCGACGAGGACCCGTGGCAAGGTGGCGCGGTTGAGCTCGATCCGCCACGACGGCCCCGCCCGCCGCACGAGCAGATCGGGGACCACGTCGAGCGGCTCGGCGGGGGCGAAGGAGAGACCGGGGCGGGGATCGAGCGCCTTGATCTCGGCGATCATCTCTTTGACGTCGTCGAGGCCGAGCCGGCAGACGCGCTGCAGGGCGGCGAAATCGGCGCGGGCGACGAGCGGGAGATGGTCGAGGAGCGCGGCCATCGCCGGATCCAGCCGGTCGCGCTCGGCGAGCTGGGCGGCCAGACACTGGCGCAGATCGCGCGCACCGCAGCCCGTCGGCTCGCAGCCCAGGATCGCCGCCCGAGCGGCGGCGACGTCTTCGATGCGCGCCCGGAGCGCGGCGGCGAGCGCGGCGTCGTCCTCGCGCAGATAACCGTCGGCGTCGAGCCAGTCGCAGAGCTCGCGCGCGAGCGCGGCGACTTCCGGGGGCAACCGGCGGCGGACGAGCTGCGCCCGCAGGTGTTCGGCGAGCGTGGGGGCCCGGGCGAGCCGGGCCTCGAGCGCGAGCCGCTCGTCGGCGGGAGCGGCGTTCGCCCGCTCGGTGCGCAACCGACGATCGGCGGCGGGTTCGGCGGGCGGCGGGTTCCAACCCTCCTCCGGGTCCTCGCGCGGGGCCAGGACGAGCCGACCGGAAAGCTCGGGCTCGCGCTCGCTCGACACCGCGGCCGGACGCGTCTCCGGCTCGGCCCGCACCAGGAACGGATTTTCCACGAGCTCCCGCTCGACCACCTGGGCGAGCTCGAGGTTGTTGAGCTGGAGAAGGCGGATCGCCTGCTGCAGCTGAGGGGTCAGGACGAGCCCCTGGGTCTGTCTGAGCTCGAGGCGGAAGCCCGCGACGGCCATGGGGCGTGCCTCAGAGAGTGAACCGGTCCCCGAGATAGACCCGCCGGACCGAGGGGTCGGCGACGATCTCGGCCGGTGTGCCTTCGCGCAGGACCCTGCCCTCGTGCAAGATATAGGCGCGATCGACGATCGCGAGCGTGTCCCGGACGTTGTGGTCGGTGATCAGCACGCCGATGCCACGCTCCTTGAGCTTGGCCACGAGTTGGCGGATCTCGCCCACGTTGATGGGGTCGATCCCGGCCAGGGGCTCGTCGAGCAACATATAGCGCGGATCCGCGGCCACGGCCCGGGCGATCTCCGTCCGCCGCCGCTCGCCGCCCGACAGCGCGAGAGCCGACGAGCGGCGCAGACGGGCGAGGCCGAACTCGACGAGCAATTGCTCGAGGCGGGCCCGCCGCCGCGCCCTGTCGGGCTCGTGCAGCTCGAGTACGGCGAGGAGGTTCTCCTCGACCGTCAGACCGCGGAAGATCGAGGACTCTTGCGGCAGGTAGCCGACGCCGAGGCGGGCGCGGCGATAGATCGGAAGCTCGGTGACGTCCGCCCCGTCGAGCAGCACCCGGCCGCTGTCCGGGGCGACGAGGCCGGTGAGGATGTAAAAGCAGGTGGTCTTGCCGGCGCCGTTGGGCCCGAGCAGGCCCACCGCCTCGCCCGGGGCGACGAAGAGGCTCACCCGGTCGAGGACCGGCCGGCCGCCGTAGCTCTTGGCGATCTCCACACAGCCGAGGGCGTTGCGCGGCCCGGTGCGCGGCCAGGCGCGCGCCTCCGGCTCCCGGCTCTCCGCCCGATCGACCCGTTGCGCGACGACCGCTGCCACCTCTGCTCCGCTCCCGTTTCCCCGCGCGTTCGGGGGGCGTCCGCGCGCTCACCGCGCCGGCGCGCGAGCGCCCGCCGATCCCTCGGGCGCACCGCCGCGGCCGCGTTCCTGCTCGGGCAGGAAGAGAGCGCGCACGCGCTCCTCCGGCGAGCCCCCGGCCCGCGCCGCCCGCACCACCGCCACCCCGGTGGCGAGGTCGAGTTCGAGCCGGCCGCCGCGCACAACATTCTCGCCTCTGGTTAAAACGACGTTACCCTCGAGCGTGACCTTGCCGGCAGCGGGGTCGTAGGTGCCGCGGTCGCCGCGCGCGACCTGCCCGGGCTCGGCCACCACCACCCGCCCGACCGCCTCGATGCGGCGGATGGCCTGGCCGCCCTGCTCTTCGCCGTAATACACGGTGAGCTCGTCGGCGCGCAGCGAGCGGGCGCCCTGCGTGGCATCGACGTTGCCGCTGAAGATCGCCACCCGCTCGTTCTGACGGACGGTGAGGGTGTCGGCGACGATCTCGATGGGAGCTCTGCTCTCCTTGCCGCCGAGACCGACCTGCGCCGCCGTCGGGGCGGCGAAGAGAAGGACGGAGACGAGCGCCGCACGAGCGCACGGCGCGCGAACGACCGGCTCAGACAACGCCCGCCCTCAGGCAATCGTGCAGGTGCAGCGCTCCCACGGGCCGGCCCTCCTCGAGGATGAAGAGCTGGGTGATCGGCCGGGCCGGGTCGTTCATGAGCGCCACGGCCTCGACCGCCAGCGCCCGCGCATCGATGGTCCGCGGATCGCGGGTCATGATGTCGCAGGCGCGCTGGGCGAGGAGATCGTCGGTGAGATGGCGGCGCAGATCGCCGTCGGTGATGATCCCGACGAGCCGGCCTTCCTCGTCGACCACCCCGACGCAACCCATGCAGCCGCGGGTCATCTCGAGCACGGTCTCGCGCAGGCTCGCATCCGTCCGCACCAGCGGGAGCTGATCGCCGCGGCGCATGATCTGCTCGACGCGCAGCAGCCGGGCGCCGAGCTTGCCGCCCGGGTGGAACAGGGCGAACTCGCGGGCGGTGAAGCCCGAGCGGTCGAGGAGCGCGATGGCGAGCGCGTCACCCAGGGCCAGCATGCAGGTCGTGGAGGTCGTGGGCGCGAGGCCCATGGGGCAGGCTTCGGCCACGGGTGGCAGGGGCAGGACGAGATCGGCGGCTTCCGCGAGCGTGCTCGGCGTCCGCCCGACGATGGCCACCAGGGGGATGCGGAAGCGGCGCGTGTAGAGCGTGATGTCGCGCAGCTCGCTCGTCTCGCCGGAATTGGAGAGGGCGAGCACCGCGTCGCGGCTCGTGATCATCCCGAGATCGCCGTGGCTCGCCTCGGCGGGGTGGACGAAGAGGGCGGGGGTGCCGGTCGAGGCCAGGGTGGCGGCGATCTTGCGGGCGACGTGCCCGCTCTTGCCCATGCCGGTGACGACGATGCGGCCTTCGATCGCGGCGAAGAGCTCGACGGCGCGCGCGAAACGCTCGTCGATCGCCGCTTCGAGCCGGGCGAGCCCCTCGGCTTCGGCGCGAATGGCGCGCCGGGCCGCGGCGATGGCGCGGGTGGCGGCATCGGACAGGGTCGCGGGGGCGGACCCGGGAGCGAGCGGCTCGGTGAGCGAGATGTTCCCACGCAAGGACGCGTTCCCTCCGAGGATGCCCCTGTCCGCCGCTCTTTCCGAACCGCGGCGGAGTATGGGAAGGCGCCCCGAGGTCGTCAACGCGGCCGCCCCTCAGTGGGCGAAGGGATCGAGATCGGCGAAGCCGGCGAGATCGAGCTCGACCCGGGTGGGCAGGAAAGCCATGCAGGCTTCGGCGAGGGCGCGGCGTTCTTCGCGTTCGAGCATCGCCTCGAGCCGCTCTTTGAGCGCGTGGAGGTGGACGACGTCGCTCGCGGCGTAGCGCAGCTGAGCCTCGGTGAGCTCTTCGGCCGCCCAGTCCGAGCTCTGCTCGTTCTTGGAGAGCTCGATGCCCAAGAGCTCCCGGCAGAGATCCTTGAGACCGTGGCGATCGGTATAGGTGCGCGCGAGCTTGCTCGCGATCTTGGTGCACCACACCGGCCGGCAGAGGACGCCGAACTGCCGGCGCAACATGGCGAGATCGAAGCGCGCGAAATGGAACAGCTTGAGCCGGTTCGGATCGGTCAACAACGCGGCGAGCCGCGGGGCGGCGCGCTGGCCGCGCTCGATCTTGACGAGATGGACTTCGGGCGAGCCGTCGCTGAGCTGGACGAGGCACAGGCGATCGCGGTGCAGGTCGAGCCCCGTGGTCTCGGTGTCGATCGCGACCACCGGACCGAACTCCAGAGCTTCGGGGAGATCGCCGCGATGGAGCACGGGTTTCACGGCCGCATCCCGTTCGACCGGTCGACCGCGGCCGCGCGCGCGTCTCGGACGGTCGCGACCGGGATGGTGCCCAGGAGAGGACTCGAACCTCCACGCCCTTGCGGGCGCTAGCACCTGAAGCTAGTGCGTCTACCAATTCCGCCACCTGGGCTCCGGGCGGCCTCCTTAGGCGCGCGCCGCACCACCGTCAACGGGACAGGGGCCGGCCTTCGCGCCCGGGAGCATCAATATAATTCGGGACGCTTGCGATGCGCGACAAGGTCGTCACCGTCTTCGGGGGCGCCGGGTTCATCGGCCGCCATCTCGTCCGCCGGCTGGCCGCGCGCGGCGCGGTGATCCGGGTGCCCACCCGATCGCCGGAAGCCGCCGTGCACCTGTTGCCGATGGGCGAGGTCGGCCAGATCGTGCTCGTCCGCTTCGCCGAGGACGAGGCCGCGATCCGACGGCTGGTGGCGGGCGCCTGGGCGGTGGTCAATCTCGTGGGCATCCTTTTCGAGCGCCGCGCGGGCGATTTCGAACGCGTGCACGCGAAGCTGCCCGAGACCATCGCCCGGGCGGCGGCGGAAGCCGGGGTCGAGCGGCTGGTCCACGTCTCGGCGATCGGCGCCGATCCCGCCTCGGCCAGTCGGTACGCGCAGACCAAGGCGCGCGGCGAAGCCGCGGTGCGCGCCGCCTTCCCGCGCGCGGCGATCCTGCGCCCGAGCATCGTCTTCGGGCCCGAGGACAATTTCTTCAACCGCTTCGCGGCGATGGCGCGGATCGCACCCGCCCTGCCGCTCGTGGGTGGCGGCGCGACGCGCTTCCAGCCGGTCTACGTGGGCGACGTGGCGGAAGCCGTGGTCCGTGCCCTCGAGCGGCCCGAGCACGACGGGCGCGTGTTCGAACTCGGCGGTCCCAAGGTCTACACCTTCCGAGAATTGCTCGAATACACTTTGAAGGTCACCGGCAGGCGCCGGTTGCTGTTGCCCTTGCCGTTCCCCCTCGCCCGCGCGCTCGCCCGGATCCTCGAGCTGTTGCCGACCCCGCCCCTCACCCGCGACCAGGTGACCCTGCTCGAGCGGGACAACGTGGTGGCGGCGGGAATGCCGGGGCTCGAGGCGCTGGGTGTCGCGCCGACCCCGCTCGAGGCGGTGGTCCCGGGGTATCTGCGCGTCTACGCCCGCTGGCTGCCGACGATGCCGATCGCGTAAAGGTCTCGTTTCGAGACCGATCCGCCGCGCTCGGCGGCGATCGGCCCGAGATCCGCCGGCCGAGCAAGGCGGGAATGCGAAAAAGCGGTCTCGAAACGAGACCGAATCGGCGCTCGGGCGTTTACAAGCGCGGAGACCGCGGGTAAGGGCTGCGGGCCGGTGCGCGCACCCGCCCGAGCCCGACGGGAATCCCATGCCTGCCAAAATGATGCAGTTCGTCTCGGTCGAGCAGCGTCTGCCCGACAAACGGGCGGTGGCCGAGCGCGTTCGCGACTTCGCCGAGATTTTCGCCCGCTTCGCTCCCGACCAGGCGCGCGAGCAGGCGGCGCGCTGCGAACAGTGCGGCATTCCGTTCTGTCAGGTCCACTGCCCTCTGCACAACAACATTCCGGACTGGCTCCTGCTCACCGCCGAAGGGCGTCTCGAGGAGGCCTACGAGATCGCCGCCTCGACCAACAACATGCCCGAGATCTGCGGCCGCATCTGCCCGCAGGATCGTCTGTGCGAGGGCAATTGCGTGCTCGAGCGGGGCTTCGGGTCGGTGACGATCGGAGCGGTCGAGCGCTTCATCGTCGACACCGCCTTCGAGCGGGGCTGGGTCAAGCCCGTGCGGCCTCTGCGCGAGCGCGAGCTTTCCGTGGGCATCGTGGGCGCCGGCCCCGCCGGCCTCGCCGCCGCCGAGCAGCTGCGCAAGGAAGGCTACAAGGTCTGGATCTACGACCGTTACGATCGCGCCGGCGGGCTGCTCGTCTACGGCATCCCCGGCTTCAAGCTCGAGAAGAGCGTGGTCGCGCGGCGCATCCGCTACCTCGAAGAAAGCGGTGTCCGCTTCCGGCTCAACACCGAGATCGGCCGCGATCTCTCCTTCGCCGAACTGCGGCGGCGTCACGCCGCGGTGCTCGTCGCCACCGGTGTCTACAAGGCGCGCGACGTCGAGGTCCCCGGCTCCGGTCTCAAAGGCGTGGTCAAGGCGCTCGATTACCTGACCGCGAGCAACCGCAAGGGCCTGGGCGACGTCGTCCCGGCTTTCGAATCGGGCGAGCTCGATGCGCGCGGCAAGCACGTGGTGGTGATCGGCGGCGGCGATACGGCCATGGACTGCGTGCGCACCGCCATCCGCCAGGGCGCCAAGAGCGTGCGCTGCCTTTATCGGCGCGACCGCGCGAACATGCCGGGCTCGATGCGGGAGGTGCAGCACGCCGAAGAAGAAGGGGTGGAGTTCGTGTGGCTTTCCGCCCCCGAGGCCTTCGTCGGCGCCGAGCGGGTCGAGGCGGTGCAGGCTCACCGCATGCGCCTGGGGCCGCCCGACGCCACCGGTCGGCAGGTCCCCGAGCCGATCCCGGGCTCGAGCTTCCGCTTGCAGGCCGATCTCGTGATCAAGGCCCTGGGCTTCGAGCCCGAGGATCTGCCGCGCCTGTGGGGGGTGCCCGAGCTCGCGGTGACGCGCTGGGGCACGATCCGCATCGACTGGTCGACGATGATGACCGCGATCCCGGGCGTGTTCGCCGCGGGCGACATCGTCCGTGGCGCCTCGCTCGTCGTCTGGGCCGTCCGCGACGGTCGCGACGCCGCCGCCGGGATCCATCGTTGGCTCGAGGCGCAAGCGCGAAAGGCCGAGGCCCGCGCGCCCGCGCTCGCCCTCGCATCGTGAGCCGTTCGGGGAGACCGTCGATGCAGGAGCCCCGGGAGACCGCCGCCGAGTTCCTCGCCGCCTACGAGCGCGGCCTCGCGCGGCTGCGCGAAGCCGGCCTCGATGATCTCGAGCTCGGCCGCGACAGCTGCGGGGTCGGTTGCGTCGTCGCGATCGACGGCAAGCCCCGCCGGGAGGTGGTGGAAAAGGCCATTCAGGCGCTCAAGGCGGTCTGGCACCGGGGGGCGGTCGACGCCGACGGCAAGACCGGGGACGGCGCCGGCATCCACATCCAGATCCCCCAAGACTTCTTCCGCGAGCAGGTGAAAGGGCGGGTCCCCGAGACCGGCCCTCTCGCCGTGGGCATGGTCTTTTTGCCGCGCAACAACTTCGCCCAGGCCGAGCTCTGCCGCAGCCTGGTGGAAAGCGAGCTCTTGCGCTTCGGCTATTCGGTGCTGGGCTGGCGGCAGGTTCCGATCGACGCGAGCGTGATCGGCGAGAAGGCGCAGGCCACGCAGCCCGACATCGAGCAGATCATCGTCGGCAATCCGCGCGGGGTCTCGGAAGAGGAGTTCGAACGCGACCTCTACGTCATCCGGCGGCGGGTGGAGAAGCAGGCTCTCGCCGAAAACGTCACCGAATTCTACGTGTGTTCTCTGTCCTGCCGCTCGATCATCTACAAGGGATTGTTCCTGGCCGAGCAGCTCGCCAATTTCTATCCCGATCTCAACGATCCGCGCTTCGTCTCGAATTTCGCGATCTTCCACCAGCGCTATTCGACCAACACCTGGCCGGCCTGGCGGCTCGCCCAGCCCTTCCGCGTGATCGCCCACAACGGCGAGATCAACACGCTGCGGGGCAACGTCAACTGGATGAAGAGCCACGAGACGCGGCTCTATTCGCCCGTCTTCGGGGAGTACAACGAGGACATCAAGCCGATCATCCAGCCGGGCGGCTCGGACAGCGCCGCCCTCGACAACGTCTTCGAGGTGCTCGTGCGCGCCGGGCGGCTCCTGCCGCTCGTCAAGACCCTGCTCATTCCGCCCGCCTGGTCGAACCGGATCGCGATGCCCAAGGCGCACCGCGATCTCTTCAACTATTGCAACTGCGTCATGGAGCCCTGGGACGGCCCGGCGGCGATCGTCGGCTCGGACAGCCGCTGGGTCGTCGCCGGCATGGACCGCAACGGCCTGCGGCCCATGCGCTTCGCCCGCACCCGCGACGGCCTTCTCGTCGTGGGCTCGGAGACCGGCATGGTGCCGCTTCCCGAGCAGGACATCGTGGAAAAGGGGCGCGTCGGTCCCGGGGAGACGATCGGGGTCGACCTCGTCGCCGGTCGCTTCTACCACGACGACGAGCTCAAGGACTTCTTGGCCGCCCTCAAGCCCTATTCGAAATGGGTCGAGCACATCACCCGACTCGAAGAGCTCGTCGCCCGGCGCCCCAAGCGCTTCACCCGCTTCGAGCGTTCGGAGCTGCGCCGCCGGCAGGCGCTGTTCGATCTCTCGATCGAGGACATGGAGCTCGTCCTTTCGCCCATGGTCCTCGACGCCAAGGAGCCGGTGGGCTCGATGGGTGACGACACGCCGCTCGCCGTGCTCTCCAACCGCTACCGCGGCCTGCACCACTTCTTCCGCCAGCAGTTCAGCCAGGTCACCAACCCGCCCATCGATCCGTTGCGCGAATGGCGGGTGATGAGCCTCAAGACCCGCTTCGGCAATCTCGGCAACATCGCCGACGAGGACCCGAGCCAGACGCGGATCCTGGAGCTCGAGAGCCCGGTTCTCCTGACACCGGAATACGATGCGCTGGTCGCTTACTTCGGCGATGATCTGAGGATCATCGACTGCACGTTCGCCGCCGAGGGCGAAAGCCTCAAGGACGCGCTCGAGCGGATCCGCCGCGAGGCCGAAGAGGCGGTGCGCGAGGGAGCCCGCGACATCGTGCTCACCGACGAGCACGTCGACCGCGAGCGCGCGCCCATCCCCATGATCCTGGCCGCGGGCGCGGTGCACAGCCACCTCGTCCGCCAGGGGTTGCGCTCGTTCAGCTCGATCACCGTGCGCTCGGGCGAATGCCTGGACGTGCACTATCTCGCGGTGCTCATCGGGGTGGGGACCACCGCGGTGAACCCCTACCTCGCCGAAGCCGCGATCGCCGACCGGCACGCCCGCGGGCTGTTCCCGGGGCTGAGCCTCGAGGAGTGCCTCGCCCGCTACAAGGAGGCCCTCAACCAGGGCCTTCTCAAGATCATGTCGAAGATGGGGATCTCCATCGTCTCGAGCTATCGCGGAGGGCTCAACTTCGAGGCGGTGGGGCTGTCGCGCTCGCTGTGCCGCGAATATTTTCCCGGTCTCGTCACCCGCATCTCGGGTATCGGGCTCACCGGCATCACGAACAAGGTGCTCGCCATGCACCGCCGCGCCATGGGCGAGGCGGAACCGCCGCTTTCCATCGGCGGCTTCTACCGCTACCGCCGCGGCGGCGAGACGCACGCCCTCGAGGGGCGCATCGTTCATCAGCTGCAGCTGGCGGTGTCGACCGATTCGTATCAGGCGTACAAGAAATACGCCGAGATGGTCTACAGCCAGCCGCCGATCGCCATCCGCGATCTGTTGGACTTCAACCGCAAGCTCCCGCCCGTCCCGCTCGAGGAGGTCGAGAGCATCACCGAGATCCGCAAGCGCTTCGTGACCCCGGGGATGTCATTGGGCGCGCTCTCCCCGGAAGCGCACGAGTGCCTGACGATCGCCATGAACCGGATCGGGGCGAAATCCGATTCGGGCGAGGGCGGGGAAGGACGCGAGCGCTATCAGCCGCGGCCCAACGGCGACAATCCCAATTCGCCGATCAAGCAGGTGGCTTCCGGGCGCTTCGGCGTCACCGCCGAATATCTGAACGCCGCCAAGGAGCTCGAGATCAAGATCGCGCAAGGGGCGAAGCCGGGCGAGGGCGGTCAGCTGCCCGGTTTCAAGGTCACGCTCGAGATCGCTAGGCTGCGGCACTCGACACCGGGTGTCACGCTCATCAGCCCGCCACCGCACCACGACATTTATTCGATCGAGGATCTGGCGCAGCTGATCTACGACCTCAAGCAGATCAACCCCGACGCCAAGGTCTGCGTGAAGCTCGTCTCGGAAGCCGGCATCGGCACGATCGCCGCCGGCGTGGCCAAGGCCAAGGCCGACGTCATCCTGATCTCCGGCCACGTGGGCGGCACCGGGGCGTCCCCGCTGTCCTCGATCAAATACGCCGGCACGCCCTGGGAGCTCGGCCTTTCCGAGGCGCACCAGCTCCTGAGCCTCAACCGGCTCCGCCATCGCGTGGTGCTGCGGACCGACGGGGGCATCAAGACCGGCCGCGACGTGGTCATCGCGGCGCTCCTCGGGGCGGAGGAGTACGGCATCGGCACGGCCGCGCTCGTGGCCATGGGCTGCATCATGGTCCGCCAGTGCCACTCCAACACCTGCCCGGTGGGCGTGTGCACGCAACGGCCGGATCTGCGCGCCAAGTTCGAGGGCACGCCGGAGAAAGTCGTCAACCTCATGAGCTTCATCGCCGAGGAGGTGCGCGAGATCCTGGCCTCGTTGGGGCTGCGCTCGCTGCGGGAGGCGATCGGGCGCACCGATCTCTTGAAGCAGGTGAGCCGGGGTTCGCCCGATCTCGACGATCTCGATCTCAACCCGATCCTCGTGCGCGCCGACCCCGGGCCCTATCCGCCTTATTGCGTGCTCGAGGGCAGAAACGAGGTGCCCGACACGCTCGACGCGCAGATGGTCAAAGACGCCCGTCCGATGCTCGAGGACGGGGAGAAGATGCAGCTGCAATACAACGTCCGCAACGTGCACCGCGCGGTGGGCACGCGGATCTCCGCCCACATCACCCGCCGCTACGGCATGGACAAGCTCCAGCCCGGGCATCTCACGGTCCGGCTCAGAGGGTCGGCGGGACAGTCGCTCGGCGCCTTCGCCGTCCAGGGCCTCAAGCTCGAGGTCTTCGGCGACGCCAACGATTACGTCGGCAAAGGGCTTTCGGGCGGGACCATCGTCGTGCGGCCGATGGTCTCGTCGCCGCTGGTCGCCAGCCGCAACACGATCATCGGCAACACCTGCCTGTACGGTGCCACGGCCGGGCGGTTGTTCGCCGCGGGCCGCGCGGGCGAGCGCTTCGCCGTGCGCAACAGCGGCGCGGTGACGGTCGTCGAGGGCTGCGGCGACAACGGCTGCGAGTACATGACCGGCGGGGTGGCGGTGATCCTCGGACCGGTGGGGGACAATTTCGCCGCCGGGATGAGCGGCGGGATGGCCTATGTGTGGGACCCCGAGAATCTCCTCCCGAGCCGGATCAACGACGACATGGTGATCTATCAGCGGCTCGAGGTCGACCACTACATCGCCGAGCTGCGCGCGCTCGTCGAAGAGCACGTCCGCGAGACGGGAAGCGAGCTCGGCCGGCGCATCCTGCACGAGTTCGAGGACGAGCTGCCGCGGTTCTGGCAGATCGTGCCCAAGGAGCTCTTGGACAAGCTCGCCGTGCCCGTGCGCCGCGAGGCGGCGGCCCTGCGCATCGCCTGAGCCCGCCCGCGCGCGCTCTTTCCTGTCAGCTCGCCCGCGGGGCGTCTTCGAACGCCGCGCCGGCGGCCTTGCGCAGCTGCGCGAGGCTCGGGGGCCGCTCGACGAGGAAGGGCAGAGGGCGGATCTCGCGGATCGCCTCGAGCCCGAAGCGGGCGAGAAGAAGGGCGTTGCCCGCGCCCTGGCCGGCGCGTACGGACAGCCCGGCGAGAAGCGAGGCGCCGACCCCTTCGAGGGCGCCATCGGAAGCGATCTCGGCGAGCCCGGCGAGGGCCGCGTTGCGCGCGCAGCGGCGCAACAGGGCGAGCGTCGCGGTCGGGCGCGGGGCCATCCCGTAGAGCCGCGCGACCGCGCCCAGAAGGTGCACGGTGCGCCAGGCGACGAAGAGCGCATCGAGAACGCCCACCGGGCTCAGAGCGGTCAGAAGCCCGATGTCGCGGGCGTTCTCGTACACGATCCGATAGGCGCGCCGGTCGAGGGGGGCGAGCACGAGCCGCTCGAAGAGGACGAGCCGCTCGCCGTCGGCGAGCGCGTCGCTCGCGCTCGCGCGAAAGCGAGCGAGCGCGCGGGCGGTCTCGGGGTCGCGGGCGAGCTCGCTCGCGATCGCATCGAGGAGCTCTCGCGCCGAGCCGTGCAGCGCCGAACGCGCGAGCCGCAGCGCTTCCGCTCGCAGCCGCGCGCGACGGGCGAGCCGGCGCAGCGCGGCGAGCTCGCGACCGAGAAGGATGCCGGCAGCGGCGGTCACGAGCACGAAGAGGACGGCGATCGGCCATCCCAGCCACGGATCGGCGTTCACGAGCTCTCGGAGCGCGCGCAGCGCACCGAGGAAAAAGAGAGCGAAAAGGCCGATGACGAAGATCCGGCCGACGGGCGGGGAGGGCGAACGCGCGGGCGCGGGAGGTCCGGCTCGCGGCGGGGCTTCGGCGGGCGAGAGGTCGGGTTCGGGTTCGGCGACCAGGGGCGCGGAAGCCGCGTCGAGCTCGAAGGGGCGCGGAGGGGAGCGCTCGGCGGTCATCGCAGCTTGTCGCCGATCAGGAACTCGAGGGCCTGGTCCAAGCGGATGTGGGGGGCCGGGCGGCCGGGGACGAGCCGGCGCGGGGCGAAGGCGCGGAAGCGGAACCGACCGCTTTCCCAGTCCGCCGGTTCCGGCGGCTCGGGCGGGATCTCCCCCGGAAAGAGCACGACCTCGCGTCCTTCCTCCGCGAGCCGGCCCTTGACGCAGGAGAGGACCTGACCGTCGTAGGTCGTGCGCACCTCATCGGTCGCGCGCACGGCGCTGATCGCCAGGAAGCGGGGCTCGAGCCCTTCGAAGCGGGCGGCGCGCCCGACCGGGGCGACGAGGACGCGCAGGAGCTCGGTCAGAGCCGCGTGCTGGCTGCTCGCGACGTGATCGGCTTTGCTCGCGGCGAAGAGGACGCGGTCGATCTTCGGGGCGAAAAGGCGGGCGAAAAGGCTGCTCCGTCCGTAGCGGAAGCTGCGGCTCAGCCGCTCGAGCGCGCGCGCGAGGTCGGCGAAATGGGCCGGCCCGGCGTTCAGCGCGCTCAACAGATCGACGAGCACGATCTGCCGATCGAAGCCGCGGAAATGCTCGTCGTAGAAGCGCCGGACGAACTCCTCGCGGTAGCGCTCGAAGGCCTCGACCACGGCCGCGCGCAGGCTGCCCGGGCGGAGGGGCGCGGGCGGTAAGGGCGCGAAGCGCAGCGCCGGGTGATCCTCGGGCTCGCCCGGCGCGACGAACCGTCCGGGGACGACGTAGAACAGACCGAGCCGCTCGCGGCAGGCGCGCAGATAGTCCCGATAGGCGCAGACGAGCTCGGCGAGGGCGCGCGGATCCGGAGGACTGCTCTGATCGAGCCCGTGCGCGCGGGCGAGCCAGGCTCGCGCGAGCTCGGCGCGCGGGGGCACCGCGGCGAGCGCGAAGGCTTCGTAGCTGAACTCTTCGAAGGAAGCTTCGAGAAGCGGCAGGTCCAAGAGCCATTCGCCCGGATAATCGACGATCTCGAGTTCGAGCTCGCGCACCGGCCGGATCGCTTGCGCGAGCGCGCTCTCGCCGCGGAATCGCAGCGCGAGGCGGAGCCGGAAGAGCCGCTCCGTGGGCTCCGGCCAATGCGGCGGCTCGCGCTCGAGCGCGGCCTCGTACCGCTCGAAGGGAAAGGCTTCGCCGCGATCCACGGGAAGGAGGCGCGCCCCCAGATAGCGCTGTTCGTGGACCGCGCGCAGGAACGGAAGCCCCTGAGCGTCCAACAGGTGCCGCACGAGCGCGGTGACGAACACCGTCTTGCCGGCGCGCCGCAGGCCGGTCACCGCGAGCCGGATCTGGCGATCGAGGGCGCGATCGGCGAGCCGGCCGAGATCGCTCCACCAAGAGGACAGGAGCGAAAGCGCGAACGCGCCGTTCCGCGCTCCGGCCATCGGGCCTCAGCCGCCGATCGTGCGCCCGAGTTCGCCCGCCACGAGCGCCGCGGTCACGAGCAACCCGGTGAGCCGGTTCATGCGGAAACGTCGGATGCAGTCCTCGGGATCGTCGAGATCGAGCCGGTGCAGCTGGCGCACGAGGCTCCAGCCGACGAGGGGGAGAAAAAGCCAGAAGCCCGCGCCCTTGCCGGCGAGCGCCGCCGCGGCGGCGAGGAGGAGCACGAAGGCGGCGTAGAACCCGAAAAGCCAGGGCATGGTGCGCTCGCCGAACAGAAGCGCGGTCGAGCGCACGCCCACCACGCGGTCGTCTTCCTTGTCCTGATGGGCGTAGATCGTGTCGTAGCCGAGCGTCCAGGCGATCCCGGCCGCGTAGAGGAGCAGCATCGAGAGATCGACGGTGCCGGTCGTGGCCACGTAACCCACGAGCACGCCCCAATTGAAGGTCACGCCCAGAACCGCCTGCGGCCAGAAGGTGATGCGCTTCATGAGCGGATAGACGACGATCAAGGGCACGCTCGCGAGGCCGACGAGCACGGCCGGTGCGGGCAGCTGCAGCAGGACGAGAAGGCCGACGAGAGACTGGGCGGCCGCGAAGGCGAGGGCTCGGGGGACGCTCACGCGTCCCGCGGCGAGCGGGCGATTGGCGGTGCGCGCCACCTTGCGGTCGAAATCGCGATCGAAGAGATCGTTGATCGTGCAACCCGCTCCGCGCATCGCCACCGCGCCCACGGCGAAGAGAAAGGCGAACCAGGGATCGGGAAGGCCGGGAGCGAGCGCTTGACCCCACCAACAGGGCAGGAGCAGAAGCCAGGTGCCGATCGGCCGGTCCCAGCGCGCGAGCATGGCGAGATCGCGCAAGCCGGGCGGCAGCCGGCCGACCCAGCCGAGCTGTTGATCGGCGAGGAGGAGTTCGGGCGTTTGGCCGCGCATGCCGCTTCTTCTACGCCGACGGAACCCGCGGGCAAGCGCGCCGCGGGGCTCGCCCGAGCACCGCGCTTTCACGTCGATGCGACGCTTTCGCAAGGAGCGCGCGTTTTCCTCGATCGCGCGCGCGCACATCAGCTCGCGCACGTGCTGCGCGCGCGTCCGGGGGAGAAGGTGCGTCTGTTCAACGCCGCGGACGGGGAATGGCTGGGGTCGCTCGTGCGGCTTTCGCGGCAGGGCGCGGAAGTGGTGCTCGAGGCGCGGCTGCGCGACCCCGTGGTCGAGCCGGGGGCGCGGCTCGCGGTCGCCCCGATCCGCGCCAACCGTCTCGACTGGCTCGTGGAGAAAGCGGTCGAGCTCGGCGTCGCGGAGATCGCGCTCGTACCGACCCGGCGCAGCGTCGTGCGGCCGGAGCGCATCGATCGGCTGCGCGCGATCGCGATCGAGGCGGCGGAGCAGTGCGGTCGGCTGAGCGTTCCCGCTCTCGCGCTCCACGCCGATCTCCCCGCCTTCCTCGCCGCGCTGCCGGCGCCGACGACGCTCGTGGTGGCCGACGAGGCGGGAGGCGAACCCGTCTTGCCGGCGCTCGCGGCGCTTTCCGATCCCGTGCTCCTCGTGGGGCCCGAGGGCGGCTTCGCCCCCGAAGAGCGCGAACTCTTCCTCGCGCGGCCCGGCACCCGGCGGGTGAGCCTGGGGCCGCGCGTCTTGCGCAGCGAGACCGCGGCGCTGTTCCTTCTCGTCGCCGCCGCGCTCGCCCGGCCGCTCGCTTGAGGAGGTCTCGCCGGTCGGCCGCGCGGGCTCGGAGCCGAGGCGTGGCGCGGTGTCGGCGCCTCGGAAAAGAGCGGCGATTTTGCGACAATCTGTCACGCGCGAGGGGTGGCGACGGCCCCTATCCTCGCTACCACCGGTCCGCCGAGGGAAGGCGGCGAGACGTTCGTCGGGCGGCCGTTCGCGCCACCCGTTCTAGGGATACCGATGCGCATGATGGCGAGACTGTTGGCCTCGGTGTTCGCGCTGTCGATCGCGACGGTCGCCGTCGCGCACGCCGCCGCTCCCGAGCCGTGGCAGTTGGGCCTGCAGCCGGCGGCCACGCCGATCATGGAGCGGATCGCGAGCTTCCACGAGCTGCTCTTCTGGATCATCACCTTCATCAGCCTGTTCGTGCTCGCGCTTCTGCTCTACGCGAGCTGGCGCTTCCGCGAGGACCGCAACCCGGTTCCCTCGCGCGTGACGCACAACACGCTCCTCGAGGTGGTGTGGACGGCGGTGCCGGTGTTGATCCTGGTGATCATCGCGGTGCCGTCGTTCAAGCTCCTCTACTATCAAGACGTGTTGCCGAAGACCGAGATGACCATCAAGGCGATCGGCAAGCAGTGGCTGTGGACCTACGAATACCCCGACCACGGCAACTTCACCTTCGACGCCTTGATGCTCGAGGACCACGAGCTCAAACCCGGTCAGAAGCGGTTGCTCGAGACCGACAACGTCGTGGTACTGCCGACCCAAACCTACATCAAGGTCCAGGTCACGGCCACGGACGTTATCCACGCCTGGACCGTTCCGGCGTTCGGGGTGAAGATCGACGCCGTTCCCGGCCGGCTCAACGAGGTGTGGTTGTACATCAACGAGCCCGGCACCTATTACGGCCAGTGCTCGGAGCTCTGCGGGCTCCGGCACGGCTTCATGCCGATCGCCGTCAAGGCCGTTCCCAAGCCCGAATTCGAAGCCTGGGTCGTCGAGGCCCAGAAGAAGTACGCGCGCGCGGGCGAGCCGGTGCGCCTGGCCGCCGCGCCGGCCGCGACCCGCTGAGAAGCGCGACACGCGACAGACGGAGGGACCGAAGAGATGGCCCACGCCGCAGTCCACAGCGACGAGCACGGCATCCCGCACGGCTGGCGTCGCTGGCTGTTCTCGACCAATCACAAGGACATCGGCACACTTTATCTGGTGTTCGCCGCCGTGGCGGGCATCACCGGCATGCTGATCTCGGTCTACTTTCGGGCCGAGCTCATGCAGCCGGGCACGCAATTGATCCCGGATCATCATCATTTCAACGTCCTGATCACGGCGCACGGCCTGATCATGGTCTTCTTCTTCGTCATGCCGGCGCTCATCGGCGGCTTCGGCAACTGGATGGTACCGCTGATGATCGGGTCGCCGGACATGGCGTTCCCGCGCATGAACAACATCAGCTTCTGGCTTCTCGTTCCTTCCTTCGTTCTCCTCGTCGCGTCTTTGTTCGTGGGCGGCTTCGGCGGCGGCTGGACGGTGTATCCGCCCCTCTCGGCGGCGATCGGCCATCCGAGCCCGGCGGTCGACCTCGCGATCTTCTCGCTGCACCTGGCGGGGGCGAGCTCGCTCCTGGGGGCCATCAACTTCATCACCACGATCCTGAACATGCGCGCGCCGGGCATGACGCTGCACCGGATGCCGCTGTTCGTGTGGTCGATCCTGGTCACCGCCTTCCTCGTCCTGCTCGCCATCCCGGTGCTCGCCGGTGCGATCACGATGCTCCTGACCGATCGCAACTTCGGCACCTCGTTCTTCGATCCGGCGGGCGGCGGTGATCCGATTCTCTTCCAGCATCTGTTCTGGTTCTTCGGCCATCCCGAAGTGTACATCATGATCTTGCCGGCCTTCGGGATCATCAGCCACATCGTCTCGACCTTCTCGAAAAAGCCGGTGTTCGGCTATCTCGGGATGGCCTACGCGATGGTGGCCATCGGCTTCATCGGGTTCATCGTCTGGGCCCATCACATGTACACGGTGGGCATGGGTGTGAACCTCAAGGCCTACTTCACCGCGGCGACGATGGTCATCGCCGTGCCCACCGGCATCAAGATCTTCAGCTGGATCGCGACCATGTGGGGCGGATCCATCCGCTTCACGACGCCGATGCTGTGGGCGGTCGGCTTCATCTTCGTCTTCACCGTGGGCGGTGTGACCGGCGTCGTGCTCGCCAACGCCGGTATGGACCAGGTGCTCCACGACACGTATTACGTCGTGGCGCATTTCCACTACGTCCTGAGCCTGGGCGCGGTATTCGCGATCTTCGGCGGCTTCTACTACTGGATCGGCAAGATGACCGGCCGCCAGTACCCCGAGCCGCTGGGCAAGATCCATTTCTGGTTGACTTTCATCGGCGCGAATTTGACGTTCTTCCCCCAGCACTTCCTCGGCCTCGCCGGCATGCCGCGCCGGATCCCGGATTATCCCGACGCCTTCGCCGCCTGGAACATGATTTCCTCGCTCGGCTCTTTGGTCTCGGCGGCGGGCGCGCTCCTGTTCGTGTACATCGTCTACCGCACCTTCACCGCCGGTGAGCGCTGCCCGGCCAATCCGTGGGGCGAAGGGGCCACGACGCTCGAGTGGACCGTGAGCTCGCCGCCGCCGTTCCACAGCTACGAGGAGCTGCCGGTGGTCACGGCCGAACGGCACTGAGGGCGGAACGCGGGCCCGGGCGGGTAGGATCGGATGCAGGAGAGCGTGCGCGCGGGCACGATCGGGGTCGCGGGCGAGGTGCGTGAGCTCGCCCGCGACCTTTTCGTGCTCTTCAAACCCGGGGTGATGCAGCTCGTCCTCTTCACGAGCCTGGTCGCGCTGCTTCTGGCGCCCAAGGCGCTGCATCCCGTCCTCGCGCTCGTGGTCATGCTCGCGCTCGCCGCGGGAGCCGCCGCCTGCGCGGCCATCAACAATTGGTACGACAGCGACATCGACCGTATTATGGCGCGCACGAGGCGACGGCCGACCGCGCAAGGGCGCATCGCCCCGGAGGAGGCGCTCGGGATCGGGGTGGTCCTGGCCGGCTTCGCGGTGGCGATCATGGGCCTCGCGGCGGGCTGGCTGGCGGCTGCGCTCCTCGCCGCGACGATCGCCTTCTACGTCTTCATCTACACGATGTGGCTCAAACGGCGGACGCCGCAGAACATCGTGATCGGGGGCGCGGCCGGGGCGCTGCCCCCGGTGGTGGCCTGGGTGGCGGCCACCGGGCGCATCGATCTCTTGCCGATCGTGCTGTTCGCCATCGTCTTCTTGTGGACCCCGGCCCATTTCTGGGCGCTCGCGCTCTACAGAGCGGCCGATTACGGCCGCGCCGGGGTGCCGATGCTGCCCGTGGTCGCGGGGCGCGCGGCGACCGCCCGGCAGGTGGCGCTGTACGCGCTGCTCACGGTGGCGGCATCGCTCGTTCCGGTGGCGACGGGTGAGCTCGGCCTCGCCTACGGGCTCGTCGCGGCGGTGGCGGGCGGGCGCTTGGTGCTCGCGGCCCTGCGCGTCGTGCGCTCGGATTCGGACGTGCTCGCCAATCGTCTCTTCCGTTTCTCGATCACTTATCTTTTCGCCCTGTTCGCAGCGATGCTCCTCGATCGCGCCCTCGGAGGGCCGTGGGTGCCGTGGTGGTGAGCGGGATGAGCGAAGACCAGCTCCGTCGGCGTCGGGCGCGCAATCTCGTCATCGCCGCGGCGCTCGTGGCGCTCGTCGTCGTCTTCTACGTGCTCACGATCGTGCGCATCTCGGGAAATCTCGGATGAACCGCGAAGCGCGCATCCGCTCGACGGCGCTCGCGGCCGTGGCGGTGATCGCCGCGATGATCGGGCTCACGGCCGCGGCCGTGCCGCTTTACGATCTCTTCTGCCGTGTCACCGGATACGGAGGCACCACGCAACGCGCCGAGGCTCCCCCGACGCGCACGGCGGAGACCACGGTGACGGTGTTCTTCAACGCCGACGTGGCGCGCGACCTGCCCTGGCGCTTCCAGCCGCTGCAGCGGCGGCTGGAAGTGCGGCCGGGCGAGCAACATCTCGCCTTCTACGCCGCGGAGAACCGAGGGAGCGAGCCGGTGGTCGGCACCGCCACCTTCAACGTCACGCCGCACAAGGTGGGGATCTATTTCCACAAGCTCGCCTGCTTCTGCTTCGAGCAGCAACGGCTCGATCCCGGGCAGACGATCGAGATGCCGGTGTCGTTCTACGTCGATCCGGCGATGCTCGAGGATCCGGCGACCCGCGAGGTGCGGCAGATCACGCTCTCCTACACCTTTTTCGTCGACCGCGAGGCGACCGAGGCTCTGCGGGCGCGGCGCGGGGCGGCGAGCAGCAGTTGAGGTGACAACGACGGGCGGAAAGGAGAAGGGGGATCATGGCAGGCAGCGCAGCGGTCGGTGCCGCCCACGGCGCCGCACACGCCCAGAAACATCCCTACCATCTCGTCGAGCCGAGCCCTTGGCCGATCGTCGGGAGCATCGGCGCGCTCTTGTTGACGGGCGGTGCGGTGATGTGGATGCACCGCGCGGCCGGCGGCCGCTGGGTGACGCTCGCCGGCGCGCTCGTCGTCGCCTTCACCATGGTCATGTGGTGGCGCGACGTCCTCAAGGAATCCTACAGCGGCGCCCACACGCCGGTCGTCGCCCGCGGCCTGCGGATCGGGATGCTGCTCTTCATCACCTCCGAGGTGCTGTTCTTCGCCTCCTTCTTCTGGGCCTTCTTCTGGGGCGCGCTCGTGCCGCCCGAAACCGTGCCGACGAGCTGGCCGCCCGCGGGGATCGAGCCGGTCTACACCTGGGGCGTTCCGTTCCTCAACACCCTCATCCTGCTGCTCTCGGGCGTGACGGTCACCTGGGCGCATCACGCGATCAAGGCCAACGACCAGCAGACCGCGTTCAAGGCGCTCCTTCTCACCGTGGCCCTCGGCCTGACCTTTACCATGTTCCAAGTGTACGAATACATTCACGCTTGGCACGAGGGCTTCACGCTGCAGTCGGGAATGTTCGGCTCGACCTTCTACATGGCGACCGGCTTCCACGGACTGCACGTGCAGATCGGCACGATCTTCCTCATCGTCATGACGATGCGCGCCTGGTACGGGACGCTGCGACCCGACAAGCACGTCGGCTTCGAGGCGGCGGCCTGGTACTGGCACTTCGTCGACGTGGTCTGGCTGTTCCTCTTCGTCTGGGTCTATTGGTGGGGCGGTAGCCTGCGGTGGGTGACCACGGGCGAGGGCTGAACGCGTCGCGTCTGCCGGGCGAGGTCTCGCCCTTCCGGGCCGGCCTCGCCTGCCGCTGCCCGCGCTGCGGTCGCGGCCCGCTGTTCGCGGGCTTCCTTTCGGTGGTGCCGCGTTGCGCGGTCTGCGGCCTCGACCTCCGCGAGCAGGACAGCGGCGACGGGCCGGTCGCCTTCATCGTCCTGATCGTGGGCTTCTTGGTCGTGGGGGCGGCCCTTCTCGTCGAGGTGCGCTGGGGTTGGCCACTGGCGCTGCACCTCGTCGTCTGGCTGCCGCTCGCGGCCGCCCTGTGCCTCGTGCTGATGCGGCCCTTCAAGGCGACCCTCGTCGCTCTCCAGTACCGGCATCGGCGCGAAACGCTCGGTGGCGAGGTCTGAAGGCGGGTGCGCCGTTTCCGCCCCGGTTTCGTCCTCACCGCCGCCTGGGCCGTGGCGACGGCTCTCCTCCTCGGCCTGGGATCGTGGCAGCTCGCCCGGCTCGGCTGGAAGAACGAGCTCCTCGCGCGCGCAGAGGCCGCTCTGAGCGCCCCGGCCGAGCCGCTGCCGCGCGTCCTCGCCGATCCCCCCGCCCTCGAGTTCCGACGCGTGCGCGCCTCCGGCGTCTATCTGCCGGATACCGCCGTCGCTCTCGGCTTTCTCGTCCGCGAGGGGCGTCCCGGGAGCCGGCTGCTCACCGCCTTTCGCCTCGAAGACGGGCGAACCGTCCTCGTCGATCGCGGCTTCGTACCGGAAGACGAGCTCGCCCGGGCTCTGCGCCGGCCTCCTCCCGGAGGGCTCCGGGAGCTCGAGGCGGTCGTGCGCACCGGGCGCGGAGGCGGCTGGGCGACCCCGTCCCCCGACCGCGCGCTGCCGCGTTGGTACGCGCTCGACATCGAGGGGATCGGCCGGCATCTCGGGCTCGCTCTCGAGCCGGTCCTCCTCGTGCTCGAGCACAAAGACGACGCCGAGCCGTTTCCGCGACCCGAGCCCGTCGTGGTCGATCTGCCCAACCCGCATCTCGGCTACGCCGCGACGTGGTTCGGCCTCGCCCTCGCGCTCACCGTCTTCTACATCCTCATCGGCCGTCGGGCCGCCCGGGAGACTGCGCCATGACCGCGATCCGCCGATTGGCCTGGACCATCGCCGCGCTCGCCTTCGCCCTCATCGTGCTCGGTGCGCTCGTGCGCGCGACGAACTCCGGCCTCTCCTGTCCCGACTGGCCGACGTGTTACGGTCAATGGGTGCTCACCCCGTCGGAGTTCGCGCAGCTCCCGGATACGGGGTACACCTACGGCCAGGTCATGCTGGAGTGGGTGCATCGGCTGATCGCCGGCGTGTTCGTGGGCCCGCTCGTCCTCGTGCTCCTCGTCCTCCTCTTCCTTCGCCGGCGCGAACATCCGGATCTCCTCGCCGCGGGCGCCGTGCTCGTGGCTCTGCTCGTCGTGCAGAAGCTCCTGGGCGGGATCACCGTGCTCGACCGCAACAGCCCCTGGTCGGTGGCGCTGCATCTCGGGAATGCCATGTTCGTACTCGCCGCGCTCTTGTGGATCGCGGTCCGGGCTTCTCCGGCCGCGCACACGGAGGCGCCCTCCGGGCTCCGCGCGCTCGCGGCCGGCTGTTGGGTCCTCGTCTTCGCCACCGTCACCTCGGCCGCGATCGTCGCCAAGAGCGGGGCGTCGCTCGCCTGCTCGACCTGGCCGTCGTGCGACGGCGCGCTCCTCCCCGATCTCGCCGATCCCCTGATCCGCGCCAATTTCACCCACCGGCTCCTCGCCGCGCTTTCCGCGCTCGCGCTCTCGATCCTCGCTCTTCGGGCGATGCGCGCCGCGACGGCTTCGGGCACGGCGCGGCTGGCGGAAGCCGCGGCGATCCTCGTTTGGCTCGAGGTCGGGCTCGGCGCTCTGACGGTGTGGAGCGAGATCGCCACCGAGCTCGCCGTGCTGCACCAGGCTCTGGGTGTGGCGGTGTTCGCCTCGGTCACGCTTTTCTGGTGGCGGCTGCGCGAAGCCGCGCGGCCGGAAGCGCAGAGGGCGGCCGATGGGCTGGCACTACGCGGCGCTTGAGGACCGGCTCGCCCGGCTCGGACATCTCGAGGGGGCGCTCGCCGTCCTCAACTGGGATACCGCGGTGTGCATGCCCGAGGGCGGCAGCGCCGCGCGCGGCGAGCAGATCGCCACCTTGCGCCGTCTCGCGCACGATCTCTTGACCGCCGACGAGACCGGGGAGCTCATCGCCGGTGCCGAGGCGGAATCCGACCTCGACGCCTGGCAGCGCGCCAATCTGCGCGAGGCGCGCCGCCGATTCGTCCGGGCGCGCGCGCTCGAGCCGGGGCTGGTCGAGGCCCTCGCGCGCGCCACCAACCGATGCGAGATGGTCTGGCGCGAAGCCCGCCGACGCTCCGATTTCGCGTTGTTGCGCCCGCATCTCGAAGAGGTCGTCCGCCTCGTGCGCGAGGCGGCCGAGCGCGTGGGCGGCGCCCTCGGCCTCGAACCCTACGATGCGCTTCTGGACGAATATCAGCCGGATCTGCGCGAAGACCTCGTCCGTCCGCTCTTCGAGCGGCTCGCGCGCGAGCTGCCGCCTCTTCTCGAGGCCGCGATCGCACGCAACCGACCGGCCCTGCGCCCGGGCGGTCCGTTCCCGCTCTCGGCGCAAAAGACGTTCGTCCGCGCGCTCATGGCTCGGCTCGGCTTCGATTTCCGCGCCGGCCGGCTCGACGAGAGCGCGCATCCCTTCTGCGGCGGCACGCCCACGGACGTGCGCGTCACCGCGCGCTACCGCGAAGACGATCTCGCCTCGGCACTCATGGCGGCGCTGCACGAGACCGGGCACGCGCTCTACGAGGCCGGGCTACCGCGCCGCTGGCTCGGGCAACCGGTGGGCGAGGCGCGCGGGATCGTCGTGCACGAGAGCCAGTCGCTCCTGCTCGAGATGCAGGTCTGCCGCTCGGCTGCCTTCTTGGGTTTCCTCGCCCGCGAGCTCGCCGCGGTCTTCGGCCCCGATCCCGCCTTCGCCCCCGCCAATCTGCGCGCGATCTGGCACCGCGTGGAACGCGGTCTCATCCGCGTCGATGCCGACGAGATCAGCTATCCCTTGCACGTCGTCTTGCGCTGGCGGCTCGAGAAGGCCCTGCTTTCGGGCGATCTCCCGGTGGCCGAGTTGCCCGGTGCCTGGTCCGCCGGCATGGCCGAGCTCTTGGGGGTGGTCCCGCCCGACGACGCGCGCGGTTGCCTTCAGGATATCCACTGGCCCTCGGGTGCCTTCGGCTATTTCCCCTGCTACACGCTCGGGGCGCTCCTCGCCGCCCAGCTCTTCCGTGCCGCGCGCGCGGCTCTGCCGGGGCTCGAGGAGGGGATCGCGCGCGGCGACATCCAAGCTCTTCTGGCGTGGTTGCGCCTGCGCGTGCACGGCCGCGCTTCGCTTCTCCCGTTCGCCGAACTCGTCGCGGAGGCGGCGGGCGGGCCGCTCTCGGTCGAGCCGTTCCTCGACCACCTGCGCGCGCGCTATCTCGCCGCCTGAGCCGGCCGCGCCTTCGATCCCTCAAGCGGTCGCGAGCGCCGCATCGAGCCGCTCTTTGACCTCGTCGAGGAACTGCCCGGTGGTGAGCCAGGGCTGATCGGGACCGACGAGGACCGCGAGGTCCTTGGTCATGAAGCCCGCTTCGACCGTCTCGACGCACACCCGCTCGAGGGTGGTGGCGAAGCGCTCGACCTCCGGCGTGCCGTCGATCCGCGCCCGATAGAGAAGGCCCCGGGTCCAGGCGAAGATCGAGGCGATCGGGTTGGTCGAGGTCTCCTTGCCCTTCTGCCATTCGCGATAGTGACGGGTGACGGTGCCGTGCGCCGCCTCGGCCTCGATCGTCTTGCCGTCCGGCGTCATGAGCACCGAGGTCATGAGGCCGAGCGAGCCGAAGCCTTGCGCTACCGTGTCGGACTGCACGTCGCCGTCGTAGTTCTTGCACGCCCAGACGAAACCGCCCGGCATCTTGAGGGCGGAAGCGACCATGTCGTCGATGAGCCGGTGCTCGTAGAACAGGCCGGCGGCGCGAAAGCGCTCCGCGAACTCCGTCTCGAATACCTCTTGGAAGATGTCTTTGAAGCGTCCGTCGTAGGCCTTGAGGATGGTGTTCTTGGTCGAAAGATAGACGGGATAGCCGCGCTGCAGGCCATAGTTGAAACAGGCACGGGCGAAATCGCGAATGGAATCGTCGAGGTTGTACATGGCGAGCGCCACGCCCGGACCCGGGAAGTCGTAGACCTCGAAGCGCAGCGGCTCGCCTCCATCGGCGGGCGTGAAGGTGAGGGTGAGCCTGCCGCGCCCGGGCACCTTGAAATCGGTCGCCCGATACTGATCACCGAAGGCGTGACGACCGACCACGATCGGCTTCGTCCAGGCCGGGACGAGCCGGGGCACGTTGCGGCAGACGATCGGTTCGCGGAAGATGGTCCCGCCCAGGATGTTGCGGATCGTCCCGTTGGGCGACTTCCACATCTGCTTGAGGCCGAACTCCTTGACGCGGGCCTCGTCGGGGGTGATCGTCGCGCACTTCACGCCGACGTTGTATTTCTTGATCGCCTCGGCGGCTTCGACGGTCACGCGATCCTCGGTGGCGTCCCGGTTCATGATCCCGAGATCGAAATAGACGATGCGGAGGTCGAGATAGGGCAGGATCAGCTTTTCCTTGATCATTTTCCACATGATCCGTGCCATCTCGTCGCCGTCCAGCTCGACGATCGGATTCGCCACCACGATCTTCGCCATCGATCCCACTCCCCGAAACGGCGCGGCTCGCCTGTAGCGCGATGCGATCGCGCGTGCCAAGCCTCGTGCGGCGCGACGTCGCTCAGCGGTTCCAGATCGGATCGACGAGCTGCGCGACGAACGCCCGATGCGCCGCGAGCTCCTCGGCGCTGGGGGCGTGCGGACGCGGTGGACGCGGCGCGCGCGGCTCGGACGAGACGGCGCGCGGCGCGGCCCGCGGCGTCTCTCCGGCGACGAGCGCGAGCCCCGCCTGACGCCCGCCCAAAAGATGCACGTAGACCTCGGCCAACAGCCGACAGTCGAGGAGCGCTCCGTGCAACGTGCGGGCGCTCGCGTCCACCCCGAAGCGTCGGCAGAGCGCGTCCAGGTTCACGGGCGCGCCGGGGAACCGGCTCTGGGCGAGAAGGAGCGTGTCGATCACCCGGCTCGCCGCGATCGGCGGACGGCCCACGCGGGCGAGCTCGGCGTTGAGAAAGGCGAGGTCGAAGGCGGCGTTGTGGATGACGAGCGGGCTTTCGCCCAGAAACGCCAACAGTCGGTCGACCACCTGGGCGAAGGTCGGCTGCCCCGTCAGAAACGCCCGGTCGAGCCCGTGCACCCGACGCGCCTCTTCCGGCACGTCGCGCTCGGGATCGAGATAGGTCTGGAAGGTCTCCCCGGTCGGCAGATGGTTGACGAGCTCGAGCGCGGCGATCTCGACGATCCGGTGGCCCTCGGCCGGATCGAGGCCCGTCGTTTCGGTGTCGAGCACGACTTCCCGCAGCATCAGCGCGACCTCGCTCGAAGGTGCTCGCCCACGAGCCAGGCCCGCGGCCAGGCCCGACCCGGCTCCCCGCGCACCGCCCTGATGATCCGCGCCACCGCCGCCGCCGTGCGGCCGCGATCGAAACCCGAGGCGATCACGAAATCGGCCCGGCGCCGCTTGACCGCATCGGGCAGTTGCTCGGCGCGCAGAAGCGCGAGGCGCTCGCGGGTCATGCCCGGCCGGCGCAGCGCTCTTTGTTCTTGCAGGAGCGGGTGCGCGCTCACCACCACGATGCGGTCGAAACGCCTCTCCGCCCCGGTCTCGAACAAGAGCGGCACGTCGAGGACCACCAACCGACGTCCGGCGCGGCACTGCGCCTCGAGGAAGCGGCGTTGGGCCCGGCGCACGAGCGGATGGACGATCGCTTCCAGCCGACGCAGCGCCGGGCGGTCGCCGAGCACGCGGCGGGCGAGACGCGCGCGATCGACCCCGCCCGCGCCATCAGCGGCCTCGGGAAAAGCCGCGAGCACCGGGGCCACCGCCGCGCCGCCCGGGCGGAACAGGTCGTGCACGAGCGCATCGGCGTCGCACACCGGCACGCCCATCGCCCGGAACAGCCGCGCCGCGTGGCTCTTGCCCATGGCGATCGAACCGGTGAGACCGAGCACGAGCACGGCGTTCAGGCGAGCAAGACGCGCTGGTCGCGCAGGAACGCGAGAAGGGGCAGGAGGGGGAGACCGCGGATCGTGAACTGATCGCCCCGCACCTCGGCCATCAGATGCGCTCCTTCCGCCTCCAGCCGGTAGGCCCCGCAGGAACCCAGGACCGTAGGCCCGCATCGCGCGAGATAAGCGTCCAAGAAGGCATCCGAGAAGGGACGCACGACGAGCTCGGCCGCGTCCACCGCGTGCCAGATGCGCGCTCCCGCGCGCAGGGCGACCACCGCCGTGACGAGCCGGTGCGCGCGCCCGCGCAGGCGCGACAGTTGCGCGCGCGCCGCCGCGACATCGGCGGGTTTTTCGAGCCAGCTTCCCTCGACCTCGAGGATCTGGTCGGCGCCCAGAACGAGATCCTCGTCTGTCACCCGCGCGGAAACCGAGCGCGCCTTGAGTTCGGCCAGGAGCACCGCCGCGTCCTCGGCCCGGGCGCCTTCCGCGCGCAGCGCGGCGAGCACCGCCGTTTCGTCCACCGCCGGGGGCCGCGTCTCGAACGCCAGTCCACAGGCCTCGAGAAGCGCGGCGCGCGCCGGGCTCGTCGAGGCGAGCACGAGCCGCGGCTCCGGTGCCTGCCAGATCGGGGTCGGATCCATCGCGCGTTCGGCTCGAGACGGTTGCGCGGACGTCCGAGAGGAGTCCCGGCGGACGAGAGCCGCGGGCGAACCTCGGGCACCCGAGACGTCCGCCGTCGGCGGCCAATGCCACCGCCCGCCGTCGTCTTGTCAAGCACCGCTGCGGCCACCGAGCCCTCGCGTCCGTGCCGCGGCGGAAGCGCAGGCCTCGGCCGGAAGGCGGCGAGCGCCGCCGCGAGTCCGCGGCGGTCCCGCGCCGGGCTCAGAGCGGCAGGCGGACGACCGCCTTGAGCCCGCCCTTGGCGGACCGGTCGAGGGTCAGCTCGCCGCCGTGGCCGAGCACGATGTCGCGCGCGATCGCGAGGCCCAGGCCCACCCCGCCGGTTTCGCGCGAGCGCGACTGGTCCAAGCGCACGAAGGGTTGCAGGACCCGCTCGCGCTGGTCCTCGGGGATGCCGGGGCCGTCGTCCTCGATCGCGATCTCGACGTGCGCGCCGCTGCGCCGGGCGCTGATCCCGATCCAGCGGCCGTAGCGACAGGCGTTGTCGACGAGATTGGACAGGCAGCGGCGAAACGCGAGCGGCCGCACCGGCGCCTCGAGCTCCGGCTCGACCGCGACCTCGGTGGCGAGGCCGCAGCGCGCCGCCCGCTCGCCCATGCTCGCGAGCACCGGGGCCAGCGCGATGCGCTCGATCGGCTCGCGGTTCTCGCCCCGCGCGAAGGCGAGGTAGTCTTCGACGAGCTGCGCCATCTCGTCGACGTCGGCCTTGAGCTCCCGCACCGCCGGGTCGTCGCCGTCCATCAGCTCGAGGGCGAGCTTCATGCGGGTGAGCGGCGTGCGCAGATCGTGGCTCACGGCGGCGAGCATCTCGGTGCGCTGAGCCACGAAGCGGTTGATGCGCTCGCGCATCTGATTGAAGGCCTGGGCGGCGGCGCGCACCTCGGAGGCTCCCTGCGGTCGGAAGGGACCGGGGTCGCGGCCCTTCCCGAAGCTCTCGACCGCGCGCGCGAGCCGCCGGATCGGCCGGATCTGGAGGCGCATGAAGTGGATCGCGATCAACAACAGGACCACGGAGGCGCCCACCATCCACGCGAGGAGCAGCCCCGTGGTGGTCGCGGTCACCCGCTTGCGCGAGCCGAGTACGCGCAGAAGACCGTCTTCGAGCTCGACGTAGATCGCGATCCGTTCGGGGTCCACGGGCCGCAGATCGACGAGGAAGGGACGATCGAGCGCGGTTTCGAACGCTTCGACGATCTTGTTGTCGATGTGGGCGAGAAGGCCCCCCTGCATGCCGGCCGCGCGCGCCGCACCTTCGAGCTTGCCTCCCGGCTCGAAAGAGAGCCGGAGATCGAAATTGCGTCGCGCCTGGTCGAGGAGCCGCGCGCGGGCCTCGGGATCGCGGGTCTGCTCGAGCGTCTCGACGAGGAACGCGACCTCGCCCGCCACGCCGGTGGCGAGCCAGCGGGTCACGACGTCCCAGTGCCGGTTGTAGAAGACGATCGTCAGCAGAACTTGCAGAAGGACGACCGGCAGGACGACGATCAGAAGCGAGCGGCCGAAGAGGGAACGCGGGACGATCGTGCGATGCAAGAAACGCCGGACCGGACCCATTCGGCTCAGCCGTCGACACGCAGCACGTAGCCCGCACCGCGCAGCGTCAAGAGCCAGCGCGGCTGACGCGGATCCTCTTCGATCTTGCGCCTGAGCCGTACCATCTGGACGTCGACCGCGCGATCCGAGCCGGAGATGCCGGCGCGGGCGGCGAGCTCGGCGCGGCTGAGGGCGCGGCCCGGGCGCAGCGCGAGGCTCTTGAGAAGCGCCGCTTCGCTCGCGGTCAGTCGGACGGGAACACCGTCGCGCTCGAGCACGAGGGCGCGGGTGTCGAACCGGTACGGGCCGAAGCGCACGACACCGCCCGCGGCCGCGAGCGCGGCGGGGGAGCGGCGCAGGATGCTCGCGATGCGCAACAGGAGCTCGCGCGGCTCGAACGGTTTGACGAGATAGTCGTCGGCGCCGGATTCGAGGCCGCGGATGCGGTCCTCGGGCTCGCCGCGCGCGGTCAAGAGCAAGATGGGAACGCTGAAATCGCGCCTCAGTTCGGCCGTGAGCTCGATCCCGTCCCGGTCCGGGAGCATGACGTCGAGCACGAGCAGATCGAAGACCATGCGCGACAGCGCCGCCCGCGCCGAGGCCGCATCCGCGGCGAGCGAGACGAGATGGCCGTGCTGGACGAGATAGCGCCGCAAGAGCTCGCGCAGGCGGGCATCGTCGTCGACCACGAGGATGTGCGGAGTGGAAAGCGAGGTCATGGCCGCGCCTTCAGCCCTTGGCGGGCTCCTCGAGGCGCGGGGACGCGCTGTGCGCGAGCTCGCCCAGGACTCGCTCGAAACCGGCGACCGCCTCCGCCCCGGCGCTCTGAAAGGCGCGCCGCAAGCCGCGCTTGCGCGGCTCGGCGAGGCTCTCGACCAGGCTCGCGCCGCGCTCGCTCAGCCGCAGCACCCGCCGCCGGCGATCCGTCCCGTGCTCGCCGCGGAGCACGAGCCCCCCGGCCTCGAGCGCGCGGAGATGGCGCGACACCGATTGCTTGGGCAGGCTCAACAAGGAGGCGAGCTCGTGCGCGGTGATCCCGGGACGGCGCCGCAACAGCCACAGGATGTCGAGATCGCGCTCGTCGAGCCGGGCCGCGCGCAGGGCCGCCGCGGAGCGCGCGGCGAGCCCGCGCTCGGCGAGCAGCAGCAGTTCGAGCGCGCGTTCGAGCTCGGCATCGCGCAAGAACAGAGGGCTCGCCCGGCCGGCCATGCGAGTGGCGAGGAACGCTGCTTTCGAGGTCGCGTTGACACTCATGCCGCGCGATGTTAGCGAACGCAATCCCGAATACCAAGGCCTGCTCTTCCAAGTCCCCCGAGGCGCTGCGCGATGGCCGATCTCGTGCCCTTCGACGACCGCGACGGTTGGATCTGGTTCAACGGCGAATTCGTTCCCTGGCGGGAAGCCAAGATCCACGTCCTCACCCATGCGCTGCACTACGGCAGCTGCGTGTTCGAAGGCGAGCGTTGCTACAACGGCAAGATCTTCAAGAGCCGCGAGCACAGCCAGCGGCTGATCGACAGCGCGCGCATGCTCGGCTTCGAGGTCCCCTACACGGTCGAGGAGCTCGACGCCGCCAAAGCCGCCACGGTCGCCAAGATGGGCTTCAAGGATTGCTACGTGCGTCCGCTCGCCTGGCGCGGCTCGGAACAGATGGGCGTTTCGGCGCAGCGCGCGCGCATCCACGTGGCCATCGCCTGCTGGGAATGGGGCGCGTATTATCGGGACCTCAAGCTCACCCGCGCGATCTACGATCGGCCGGCGCCGAACACCGCACCGGTGCACGCCAAGGCGGCCGGTCTGTACATGATCTGCACGCTCTCCAAGCACGCGGCCGAGGCCAAGGGCTTCGGCGACGCGCTCATGCTCGATTATCGCGGATACGTCGCGGAGACGACGGGAGCCAATATTTTCCTCGTCATCGACGGGGCGCTGCATACGCCTCTGCCCGACTGCTTCTTGAACGGCATCACCCGGCAGACGGTGATCGCCATGGCCAAGGAGCGGGGGATCCCGGTTTTCGAGCGGCACATTCTTCCCGAGGAGCTGCGCTCGGCCCAAGAGGTCTTCGTGACCGGCACGGCCGCCGAGATCACTCCTGTGCACGCGATCGACGATCTCGTCTACCAGACCGGACCGATCACCCGCCTGCTCATGGACGATTTCCACCGCCTCACGCGCGGCTGAACCGCCGGCGCGCGCGCCGCTTCCGAGCGGCGGGGGCGGCTCAGGCCGAGCCGGCGGTGTTCGTGCGCGCCGCCTGCTGCGCGAGACGGCGCCGGTAGAGGGTGGCGAAATCGATCGGGTCGAGCAGAAGCGGCGGCAGACCTCCATCGCGCGTCATATCGGCGATGATTCGCCGCGCGAAGGGGAAGAGGATGCGCGGGCATTCGATCAGGAGCAGCGGCTGGATGGCATCCTCGGGGATGTTCGCGAGCATGAACACCCCGCCGTAGGCGAGCTCGAGCAAGAAGAACGGGGTTTCGCCTGATTTGGCATCAATATTGATCTGAAGAACCACTTCGTAATGCTGCTCGCCGACTTGGCGCGCGTTGGTGTCGACCGAGATCTGGATCTCCGGTCGCGGCTGGCCCGGGGCCAGGCCCATGGGCGCCCGCGGGTTCTCGAAGGAGAGATCCTTGACGTATTGGGTGAGGATCGACAGTCGCGGCTGGTTCGCCTGCGCCTCCTCGCCCGCACCCTTGGGCGCGTCCGCCTCGCTCATCCTCGCTTCCTCGGTGTGGTGGACTCGGGGGTCAAAGGGCTCCGCCGGGCTCCAGCCGCAAGCGGACCGCATCCAGATTTCCCACTTCTCGTCCCGTCAGACAACGGATGAACCCCCAATGCGTGATCACCGCGATGCGCCGGGGGTCCTCGAAGCGCGACGCGCGTTCGAGGAAGCGACGCGCACGCGCGTGCAGGCTGGCCATGCTCTCGATCGTCCCGCCCCACCACAGAGGCTCGAGCCGGCCGAAATCGAGATGCGGCCATTCGGCCGCGAGCCGTTCGGGCGGGCTGCCCTGATCGCAGGAGAAAGCGCAGCGCTCGCGCACCAAGGGCTCGACTTCGATCGGCACCCCGAGCTCCTCGGCGAAGATGACCGCGGTCTGTACGGCGCGCCGGTAGGGACTGGTGAGCAGCCGCGCGATGCCGAGCCCTTCGAGCCGGCGCGCCGCGATGCGCGCGGCGGCCGCTCCCTCGGCAGTGAGCGGCGGATCGGGCAGGCCGGGATCGACGCGGCTGGCACCGAAGCGGCGGTTCCACTCCGATTCCGCGTGGCGGACGAGCAACATGCGCGGATCTCCCTCGAGCCGTGTGCGGCGTTCGGCGCGACCACGCCGCCGCTTTGTTTTCGCGCGCAGCCCCTTATATGATCGTGTCGACCACCCCGAGCCATCCCGTGCGACGGCAAGCGTCAGCGGCCGGCCGCGGCGCGGATCTCTGAAGCGAACACGACGATGTCCGACGGCTTCGCCATCCTCGACATCCTCTTCTTCGCCGTCGTCGCGGCGTTCGTCGCCCTGCGCCTGCGCTCGGTGCTCGGCAAGCGCACCGGCCACGAGCGCCAGCGCCCGCCGCGAATCCAGCCTCAGCCGGCACCGGTGGGCAGCGAGGCGAGCGAGAAGGTGGTACCTCTGCCCGAGCGCCGGCGGGCCCCGCTCGAGGAGACGCCCATCGCGGCGGATGCCGCACCCGACATCAAACAGGGGCTGACCCGTCTGCGCTTGGCCGATCCGAGCTTCGACCTCGACCATTTCCTGAACGGCGCGCGCACCGCCTTCGCGATGATCGTCGAGGCCTTCGCCAGAGGCGACAAAGCCACCCTCGAACCGCTCCTCGCTCCGTCCGTCTTCGCGAGCTTCGCGGCGGCCATCGACGAGCGCGCGCGCCTCGGCCAGACGCTCGAGACCCGGCTCGTCGCGATCAGCGGCGCGGAAGTCCTGGCCGCCGATCTCGAGGGACCGATCGCGCGGATCACCGTGCGCTTCACGAGCGAGCAGAGCAATTGCACCCGCGACGCGTCGGGCCGCATCGTGGAAGGTGATCCCGACACCGTCGAGACCGTCGTCGACGTCTGGACCTTCGAGCGCGACATCCGCTCGCCCGATCCCAATTGGCTCCTGGTCGAGACCCGCTCGGGCGCGTGATCGTCCGACGCGCGCTCGCGGCCGTCCTCCTCCTCGCCGCGATCGCCGCCCTCGCGCTGTGGTGGTTCCGGCCGCGCCCGCCCGCCGAGCCCGCGCTCGTCCTGCGCGCCGCGCGCTTCTCCGATCTTCCCGGCTGGGACGAAGACGATCCGCGGCCGGCCCTGGAAGCCTTCGCCCGCTCCTGCCGGCTCCTCGAAGGCCGCCGCGCGGACGAAACCTTCGCCCGCGATCCCGCCTTCGGACGGGTGGGCGATTGGCGCGCCTCGTGTTCCGCCCTGCACGGTCCCTTCGCCGATGCGCGAGCGGCGCGAGCCGCGCTCGAACGGCTTTTCCGGCCCTGGCTCGTCACCGATCGCGGCGAGGCCCGCGGCCTCGTCACGGGCTATTTCGAGCCGATCCTGGAAGGGGCCCGAACAGCGGATGCGATTCGTCGCTATCCGATCTACCGCAGACCCGACGACCTCGTGGTGGTCGAGCTCGGCCGCTTCGATCCGACGCTCGAAGGTCGACGCATCGTCGGGCGGGTCGAGCAGGGGCGCCTGCTTCCCTATTACACGCGCGCCGAGATCGACGGCGGAGCGCTCGCGGGCCGCGGCCTGGAGCTCGCTTGGGTGGACGATCCGATCGCGCTCTTCTTTCTCCACGTCCAGGGCTCGGGTCGCATCCGCCTGGCCGAGGGCGGCGAGCTCCGCGTCGGCTACGCCGAGCAGAACGGCCATCCCTATCGCGCGATCGGCCGCGACCTCGTGGAAGCGGGAGAGCTCGCCCGCGAGGAGGTGTCGATGCAGCGCATCGAAGCCTGGTTACGGGCGCATCCCGAACGCGCCTTCGCGTTCCTCCACAAGAACCCTTCGTACGTGTTCTTCCGCGAGCTCGGCCTGCCCCCCGATGCACCGGGGCCGCTCGGAGCCCAGGGTGCGCCTTTGACCCCGCAGCGCTCGCTCGCCGTCGATCGTCGCTTTCTGCCCTTGGGAGCGCTCCTGTGGCTCGATACGGAGGCACCGTTCCCGGACGGCGCGCGATCGCTGCGCCGGTTGGTGGTCGCGCAAGATACGGGAGGAGCCATCCGCGGTCCCGTGCGGGGCGATCTCTTCTGGGGCAGCGGTCCCGAGGCCGAGCATCTCGCCGGACACATGAAGAGCCCCGGTCGGCTGTGGTTGTTGGTGCCGACGGGGCTCGATCCCACCCGGCCGGTGCGGCACCGGGGGCGCCAGCGGCGCGGAAGCGAGGCCTCGCGGCCTCGCTTCGGCGCGGTGCGACCTCAGCGTACGACCTCGGCCGTGGGTTTGGGCGTGCTCGCCGTCTCCGGCGGCAGGATCGGATAGACGACGGCGGGCGGCGTCCCGGTCAGGCTCTCGAGGAAGGCGGCGATCTTCTCGACCTCTTCGCTGTTCAGCTCCCGGCCGAGCTGGGCCGAGCCCATGATCGCCACCGCCTGGCGCAGGTCCCACACCTGCCCGGAATGGAAGTAGGGCGCGGTGAGCGCGATGTTCCGCAGAGGCGAGGCGCGGAAGACGTACTCGTCGCCCGGTGTCCGGGTGACCATGAAGCGTCCCTTGTCGGTCTCGGGCAGGACCTCCGCGCCCGGCCGTTGGATCACGCCGAAGGGATAATAACCCTGGCCTCCGAGATTGATGCCGTTGTGGCAGGCGGCGCAGCCGGTGTCCATGAAAAGCGCCAGGCCTTCTTTCTGCACCGGGGTCAGCGCCTCTTCGTCTCCGTTCAAATAGGCGTCGAAGGGAGAGGGAGTGAGGAGCGTCGCTTCGAACGCTTCGATGGCCTTGGCCATGTTGTCGAACGTGACGGGATCTTTGTCATCGGGGAAGGCGGCCTTGAACCATTCGACGTATCGAGGCATCGATTTCAAGGTGGCGACCACGCGCTCGGGCGTGTTCGCCATCTCCACGCTCGCCTGAATCGGTCCTTTGGCCTGTTCCTTGAGATCCGCGGCGCGGCCGTCCCAGAACTGCGCCTCGTTGAACACGGCGTTGAACACCGTGGGCGCGTTGCGCGGGCCTTTCTGCCAGCCGTGACCGATCGACGTCGGCAGATTGTCGTCGCCGCCCGTGGCCAGGTTGTGACAGGAGTTGCACGAGAACACGCCGGAAGCGGAAAGCCGCGGATCGAAGAAGAGAGCTTTGCCGAGTTCGATCTTCTCCTTGGTGATCCGATTGCCTTTGACCGCCGGCACGGTCGAGGGCAACGGCTTGAAGAGTTCGAGCGCGCGCTGGCGCAGCTCGGTCGCCGGGGCGCCCGCCGCTCCCGCGACCAGCGCCGCGATCGCCGCCGCGGCGAGAGACAGAATGCGCATGACGCGTCTCCTTGCAAACAACGCGCGGCTACTATCGTCCCTCGCGCTCGCGTCGCTTTGATCCGGATCAAAAACGCGGCGTTTTCCGCCGCCCCGTGGTCTCGCGCGCGCCCGGCGGCCCGCGCTCGCCCGCCGCCCCGCGCTTTTCGGCGCGCGGCCGTCAGAGCGCACGCGAGAGGGTGGCGTGCGGCAATTCGATCGAGACGGCGAGCAACGACATGTCGGCTTCGCGCTCGACCTCGATCTTGATCCTGCGCTCGTCGATCGGCACGTATTTGCGAATGACTTCCAGGATCTCGCGCTGCAGAAGCGGCAAGAAATCCGGCTGGCCACGGGTCAGCGGGCGCTCGACCGCGAGGATGACCTGCAAGCGTTCTTTCGCGCGTGCGGCGCTGCCGGTGCTGCGCCCGGGACCGCGGAAGAGATCGAAGAGGTCCTTGAGCTTCACGCGGACCTCCGCAACAGCCAGTTCACGAAGCTCTTCTTGGGGGGTGTGGTGAAGCGCAGCTCGACCGTCTCGCCCAGAAGGCGGCGCACCGCATCCATATAAGCTTGAGCCGCGATCGACTTCGGCTCGAGGACCACAGGCATGCCGTTGTTCGAGCACTGTAGCACAGCGTCGTCTTCGGGGATCACGCCGAGCACCGGGATCGCCAGGATCTCGACCACGTCCTCGAGCTTGAGCATCTCTCCGCGCGCGACCCGTTCGAGATCGTAACGCGTCAAGAGGAGATGCTGCTTCATGGGCGGTTCGCCGCGCTCGGCCCGCCGCGATTTGGAATTGAGGATCCCGAGGATGCGGTCCGCGTCGCGCACCGAGCTCACTTCGGGATTGGTGACCACGATCGCTTCGTCGGCGAAATAGAGCGCCATGAAAGCGCCCTTCTCGATGCCGGCGGGGCTGTCGCAGATGACGTAATCGAAGTCCTGCTTGAGCTCTTCGATCACGCGCTCCACGCCTTCGCGGGTGAGCGCGTCCTTGTCGCGGGTCTGCGAGGTGGGCAGGATGTACAGCCCTTCGATCCGCTTGTCCTTGATCAGAGCCTGATGGAGGCGGATGCCGTCGTTGATCACGTTGATGAAGTCGAAGACCACCCGCCGCTCGACGCCCATCACGAGGTCGAGGTTCCTGAGGCCCACGTCGAAGTCGATCACGCAGGTTTTCTTCCCCTTGAGCGCGAGGCCGGCGCCGATCGCCGCCGCGCTCGTGGTCTTGCCCACTCCGCCCTTGCCCGAGGTGACGACGATGACTTGCGACAAGAGTTCCTCCGAGATTGCTTGCGCGACGCGGCCGAACCGCGTCAGGGCACCGGAACCATGACGAGCCGCTCGCCCTCGCTCCACACCCGCACCCGCCGGCCGCGCAGGCGCGGGTCGATGTCCTCGGCGACGAGATAGACCCCGGCGATCGCCACGAGTTCCGCCTCCAGCTGGTCGCAGAAGATCATCGCCCGCGCGTCGCCGTCCACGCCCGCGAAGGCGCGACCGCGCAAGGGCCCGTAGACGTGGATGTGCCCGGCGGCGACGAGCTCGGCCCCGTGGCCGACCGGCGCGAGGACGACGAGATCGCCCTCCGGACAACACACCTGCTGGCCGCCGCGGACGGGCTCGGTGATCACGAGGCCGGCCCCGCGCCGGCCGGCCGGTGGCGCGGGCCGCGCGCGGGCGCTCGCCGCTCGGTCGGGAAAAGAGCCGGATCCGCCCGCACCGAACAGCGCGAGCCCGGCCGAGCGCGCCGCCTCCTGCCAGGGCGGCGTGGCGTTCTGCACGCCGATCGGGAACAGCCGCATCCGCCGCAGCTCGGCGACGAAGGCGGCGAGATCGATGGGCGGCGTATCGGCCACCGGGGCGAGGTCGAGCACGAGCGGTGCGTCGCGGAAGAAATCCGGACTGTGTGCGACCTTGTCGCGCAACAGCGGCAAGAATTCGGGATCGGTGGGCGCGAGCAGGCGCAGGCACAGGATCGTGTGCACCGAGCCGCGGAGCTGGAACGGCTGCGCCTTGTGATCGCTCGCGGGTCGGCTCTGCGGCGGAGGTTGCACGGTGGCGTCGTTTTCCGACCGGCGTGGGCAAGCTTCGTGCGCCGGTCGCCGAGGGGGCCCGGGGACCCGCCCGACGTCCTCGCCTCCGCTTCTAACCGATTTTCATCGATTGACAAGCCGATGACGGCTGTCGCGCCGAGGTTGCGATCCAGCGCGCGAGCGCTTCCAGCGCCCGTTCGGCGAGGGCCCGCTTGCGCGCGGCCCTGGGTACTTCGGGGGGAAGGGGGGGGAAGAGGCCGAAGTTTATGTTCATGGGCTGGAAGGTCTCGGCCCGGGCACCCCCCGTGACATGGGCGAGGAGCGCACCGTGCGCGGTCTCGGGAGGCGGCGGCAGAGGCTCGCGACCGGCGAGCTCTTCGGCCCAGAAGCGTCCGGCGAGCAGCCCCAGAGCCGCGCTCTCCACGTAGCCCTCGCAGCCGGTGATCTGGCCGGCGAAGCGGATCCAGGGCATGGGCCGGAAACGCAGGCTGCGGTCCAAAAGGCGCGGGCTGTTGATGAAGGTGTTGCGGTGCAGCCCGCCCAGCCGCGCGAACTCCGCCCGTTCGAGCCCCGGGATCATCCGGAAGACGCGCACCTGCTCGGAATACTTGAGCTTGGTCTGGAAGCCCACCATGTTCCACAACGTGCCGAGCGCATTGTCTTGGCGCAGCTGCACGACCGCGTAGGGGCGTTTGCCGGTGCGCGGATCTCTCAGCCCCACGGGCTTCATCGGCCCGAAGCGCAGCGTGTCGCGACCGCGCGCGGCCATGACCTCGATCGGCAGGCAGCCCTCGAAATAGGGCGTGTCTTTCTCCCACTCTCGGAACTCGATCTTCTCCGCCGAGAGCAGGGCGTCGACGAAGGCTTCGTACTGCTCCGCGTCGAGAGGGCAGTTGATGTAATCGGCACCCGTGCCCGCCGGCCCGGCTTCGTCCCAGCGCGACTGCATCCACGCCTTGGAAAAATCGATCGAATCCTTGTAAACGATGGGGGCGATCGCATCGAAAAAGGCGAGCTCCTTTTCGCCGCCCACCCGCTTGATGTCCTCGGCCAGCGCCTCGTGCGTGAGCGGCCCCGTGGCCACGATCGCCGGTCCCTCCTCGCGCGGCGGCAGGCGCTCGACCACCCGGCGCTCGATCGTCACGAGCGGATGGCCGGCGAGCGCCTCGGTCACCGCCCGGGCGAACGCCTCGCGGTCCACGGCCAGGGCCGAGCCGGCGGGCAGCTTGTGGCGGTCGGCCGCGGCCATGACGAGGGAGCCCAGCCGCCGCATCTCCTCGTGCAACAACCCGACCGCGTTGCCGAAGCAATCGTCGGAGCGGAAGGAATTCGAGCAGACGAGCTCGGCGAGGCGATCGGTCTTGTGCGCGGGCGTGAGACGGAGCGGCCGCATCTCGAGGATGCGCACCCGCACCCCGGCACGGGCGAGCTGCCAGGCCGCTTCCGAGCCGGCGAGCCCGCCGCCGATGATCGTCACGATCTTCTCGCTCATGGCCGAGTAGGTAGGTACGCCCGCGCCCGGAGGCCAAGTGGTGCGCGCGAAAGGCGCGCTTTTCGCCGCGACGGCGGCCGTCGCGCCGGCGGCGCCCCCGAGTCTTCCCGACCGTTCCCGGCGCGCCGCTTTTTGTCGTTGCGCCGCCGCCGCGCGCTCTCGGCGCTCGCGCGCGGCGATCGGGGTCGGGTGCGGTGCGGCCTCGCGTGGCGCGCGAGCGCTCGCCCGCTGGTTGTGTGGCGATCGTGGCTTTTGTGCAACACCCGGTGTGATCTCCGTCACCTATGTTTCTCGCCCGTTCGCGAAAATGAGCGCGCGAACGGACGACGCGGGTGCGGCGATCGGGGGCACGAGCATGGTGCGGTGTCGGCTGTCGCGGAAGGTGCGCGAGCGGCTGATCGTGGCCGGGCTCGTCGTCGGTTCGCTCGCCCTCGCCCTCGCCTCCAATCTCTTGCTGGTCTGAGGCCTCAGCCCGGCGTCCAGGGGCCGTTTTCCTCGATCGCCTCCTCCGCCCCCGGCCAAGGGGGCATGGTCACGAGCACCACGTCCAACGGCGCGGTGCCCGTGTTGCGGAACTGGAAGACGGTGCCCACGGGAATGCTCAACGCCACGCCCGGGCGCAGGCGCACGATCTCTTCCCGATCGCCGAGACGGCGCCACATCTCGCCCTCGCCGGCGATCACGTACCACAGCTCCTCGACGCTGCGGTGGCGCACCGCCTTCGCCGTGCGCCCGGCAGGCAACCGGGCGTGGACCATCGAGCCGCGCGGAAGTCTGGGCAAGATGCGGATCTCCGAGCCGTCCGGGGCGTAGGTGTCCGGGACTTCGGGCAGCCGCACGGTCGCGAAGCCGGTTTCGCTCATGGCCGATCGCTCCTTTCCGCGCCGCCGACGATCGGCCTCTTCCGCGCGCACGGGCAAGCCCCCGCGCCGCTGCCCCGTTCTCGGGCGCAGAAACGGCGGGGAGAGGCGCGTCTTCCGGGAACCGCGCGCCGCCCCGAGCGTTCCGCGGACATCGGCGAGAAAGAGCCGCAGCCCGCGCCCGGCCGAGCGGAACCGGCGGGCGCTCACCAGATGCGCAGGCGCCGGGCCTTCTCGCCGCGGATCCGCACGAAGGCCTCGCCCTTGCCCAGGTCGGCGAGCTCGACCCGCGATCCGAAGATCCGCTTGGTCGCCCCGGGCCGCGCGTTCGTCGCGAAGGCGACGACGAGCCCCATTTCGGCGAGGAAATCATCGTCTTCGGTTTCGAAATCGTCGGGAGATTGCGAGATCAGCCAGATCATCCCGCCCTTGGAGCGCGACATGCGCACGAGGTTCGAAAGACCCGGGAGTTTTCTGCCCAGGATCCGATGCGCCTCGTCGATGACCGCGACGATGCGCAGCGCCCGGTTGCCTTCCGGGTCCACAGGGGTGTCCGGCCCGGCGTTCAGCCAACGGTCGAGGGCGTCGGTGACGAGGGCCGCCACCACGCTGCGCACGAGATCCGGCAGATCCTGGCGCAAACGGATCACCCGCGCGCGGCCGAAGAAGTCGGCGGGCGGCTCCTTCGGCTCGAAGAGAGGAAACCGGCAGAGATCGACGAGCGTCTCGACCGCCCCGTCGCGCGCTTTTCCGTGTTCCTCGTAGACCGCCACGAGGGCGTCGCGAACGTCCTCCAGCCTACAGGGCCGGTGGCTGGCGAGCGCGCGCGCGGCCGCATCGCCCAGAAGCCCGCGTTGGACCGCACCGAACGCACCGCCCTTGAGCGCCGCCAGGCTGTCGCGCAGCCGCTGCGCGGCGAGTTCCCGCGCGTGCGGCTTCGCGGGGTCGAAGGCGAGCACGTCGAGCGGGATCGGCCGTTCCAAGGGATCGAGGACCTCGGCTGCGAAACTCCGATCGAGCCCCGTGGCGTCTCCGGTGAGATCGCCTTTGAAGTCGAAGGCGACGAGGGGAACCGGTGCCTGTTTCGCGATTTCGGCGAGCATGAACAGAGCGGTGCGCGTCTTGCCGCTGCCCACTCCGCCCATGATCGCCACGTGCGGGCTCGCGCCTCGGGCGACGGGCCGGAAGAGCGGTGGGGTGCCGGTCGACGGATCCTGCGCCGCGGGACCGAGCGGCAAGGCGATCGGTCCCGGCCGTCGCGGCGGCTCGGTGCGACCCACGGGCAATCCGTCGCCACGCGGAAGATGTTCTGCGAGAAATTTCCAGAAAACGTTATAAGGATCCTCGCGAACTTCGCCCAACCGGTCCCAGAGAAGCTTGACACCACGGCACCAGTGATCTCGGACTCGCCTTTGTAGATCAGCGATGTTCTCGAGCGGTAGGCCTTCATACTCGATGAAGAAAGATACCCACGCGGCGAGGAACGCGCCCGTGCCGAACAGATTCTCGCCGCGGATCGATCGCCCCGGATCACCGGATACGGGCTCCGGCCGCGCGCTCGTTCTCAACGAAAGCGCCATAGCTAACCGAGGCACGGCGTAACGATGCGCAAATCCTATTTTCCTCGCTATGTCCTCGGCGAGCTTGTCGATCTCTCGCGTCGCCGCGAAGCTCGCCGTAGCGACTTGATCGAGGCCAACCATTTTAATCGCTTTCTAGCTCGCGAAGTAACCTTCAACGGGCTTACTAACCCGATATTCGCCTCTCTTTTCACTTTGCAACGTATAGGTTGCTATCACTTTATCGCGAATCGCTTCTAAATACGGCCCCACGACCTCGGTATCCGACGACAGAAGAATGACTTGACCGTCTCGATCGGTCAAGAATTTCAAAACGTTGAGGCGATGCTGTTCGTCGAGCCGGCCGAGCGGCGTGTCGATGACCAAGGGAAAACGCCGTTTCGAGAGTCTCGTAGCCGCCGCGAACAGCGCCTGAGTAAAAATCTGCTTTTCGCCGGCGCTCAGATCGTGTCTCCGGATATCGTGTCCGTGCGCGTCGAGAAGACGGAGCTCGAATACTTTTTTCCCTTCGGCCACATTCTCGCTCAACTCGACGCGCGCCAGATGATCGCGCCTGTGCGCCATGGCTCGGATGGCCTTCGTCATTTCCTGCGCGACCGCGCGGAGCTCGAGAGGACGCGCCGCTTCGAGAATTTCTTCTGCGAGTTGGGCGACCCGTTCGGCGGCCGCCGCCCGGGAGAGCGCCTTCGCGGCACGCGCGCGCTGTTCCGTGAGACGTGCCAGCTCCGCGTGTTTGTTCTTGAGTTGTTGTTCGAGCCAATCGATTTCGCGCTGGAGAGCGCCCCTCTGGTTGTGTAGGCGTTCGATTTCTTCCGTTAAAGAACGCAACCGTTCGTATTTTTTCTCGACCGAAGGTCCTCTGGTTCGTGCCTCCTCGATATCCCGCATGAGAGAAGTCAACTTGGTGTGCATGCTGACCGCGCGCTGCAACAGTTCTTCGACGACCTTCCGATGGAGGCGTCCTGCCTTTCCGAGAAGCTCGATCACCGAGGCTCGCGACGTCGCACTCAAGTGATCGTGCCAGAAGGAATCGGGGATCCCCTCTGGAGGCGGATACCAAAGACGATCGAGGGCAGAGCGGAGGCCTTGCTCGACTCGTATCTCCTGCTCGAGCGTCAACGGGGGGGCCAAATCGTGCAGGCAT
>JANXAZ010000020.1 GCA_025062095.1 Geminicoccaceae bacterium
ATCCGCGCTCCCGCGCGGGGAGCGATGAGGCCACCTCCGCGAGCTCGGCCACGGGTTCGGGTTTCAATCCGCGCTCCCGCGCGGGGAGCGATCTGCGAGTTCGCGGGAGGTGACGGGGCCGAGGGAGACGTTTCAATCCGCGCTCCCGCGCGGGGAGCGATCGTTGCCGCAGGAACCGCCGCCGCCGCTCGTGCCCGTTTCAATCCGCGCTCCCGCGCGGGGAGCGATCTTTGCTTCACGTCGCGCCGCAAATCTATCGTCTCGTTTCAATCCGCGCTCCCGCGCGGGGAGCGATGGCGGCCTGCGCAAGCCCTTGCTCGCGCGCCGGTCGCGGGCCTCGACGCGCGAACCTCGGCACCGATGCACCCGCACTCCTTCGCGCCGACCCGAGGTTCGCCGAAAAAATCCGTTCGCGCCAGCCCCTTGCGGTCCATGCGAACCCCGTTGCGCTTTTCGCCCGCTTCCGGTTCGCACGTCACACCACCAGAGGTCCCTCGGGATCGTAGCCCGGCTTCGCGCCGTGGTGCTCCACCCTCCGCCGCCAATTCGCGCCGAGGAAATAAAAGCGCAGCGAGTCGCGCTCGGGATCGATCTCCGCCAACAACCGCGCCTTGAGCCTCGCCCACTGCGCCGGATCGAGCTCGCATTCGAACACCGAATATTGCACGCGTTGTCCCCAATCCCGGCAGACACGCGCGACCCGGCGCAGGCGCCTGCGACCCGCTTCGTCGTCGGTGCGTACGTCGTAGCTGATCAAAACCATCATCGCTCATTTCCAAAAGAAAGGTGGATAGGCATCGAGGTCGCCACGCAGATGTCGCGCGAGCAGTTGCGCCTGAATCAAAGGCAACAAACCGATCGTGGTCGTCTCCTCGAGGATCGGATGACGCAGCTCCTCGCGCTTGCGCTCCTGATAAGCCACGATCACCGAGCGTCGCGCATCGTCCGAGAGCAGAACCGCTCCGTTCTCCAACTTGCGGAAATCGCGCCCGCAGAGTTGGCGGCGGTTGATCAGGGACAAGACCAGGCGGTCGGCGAACCACGGCCGGAACTCTTCGGCGAGATCCAGCGCGAGGGAAGGACGTCCCGGACGATCTCGGTGCAGAAAGCCCACCGCCGGATCGAGCCCCACCGTCTCGCAGGCCGAGCGCAAATCGTGGGTGAGCAAGGTGTACACGAACGACAACGAAGCGTTGACGGGGTCGAGGGGCGGCCGGCGCGTCCGCCCTTCGAAGCCCAATCCTTCGTCTTCGACCAAGATCAGATAGCGGAAGACGCCGAAATACACGCGCCCGGCCTCCCCCTCGAGGCCGCGGAGCGCATCGACGTCCGCCGCGCGCTGCGCCCTTCGCGCGACATCGGTCAACCGACGTTCCGCCTCCTCGAGCGCCGAGCGGGCGGCGCTTCCCATGCGCTCTCCGTGGTCGCGCAGAGCCCGGCGCACGACCGCGCGCTGGTTCACCGCCTTGCCGATGACGAGCGAGCGCACGATCGGAGCGCAACAGGCTTCGTCCGCACTGCGTCGGTACTGCTCGCGCCGGAGCAGCACGTTGCCCGAGACCGGCCCCTCCACCCGAGCGAGAAAGCGCCCCGTCTCCGTGAGGTAGGTCACGGTCGTGCCGTGTTCGGCACAGAGCTCGAGCGCCGCCGGGCTCGCGCTCACCCGTCCGAGCGCCACCACCCCGCCCAAGCCGTGAATCGGAAAACGCGCCTTCTCTTCGCCTTCGACCGCGATCACGAGGTTCTGGCCGTCGCGTCGCAACCGCGCGCCTTGGGTGGTCACGTAGAGCGTGTTGAGATACCGCTTCACGCCGCGTCCTCCTCGATGCGTCTGGCGATCCAAACGGCGATTCGGCGACCACCATCGAGCGCCCGCGGGCGACAGAGGTCGATCAACGAGCAAGCCCCGCACCGGCTCTTTTCGTACACAGGAGGCGGCGTCCGACCGGAAGCGAAGGCGGCTCGGACCTCGGCGGCCACGCGACCGGTGAGCGCCCGCAGCTCGTCGTCGATGCGCACGACCGTCCGACGCCGTTCCTTGCCGTAGAACAGCGCCCCCTCGGGGACCTCGGTACCCAGCATCTCTTCCAGGGCGATCGCCTGCGCGCAGAGCTGTACCTCGTCGGCTCGATGGGGCTTGGGGCGGCCGCGCTTGTACTCCACCGGGTAAGCCCGCCACCGCCCGTCGGGCATACGATGGAGCTCCACAAGGTCGGCCACGCCGACCACGCCGAGCGCACGCGAGCGCAAAGGCATGCCGGTCACCACCCGGACCCCTCGCCGTGTGCCGCCCGCTTGCTCGTGCGTGCGCTCGTGCAACAGCCGGCCCTCGACGGTGGCGAGGTTCTCCTCCCACTGCTGCTCGAGGTGGATCAGGCAGCACTGGCGGGGACACACGACCCAATGTTGGAGAGCCGAAAGGGGGACGAGATCGTCCCCCTCCCCCTCGGTCTCCTCAACCCACACGGGCCGGCACCCGGACGAAGCGGTCGCCGAGCGGCGCGCCGTCGAGTGTCACGCGATAGTCCTCGAACGCGCGCGCCGGCCGACCCCCGTGCACGGGCTCGACGCGGACCCGATCGAACAGCAGGTGGGCCGGCGCGTCGCCCAATTTCGAGCCGTGTTCGAACACCACGAGATGGCGCGTGGTCATGAGCCCGCGCGCGGCCGAGCGGTCGTGTTCGAACATCTCCCGAAGCGCCTCGAAGAGAAGATCGAGATCCTCTTTCGAGAACCCCGTCTTTTCGGCGAGGGCGGCGGAGACGAAACCGTGCGCGCGATACAGCCCGTAGGCCACCGCGTGCTTGCGGCCGATCGTGCGCTCCTTGGCGATATCGGCCTCGTTGGTAACGGCCAGTCGGGTCACCGCGAAATCACGTGCGAACACGGGTTCGATCGAGCGCGCGAAGGTCAGCTGTACCGGACCGCGTACTTGACCCGCGTTGACCTCGGTACTCATCACTGCGCCGAACGTCCGGATATCGTAATAATTTTGGCACATCCACTTCGTGATCTCGGGACCGGCGAGTTTTTGTTTCTCGGACTTTTTCCCTAGCGCCTCGTAGGCCTTCTGGTGTTCGCGATTGAGCACGGCCCCCTCGCGCACGTAGATGCGGTAGGGCTCGTTGTTGCCGTGCTTGAGCTCGACATAGTTGCGCACCTTGCGCTTCAAGCAGACGTCGGTGACGAGCCCTTGACCGGTTTCCGGGTCGAAGCGCGGCATGTTGCCGGCGTCCGGATCGCCGTTGGGATTGCCGTCGCGGACGTCGAACAAGAGGACGAAGTCGTAGCGGTGCTCGAGCGCGGTCATTCGTCGGTCTCCCCGGTGGTCGTGGTGTCGTCGGACGGCTTTGAGGAAGCGTCGGCCTTGGACGCGTAGCGCTGATGCCAATAGCCGATGGCGAAGCGCCCCCGATCGACGATCGACAGCGTGGCGGGCAGGCTCGGCGGCAGGGCACTCGCGATCTCCCCGATCTGCCTTTCGTACCAGCGCGCCAGACCCGTCTTGTCGCTCTCGAGCTTGCCGAGATGGCTCGTCGCGAGCGACAAGAGTTGCGGGAAGACGAAGGCGGGGGTCGAGGATGCCGCGCCCCAATAACGATCGCGGATCGTCGCGTTCGGACCGACGGCCGCCTGCTGGAGCCCTTCCAGCACGGCGAACAAGCGACCCAGCCGATAGGCCGGGTTCGTCTCTTTCGGATCGAGTGCCACGGTCACCTCCACGGCTCGGTTGCGGATCAAAAAAGCCTTGATCAGCGCCGCCCGGGCCCGGGTCGGCCCCTGCTCCGCGGCGCAGCGGTTGAGGGCTTCGGCGAGGACGCGCTCGGGGAACCGCGCCCCCGCGAGGGCCGCGCGCACCAGTTCGGCGCCCAGAAGGGGCGGTGCGTTGTCGAGGTCTCCCCGCACCGAGAGCGCCTTCAACAGCTCGCGAAGCGCGAGCCCTTCGCGCTCCGGACCCACGATCTCGAGCTCGCGGAGCCAGCGCAGCACCGTCTCGGCGACGGCGCGGATCGTGCCCTGATGGAAGAAACGGACGGTGATGCGCGAGCGGCTCTCGGCCGAGAGCGCCAGGATGTAGAAGGGAGTGTCGTCCTCGACGCAGGGCGGCACCCCCTTTCGCGGCGCTTCGTAGAGCGCGCGCACCCGCTCGCTGCCGCGGCCCGGATCGTCCACGGCCATCGCCGCCAGGAACGGACAGAGCACCCTTTCGTTGGGGCTCGTCCGCCCCGCCCAAAACACCACGCTCGTACCACCGACCGAGAGGTTCTGCCCCGAATCCCGGGCCAAAAGCGCGTTGAGGGCCGTGGTGTAGGCGAACGCCGCCTCGAGCCCGACCGGAGCGTTGGCGCCTTGCGAAAGACCGAATGATTCGAAAGCCTCCTTGTTGAACGAGACGATGTTGGCACCCGAGGTCTGGCTCCCGACCACGCCCTTGATCGGCGGGTGCAGCCGGGCGATCGGCCCGAACTTCCCGGTCACCGAACACTGGCCCTCGCCCGCGGTCTCGAGGCCCTCGGGCGTTTCCGCGAGGTCTGTCAGGACGCGCCGAATCGCCGGCCGCCGACACAGAAGCTCCGTGTCGCCTTCCAGGCGAAAGCTCACGTTCCCCGCTTGCTCCTCGAGGGCGTCCGCCGTCTCCGGCGATGCCACCTCGCGAACCGCGCGCGCCGGATCGTCCGAAAGAAAGCGCCGCAACGCCGCGAGCCCCGGATCAGCGACCCTGATCGCGAGCTCTTCGACCCTTTGGCGAAAGAGCGCGTGCCGGCGTTGCGCGCGCTCGGCCGCGAGCCTCCGAGCGGCGGCATCGTCCGTCGCTTTTCCTTTGGCGCGCAGTTCTTTTTCGAACTTCGGATCGGGAATGCCGAGGGCGTATTCCGGCTTGTCCCACAAGAGGCACGCCGCCTCGTTGGTGGTGCGCTTGGGCGGTGCCGGGACCCGGCGTTTGGGCGCACGTTTGTTCCCGCCCTTTTCGCTCGCCTCCCGCAAATCCAGAACGGCGCGCACCGCACCGCTCGCGGCGAGCTCGACGACGAAGTCGATTGACTGATCGGTCCACCCCGGCTCGGGGAGCGGATCCTCGACGTCCGAATCGGTGCGTCGCGCGTAGAGTTCGACCAATCGCTGCAGGATCATCCGCGGACCTCCAGGCTCTCGAAAGGCGGCACGCGCATCCGGCCCTCCTCGATCACCGCTTCGAAAAAGCGCGGCTGCGGGGGCGTTTTCGCGAAGTCCCAGTCGTAGAAGATCCATCCCGGCCTCGAATTCCCGCTCGTATCGGCGGGAGGATCGGGCTCGTCTTCGGCGAGCAGTCGGAAAAACGCCGAAAATTCGCGACAGCCGAGACACGGTTGCTTGTGACATTGCCCCGCTTCCGCACGCCGCTTGAACATGACCACGTATTTGGTGAGGCTGTCTTCGGGCCCGGCCCGTTCGGTGAGTCCGATGCGGGCGTGGACGAGATAAGCCACGTCGCGGAGCACCAATGCCGCCCGCTGTTGGCGGACGTCGGGATCGTCGGCGCGGATCTCGGGTCGATCGGGGGAAGCCTTGAGGGCGACCTCGTTGCGGCGGATCGCGTGGAAGCGGACCGGCTTGAGACGGTCGATGCGCTCGACGATCCAGCGCATCTGCGGCTTCCACAGGATCGCCTCGAGGATCCCGCGCGCAGCCGAAGGCGTCATGATCTCGTACGAGACCCGCTCGACCTTCATCTCGGGTCTCGTGAAAAGTGCGTAGTCCCCCCACACGAGAAGTCGAAACGGTCGCGAGACCTGCATGATCCCTCCCCTCGCTCACACGAGAAGCTCCGAAGGCTCGTACGCGCCCAGCCGATCGATCCTCAGGCCGAAGCGTTCGTCGTAGAGCCGCGCGTCTTCGAGCCAAAGAAGACCGGGGACGAGTTCTCTCACGGCTCCGGCGCGAAGCATCGCGCTCGCGGTGCGCCGATAAACGCCGACGAGAAAACGCTGCGCGCGGCGCAAGAGCGCGCGCAGCCCCGCTCCCGCCGTTGCCCGAGCGGCGATCTCCCCGGCCAGGTGGCGTCCTTCCGCCCAGGGCACGAGGACCGGCACCTGCTCGTCCGGGATCATCCGGAACCGCTCGGCGGCGGTGCGGAAGGCGAAGGCGAGATCGGGCCGGGCGAGCAGCTTCTCGCCGGTGAGCAGCTGCGCACTGTCGAGCCGCTCGCCCCGAGACCAGTAGAGCTCGCGGAAATAGCGCTCGAAGGCCTCCTGCGCGAGCGGATCGGGAAGGGCGGTCAGGAGCTTGCGACCGATCTCGGCGGCGATGCGGAGGATCCCGGGCGGCGGCTCGGTCGGCGGTCGGAAGACCACGACCCGGCCGAAGTCGGCGAGGTGGCCCTCGCGATTGCAGCGGCCGGCCGCCTGGGCGATCGAATCGAGCCCCGCGACGGCGCGGAAGACCACCGGGAAGTCTAGGTCGACCCCGGCTTCCACGAGCTGCGTGGAGACGACGCGCACCGGGCGCTCCGGCTCGGCGAGGGCGGCGCGGATCGCACCGAGCACGGCCGAGCGGTGCGCGGGACACATGAGCGCCGAGAGGTGGAAAGTGTCTTCGGGCATGAGCGCGGCGAGCTCGCGCGCGGCGTCGCGCCGGTCGACGATCGCGAGCACGCGTCGCTCGGCGCGTAGACGCGCGGCGAGATCCGGCCAGGTGATCGGTTGCAGCTCCTGGAGAAGCTCGAACCGGGTGCGCCGCATCCGGCGGCGCAGCGCCTCGGGATCGGGGGCGAGCTCGCGGGCGGGGGCGGAAAGACCCTTGAAGCCCTCGCGCGAGGAAAGAGCCGGCTGGGTGGCGGTCGAGATCACGACGGTCGTGCCGTAGCGCGCGACGAGCTCGTCGAGCGCGAAAAGGATCGGGCGCAGATGATCGACCGGGAGCAGTTGCGCCTCGTCGAGGACGACGACCGAGCGCGCGAGATTGTGCAGCTTGCGGCAGCGCGAGGGCTTGGCCGCGAAGAGTGATTCGAAGAGCTGCACGGTGGTGGTGACGACGATCGGCGCGTCCCAATTCTCGGAGGCGAGGCGAGTCGCGGTGGTCTCGCGCTCGGGGGCGAGATTGCTGTGGTGCTCGACTACCACCTCGGGACGATCGCGAAAGACGTCGCGGAAGACGTCGGCGGTCTGCTCGATGATGCTCGTGTACGGAATGGCGTAAACGACGCGCCGCAGCCCGTGGGCGCATGCGTGGGCGAGTGCGAAGGCGAGCGAGGAGAGGGTCTTGCCGCCACCGGTCGGGACGGTGAGGGTGAAGAGCCCCGGGGTGTCGCGCGCACGGTCACGACAGGCGCGCAGCACCTCGGCGCGCAGCCGATTGACCGGCGTGGACGGGGCGCGAGCGCTCAGCTCCTCGAGGTAGCGATCGAGGATCCTCCTGAGCGCCTCGATCGACACGCCGTTCGGCCGTGCCGCCGCCCGCTCGGGGTCCATGAACCGTTCGGTGTCCAAGAAGTCGGCGTCGACCAGGGCCGAGAACACCATTCGGATCCAGAAGGCCTGCCGCTCCGGTCGGCAGACGCGTTCACAGATCCGCCCCGGCGCGGGCGGTGCTCGATCGAGCAGGGCGGCGGGCGCCCCGCCGCGCCGAACTCGGCCGAGCACGTCGCGCTCGCGCGCTCGTTTCAACCGATGCTCGAGCGCGCCACCCGTCGCGCCGGTCCAGTCGGGCAGGCCGGCGTGATGGCCGGCCACGACGAAGGCGAGCGCCCGGCCGGCACCTTCGCCGAGCCGATCGAGCGCGAGAACCGCACCGGCGATCGAATGTTCCGGCCCGCGCCTCGTTCGCTCCGAACCATCGTCTTCCAGATGCGCATCGGGACCGGCGACACGGCGCAAGTACCGTTGGAATTCGGGATCGTATTTGCCGAGATCGTGCCACAGACCGGCGATCGCGGCCCAGTCGGCGGAATCGAACGCCTCCGCGAACGCCGCCGCGCGCGTCGCCGTCTCTTCGAGATGCGCGGCGAGATCGTGCCAATCCTGTTCCAATCGATCGGCGCGAGCGTGTGCGAACACCTCGGCCATCGCAAACGTCCACAACCATTAGTAGCGATATTGCCCGTTTATCTTAGGTCCCGATCTGCGTCAACGCACGGCTCTCGGCGCTATAGGCACGCGCGGGTGCCGCTGTCGCATCCGCTTGACGGCGCGAGGGCGCGTACGCATCTCCGGCGCATGAGCGCGATCACGATCCTCGACCGTCGCGCCGGCGCGCCCGCGAATCCGCCCCGCAAGCCGGCTTGGATCCGGGTCAAGGCCCCGACTTCCGAAGCCTATTTCGCCACCCGCAAGCTCGTGCGGGAAAAAAACCTCCACACCGTCTGCGAAGAGGCGGCGTGCCCGAACATCGGCGAATGCTGGCACAAGCGCCACGCCACGGTGATGATCCTCGGCTCGGTGTGCACGCGCGCTTGCGCCTTCTGCAACGTCGCCACCGGCGTCCCGGATCCGGTCGACCCCGACGAGCCGGCGCGGGTCGCCGAACTCGCGCTCGCGCTCTCCCTCGACCACGTGGTGATCACGAGCGTCGATCGCGACGACCTCGAGGACGGAGGCGCGTTTCAGTTCGCGCGCTGCATCGAAGCGATCCGCAAGGCCTCGCCTTCGACCACGATCGAGGTCCTGACCCCCGACTTCCGCGGCAAGGCCGGAGCGCTCGAGATCGTCGTCGCGGCCCGACCCGACGTGTACAACCACAATCTCGAAACCGTGCCGCGGCTTTATCGCACGGTGCGGCCGGGCGCCCGCTACTTCCACTCCCTGCGCCTGTTGCAGCGGGTGAAGGAGCTGGATCCGACGATCTTCACCAAATCCGGGATCATGGTCGGGCTCGGCGAGGAGAAAGAAGAAGTTATTCAGGTCATGGACGACCTGCGCTGCGCGGACGTCGATTTTCTCACCATCGGCCAGTATCTGCAGCCCACGCCGCGCCACCACCCGGTGATCCGGTTCGTCGAGCCGGCGGAGTTCGAATCCTACGCGCGCATCGGACGCGCCAAAGGCTTCCTGCTCGTCGCCTCTTCGCCTCTGACCCGCAGCTCGTATCACGCCGGGGAGGACTTCGCGCGGCTCAAGGCGGCGCGGCTCGCCGCATCGGCCCTCCGCCCCGAGCCGCCTTCCGCTCGCTTCTGATCCTTCGCCCGCGATGCCCACCCACGCCGAGAAACGGCACCTGCCCTGGACGCCGGAGCAGCTCTTCCGGCTCGTGGCGGAAGTCGACAAATATCCCGAATTCCTGCCCTGGTGCAAAGCCGCGCGCATCACGCGACGCGAAGGCAACGTCTTCTACGCCGATCTCGTCGTCGCCTTCAAGATGCTGCGCGAGCGCTTCACCTCGCGGGTGACGCTCCTGCCTCCTTACGGCATCGACGTCGAGTACATCGAAGGGCCCTTCCGCTATCTCAACAACCACTGGCGCTTCGAGCCGGCGCCGGACGGAGGATGCGTCGTCGACTTCTACGTCGACTTCGAGTTCCGTTCGAAGTTGTTGCAGAACTTGATGGAAATGTTGTTCAACGAGGCGGTGAGCCGGATGATCGCCGCCTTCGAGGCCCGGGCCCGCGCCCTTTACGGGGAGGGCTCGCGCGTCCCCGAGCCCGCGCCCGTGGGCGCCTCCTGAGCCGCGCCGGCGTCCGCCGCGAGCTCCGCCTCGAGTGCCGCGAGATCGTCGAGGATCGCGCACAGCCGCATCCCCGCCTCGGTGAGATCGTATTCGACCCGCGGCGGCACCTCGGGCCAGGCGGTGCGCGACAACAATCCCAGCCGACAGAGCTTGGACAGCCGCTCGTTCAGGACCTTGGTCGAGATCCCGGGGATCGCCCACTCGAGCGCGCCGGGTCTGCGGACGCCGCGCCGCACGGCGCACAGGACCTCGACCGACCATTTGCAGCCCACGACCTCGACGAGAGGCCCGCGTCCGGTTTCGCCCATCGGCGGTGCAGCGTTTTCTGGACCCGCGACGCGACGGCGCATCGCCCGGTTACTTCGCGCTCAGTACCTCACCAGAAAGTGCCTTCTTGTCCGCCCGGCGCGCCCGTGGTCGAGGACGGCCGACGGAGCCGAGATTTCGGCGCGAAGGGGAGATCCGCACATGCGACCGCTCGCGGTGAAGACCCTCGTCTTGGCGCTTCTTCCCGCCGCCGGCGCGATCGCCGCCGAAGTCGCCTATCCCGGCGGCTGGCGGGACTGGAAGCACGTCAAGAGCATGCTCATCGAACCCGGTCATCCGCTCTACGAAGCCTTCGGCGGCATCCACCACATCTACGCCAACCCCGCCGCTCTCGAGGGCTACCGCATCGGCCGCTTCCCCGACGGCGCGGTGATCGTCTTCGATCTGCTCGAAGCCGTGCGCGAGAACAATGCGGTCGTGGAGGGCGCGCGCAAGGTGCTCGGGGTCATGGAGAAAGACTCGCGCCGCTTCGCCGCGACCGGGGGTTGGGGCTTCGAGGGCTTCGCGCGCGGCGATCCCGCCCGGCGGGTGGTGGGTGCCAAGGCCGCCGAGGCCTGCTGGGGCTGTCACGCCACCGGCGATACCCGCGACGGCGTGTTCAGCCGGCTGCGCGACTGAGCCGCGGGCTCAGCCGCCGGCCGCCGCCCCCGGCCGGGCTTCGGTCGCCAGCGCCTCGAGGCCGAGCAGGAGCAGGGTCTCGACCGCGGCGAGTCGGATCGCCCGACGATCGCCGGGGAACAGGCATCGTCGGTGCACGACCACGCCGTCGCGGCGGCCGGCGGCGAGATGCACGAGGCCCACGGGCTTCTCCGGCGTCCCGCCGCCCGGTCCGGCGATGCCCGTGGCGGCGAGGGCCAGCCCGCACGAGGAGCGCGCGAGCGCTCCCGCGACGAGCTCGCGCGCGCAGGCCTCGCTCACCGCCCCGTAGCTCGCGAGCGTCTCCGGGCGCACGCCCAGAAGCTCGATCTTGGCGCGGTTGTCGTAGACCACCCAGCCGCGGTCGAGGACCGCGGAAGCCCCCGGATGCTCGGTGAGGCAACCGGCCACCAGTCCGCCCGTGCAGGATTCGGCCGTCGCCAAGCGGATCCCGCGCGCGCGGCAGGCGTCGAGGAGCCGCGCCGCGGCCGCGAGACAGCTCTCGGGAAAGCTCACGGCGCGTGCGCGAAGCGAGCGGTGGCGAGTGCCGTGGCCATGATCCCCTCCCCTCGGCCGACGAAGCCGAGCCCTTCGGTGGTCGTCGCCTTGACACTGACGGCGCCCGCGCCGAGCCCGAGCAGCGCGGCCAGACGTTCCCGCATCGCCGCGCGATGCGGCGCGAGCTTCGGGCGCTCGGCCAGGATCGTGACGTCGACGTGCTCGAGTACGCCTCCGGCCCCGCTCAGGAGCTCGAGGGCGCGGCGCAGGAACAGGCTGGAATCGGCGTCGCGCCAGCGGGGATCGCGGGGCGGGAAGTGCTCGCCGATGTCGCCCGCGCCGACGAGCCCCAGGATCGCATCGGTGAGCGCGTGCAGGACGACGTCGGCATCCGAGTGCCCCTCGAGGCCGAGCGCGAAGGGGATCTCGATGCCGCCGAGGACGAGCCTACGGCCGGGGACGAGGCGGTGGACGTCGATGCCCTGCGCGGTGCGACGGACGGCGGCGGCGACGAGCCTGCGCTCGGCGAGGGTGAAGTCTTCGGGCAGCGTGAGCTTCACGTTGTCCTCCTCGCCGGGGACGTGGATCACGGGCAGTCCGGCCCAGGCCGCGACCGCCCCGTCGTCGGGAAAGCCCAGCGGCGGCGCGCGGCGATGGGCATCCAGGATCGCCCCGAAGATGAAGCCCTGGGGCGTCTGGACGCGGACGAGATCGGTCCGTTCGACGTCCTCGAGCACGCGTTCGCCGCGCGTGCGGCGCAGGCTGTCGACCACCGGCAGAGCCGGCAGGACCGCCGGATGGCGCTCGAGGGCGCGCAAGACCCGATCGACGAGGGCGCGCGAGCAGAAGGGCCGCGCGGCGTCGTGGACGAGCACGAGATCCGGCGCTCGGTACGCGAGCGCCTCGAGGCCCGCGCGCACCGAGGCCTGACGCGTGGGCCCGCCGACGATCGGCGGCAGGAGCGGAAGACCGGCGACCGCCTCTTCGTAGAGCGGCCGGTGCTCGGGGGCGATGACCACCGCGACCGCGTCGATCGCCGGATGGCGGCAGAAGAGCTCGGCCGAATGGCGCAGCACCGGGCGGCCGCCGAGGGGGCGGTACTGCTTGGGGATCTCGCCACCGGCGCGGATCCCCGCGCCCGCCGCGACGACCAGGGCCACGCAGTTCATCGCGATCGGTCTCCCTCGTCGCGAGCCTATCGGAGGGCGGGGCGGAGCTCCAGGGGGCGGCAGGCGGCGTCCCGGGCGCTTGCTCCCGGGCGCGGGTCGGGCTAAGTGTGCCTCGGATTTGTGCACTTGCCCGCGCGTGCACAGGATTTGCGCAGATGCTCCAGCGCTCCGCGAGCCATCCGAGCCCCAAAAGCCCGCCTCCGGCCGAGCTCCTCCTCGCCAATCTGCCGAGCCCGGTCCTCGCCCTCGACCCCGAGCTGCGGGTCGCCGCCGTCAACCCGGCGGCCGAGCAGCTCTTCTCGGCCAGCGCGCGGATGCTCTTGGGCCGCCCCGTGGGCGAGTTCCTGGCCCCGCACGCCCGCTTCCTCGATTTGGCACGTCAGGTGCAATCGGAGGGGCGGTCGTTGTCGGATTACGGGATGGAACTCGCCCTCGCCCGCGGGGAGGCGGTCGCGGTCGACTGCCATCTCGCCCCGATCGTGGAGCGGCCGGGGACGGTCCTGGCCGTGCTGCACCCCTGCTCCGTGGCCCATCGCTTCGATCCCCAGCGCGCCCAGCGCGGCTCCGGGCGCTCGATCGCGGGCCTCGCCGCCACGCTCGCGCACGAGGTCAAGAACCCGCTTTCCGGCATCCGCGGCGCCGCTCAGCTCCTCGAACCGGTGCTGGCGCCGGAGGATCGTCCGCTCGTGGCGCTGATCTGCGCCGAGGTCGATCGCATCGTGGGGCTGGTCGAGCGGATGGAAGCCTTCGGCGAAAGTGTGCCGCTCGAGCGCCGGCCGGTGAACGTCCACCAGGTCCTCGACCACGTCCGCCGGCTCGCCGAGAGCGGCTTCGCCCGCCACGTGCGCTTCCAGGAGGCCTACGATCCCTCGCTGCCGGAGGTCGAAGGCGACCGCGACCGGCTCGTCCAGGCCTTCCTCAACCTGGTCAAGAACGCCGCCGAGGCGCTGACCGGCGAAGGCGGGGTGATCACCCTGTCCACCCACTTCCGACACGGCTTCCGGATGGCCGCCGGGCACAGCGGCACGATGGTCGAACTCCCGATCACGATCGAGGTCAAGGACAACGGCCCGGGCATCCCGCCCGAGATCCGCGATCATCTCTTCGAGCCCTTCGTGACCACCAAGCCCAAGGGCCGCGGTCTGGGCCTGGCGCTCGTCGCCAAGATCGTCGCCGATCACGGCGGGGTCGTCTCGGTCGAGGACGGCGAGCCCGGGACGGTGGTGCGGGTGCGGCTGCCGGCCGCGCCGCAGCGTTCCACGGCTCGGGGGAAGGAGCGATGAGCGGGGTCACCGTCCTGCTCGCCGAGGACGACCAGGCGATCCGCACGGTGGTCAGCCGCGCCCTCGCCCGTCAGGGCTACGCCGTGCAGGCCACCTCGATCGCGAGCGCGCTCTGGCGCTGGATCAGCGAGGGCAAGGGCGACGTCGTGGTCTGCGACGTCTGGCTGCCGGACGAGAACGCCTTGGATCTGCTCCCGCGCATCAAGGCGCTGCGGCCCGATCTGCCGGTCATCCTCATGAGCGCGCAGAGCACGATCCTCACCGCGGTGCGCGCCACCGAGCGCGGGGCCTTCGACTATCTCCCCAAGCCCTTCGACATCGGCCAGCTCGTCGCCGCGGTGCAGCGCGCGATCGCCCGCCGCCGCGCCCGTCCGCCGGAAGGGGCGCTCGCGCCCCAGGCGGAGAGCCTGCCGATCGTCGGCCGCTCGCCGGCGATGCAGGAGATCTACCGCATGGTCGCGCGGCTCGCGGGTACCGATCTCACCGTGCTCATCCACGGCGAATCGGGCACCGGCAAAGAACTCGTCGCGCGGGCGCTGCACGACTTCGGCAAGCGCCGCGGCGGTCCCTTCGTCGCCGTGAACATGGCGGCGATCCCGCGCGAGCTCATCGAGAGCGAGCTCTTCGGCCACGAGAAGGGCGCCTTCACCGGGGCCGTCGCGCGCCGCGCCGGGCGCTTCGAGCAGGCCGAAGGCGGCACGCTGTTCCTCGACGAGATCGGCGACATGCCGCTCGAGGCCCAGACGCGTCTGTTGCGCGTGCTCCAGCAGGGCGAGTTCGTGCCCGTGGGCGGCAAGGAGCCGATCCGCACGAACGTGCGCATCGTCGCCGCGAGCCATCGCGATCTCGCCGGCCTGGTGCGCGAGGGGCTGTTCCGCGAGGACCTCTTCTACCGCCTCAACGTCGTCCCCATCCGCCTGCCGCCCCTGCGCGAGCGCATCGAGGACATTCCCGCCCTCGCCCAGCACTTCCTCGCCAAGGCGCAAGCCGAAGGCCTTCCCCCCAAGATCCTCTCGCCCGGGGCGGTGGCGCGCTTGAAGGCCCACGACTGGCCCGGCAACGTGCGCGAGCTCGAGAACCTCATCCGCCGCATCGCCGTGCTCTACGTCGAAGAGACGATCGAAGAAGACGTGATCGAGCGCGAGCTCGCCCAGGCGCGGCCGCGGCCGCCCGAACCCGCACCGGCCGGCGAAGGCGACAATCTCGATCTCGCGCGCGCCGTCGAGCGCTTCCTCGATCGCTTCTATCTCGCCTACGACGCCGCCGCGCCTCCGGCCGCGGTCTACGATCGGCTGTTGCGCGAGGTCGAACGGCCGCTCATCGAGCGCACCTTGCGCCTGACCCGCGGCAATCAGCTCGAGGCGGCGCGCGTGTTGGGCATCAACCGCAACACGCTGCGCAAGAAGATCCGCGACCTCGACATCCGCGTCCATCGCGGTCCATGATCCCGTGACGTGAACGATCGCCCCGCCCCGGAGCCCGCGGCGCGCCCGAGCGAAGGCCCGCTCGCGCGTGCGCGGGCGGTGTTCGCGCGCGCCGAGATCGAGCGGCGTCTGGCGCTTTTTCTCGTCGTCGCGGCGATCGTCTCGGCGATCGCCACCTATGCCGCGATCGGAGGGCTGGGCACGGGCGGGGCGGCGGTGCGCACCGTCGTCCTCCTCCTCAACCTCGACCTCGTGCTCTTGTTGCTGTTGGGGGCGATCGTCGCGCGCCGGCTCGTGGGCCTGTTCTTGGCGCGCAGGGGCGGCGGGGCGGCCTCCCGGCTCCACACCCGGCTCGTGGGGCTGTTCAGCCTGCTCGCCGTGACCCCGGCCATTCTCGTGGCGGTCTTCAGCGTGGTGTTCCTCGCCTCGGGGCTCGAATCGTGGTTCTCCGCGCGCGTGCGCACCGCGCTCGAGAACAGCCTCAAGGTGGCCGAGGCCTATCTCGCCGAGCACCGCGAGGTGATCCGGGCGGACGCGCTGGCCATGGCGGCCGATCTCAACCGCGAAGGCCCGCTCCTGCTCGATCGGCCCCAGGCCTTTCGCCAGTTCGTCACCGCCCAGGCGGCGATCCGCGCGCTCACCGAGGCGGTGGTCTTCGACGGCGGCGGCCGGGTGCTCGCGGCCTCCGGCCTCGGGGTCGTGCTCGGCTTCGAGGGCGTGCCGGAAGAGGCGCTCGCGCGCGCGGCCCGGGGCGAGGTCGTCACCCTCACGAGCGACACCGAGGACCGGGTGCGGGCGCTCGTGCGCCTGGAGGGCTTCGGAGACGCTTATCTCTACGTCGGTCGTCTCGTCGATCCCAAGGTCCTCGCCTTCATGGAGCGCACCCAGGAGGTCGTGAGCGACTATCGGCTGATCGAGACCGAGCGCAGCGGGATCCAGATCACCTCCTCGCTCATCTTCATGACCGTGGCGCTGCTTCTGCTCATGGCCGCGGTCTGGCTCGGCATCGGCTTCGCCGATCGCCTCGCCGTGCCGCTCGGGCGGCTGATCGAGGCGGCCGAGCGGGTGCGCGCGGGCGATCTCGTCGTGCGGGTGCCCGAGCCCGAGCGAGCCGAGGACGAGCTCGGCCTGCTCGCGCGCACCTTCAACCGCATGACGAGCCAGCTCGAAGCCCAGCGCCGGGCGCTGGTCGAGGCCAACCGCGAGCTCGACGAGAGGCGGCGGTTCATCGAGACGGTCCTGGCGGGCGTCACCGCCGGGGTCGTCGGGCTCGACCGCGAGCGCCGGGTGCTCCTCGCCAACCGCAGCGCCGCGGCGCTTCTGGGCGTGGGCGAAGAGGAGCTCCCCGGCCGGCCGCTCGAGGATCTTCTGCCCGAGATCGCGCCCCTGTTCCTTCGGCTCCGCGACGATCCCGAGCGACCGGTGGAAGAATCGCTCGCGATCGCCCGCAAAGGGCGGCTGCGCACGCTCCTCGTCCGGCTCGCCCCGCAGCCGGGCCCCGCCGGCCCGAGCGGCTTCGTCCTCACCTTCGACGACATCAGCGAGCTCATCGCCGCCCAGCGCCAGGCGGCCTGGGCGGAAGTCGCGCGGCGCATCGCGCACGAGATCAAGAATCCTCTGACCCCGATCCGGCTCACCGCCGAGCGGCTCGGCCGTCGCTTCCGCACCCGGATGCCGGAAGAGGAGCGCGAGGGTTTCGGCCGCGCGGTGGACACGATCGTCCAGCAGGTCGACGTCATCGGCCGGCTGGTCTCCGAATTCTCGGCCTTCGCGCGCATGCCGGCACCGGTCTTCCGCAGCGAATCCCTCGCCGCTTTGTTGCGCAAGGCGGTCGATCTGCAAGAAAGCGCCCGCCAGGAGATCGATTTCCGCCTGGAGCTCCCTCCCGACGATCCACTCGTGCTCGATTGCGACGCCGAGAAGATCGTCCAGGTGATGACCAACCTCTTGCAGAACGCCGTCGATGCGCTCCTCGAAGGGCCTCCGCGGGCGGACGGTGCGCGGGGGCGGATCGTCGTGCGGGCGCGGCGGGCGGGTCGCGAGATCCTGGTCGAGGTCGAGGACAACGGTCCCGGCTTTCCGCCCGGGGATCGGCATCGGCTGCTCGAGCCCTACGCCACCACGCGCGCCAAGGGAACCGGCTTGGGACTTGCCATCGTCCGGAAGATCATGGAGGAACACGACGGCCGGGTGGAGCTGGCCGACGGCGAGGAGGGGGGCGCGCTCGTTCGGCTCGCCTTTCCGGCGCGCGCGACGCGCGAACCTCCGGCCGTGCGCACGACCGAGACCGGTCGCCCGCAACCGGTGGGCGAGCCCACCGTTTGAGCCTGGGGACCATCGCATGAGCAAGGACATCTTGATCGTGGACGACGAGGCGGCGATCCGCGAAGTCGTGAGCGCCGTTCTCGAAGACGAGGGTTTCCGGCCGCGGCAAGCGGCGACCGCCGAGGAAGCGCTCGCTCAGATCCAGCGCCGCTTGCCGGGCCTCGTGCTCTTGGACATCTGGCTCGAGGGCTCGAAGATGGACGGCATCCAGCTGCTCGAGCGGATCAAGGCCGAACATCCGCACCTGCCCGTGGTCATGTTCTCCGGTCACGGCACGATCGAGACCGCCGTCCAAGCGATCAAGAAAGGCGCGTACGATTTCATCGAGAAGCCCTTCAAGGCCGATCGGCTCCTCCTCGCCGTCCGCCACGCTCTCGAAGCGAGCCGGCTCAAGCGCGAAAACGAAGAGCTCAAGGCCCGCATCGGCGAGGAGCTCGAGCTCGTCGGCAGTTCGCCGGCGATGGTCAAGGTGCGCCAGACGATCGAGAAAGTGGCGCCCACCAATTCCCGCGTCCTCATCTCCGGCCCCGCCGGCTCGGGCAAGGAGGTGGCGGCGCGCATGATCCATCTCCGCTCGCGCCGCGCCGACGGTCCCTTCGTCATCGTCAACGCCGCGGCCCTGAGCCCCGACCGGGTCGAGCTCGAGCTCTTCGGCGCCGAGCCGGGCTGGCTCGGCCCCGAGCAGGGACGGATCATCGGCGCCTTCGAACGCGCGGACGGCGGCACGCTTTTGATCGACGAAGTGGCGGACATGCCGCTCGAGACCCAGGGCAAGATCATCCGCGTGCTCCACGACCAGCGCTTCACGCGCCTGGGCGGCGACCAGCGCATCGAGGTCGACGTCCGCGTCCTTTCCACCACCAACCGCGACCTCAAGCAGGAGATCGCCGCCGGCCGCTTCCGCGAGGACCTCTATTACCGCTTGAACGTCGTTCCCCTCGAGATGCCGAGGCTCGCCGATCGGCGCACCGACATCCCCGAGCTCGCGCGTCATTTCATGCAGCTCGCCGCCCGCAATCTCGGAGTGCCGCCGCGGCCGATCTCGGAAGAGGCCATGGCCGTGCTCCAGACCGCGAACTGGCCGGGCGACGTCCGCCAGCTGCGCAACACCGTCGAATGGCTCTTGATCATGGCCCCGGGGCCCGCCGAGCGGCCCATCGCGGTGCAGGATCTGCCGCCCGAGCTGACCGCTTCGGCGACGAGCGCGCTGGATCCCCTCGCCAACGGCGAGCTCGTCTCGATGCCGCTGCGCGAAGCGCGCGAACATTTCGAGCGCTCTTATCTCCAGGCCCAGCTCCAGCGCTTCGGCGGCAACATCTCGCGCACCGCGAATTTCGTCGGCATGGAGCGCTCGGCGCTGCACCGCAAGCTCAAGACCCTCGGCCTCAACAGCTCCGACGACTGAGCGCGCGATGGCCCGCCGCCGCGTCTTCGCCGCCGTCCCGCGCCGCCTCCTCGGGCGCGCGTCGAGGAACCGGTCGTGCGCGTGATCGTCGCCGGTGCCGGCCAGGTCGGATCGGCGATCACCCGCTATCTCGTCCGGGCGGGGGCCGATGTCACGGTCGTCGACCGCGATCCCGCGGTCGCCCAGCGGCTCGGCGACGCCCTCGACGTCCAGGCGGTGGTCGGCCACGCGGCGCTTCCGAGCGTGCTCGAGCAGGCGGGCGCGGCGGACGCCGATCTCCTCGTCGCCGTCACCCACGTCGACGAGGTCAACATGGTCGCCTGCCAGGTCGCCCATTCGCTCTTCAACGTCCCCACCCGGATCGCCCGGGTGCGCGAGCAGGACTATCTGCGCGGCCGCTTCCGCGACCTCTTCCGGCGCGAGCACATCCCCATCGACGTCGTCATCTCGCCCGAGCTCGAGGTCGCGCACGCGATCGCGCTGCGCCTGTCGGTCCCCGGGGCGCTCACCCTCGTTCCCTTCGCCGAGGACCGCGTGCGCCTGGTGGGCCTGCGCATGGGCGAGCACGCGGCGGTGCTGGACACCCCTTTGCGCCAGCTCACCCATCTGTTTCCCGACCTGCACATCGTCTGCGTGGGCATCCTGCGCGGCGAGCGCTTCTTCCTGCCCTCGGGCGACGATACGATCCGCCGCGACGACGAGGTCTATTTCGTCGTCGAGACCGCGCATCTGTCCCGCGCGCTTCCCGTCTTCGGCCGCGAAGAGCGCATCGGCGAGCGGATCGTGATCGTGGGCGGCGGGAACATCGGCTTCGCGCTCGCCCAAGAGCTCGAGAAACGGGCGAGCGAGTTCGCCGTGACGGTGGTCGAGGCCAGCCGGGCGCGGGCCGAATTCGTGGCCGAGCGCCTCGCCCGGGCGGTCGTGCTCAACGGCGATGCGCGCGCGCTCGACCTCTTGCGCGAGGCCGGGGCCGAGAAGGCCGCGGCGGTGGTCGCCGTCACCGACAGCGACGAGACGAACATCTTGAGCGCCCTTCTGGCCAAACAATTGGGCACGCGCTGGGCGATCACGCTCGTGAACAAGCGCGATTACGAGCAGCTGACCGCGAGCATCGGCATCGACGTCACCGTCAACCCGCGCGACACCACGGTCTCGAGCATCCTCGCCCACATCCGCCGCGGCCGCATCCGCGCCGTCCACACCATCCGCGACGGTGCCGCGGAGGTGTTCGAGGCCGAGGCTCTCGACACCTCTCCCGTGGTCGGCACGCCCTTGCGCGAGCTCCGCGCCCAGGGGTTGGTCGTGGGCGCGGTCGTCCGCCAGGGCACGGTCGTCGCGCCGCGCGGCGACACGGTCCTGCGTGCCGGCGATCGGGTGATCCTCGCGGCGCGCGGCGAGGCGGTGAAGCGCGTCGAGCAGCTCTTCGCCGTGCGCCTCGACTATTTCTGAAAGACGCGCGGAACGGAAGGACCTCGGCGATGACGCGCATCGCTTATCTGAACGGACGCTTCGCGCCGATTTCGACCCCGGCGGTGGCGGTCGAGGACCGCGGCTTGCAGTTCGCGCACGGGGTCTACGAGGTGCTCAAGGCGATCGGCGGCCGGCTCGTCGATCTCGACCGCCACCTCGATCGGCTCGAGCGCTCGCTCGCGCATGCGCGCATCCCGATGCCCACGAGCCGCGCCGTCCTCGCGCTCCTGCTCGAGGAGTGCGTGCGCCGCAACCGCCTCGCCGAAGCGCTCGTGTATCTGCAGATCGATCGCGGGGTGGCCGCGCGCAACCACGTCTGCCCGGAAGAGGTGCGGCCGACGCTCTTCGTCACCGTCCGCCCGGCCCGGTTTCCCACGCCCGAGGAACGGACGCGCGGGGTGGCGGTGATCACCCTGCCCGACGAGCGCTGGGCGCGCTGCGACATCAAATCCGTGAGCTTGTTGCCCAACGTGCTCGCCCGCAGCCGCGCCGCCGAGGCGGGCGCGCGCGAGGCGTGGCTCGTGGGCGCGGACGGGGTGATCACCGAGGGCTCCGCGTCCAACGCCTGGATCGTCGATGCCGCCGGCGTGCTCCGCACCCATCCGTTGGGCCCGCGCATCCTGGGCGGGGTGACCCGCGAGGTCGTGCTCGAGCTCGCCCGCGCGCGCGCCCTCCCGCTCGAGGAGCGGGCCTTCACGCGCGCCGAGGCCCTCGCGGCGCGCGAGGCCTTCCTGACGAGCACGACCTCGCTCGTGTTGCCGGTGACCCGGATCGACGACCGGCCGGTGGGCGACGGCCTGCCCGGGCCGGTGACCCGGACGCTCGCCCGTGCGTATGCCGAGCACGCGGGCCTTGCGATTGCAACCGAAGAGTGACGGTCGCGCGGGCGCTCGGAGGCGGGGGCAAATTGCGACTTGCCGCCCCCCGTTCCCTTGGATATTCGCGATGGCGCATTAGGTATCTTCGAGCGGTGACATCCTGAGCGGCGTCGCCGTGCGGTTGCGGCGGCATGGCCGAACAGACGGCCGGTTACGCCGAGGATCGCAGCGGTCGGCCGGTGCGTCGGGCGGGTCGTCGAGAAGGAACATCGGCGCATGCCAGCCGAGAAACAACAGAACCTCCAAGACGTATTCCTCAACCACGTTCGCAAGAACAAAGTGCCGGTGACCGTATTCTTGATCAACGGCGTGAAACTCCAGGGCGTGATCGGCTCGTTCGACAATTTCTGCCTGTTGTTGCGACGAGACGGTCACGTGCAGCTGGTCTACAAGCACGCCGTATCCACCGTCATGCCTTCGGCCGCGGTGCGGCTCTACGAGCCGCCCGCCGAGCAGCAGGGTAGTCAAGACTGATCGCCGCTTCTTCGACCCTTCCGCTGCGCACGCGGACCGACGGTCCGGGGCGCGGCCGTTGTCTCGTCGTCCATCCGGTCCTGCCGACGAGCGCGAACCACCGGCGCGATCCGCGCGTGCGGCTCGAGGAGGCGATCGGTCTCGCCCGGGCCATCGACCTCGAAGTCGCGGGCGCCGAGATCGCGCCGTTGCGCCGGCCCACGCCCGCCACCCTCCTCGGCTCGGGCAAGGTCGAGGAGATCAGGGCCCGGCTCGAGGCCGAACCGGTCGAGCTCGTGGTGATCGACGCCGCGCTCACCCCGGTGCAGCAGCGCAATCTCGAGAAGGCCTGGAAGACCAAGGTCATCGACCGCACCGGGCTGATCCTCGAGATCTTCGGCGCCCGCGCGCGCACCCGCGAGGGCGTGCTCCAGGTCGAGCTCGCCGCCCTCACCTATCAGCGCTCGCGCCTGGTCCGCTCTTGGACCCATCTCGAGCGCCAGCGCGGCGGCTTCGGTTTTCTGGGCGGCCCGGGCGAGAGCCAGCTCGAGCTCGACCGGCGCAAGATCACCGAGCGCATCACGCGCATCAAAGCCGAGCTCGAGGAGGTCAAGCGCACCCGCGCGCTCCACCGCCGCGCCCGCGAGCGCGTGCCCTACCGGGTGGTGGCCCTGGTGGGCTACACCAACGCCGGCAAATCCACGCTCTTCAACCGCCTCACCGGCGCCGGGGTCGAGGCGGTCGACAAGCTCTTCGCCACCCTCGATCCCACCATGCGGCTGTTGCGCCTGCCCGGTGGGCTCAAGGTCATCCTCTCCGATACCGTGGGCTTCATCTCCGATCTGCCCACCCAGCTCGTCGCCGCCTTCCGCGCCACGCTCGAGGAGGTCCGGAGCGCCGATCTGATCCTGCACCTGCGCGACATGGCCAATCCCGACCGCGAGGCGCAGGCCGAAGACGTCGCCCGCGTGCTCGACGAGCTCGGCATCGACGAGGCCGAGCGCGCCCGGCGGCTGATCGAAGTGTGGAACAAGATCGACAAGCTCCCCCCCGAAGAGCGCGCCGCGCTCCTCGCCGAAGCCGAGCGGCGGCCGGGGGTGGTGGCGGTCTCGGCGGTCACCGGGGAGGGCGTCGAGAAGCTCCTCGGCGCGCTCGAGCAGCGGCTGTTGCGCGAGCACGCGCTCTTTTCGGTGGAGCTGCCGCCCGAGGCGGGGGCGGCGCTCGCCTGGTTGCACGAGCACGGCGAGGTGCTCGCGCGCGAGGATCGCGAGGACGGGGTTCGGCTCACCGTCGCCCTGCCGCCGGAACGCGTGGGCGGGCTGCGCGCGCGGCTGGACGGCGCGCGGATCAGTCCGTTGCGCTCGTAGCGACCGCCGCCTCCAGCCCCGCCGCCTCGGCGAGCGCCTGCAGCCGGCCGCGGATCGCCTCGTCGCTCGGATCCACGGCCGGATGGGCGAGGGCGAGCCGCAGGCCTCCGCGCGCGAGATGCAGAGGACACGCGGCGAGGATCTCCGGGATCCCTCCCGAGAGCCGGATCGCGAGGTCGAGGGCGGCGCCCAGAACTTCCGCCCGCCGGCGCGCCCGCTTGTCGAGCAGGCCGAGGATGCGCGCGACCGCGGGATCGTCCTTGCGCCCCTCGTAGCGGCGGAAGACGGCGTAGGCGATGAAGGCCCGCCCCGGATGGTCGACACCCAGAAAGGGATAGTGGGCGAGGGTGAAAAAGGCGTCGCGCGCGCGGCTTTCGGGATGCTCGCGCCAGGCCGTGTCGGCGACCAGACAAGCGGCTTCGCGCAGCCGCGCTTCCTCGACCGTCTCTCCCGCGAACAGCGGCGCCGTCCAGCGGCAGAGCGCCGCCCCCAGCCCCGGCACGCGCCCGTCGCGCCGCTCGAGATCGGCGGCGGCGGCGAGAAGCGGATCGCGCGCCCGCTCCCGTTCGTCGAGGCGGGCGAAGAGCCGCCCCTCGCGCAGGCCGGTGGCCGAGAAGACCACCCGTTCGGGCTCCAGCCAGCGGATCACCCGCTCGAAGAGAAAGGCCGCCGCCGGCAGCGCCTCGAGCCGGCGCTTGGCGACCCCGGCGAGCCGGCCGCGGCCGCGCTCGTCGAGCTCGAGGATCGTGCGGACGAGGGCGAGGGCCTCCTCGGGGCCGAGGGCGAGGCCGTGGACGACCTTGAGCGGGGTGTCGGACAGCGTCATGTAAGCGCGCCCGAGCGCCCGCCAGCTGCCGCCCACGACATAAAAGGTGCGGCCGCGTCCGGCGGCGCGGACCGCGTGCAGGGTGGCGAGCCCCGCCTCGATCTCTTCCGCGAGGCGCGTGCGGTCGCGCTTGAAGAGCTCGGTCGCGAAAAGCGCCCCCAAGGGCAGGCTCGCGCCCGCCGGTCCCGCGCCGTCCACCGGCAGACGGGCGAACTCCACGCTCGATCCGCCGAGATCGCCCATCACGCCCGCGGGCTCGGCGAAGCCGGCGGCGACGCCGAGCGCGCTCGTACGCGCCTCTTCGTCGCCGCCCAACACCTGCACCCGCTCGCCCGTGGCCGCCTCCACCGCCGCCGCGAAGGCGGGTCCGTCCAAGGCCTCGCGCACCGCCGCCGTGGCCACGACGTCGATCCAGGCGCAGCCCATGGCGCGGGCGAGGAGCACGTAGCGGCGCAGGCAGGACAAGGCCGGCCCGATCGCCTCCGGGGCCAGCCGACCGGTGCGCGCGAGTTCGCGTCCGAGGCCGCAGAACCGCCGCTCGTTGTAGCGGGGCAGTGGCGCGCGGGCGAGGCGGTCGAAGACCACGAGCCGGATCGAGTTCGAGCCGAGATCGACGACCGCGACCGGCGCGGCGGGATCGGCGCTCATTCGGCCGCCGTCTCGAGCGGCGAGGGCGCGAGCGGCCGCGGTCGCCCGCCGCGTTTGTGCAGCGCTCGCCCGCGGCCGGAAAGCGAGGGATTGGTCATGAAATAGGCGTGGGCGGAGAAGGGCTCGTCGCCGGGATCGACCCGCTCGTAAGTCCCGTCGGGGCGCAGGATCCAGGAATTCGTGTTGTCCTTGAGATTGGCCACCATCACCTGGAACAAAATCTGCTGGTGAACGGTCTCGTTTTCGATCGGGACCAGAGTCTCGACCCGCCGCGAGAGGTTGCGCTGCATCCAATCCGCCGAGGAGATGAACACCTTGGCCTTCTTCGAAGGCAGGCCGTGGCCGTTGCCGAAACAGACGATGCGAGCGTGCTCGAGGAAGCGGCCGACGATGCTCTTGACCCGGATGTTCTCCGAAAGTCCCGGGATGCCCGGTCGCAGACAACAGATGCCGCGCACCACGAGGTCGATCTTCACGCCCGCGCGCGAGGCCTCGTAGAGCTTGGCGACGATCCGGTCGTCGACGAGGGCGTTGAGTTTGGCCCAGATCTGCGCCTTGCGCCCGGCGCGCGCGTGCTCGATCTCGGCGTCGATGAGCGCCTCCAAGGTCTCGCGCAAATTCACGGGCGCGAGGGCGAGCTTTTCGAGGCCCACCGGGCGGGCGTAGCCGGTCATGAAGTTGAAGGCGCGGGCGGCGTCGCGCCCGAGCGCCGGATCGCAGGTGAAAAACGACAGATCCGTGTAGACCTTGGCGGTGATCGGATGGTAGTTGCCCGTGCCGAAGTGCACGTAGGTGCGAAGACCGCCCTGCTCGCGGCGCACGACCATGGTCACCTTGGCGTGCGTCTTGAGCTCGATGAAGCCGTAGACGACCTGCACGCCGGCGCGCTCGAGCCGCCGCGCCCAGCGGATGTTGCGCTCCTCGTCGAAGCGCGCCTTGAGCTCGACGAGCGCGGTCACCGATTTGCCGGCCTCGGCCGCCTCGATCAAGGCGGCGACGATGGGGCTGTCGTCGCTCGTGCGGTAGAGCGTCTGCTTGATCGCCACGACGTTGGGATCGCGCGCCGCCTGGAACAGGAACTGGACCACCACGTCGAAGCTCTCGAACGGGTGGTGGACCACGAAGTCCTTGTGGCGGATGGCGGCGAAGCAATCGCCTCCGAAGTCCTTGATGCGCTCGGGGAAGCGGGCGGAGAAGGGCGGAAAGAGGAGGTCCGGACGCTCGCTCGTGATCAACTGTTTGAGATCGGCGAGCCCGAGGATGCCTTCGACCTCGAAGACGTCCGAGGGCGAGACCTTGAGGTTCTCGATCAAGAAGTCTTCGAGGCTCGCGGGGATCGCCGCCTCGACTTCGAGCCGGATGACGTTGCCGCGCCGCCGGCGCTTCAGGAGCACCTCGAACAGGCGCACGAGGTCTTCCGCTTCTTCCTCGATCTCGATGTCGCTGTCGCGGATGACGCGGAAGCAGCTGTGTCCGCGCACCGCGAAGCCGGGGAAGAGCAGATCGGCGAAGCGCGTGACGAGCTGCTCGAGTCGGACGAAGCGCAGGCCCTCCCCCGGCAGCCGGACGAAGCGCTCGAGCTGGTTGGGCAGCAGGACGATGGCGTTGATCACGTCGTCCCGGCCGCGCTCGAGCTCGAGCGCCACCCCCATGCCGAGGTTGGGGATGAAGGGAAAGGGATGGGCGGGATCGATGGCGATCGGGGTGAGGACCGCGAGCGCCTCGTCGACGAAGCGTCGGCGCAGGGCGTCGAGTTCGGCCGGCGCGAGCTCGTCGAGATCGAGCACGAGCACGCCTTCCGCGCGCAACAGCCGCACGAGCTCGTGCCAGCACCGGTGCTGGCGGCGCAACAGCTCGGCGACGCGCAGCTGGATCGCTTGGAGCTGCTCTTGCGGGCCCATCCCGTCGGGTCCGGCGGCGTTCACCCCGGCGGCCACGAGCCCCTTGAGGCCGGCCACCCGGACCATGAAGAACTCGTCGAGGTTCGAGCCCGAGATCGAGAGAAAGCGCAGCCGCTCGAGAAGCGGATAAGAAGGGTTGAAAGCCTCCTCGAGCACCCGCTCGTTGAAAGCGAGCCAGGACAGTTCGCGGTTGATGAAGTGTTCCGGGCGCAACACCAGAGGCTCGGTCGACCGAGCATCCGGCGCCGAAGGCGCGGACGAAGACAGGGTTTCTTCGAACATCGTCCTCTCGGCTCCGCCCGCGCCGCCGGCCGTCACCGCACGACGGGCTCGTTCGATCTATATAGGGTCGCGTGCGCCGCCGCGAGACCGGCGGGGGCCACGACGAGGCGAGGTCGATGCGCGAGCTCCTCCTGTTCCGTCACGCCAAGTCCGCCTGGGACGACCCGACGCTCCTCGACCACGAGCGCGATCTCGCCCCCCGCGGGCGCAAGGCGGCCCCGCGCATGGGTCGGCTCATCGCCGCCCAGGGGCTCGTGCCCGACCTCGTGCTCTGCTCGACCGCCAAGCGCGCCGTGCGCACCTGGGAGCTCGCCGCCGCCGAGCTGCCGCGCCCGGTGGAGGTCAAGCGCCTGGCGAGCCTCTATCTCGCGCCCCCTTCGCGCCTGCTCCGGATCGTCCGCCGCCAGCCCGATGCCGTCCACCGCCTGCTCGTCGTCGGCCACGACCCCGGCCTGCACCGCTTGGCCCTCGCCCTCGTCGGCGAGGAGGACGCGCACGTGCGGAACAGCGGCCTTATCGAGAAGTTCCCCACCGCCGCCCTCGCCCGCATCGCCCTGCCGGTCGAACACTGGTCGGAGGTGGGCCCCGGTGCCGGCCGGCTTCTCGCCTTCTACAAGCCGCGCGCGCTCGACTGAGACTCGCGGTCGCGCTCCTCGCGCTTGATCGCCTCCCACAGCGCGTCGAGCGCATCGAGCCCGAGCCGGGCGGGATCGCCGCTGTTCGCCCGCGCCCGCGCCTCGAGCGCGCGGAAACGCCGCTCGAACTTGGCATTGGCGTCGGCGAGCGCGGCTTCGGCGTCGATCTCCAGGCGTCGGGCGAGGTTGACGACGGCGAAGAGGAGATCGCCGAGCTCCTCGGCGAGCCGCGCGCGTTCCTCGCGGGCGTGCAGCGAAGCGCGCAGCTCGCGCAGCTCTTCGTCGATCTTGTCGAGGATCGGCGCCGCCTCGGGCCAGTCGAAGCCGATGCGCGCGGCGCGGCGCTGGAGCTCTTCGGCGCGCGCGAGCGCCGGCAGGGCGAGCGGCACGCCGTCGAGGACCGAGCCCTCGCCCTTGGCCGCGCGCTCCGCCGCCTTCGCTTCTTCCCAGGCGCGGCGCTGCGCCGCCGCGTCTTCGATCCGCGCCTCCCCGAAGACGTGCGGATGGCGGCGGATCATCTTGTCGACGATGCCGTGCGCCACCGCATCGAAATCGAACAGCCCCGCTTCTTGCGCCATTTGCGCGTGATAGACGACCTGCAAAAGCAGATCGCCCAGCTCGCCCTCGAGCTCGCCCCAGTCCTCGCGGCGGATGGCATCCGCGACTTCGTAGGCCTCCTCGATCGTATAAGGGGCGATCGTGGCGAAGGTCTGCTCTTTGTCCCAGGGACAACCCTTCTCGGGATCGCGCAGCCGGCGCATGACCTCGAGCAGCCGCTCGATGCCCGGCCGGCTGCGATCGCGCGGATCGAAGCTCACAGGAGCGTTCCCTGCTCGGGGGAAGGATCGCGCACCCGCTCGGGCCGGCGCACGGCCGGCGCTGCGCCGTCGGCGCGCAGCACCGGAAGCCTGCCGTCGGCGAACTGGAGCTCGAGAGCGCTCGCCCCGCCGAGCGCGGCGAGCCGCGGCAGCACGCGCCCTTCGGGTCGGGTGCGGACGATGACGTAGCCGCGCTCGAGCACCCGCTCGTGGCTCAGGCTCTCGAGATGGCGACCCAGTCGGTCGAGGACTTCGCTGCGGTCGCGGATGCGCCCGCGCAGCCGTTCGGGGTCGAGCCCGCGCGCGGCGAGCGCGAGTCGCTCGCGGGCGCGGCGCAGGACGTCGCGGACGAGCTCCTCGAGCCGCTTCGCGCGCAACAGGAGCCGGTCTTCGAGCCGGTGCACGATCGCGCGCGGCGAGCAGGCCTCGAGGCGGCTTCCGAGATCGTCCAGGCGCTGGGCGGCGGCGCCGAGGATCTGGCGCGGCTCGGGAAGGCCGCGGCGCAGCCCTTCGAGCCGCTCCCGCAGCGTGCGCAGCTCGCGCGCCATCGCGCTCGCCAGGCGCGCCCCCTGGGTCGCGAGGCGAGCCTCGAGGTCGCGGCGCACGGGGACCGCGATTTCGGCCGCGGCGGTGGGCGTGGGCGCGCGCACGTCGGCGGCGAAGTCGATGAGCGTCCAATCCGTCTCGTGGCCGACGGCCGAGATCAGCGGGATCGTGCTCGCCGCCGCCGCCCGGACCACGATCTCCTCGTTGAAGGCCCAGAGGTCCTCGATCGAGCCGCCGCCGCGGGCGACGATGAGGACGTCGGGGCGCGGGATCGGACCGCCTTCGGGAAGCGCGGAGAAGCCGCGGATGGCGGCCGCGATCTGCTCGGCCGCGCCTTCCCCCTGCACGAGCACCGGCCACAGGATCACCCGGGTCGGACAGCGCTCGGCGATGCGGTGCAAGATGTCGCGGATCACCGCCCCCGCGGGCGAGGTCACCACCCCGATCACCTCGGGCAGGAACGGCGGCTTGCGCTTGCGCGCGGGATCGAACAGGCCCTCGGCCGCGAGCCGGCGCTTGCGCTCCTCGAGAAGCGCCATGAGCGCCCCGATCCCCGCCGGCTCCATCCGCTCGACGACGAGCTGGTAGCGCGAGCGGCCGGGATAGGTCGTGAGCCGACCCGTGCAGACGACCTCGAGCCCGTCTTCGGGCTCGAAGGTCAAGCGCGGCAGGGTCGACCGCCAGGCGACGCATTCGAGCACGGCGCGTTCGTCTTTGAGCGCGAAGTAGAGATGCCCGGAATTCGCGCGCTTGAAGCCGGAGAGCTCGCCGCGCACGCGCAAGAGGCCGAAGCTCGTCTCGACCACGCGCTTGAGCGCGAAGGCGAGCTCCGAGACGCTGAACTCCGGCAGCTCCTCCGCTGCGATCTCGGGATACGGCAGGACCGTCACGACACCGCCGTCCCCCCCGCGGGCCGCAAGGCTCACAACAGCCCGTCCTCGATCAGGCACTCGGCGATCTGCACCGCGTTCCAGGCCGCGCCCTTGCGCAGATTGTCCGCCACCACCCACAGATTGAGCCCGTGCGGCACGGTCGGGTCCTTGCGGATCCGCGACACGAAGACCTCGTATTCGCCGGCCACGTCGCGCGGGGTGGCGTATCCGCCCGGCTCGCGGCGATCCAGGACGACCACCCCCGGGGCCTCGTCGAGGATCTCGCGCGCCTCTTCCGGAGAGAGCGGGCTTTCGAGTTCGATGTTGATGGCCTCGGAATGGCCGATGAACACCGGCACGCGCACGCAGGTGGCGGTCACCGCGATGTTCGGATCCAAGATCTTCTTGGTCTCGACCGCCATCTTCCATTCTTCTTTGGTCGAGCCGTCCTCCATGAACACGTCGATCTGCGGGATCAGGTTGAACTCGATGGGCTTGGGGAAGTGAACCGGCTCTTTGCGCTGGTTCATGTACACGGCCTTGGTGTGGTCGAAGAGCTCGTCCATCGCCTCGCGGCCGGCCCCCGACACCGATTGATAGGTCGCCACCACCACCCGCTTGATGCGGGCGACGTCGTGGATGGGCTTCAAGGCCACGACCATCTGGATGGTCGAGCAGTTGGGATTGGCGATGATGTTCTTTTTGCGGAAATCCCTGAGCGCGTGCCGGTTGACCTCGGGGACGACGAGCGGCACGTCCGGATCCATGCGGAAATAAGAGGTGTTGTCGATCACCACGCAACCGGCGGCGGCGGCGCGCGGCGCGTGCACCGCCGAGACCTTGGCGCCGGGAGAGAAGAGCGCGAGATCGAAGCCCGCGAAATCGAAACTCTCGAGATCCTGCACGTCGAGGGTTTTGTCTTCGCCGAAGCTGACTTTCTTGCCGAGCGAGCGCTCGGAGGCGAGCGCGACCACCTCGTCCACCGGAAACTCGCGTTCGGCCAGGATCTGCAGCATCTCGTTGCCGACGGCGCCCGTGGCGCCGACGACCGCCACCTTGTAGCCCATTTCCTTTCCCTTTCGGCGGAGCTCCCCTTTCGATTAGGCCAGACGATGCGGTCGCGGAAGGGGCGCATCCGCTCGCGCCTCGGTCGCTCTCTCGCCTCCCGCGGGCTCGCCTCCCGCTGGCGCGGGTCCGCACCGAGCGGAAAAGAGCCGCCACGGCCGGGTTCCCGCTCGTGCTGGCTCCGGCCCCGTCCTCCTCGTCGTCGCCTGTTTCGTCGTCCGCCCGGCGCCTCCGTCGGCTCGGCGGCTTCCCCCACCTCTTCTTCGCCCGCGCGCGATTTGCGCGACCGCGGTCGGCTGTCGCACGAGCCCGCCCGCCCCGCGGCTCGAGCCCTGCGGCCGTCCCGACGTGCCGTTCGGGCTCCGAGCCGGGCGCGCGCGGGCGCGGCGCGCCGCTTTCGGCGCTTGCACCGCGGTCGCCCGGTGCCGGGGACGATTCCGACGAAACAGCCCGCGCCGCGCCCCGGCTCAGACGAGAAGCCCCATCGGGTCTTCGCAATAGGCCTTGAAGGCCTCGAGGAACCGCGCCCCCACCGCACCGTCGACGACTCGGTGATCGGTGGAAAGCGTCGCGGTCATGAGCGTGCGCACGACGATCGCGTCCTCGCGCACCACCGGGCGTTTCTCGGCCGCGCCGACGGCGAGGATGCAGGCTTGCGGCGGATTGATGATCGCGGCGAATTCGCGGATCCCGTACATGCCGAGGTTCGAGATCGTGAAGCCGCCGCCTTGGTATTCTTCGGGTGCGAGCTTGCGGGCGCGCGCGCGCGCGGCGAGGTCTTTCATCTCCGCCGAGATCACCGAGAGCGTCTTCTGGTCCGCCTTGCGGATCACGGGGGTGACGAGCCCGCCTTCGATCGCCACCGCGACCGCGATATCGACGTCCTTGTAGCGCAGGATCTTGTCCCCGGCGAAGCTCGCGTTGCACTCCGGCACCCGGCGCAGGGCGAGCGCCACCGCCTTGATCAGGAAATCGTTGACCGAGAGCTTGTAATCGACGTTGGGACGCGCATTGAGCTTGGCGCGCAGATCCAGAAGCGCATCGAGCTCGACGTCGATCGTGAGATAAAAATGTGGAACGGTCTGTTTGGCTTCGAGGAGCCGCCGCGCGATCGTCTTGCGCATTGAATCGAGCCGGATCTCCTCGAAGGCGACCCCGGGCGGCGGGGCGATCACCGCCGGCGCCGCCGGCGGGACGACTTCGACCGCCGCGACCGCGGGGGCGGGCGGCGGCGCGGCGGCCGGGGCAGCCGGAGCCGCCGCCGCGCGGGCGGCGAGCGCCGCTTCGACGTCCGCCTTCACGATCCGCCCGTGCGGCCCGGTGCCGCGGATCGTCGCGAGATCGAGCCCGGCCTGGGCCGCCATCCGGCGCGCGAGCGGGCTCGCGAAGATCCGCCCGGCGCGCGGCTCGCTCGGCGCCGGGGCGGGCGCGGCGGCCGGGGCGGGCGCGGCCGCCGCGGCGGCAGCGGCTTCGGGGGCGCGCGCTTCTCCGTTCCCGCGCGCTGCGGGGACCACGAGCGCGCTCGCGTCTTCGCCTTCTTGGACGAGGAGCGCGATGGGGGTGTTGACCTTCACCCCTTCCGTGCCCTCGGGCACGAGGATCTTGCCGAGGATGCCCTCGTCGACCGCCTCGACCTCCATGGTCGCCTTGTCGGTCTCGATCTCGGCGACGACCTCGCCCGCCTTGACCGGATCGCCCTCTTTCTTGAGCCAGCGCGCGAGCGTCCCCTCGGTCATGGTCGGCGAGAGCGCCGGCATGAGGATCGGCGTCGGCACGGTACGCGGCCTCCTTTCGTTCGAGCGCGCGGTTCAGATGCGGCGGGCGACGAGCGCTTCCGCCGCCGCCGCGATGTCCTCGACCTGGGGCAGAGCCAGGCGCTCGAGGTTGGCGGCATAAGGCATGGGCACGTCTTTGCCGGTCACCCGCACCACCGGTGCATCGAGCCAATCGAAGGCGTGCTCCATCACGAGCGCGGCGAGTTCGGCGCCGATGCCGCAGACCGGCCAGCCCTCCTCGACCGACAGCAGCCGGTTCGTGCGCTTGACCGATTCGACCACCGTCTCGACGTCCAGCGGCCGCAGCGTGCGCAGATCGACGACTTCCGCCTCGATGCCCTTGGCGGCGAGCCGCTCCGCCGCTTCGAGCGCCTTGCCGACCATGATCGAGAAGGCGGTGATCGTGAGGTCGCGGCCTCTGCGCAGGATCTTGGCGCGGCCGATCGGCACGAGGAGATCGGGGACGTCGGGGACCTCGAAGCTCTTCCCGTAGAGTACCTCGTTCTCGAGGAAGACGACCGGGTTGGGATCGCGGATCGCGGCTTTGAGCAGGCCCTTGGCGTCGGCGGCGGAATAGGGCGCCACGACCTTGAGCCCGGGGCAGTGCGCGTACCAGGAGCTGTATTCCTGGCTGTGCTGGGCGGCGACGCGGGCCGCGGCTCCGTTGGGCCCGCGGAAGACGATCGGGCAGTTCATCTGGCCGCCCGACATGTACAGCGTCTTGGCCGCGGAGTTGATGATGTGGTCGATCGCCTGCATGGCGAAGTTCCACGTCATGAACTCGACGATCGGCCTCAGGCCGGCCATCGCCGCGCCCACCCCCAGTCCGGTGAAACCGTACTCGGTGATCGGGGTGTCGATCACCCGCTCGGGGCCGAACTCGTCGAGGAGGCCCTGGCTCACCTTGTAAGCACCCTGGTAATAGCCGACCTCCTCGCCCATCAAGAAGACGGTCGGATCGCGCCGCATCTCCTCCGCCATGGCGTCGCGCAGCGCCTCGCGCACGGTGAGCTTGACCGTCTTCGCCCCCGCCCAGCTCTCCTCCAGGGGTTCGATCGGGCGCAGCACGCGCGGGGCGGCGGGAGCCGCGGGCCGCGCGGCCTCCGCGCCGCGCGGCGGGGGCGGAGCAGCGGCCGCGGCCGGCGGGCTTTCGCCCTCGGCCACGATCAGCGCGATCGGCGTGTTGACCTTGACCCCTTCGGTTCCTTCCGGGACCAGGATCTCGGCGATCGTGCCCTCGTCGACCGCCTCGACCTCCATGGTCGCCTTGTCGGTCTCGATCTCGGCGATGACCTCGCCCGGCTTGACCCGATCTCCCGGCTTCTTGAGCCAGCGCGCGAGCGTCCCCTCGGTCATGGTCGGCGAGAGCGCCGGCATGAGAACGGGTGTGGGCATCCCTTCCCTCCCAGCTTCGCCCCGAGGTCGCACCGGCGCGCGAAGGGCCGCCCGCGCGCGGCGCCGGCCTCAGGCTTCGACGAGAACGTCGGTGTAGAGTTCGGACGGATCCGGTTCCGGGCTGTCCTGCGCGAAGCGCGCCGCCTCGTTGCAGATGTCGCGGATTTCTTTGTCGATTTCCTTGAAGCGCGCCTCGTCGGCGATGCCTTCGGCGATCATGAGCGCCTTGAGCTTGTCGATCGGATCGTGGCGCTCGCGCATCTCCTGCACTTCTTCTTTGGTGCGGTATTTGCCCGGATCGGACATGGAGTGACCGCGGTAGCGATAGGTGAGGGCCTCGAGCACGAAGGGCCCGTTGCCCTCGCGCACGTATTTCACCGCCTCGATGGCCTTCTCGCGCACCGCGAGCACGTCCATCCCGTCCACCTGCGCGCCCGGGATGCCGAAGGCGAGGCCGCGCTGGTAGAGTTCGCGGGTGGAGGCGTGCCGCTCCGTGGAGGTGCCCATGGCGTAGCGGTTGTTCTCGATGACGTAGAGCACGGGCAGCTTCCACAGGGCGGCCATGTTGAAGGACTCGTAGACCTGCCCCTGGTTGGCGGCGCCGTCGCCGAAATAGGTCACGCAGATCCCGCCGTCTTTCTTGTACTTGTGCGCGAAGGCGATCCCCGTGCCGAGCGCGACCTGGGCGCCGACGATGCCGTGCCCGCCGTAAAAGCGCACCTCCTTGGCGAACATGTGCATCGAGCCGCCCTTGCCTTTGGAATAGCCCGTCACCCGTCCGGCGAGCTCGGCCATCACCCGGCGCGGATCCATCCCGCACACGAGCATGTGGCCGTGGTCGCGGTAGCCGGTGATCACCGAGTCCTTCTCGGTGAGCGCGTGTTGGATGCCGACCGCGACCGCCTCCTGGCCGATGTAGAGGTGACAGAAGCCGCCGATGAGCCCCATGCCGTAGAGCTGACCCGCCTTCTCCTCGAAGCGGCGGATCAAGAGCATCTCGCGATAGAGCTTGAAGAGTTCCTCGGCCGGGGGAACGACCGGCTTGGGTTCGATCACTTCCACCGCGACGGTTCCGGCCGTCCTGGCCGCCCGTACACCGCTCGCCATCCTCGGGCACCTCCCGCGCGCCGTCGCCGCATGCGGCCGCGGCGATCGCTCGCCTCAATCTACACGAGCCGCGCCCGGCGAACCAGCGCCGCCGGCTTCACTGTCCGCCGCGGCGCGGGAGGAGGAGCAGGAATTCGCGCTCCCCCAGGTATCCCGCCCGGCGCAGCTCCTCTTCCAGAAGATCGGGATCGATGCGCTCGGGGGAAAGTGCCGCCTTGCGCGCCTCCAGCCGCGCCCGCTCGGCCCGCAGCTCGGCGAGCTCGTCTCGCGCCCGGGCGAGCTCCCCGCGCAGCGCGAACCAGGCCCACAGCCCCCGCTCCCCGCGCACCGCCTGCACGGCGAAATAAATCAGCAGGAGAACCGCGAGCAGGCTCGGCCAGTGCCGCTTGACGGCGGCCGTGGCCGCGGCGACCGGGCCGAAGCGGCTCACGGCCCGGAAAACGCCCCGCGGCCGGGATAGCGCGCTACCGGACCCAGCTCTTCTTCGATGCGCAAGAGCTGGTTGTACTTGGCGAGCCGATCCGAGCGCGACAGCGAGCCGGTCTTGATCTGCCCGGCGTTGGTGGCGACGGCGAGATCGGCGATCGTCGTGTCCTCCGTTTCGCCCGACCGATGCGAGACGATCGCACGATAGCGGTTGCGCAGCGCGAGATCCACCGCTTCGAGCGTCTCGCTCAACGTGCCGATCTGGTTGACCTTGATCAGGATCGCGTTCGCCAGACCCTCGCGGATGCCTTCGCGCAAGATCGCGGGGTTGGTGACGAAGAGATCGTCGCCCACGAGCTGGACCCGATCCCCCAATCGGCGGGTGAGGAGCTTCCAACCCTCCCGGTCGCCCTCGGCCATGCCGTCTTCGATCGAGACGATCGGAAAGCGCGCGACGAGCCCTTCGAGGTAGTCCACCATGCCCACGGCGTCGAGCCGCCGTCCTTCGAGGTGATACCGACCCTCGCGGTAGAACTCGGAGGCCGCGCAGTCGAGCGCGAACACCACGTCCTCGCCCGGCCGATAACCGGCTCTCTCCACCGCTCGGGAAAGAAAGCCCAAAGCCTCCTCGGCGCTCGCGAGCTTGGGCGCGAAGCCGCCCTCGTCGCCGACGTTCGTGTCGTGGCCGGCCTCTTTGAGCGCGCGCTTGAGGGCGTGGAAGACCTCGGCGCCGATGCGCAGCGCCTCGGCGAAGCTCGGCGCGCCCACGGGCACGATCATGAACTCCTGGATGTCGATCGGATTGTCGGCGTGCACCCCGCCGTTGATGACGTTCATGAGCGGTACCGGCAGCGTGCGCGCGCCCACCCCGCCGAGATAGCGGTAGAGCGGGAGCCGCAGCGCCGCGGCGGCGGCCCTGGCCGTGGCGAGGCTCGCCCCCAACACGGCGTTCGCGCCGAGCCGGCGTTTCTCGGGCGTCCCGTCGAGCCGGCGCAGCGCCTCGTCGATGGCGATCTGTTCGGTGGCGTCGCGGCCCACGAGCAGATCCGCGATCTCGCCGTGGACCGCGGCCACCGCGAGGCGCACGCCTTTGCCCCCGTAGCGGGCGGGATCGCCGTCGCGGAGCTCGAGCGCCTCGCGGCTGCCGGTCGAGGCCCCCGAGGGCACCGCCGCCCGGCCCACCGCCCCGCAGGCGAGCTCGACTTCCACCTCGACCGTGGGATTGCCGCGCGAATCCAGGATCTCGCGGCCGCGCACGGCGACGATCTCGGTTCTCGCCACGGCTGCCTCCTTCACAAAGACGGGCGCGGTCGGCTCTTGGCGAGCCGATCGAAGGCCAGAAGGTCGTCGAGGAGCTCGCCCATGCGATCGAGGGGGACCATGTTCGGCCCGTCGGAGAGCGCGCGGTCGGGATCGTCGTGGGTCTCGACGAACAGCGCCGCCACCCCCACCGCCACCGCGGCGCGGGCGAGAAGCGGCACGAAGCGCCGCTCTCCGCCCGAACGTCCGCCCAGCCCTCCGGGCTGCTGCACGGAATGGGTGGCGTCGAAGACCACGGGCCAGCCCGTCTCCTCGAGATAGGCGAGGGCGCGGAAATCGTTGACGAGCGTATTGTAGCCGAAAGAGACCCCGCGCTCGGTCAGAAGGATGCCCCGCGCCCCGAACCGCTCGAGCTTGGCCGCCACCTGGCGCATGTCCCAAGGTGCGAGGAACTGGCCTTTCTTGACGTTGACCACGCGTCCGGTGGCGGCGGCGGCGGCGAGGAGATCCGTCTGGCGACACAAAAACGCCGGGATCTGGAGGATGTCGACGGCCCGAGCCGCCTTTTCGCACTGCCAGCTCTCGTGCACGTCGGTGAGCACCGGGCAGCCCACGCGCTCGCGGATCTCGGCGAGGATCGCGAGCCCCGATTCGATGCCGACCCCGCGCGCGCTCTCGGCGCTGGTCCGGTTGGCCTTGTCGAAGGACGCCTTGAAGACGAAGGGCACGCCCTTCTCGGTGGCGAGCGCGGCCAGCCGCTCGGCCATGAAGAGCGCGTGCTCGCGGCTCTCGATCGCGCAGGGTCCGGCGATCAGCACGAAGGGCAGCGTGCGGCCGAAGGTGACGGGCCCGACCCGAACCTGGCGATCGGCGGCGTTCACACGAGCCTCGACTGCGCGACGGCGGCGGCGATGAAGGCCGCGAACAGCGGATGCGGAGCGAAGGGGCGCGATTTGAGCTCGGGGTGGAACTGCACGCCGACGAACCACGGATGGTCGCGCCGCTCGACGATCTCGGGCAGTCGTCCGTCGGGCGACATGCCCGAGAACCACAGCCCGGTGCGCTCGAGGAGCTCCTTGTAACGGATGTTGACCTCGTAGCGGTGGCGGTGGCGCTCGCTGATCCGGCGCACACCATAGGCCTTCTCGGCGAGGGAGCCGGGGGCGATCTCGCACGGGTACGCCCCCAGACGCATCGTCCCGCCCTTGGCGTCGGAAGCCGAGCGCCGCTCGATCGTGCCCTCGCGCTCCCATTCGGTGAGAAGCCCGACGATCGGATGCTCGCAGGGCCCGAACTCGGTCGAGGACGCGCCGGAAAGGCCGGCGATGTTCCGCGCCGCTTCGATGCAGGCGAGCTGCATGCCGAAGCAGATGCCCAAAAAGGGCAGCTTGCGCTCGCGCGCGAAGCGCACCGCGGCGAGCTTGCCGTCCACCCCGCGCTCGCCGAAGCCGCCCGGGACGAGCACGGCGTCGGCGTCTTTGAGCCGCGCCTCGAGATCCGAGCGCGCGAGCTCCTCGGCGTCGACCCAGTCGACGAGCACGCGCACGCGGTTCGCGATACCCCCGTGCACGAGCGCCTCGTTCAAGGATTTGTAGGCGTCGGCGAGGCCCGTGTACTTGCCGACGATGGCCACCCGCACCTCGCCTTCCGGCCGCTCGAGCCGGGCGAGGATGCGCCGCCAGGGCTCGAGATCCGGCTCGCCTTCCACCGGCAGTCCGAGCGCGGAAAGCAGCTGGGTGTCGAAGCCCTCGGCGTGGTAGCGCAGCGGCACCTCGTAGATCGATCGGCAGTCGCGCGCCTCGATGACCGCCGGCTCGCGCACGCTGCACTGGAGCGCGATCTTGCGCCGCGCATCCGAGGGGATGGGATGCTCGGTGCGGCACAAGAGGAGATCGGGCTGGATGCCGATGCCGCGCAGCGCCGCCACCGAATGCTGGGTGGGCTTGGTCTTGAGCTCTTTCGCCGAGGCGATGAAGGGCACGAGGGTGACGTGGACGTAGGCGCAGCGGCCGCGCGGCAGCTCGAGCCCCATCTGGCGGATGGCCTCGAGGAAGGGCAGCCCCTCGATGTCGCCCACGGTTCCGCCGATCTCGCAGATGACGATCTCGGCATCGGCGGTGTCGTTGGTGATGAATTCCTTGATCGCGTTCGTCACGTGCGGGATGACCTGCACGGTCGCCCCGAGGTAATCGCCGCGGCGCTCGCGGGTGAGCACGGTCCAATAGATGCGCCCGGCCGACACGCTGTCGGTGGCGCGCGCCGGCACGCCCGTGAACCGCTCGTAATGCCCGAGGTCGAGGTCGGTTTCGGCTCCGTCGTCGGTGACGAAGACTTCCCCGTGCTGATAAGGGGACATGGTCCCCGGATCGACGTTCAGATAGGGGTCGAGCTTGCGCAGGCGCACGCGATAGCCGCGCGCCTGCAAGAGCGCGCCGAGCGCGGCGGCGGCGAGGCCCTTGCCGAGCGAGGAGACCACCCCGCCGGTGATGAAGACGTAGCGGGTGTCGTTCACGCCCGCCCTTCCCGCGACCGGTTCACTGCGCCACCGGCGGGGTCGGCACCGCCGGCGCGCTCGGCGCGGCGGGCGGCACGTCGAGGATCGAAGTCGGTTTGCCGGTGTTCCCGGAGAGAATGGCGAGGATGATGCTCGTCGCCATGAAGCAGGCGGCGAGGATCGCGGTCGTGCGCGTCAACAGGTTGGCGGTGCCCCGCGTGGTCATGAGCCCGCCCATGGTGCCCGTGCCCAGGCCGAGCCCGCCCCCTTCGCTGCGCTGCAAGAGCACCACGCCCACGAGCGCTATCGCGATCATGACGTGGATCACGAGCACCACGGTCGCCATCGTCGTCCGGTCCGAGCGCGTCTCGGAGCGGGGCTCAGGCCCCGCCCCCCGCCTGATAGATGCTCCAGAATGCGCGCGCGTCCAGGCTCGCCCCGCCCACGAGCACGCCGTCGACCCCCTCGGTCGCCATGATCTCGGCGGCGTTCTCGGGCTTCACCGAGCCCCCGTAGAGGATCGGGACCTCTTCGCCCCCGACCACACACCTTTTGAGCATGGAGCGCAAGGCGGCGTGCGTCGAGCCGATGTCCTGCGCGGTGGGCGTGCGCCCGGTGCCGATCGCCCAGACGGGCTCGTAGGCCACCACGAGCCCTTCCGGCCCGATCCCCGGGGGCAGGCTGCCCTCGAGCTGGGCCCGGAGGCGCTCCTCGCATTTTCCGGCGAGCCGTTCCTCTTCGGTTTCGCCCACGCAGAGCACCACGAGCAGGCCCGCGGCGCGCGCCGCCTGCAGCTTGGCGCGGACGAGGGCGTCCGTCTCCCCGAGCCCGTGCCGGCGCTCGGAATGACCGAGGATCACCGCCCGCGCCCCGGCGTCGACGAGCATGGGCGCGGAAACACAGCCGGTGAAGGCCCCGAAGGCCCGCTCGTGACAGTCCTGCCCGCCCACGAGGATCGCGGTCTCGCGCACGCGTTGCGCCACCGCGTGGAGGATGGTGAAGGGCGGGAAGATCCCGAGCGTGCCCGAAAGGCGCACCGCCCGCTCGGCCAGGGCCCCGGCCAGGGCGAGCCCCTCGGCCCGCAGCCCGTTCATCTTCCAATTGCCGAACACGATCGGCCGATCGAGCCGCATCTTTTCCGCCCGCCACGCGCCACGCGGGCGAGCTAGCACAGGGCGCCGGCGCTTTGAAGGCTCGCCGCCGCGGCCGCAGCGCCGCAGCGCTCCGGCGGCGGTTGCGGTCCCGCCCGCGGATCATCTAAGTGGACCCGTCCGAACCTTGCGGGAACGGGCTCCTCGATGCTCGACGCGATGCGCCGCTACGCCACCAGCTGGGTGGTCAAGGCTTTTCTTTTGCTTCTCGTCGCGAGCTTCGCGATCTGGGGCATCGGCGACGTCTTCGTGCGCGGCGCCCCGAGCGAGGTGGTGGCGGAAGTGGGAGGCACCGAGATCCGCCCCGAACAGCTCGTGCGCGAGGCCGAGCGCGGCTTCCGGACCCTGCGCGAGCAACTCGGCGGCGAGCTCGAGCGCAGCCCGCAGGTCGTCGAGGGCCTCCTGCGCCGCTCCCTCGACCGGCTCGTCGCGCGGCGCCTGGTCGAGCTCCACGCCCGCGAGCTCGGGATCGAGGTCGATCCGGGCACGCTCGCGCGCATCGTCCGCGAGCAACCGGCCTTCCAGGGACCCGAGGGCTTCGATCGCCAGCGCTTCGCGTGGGTCCTGCGCGAGCTCGGCCTGAGCGAGGCGGAATACACCGAACAGCTCGCGGGCGAGGTCTTGCGCGCGCGCCTGGTCGAGGCGGCGAGCGGGGCGGTGCGCGCGCCCGGGGAGCTCGCGCGCACGCTCGCGCGCCACCGCGAGGAGCGCCGGCGCGGCCGCGCACTCCTCGTCCCGGTCGCCGGCGTCGAGGTCCCCGAGCCCGACGACGCCACCCTCGAAGCCTGGCTCGAAGAGAACCGCGCGGCGTTCACCGTACCCGAGCTGCGCAGCGTCGAGCTCGTGATCCTCGCCGCCGAGGATCTCGCCGAGGAGTACGCCCCTTCCGAAGAGGAGCTCGCGGCCGAATACGAACGTCGGCGCTCGGCGTACACCACCCCCGAGCAGCGCAGCGGGAGCCAGCTCCTGGCCAAAGACCGTGCGGTTCTCGAGGAAGCCGCGCGGCGCGCGGCGCGCGGCGAGAGCTTTCAGGAGATCGCGCGCGCGCTCGAAGCCGAAGGCGTGTCCTTCGCGACCCTGGGACCGGCGGAACGCGGCGTCCTGCCGGAGGAGATCGACCGGCTGCTGTTCTCTCTCGCTCCGGGAGAGACGGGCGGGCCGGTGGAGAGCCTCTTCGGCTGGCATCTCTTGCGCCTCGAGCGGATCGAGCCGGAACGCGTGCGTCCGTTCGCCGAGGTCCGCGCGGAGCTGCGACGCGAGCTCGGCCGGCGCCGGGCGGCCGACCGCCTGCCCGAGCTCGCCGATCGCCTCGACGACGCCCTCGCCGCCGGCGAAAGCCTCGAAGAGGCGGCGCGCCGGCTGGGCGCGCGCCACTTCCGGCTCGCCGCGGTGGACGCCGAGGGCCGCGACGGCCGCGGGGTCCCCGTGCGCGAGCCGGCGCTCTCCAAGGAGATGCTCGCCGAGATCTTCCGCCTGCGCGCGCAAGAGACTTCCCTCGTCGTGCACGGCAAGGACGACCGCTATTTCGTCGTCCGGGTCGAGAGCATCGCGCCCGCGCGCGCGCAGACGCTTTCCGAGGTGCGCGCCGCCGCCGCGATCGGCTGGAAGCTCGCCGAGCAGCGCAGGCGCACCCGCGAGCGGGCGCGCTCGCTCCTCGCCCGCGCGCAGGCCGGGGAGTCGCTGTTCGATCTCGCGCGCGAGGGCGGCGGGCTCGAGCTGCACCACATCGGCCCCTTCCGCCGCGGCGACGTCCACGAGCGGCTCGGCGGCGAGGTGGTGCGGGCGCTCTTCGCCGCGCCGGCGGGCCGGCCGGCGCCCGAGCCCGCACCCGCCCCGCAGGGCTTCGCGATCGTGGTCGCCGACGAGATCCTGCCGGCTCCGGAAGGCGGCGATCCGGGGCCGATCGCCGAGGAGCTGCGCGACGCTCTCCTCGATGCCCTGCTCGCGGGCTACGAGCGGGCCCTCGAGAAACGTTATCCGGTCACCCGCGACGGGCGCGTGTTCGCGCGCCTGGTCGAGCAGATGGGACGCTGAGATCCGTGCTCGCCGAACCCGATCGCGCCAGCTTCGTCCGAGAGTACGAGGCCGGGCGGCCGCAGGTGGTGTGGACGAGCCTCGTCGCCGACCTCGAGACGCCGGTTTCGGCTCTGCTCAAGCTCGCCGACGGCCGGCCGTGGAGCTTCTTGCTGGAGAGCGTGGAGGGCGGAGCGATCCGCGGCCGCTATTCGATCATCGGCCTCAAGCCCGATCTGGTCTGGCGCTGTCGGGGCGAGCGGGCGGAGATCAACCGTCGCGCGCGCATCGATCGCGAGGCCTTCGTCCCGGAACCTCTGCCCGCCCTCGCCTCCTTGCGCGCGCTCATCCGGGAGAGCCGCATCCCCATGCCCCCCGGGCTGCCGCCGCCGGCGGCCGGCCTGTTCGGCTACATGGCCTACGACATGGTCCGGCTGATGGAGCGGCTGCCCGCGATCGCGCCCGACCCTCTGGGCCTGCCCGATGCGATCTTCGTGCGCCCGACGATCGTCGCGGTGTTCGACAATCTCGCCGATCAGGTCACCCTCGTGACCCCGGTCTGGCCCACGGAAGGGCTCTCCGCCGCGCGCGCTTGGGATCTCGCGCAGGAACGGCTGTTCGAGGCGGTGGAGGATTTCGACCGCGGCATCCGCCACGAGCCGCCGCGCCGCGACGTCGTCCCGGTCGAGCCTCAGCCGATGATGTCGCGCGAGGCGTTCGAGGCGATGGTGCGGCGCTGCAAGGAGTACATCGCCGCGGGCGACGCCTTCCAGATCGTGATCTCGCAGCGCTTCACCGTGCCGTTTTCGCTTCCGCCCCTGGCGCTCTATCGCGCGCTCCGGCGGCTCAACCCCTCGCCCTTTCTCTTTTTCTTGGACTTCGGCGCCTTCGCCCTCGTGGGCTCGAGCCCCGAGATCCTCGTCCGTTTGCGCGACGGCAAGGTCACGATCCGCCCTTTGGCGGGCACGCGCCGCCGCGGTGCCACGCGCGAGGAAGACGAGGCGCTCGCCGCCGAGATGCTCGCCGATCCCAAAGAGCGCGCCGAGCACCTCATGCTCCTCGATCTCGGCCGCAACGACGTGGGGCGGGTGGCGCAGGTCGGCACAGTGCGCGTGACCGAGAAGATGGTGGTCGAGCGCTACAGCCACGTCATGCACATCTCCTCCAACGTCGAAGGCCTGTTGCGCCCCGATCTCGAAGCGCTCGATGCGCTCGTCGCCGGCTTTCCCGCCGGCACGGTGAGCGGTGCGCCGAAGGTGCGGGCGATGGAGATCATCGAGGAGCTGGAGCCGGTCCGGCGCAGCTTCTATGCCGGCACGATCGGCTATTTCGCGGCCGACGGCTCGATGGACACCTGCATCGGGCTCAGGACCGCGCTGGTCAAGGACGGCGCGATGATCGTCCAGGCCGGAGCCGGCATCGTCCACGACAGCGACCCGGCGGCCGAATATCAAGAGACTCTCAACAAGGCCCGCGCCCTCGTGCGCGCCGCCGAAGAAGCGGTGCGCTTCGCCACCCGCGGACGCTGAAGCGCGCGACCTTGTGCCGCCGCCGGAGGGCTCTATCGTTGCGCGCGCAGCTCGGGGGAGATCTCGCAGGTGCGCTCGCTTCGCCTCCCGCTCGTGCTCGCCTCGTGTTCGGCGCTCGCGCTCGGAGCGGCGCTCGACCGCCCGGTCCGCGCACAGACCCCGTCCGCTCCGTCCCCGGCCGAGGTCGAAGCGCTTCTCGAGCGGATGCAACAGCAGCTGGAGCGGTTGAGCGAAGCCGCGGCCGAGCGCGATCGGGCGCTCGAGTTCCTCGAAAAACAGATCGAGGCGGCGACCGGACGCCTCGCCGCCACCGGACAGACCGCGGAGAGCCTGAAATCGAGCAAAGCCGAACTCGAAACCCGTCTCGAGACGCTCGCCAGCGACCGCGCGCAGCTGCAGGCGCGGCTGCAGAGCCTCGAGGACGAGCGCGCGCGGACGATCGCGGATCTCACCGCGCGGCTCGAGCGACTCGCCGCGCAGTTGAGCGGGGTCGAGGCCGAGAGAGCCGGCCTGGGCGAACGGCTCGCCGTGCTCGAGCGGGAGCGGGAGAGCGAGCGGGCGCGCACGGCGGCGCTCGCGCGCGAGCTCGAGGCGCGCGAGGCGCGCATCCGCGAGCTCGAGGCGCGGCTGGGCGAACGCGAGAGCGAGCTCGGCCTGACCCGGGCCGAGGTCGAGCGGCTCAACCGCGTGCTCGGCGCGACCACCGATCAGCTGCGCCGGGTCGCCGCCGCGCTCGAACGCTCGGAAGCCGAAGTCGACCGTCAGAAACTCCTGATCGACGAGCTCGGGGCGCGTCTGAACGCGGCGCTCCTGCAGCGCGTCGAGCAGCTCGAAGAGTACCGCAGCGAGTTCTTCGGGCGGCTCCGGCGGATCCTCGGCGATCGACCGGAAGTCGTGATCGTCGGCGACCGCTTCGTGTTCCAAGCGGAAGTCCTCTTTCCCTCGGGATCGGCGCGGCTGCAGCCGGAAGGGGAGGCGCAGCTGCGCCGGCTGGCCGCCACGCTGCGCGAGGTGGCGGCGCGGATCCCGCGCGACATCGACTGGGTGCTCCGGGTCGACGGCCACACCGACCGCCGACCGGTGGGCCCCGGTTCGCCCTTCCGCTCGAACTGGGAGCTCTCCACCGCCCGGGCGATCTCGGTGGTCGAATTCCTGATCCGCGAGGGCATTCCGCCCGAACGCCTGGTCGCCGCCGGCTTCGGCGAGTTCCGCCCCCTCGATCCCGCCGACACCGAGCTCGCCTGGCGGCGCAACCGGCGGATCGAGTTCAAGCTCACCGAGCGGTGAGGGCGGCGCGACCGGCGATGGCGCGGAAGCTCGTCCTCGATTGCGATCCGGGCCAAGACGATGCGCTCGCGCTTCTGCTCGCTCTCGCCTCGCCCGAGGAGATCGCGCTCGCGGCGGTGACGACGGTCGCCGGCAACGTCCCGCTCGAGCTCGCGAGCGCGAACGCGCGCAAGATCCTCGAGCTCGCCGGCCGGCCCGAGGTGCCGGTGCACGCCGGCTGCGCGCGGCCCGTTCTCGTGCCGCTTTCCACCGCCGAGGCGATCCACGGGGACAGCGGGCTGGACGGGGTCGATCTGCCCCCGCCGCGGCTGCCGCTCGCATCCGAACACGCGGTCCGAACGATCGTCCGCACGATCGCGGAGCACCCGCCGGGCACGGTGAGCCTGTGCGCGATCGGGCCTCTGACGAATGTCGCCCTCGCGTTCCTGCTCGAGCCGGCGATCGTTCCCCGCCTCGCCGAGATCGTGGTCATGGGGGGCGCGATCGGTCTCGGCAACGTCACGCCCGCGGCCGAGTTCAACTTCTGGGTCGATCCGCACGCCGCGGCGGTGGTCTTCGGCTCCGGCGCACCGATCACCATGGTGCCGCTCGATCTCACCCGTCGCGTGCGCCTGAACCCCGAGAGGCTCGCGCGCATCCGCGCCCTCGGCAACCCGGTGGCGCGCGCCTGCGCGGATTTCCTCGCCTTCTACGACGCCCGCTGCCGCGCCCGCGGCGACGGCGAGGGCGCCGCCTTGCACGATCCCTGCGCGCTCGCCTGGTTGCTCCGCCCCGGGCTCTTCCGCGCCCGGCGCGCGCGGGTCGCGATCGAGACCGAGGGTCGCTTCTGTCGCGGTCGCTCGGTCGTCTCCTTCCCCGCGGACGGCGATCCCGCGGAGGTCCGGCTGCTGACCGAGATCGACGCGGAAGGCTTCTTCGAGCTGTTGATCGCGCGCCTCGCCCGCTTCTGAGCGTCGCGATCTCGCGCGCGAAGGCGCTTTCGCGCGCGGATTCCATCGTCTAAGCGACGGTGCGGGGCGACCGTGACCGCAAGCCGCGAGGAAGGGGGGTACGCCATGACCACCGTGATCCGCCCGAAGACGGCCGCAGCCGTGCTCTTCGCTTCCCTTCTGAGCCAGGCGAGCCCCGTCGCGCTCGCCAAGACCCCGCCCCTCGATCCCGTCGCCCTGCACGAAGAACTGCGCCGGATCACCGCCGAGCGCGATCGGCTGGCGGCGGCGGCGAGCGAGCAGGAGCAGCGGATGGCCGCCTTGCGCGAGGGTTTCGACGCCGTGCGCGGCGAGCTCGAGCGCAAGCTCGCCGCCGCCCGCGCGCTCGAGGAGAGCCTCAAAGGCGAGCTCGCCCTGCGCCAGGGGCGGTTGGCGGCGCTCGAGGAGGACCTGCGGCGGATCGCGGGCGAGCGGGACCGGGCGATGGCGGAGGCGGCCGAGCGCGAGCGCACGCTCGCCGCCCTGCGCGAGGAGCTCGCCCGCGCCACCGCCGAGCGCGACGAGCTCGCCCGCCGGCTCGCCGCGGTCGAAGACGAGCTCGCGCGGGTGCGGGCGCAAGCGCGCGAGGAACGCGCCCGCAGCGAAGCGCTCCTCGCCGAACGCGCGCGCGAGATCGGAGCCCTGCACGAAGAGCTGCAGCGGCGCGCGCGGGCCCAGGAGGAGGCCGCGCGCGCGCACCGGGAGCGGCTGAGCCGGCTCGAAGAGGAACAGAAGCGCCTTTCCGCCGAACTCGCCGCGCGCGAGACGCGCATCGCTTCGCTCGAGGGCGAGTTGCGCCGGACCGCGGCCGAGCGCGACCGCGCCGCCGAGGCGGCGGCCGAGCGCGAGCGCGCGCTCGCAGCCCTGCGCGAGGAGCTCGCCCGCATGCGCGGCGAGCGCGAGGGCCTCGTCCGCGAGCTCGAGACCCTCAAGGGCGAAAGCGAGCGGCGGCTGGCGCTGCTCGTCGCCGATCGCGACCGCGCGAGCCGCGAGCTCGAGGAGCGGGTGCGCGAGACGGCGCGGCTCCTGGGCGAGCGGCGCGAGCTCGAGCTGCGGCTCGCGCAGGCGCAGAGCGAGCAGGAGGGGGTGGCGCGGGAGCTGGCCGGAGCGCGCGAGCGCCTCGCCGCCCTCGAGGCCGAGCTGCGGCGGATCACCGCCGAACGCGACCGCGCCCTCGCGCAAGCGAACGAACGCGAGCGCGAGACCGCGCGGCTCGCCTCCGAACTCGAAGCCGCGCGCGCGGCGGTGCGCAGGGCCGAAGCCGAGAGCCTCGAACTGCGGCAGCGGCTCGAGCGGGCGAGCGCGGAGGAGCAGGCGCTCGCCGGTCTCGTGCGGGCGCGCGAGCGGGCGCTCGAGGAGCTCGAAGGGCGACGCGCGCGGCTCGAGGCCGAGACCACCGAGCGCATCGAGGAGCTCGAATACCAGCTCGCCGCGCAACGCTCGGCCCGGGAAGCGCTCGAAAAAGAGCTGGCCGCGCGCGGCAAGGCGCTGCTCGAGGTCCGCGCGCAGCTCGAAGCGGCGGAGAACCGGCTCGCCGCCGAGCGGCGCGAGGCGCAAGTCCAGATCGAGCGGCTCGAGCAGGAGCTCGGCTTCGCCCGCACCGGTCTCTCGGCCCTCGAGGGCCAGCTCGGTGCCCGCGAGAGCGCCCTCGCCGAGGCCCAGAAGGAGCTCCAGAGCCTGCGCCAGCAGCTCGCCGAGCTCGGCAAGGCCCGCGACGCCCTCGCCGCCGAGCTCGCGAACCAGCGGGGTGCGCGCGAGGCGGCGGAGCGAGCGTCGGCCGAGCTGCGCGCACGGCTCGACGCGGTCCAATCCGAGCTCTCCGCCCTGCGCCGCCAGCAGGAGACGGAAGCCCAGCTCCGGGCCCTGCTGCCGACCCTGCTCCGTCCGGTCTTCGCCGGGACACCGGCGGTGCGCGTCGCCGCCGAGAAGGTGATCGTCCCCGCCGACCTGTTGTTCGCCCGCGGCGGCACGCGCCTGTCCGAAGCCGGGCTCGCACGCGCGAAAGAGATGGCCGAAGCGCTCAAGGGTCTGCCCGCCGATCGCCCGTGGACGCTGCTCGTCACCGCGCATACCGACGACCAGCCGCCCCGGCGCGGCGGTCCCTTCGCGTCCAACCGCGAGGTGGCGCTCGCCCGCGCCCTCAACTTGGGCCAGGCGCTGATCGCGGCCGGGGTGCCGGCGGCGCGCCTGCTGGTCGCCGGCATGGGCGAGGAGCGACCGCTCGTCGCCGGCTCCGATCCCGTGGCCCAGGCGCTCAATCGCCGGGTCGAGCTCGAGCTCGTGGCGCGCTGAAAGGCGCGGTCGCGCGCTGCATCCGACGGCTCAGGGAGGCGGAAGCGGCTCTTGCTGGGTGATGCAGTGGATGCCGCCTCCGCCCCACAAGAGATCGAGGACCTCGATCTGCACGACCTCGCGGTCGGGGAAGGCGGCGCCGAGGATCTCGTAGGCCGCGCGGTCGGCGGGATCGCGGAAGGCGGGCATCACCACCGCGCCGTTGGCGAGGTAGAAGTTCACGTAAGACAAGGTGAGCCGCCGGCCGTCGGGCCGCAGGCGCGGCTTGGGAGCCCGGATCGGCACGACCTCGATGGCGCGGCCGCGGGCGTCGACCGAGGCGCGCAAGACCGCGAGGTTGGCGGCCAGGCCCGCGTGATCGGGATCCTCCGGCTCCTCGCGCACGAGCGCCAAGACCCGACCGGGAGCGCAGAAGCAGGCGACGTTGTCGACGTGTCCGCCGGTCTCGTCGTCGACGAGACCGTGCGGCAGCCAGATCACCGTCTCCACCGCGAGGTAATCGCGCAGCACCGCCTCGATGGCGGCGCGATCGAGGCCGGGATTGCGCCGCGGATCGAGCACCGAGGGCGCACAGACGAGACAGGTCCCCTCGCCGTCGACGGCGATCGCCCCGCCCTCGAGGACGATCGGAGCGTCGAAGCGCGGCACGCCCAGATGCTCGAGCAGGCGCCGGGCCATCTGGGCGTCCTGGACGTGATCCGGCCACACCTCCCCCCAGCCGTTGAAGCGCCAAGCGACACCGGCGAGCACGCCCCCCGGGCCGGTCACGAAAGTGGGGCCGGTATCGCGCGTCCAGCTGTCGTCTTGAGGCATCGGCAAGACCGCGATGCCGGGACCGCAGGCCAGAGAGGCGCCCGCGACGAGATCCGGCCGGGCGAGCATGACCACCGGCTCGAAGGCGGCGATCGTGCGCGCGACCTCGGCGACCACCCGCCGCGCCGCCTCGAGCCGAGGCCCCCAGAGCGCCTCGCGACAAGGCCAGGCCATCCAGCACCGCCGGTGCGGCGCCCATTCCGCCGGCATCGCGAGCCCTCGGGCACGCGGCGTCGTCATCGAGGCTCCTCCCCGCGGGCGTTCCCCGCGGGGCGGGAGGTTGCGGCATCCACCGAGCGCGTGCAACGGGAGGAACCGCGCCGTGTCCCGCGCGCGGGATCCGCACCGGCTCCGGCGCGAAGGGCACCTCCGTGCGCGCCGCGAAGGCGGGGGCCGAGGCGCGCGCGGGGCGCGGAGGCGATCGCGGGACGGCGCGAGGGAGCGGAGAGAGGGGGAACGGAGGATGAGCGAGGCCGACCTCGCGTGCCGCTCGCTCGGGTCCATCCGCGAGCTCGCGCCCGAAGCCTGGGATCGGCTGGGCGACGGCTCCGACCCCTTCACCGCGCACCGTTTCCTCGAACTCTTGGAAACGAGCGGCTCGGCCTGTGAACGCACCGGCTGGCGACCCGCGCATCTTCTGCTCGAGCGGGCGGGCGAGCCCGTCGCCGCCGCTCCTCTTTGGCTCAAGGCGCATTCCTGGGGCGAGTACGTCTTCGATCACGCCTGGGCGGAGGCCTGGGCGCGCGCGGGCGGGCGCTATTATCCCAAGCTCCAGGTCGCCGTACCCTTCACGCCGGTGAGCGGTCCGCGTCTTTTCGCCCGCGACGCGGAGGACCGCCGCGCGCTCGTGCGCGCGCTCGTCGCCTTCGCCCGGGCCTCGGCCGTGTCGTCGCTGCACGTCACCTTCTGCCGCGAAGAAGAGGCGCGCCTTTTGGCCGAAGAAGGGTTCTTGTCGCGCCGGGGCATCCAGTTCCACTGGTTCAATCGCGGCTATCGCGACTTCGCCGACTTCCTGGACGCGCTCCGAAGCGACAAGCGCAAGACGATCCGCAAGGAGCGCGCCCGCCTCGCCGCGGCGGGCCTCGAGATCGAGCTCCTCGAAGGAGCGGCCGCGGCACCCGTTCTGCGCGCCTTCTTTCCGCTTTATCGCGGCACGGTCGATCGCCGCTTCGGCAACGCCTATCTCGCCCCCGCTTTTTTCTCCGGGCTCGCCGAGCGTTTCGTCGATCGCGTCGTGGTCGTGGCCGCTCGCGCGCACGGTCGGCTCGTGGCGGCGGCGCTGCACTTCGCCGCGGGCGACGCGCTGTTCGGGCGCTGGTGGGGCGCTCTCGAAGAATACCGCTTCTTGCACTTCGAGTGCTGCTATTACCGGGCGATCGAATTCGCCATCGCTCGCGATCTCGCGCGCGTGGAAGCGGGCGCGCAAGGGCCGCACAAGCTTTTGCGCGGCTACGAGCCGGTGTGGACCCGGAGCGCGCACTGGTTCCGCGACCCCGCCCTGCGCGCCGCCGTCGCGCGGTTCCTGGCGGCCGAGACGGCGCGTCTGGAAGCCGATCGGGCGGCCTTGCGCGCCGCCCTCCCCTATCGCGAACGGTCGCCCGACTGAACGCGGCGAGATGGCTCCCTTGCGTTCTTGACAGGGCGCGGGACGCCGCCGCAGGCTGCGCCCGGTTCGAGGAGGCGGGGAGGCCGATCGATGGACGAACGACTTCGTGCGGTGGTCTGCGCCGTCGCCTGCGCGGCGGCCCTCGTGGCGGCCACGGATCCGGCGGAAGCCCAGCAGAGGGTGCGCTGGAAGCTCGCGAGTTCTTATGCGAGCACGCTCGACGTGCTCGGCCAGAACATCCTGCGTTTCATCGACAACATCAAGGTGATGTCGGACGGGAACTTCGAGATCCGGTTCCACGAGCCCGGTGCGCTCGTCCCCGCCCTCGAGGTGTTCGATGCGGTCTCCAAGGGCTCGGTCGAGATGTCCTATTCTTCCCCGGGCTTCCACGCCGGCCGCATCCCGCACCTCGTCTTCTTCGCCTCGGTGCCCTTCGGGCCCAACGTCAACGAATACGTCGCCTGGATCCAACACGGTGGCGGCTACGAACTCTACGATCGCGAGCTCGCCAAACACAACATCAAAGGTTTCCAGTGCGGCATCGTGATCGCCGAATCCTCGGGTTGGTTCCGCAAGGAGATCAAGTCGCTCGAGGATCTCAAGGGGCTGAAGATGCGCTTCTTCGGCCTCGGCGCCAAGGTGATGCAGAAATTCGGCGTGAACACCCAGCTGCTCGCTGCCGGTGACATCTATCCCGCGCTGGAGCGCGGCGTGATCGATGCCACCGAATTTTCTTATCCCTCGCTCGACAAGAATTTGGGATTCTATCAGATCGCCAAGCACAACTATTTCCCCGGCTGGCATCAGCAGGCGTCCTTCGTCGACGTCATCATCAACCTGGACGCCTGGAACAAATTGCCGAAGTCCTATCAGAAGATGATCGAGGTCGCCTGCAACGACGCCAATCTCTGGCTCATGGGCGCGGGCGAGGCGCGCCAGGGCGACGCCCTCGCCTTCTTCAAGCAACAGGGCGTGCAGATCCACCAATGGCCGCGGGAGTTCCTGGACGCCTTCAAGGCGGCCTGGGAAAAGGTCGCGGAAGAGGAAGCCGCGGCCGATCCGCGCTTCAAAGAGATCTGGGAGCACTACAAGGCCTTCCGCGCCAAGTACGCCGCCTGGCGCGAGATCGGCTATCTGAAGTGAGAAACGAAGCGGCGTCCGCGGGGACGCCGCTTCTTTTTCGAAGCTGCGACGGGCGAGAGGAGCGAGGGGATGGAGCGCTTGTTGCGCGCGAGCGAAATCTTGCGGCGGATCGTCGAGATCGCGGGGCGCGTCGCTTGCCTTCTGATCCTGCCCATGATCCTGGTCACCGTCTGGGACGTCGTCAGCCGCAAGAGCCCCGCCCTGCGCGAGTTCGGGCTCGCGCTCACGGGCGGGATCGCGCATTCGACGATCCTCCAAGAGCTCGAGTGGCACCTGCACACCGCGCTCTTCGCCCTCTGCTTGGGTTACGGCTACGTCAGGAACGCACACGTGCGCGTGGATCTGATCCTCGAGCGCCTGGCGCCGCGCTCGCGCGCCTGGATCGAGCTTTTCGGCTGTCTTCTGTTCATGTTGCCCTATACCGCGCTCGTGATCTGGTTCGCTTTCGATTTCGCGCGCACCTCGTGGATCAACGCCGAAGCCTCGGTCTCGCTCATCGGCATCCCGCACCGCTGGGTGATCAAGTCGGTCCTGCTCCTCGGCCTCGTGCTCGCCTTCCTCGCCGGTCTCGCCGTGCTGTTGCGGATCGGCGTCTATCTCTTCGCGCGGCGTCCCGGCCTCGAAGTCGATCCCTGGGTCGTCCCGGTGGAGAGCGGCCGAGCGCTCGCGCGCGGCTGAGATCCGTCCATGCACCTCGTCGACCTCTTGCCGCTCGCGATGTTCGCGAGCGTGGCTCTTCTGTTGTTCACCGGCTATCCGGTCGCCTTCGTCCTCGGCGGATCCGCGCTCGCTTTCGGCTTCGTCGGCACCCTCTTCGACGTGTTCAAGCCGATCGAGTTCTTCAACCTCTTGCCGCGGATCTGGGGCGGTATCGCCGAAAACCTGGTGCTCGTCGCGGTCCCGCTCTTCGTGTTCATGGGAACGATGCTCGAGCGCTCGGACGTGGCCGCCGATCTGTTGCGCGCGCTCCAGATCCTCCTCCGCCGGGTCCCGGGCGGCCTCGCGCTCGCCGTCACCCTCATGGGCACGATCATGGCCGCGACCACCGGGATCATCGGTGCCTCGGTCGTCATGCTCACGATGATGGCGCTGCCGGTGATGCTCGAGCGCCGCTACAGCCACGAGCTCGCCACCGGCACGATCGCCGCCGCCGGCACCCTCGGGATCCTCATCCCGCCCTCGATCATGCTCGTGATCATGGCCGATCTCTTGTCGATCTCGGTCGGCAACCTCTTCTTCGGCGCGGTCTTCCCCGGTCTTTTGCTGTCGGGTTTGTATCTCTGTTACATCGCCGTCTTCGCCGCTCTCCGACCGGCGGTGGCGCCACCGCTCGCGACCAGCGCACCGCCTGCGGGCGAGCTCCTGATCCTTCTGCTCAAGAGCTTCTTTCCACCGGTCTTCCTGATCGTGCTCGTTCTCGGCTCGATCTTCGCCGGTTGGGCCACCCCGACCGAGGCGGCGGGCGTGGGAGCGGCGGGCACGATCCTGCTCGCGGCCCTCAAGGGCCGTCTCGACCTGCGCACCCTCGTCGAGGTGTGCGAACGCACCGGCCTCACCTGTGCGATGATCTTCTTCATCTTCATCGGGGCCACCGCCTTCTCCTACGTGTTCCGGTCGCTCGGCGGCGATTACGTGGTCGAGGACCTGATCAGAGCCTCCGGCCTCGACAGCTGGGGCATTCTCGTCCTGATCATGGTCATCGTCTTTTTGCTCGGTTTTTTCTTCGACTGGGTCGAGATCACGCTCATCGTGCTCCCGATCTTCGCGCCCCTGCTCAAGACGCTCGACTTCGGAACCCACGTCGCCAAGCCCGAGATCGTCTATTGGTTCGCGATCCTGCTCGCGGTGAACCTCCAGACCTCGTTTCTCACCCCGCCCTTCGGCTTCGCCCTCTTCTACATGAAGGGCATCTGCCCGCCCGAGGTCCGCTTGGCGGAGATCTATCGCGGCATCGTGCCTTTCGTCGCGCTGCAGCTCGCGGGGCTCGCCCTGTGCATCCTGTTCCCCGAGATCGTGCTCTGGTTGCCGCGCGCCATGCTCGATTGACGCGCGCGCATCCGGCTCCCGGGCGACCGCCGCGGACCGGCCTTTCGGCACCGTTTCGGCGCTCGGCCGCAGCCGCGCGGAGCGCGCGAGTGCGACCCCCGCGACCCCGCGCCCCGCGTGCGGGCGCGCGTGCCGGCTCGCCGGGGCCGCATCGAGCGGACGCGAAGCCCGCGCCCGGCTCGTCCCGCGCGGGCCGACGATCGCGCGGAGCCGGGCGAGAAGGTCGCGCAGGAACCGCATCGTCCGCGGCCCGAGCGAATACCGGATGCGGCCGAGGGCGATCGCCACGATCGCGCTCCCGTCGATGGGCGTGCGCGACGAGCTTGACGCGGCGCGCCGAAAAAAGCGTTAACGGTGTCCGCGCCGGCGCGCGCGAAGGCTTTCCCGTCCGGGACGTCCCCGCGCGCGCGACGGGCCCCGCAGCGGCGTCGGCCCGCGGCCGCCGCGGCACGGCGCATCGCGGCCCGGCTCCCCGCGGGGCCGCCCTCGGACGCCGCGTTCGGCCGCCCCCGGGCTCAAGGCGGCTCGCCTCCGCGTCGCCTTCCGCGGCTTCTCCCGCGACAGGGACGGCCGGACACGCCGAGCCCCTGTCGCGTTCCCCGGCTTTCGGCGCGCCGCGGCGCGCCCGGCCGCTCCGACCCGGCACGCGGACATCCGCGGGCGCGCGGCTTCCCCCGCGGCGTCGCGCAGGCTTTCGGATCTCTCGGGGTCTTCGATGGCAGAAACGCCCGGCTTCCGGCCGCTGCGGCCGCGTCCCGGCCGGCGCGCGACCCCGGCTCCGGGGCCCCGCCGCGGTCGCGTGGAGCCGCGCCTCGATCGCCTGCCGAGCGGCGTTCCCCGCGTCGTCGCGTCCGCCTTCCGCCTCGCCGCTTTCGGTCCCCGGCGCGAGCGCGGGTGTCGCGCGTTCGCCGCCGCGGCGGGCTCAGACCACCGCCTCGTCTTCTTCGTCTTCGGCCGCGCTCCCCGGCGCGGTGCGGCCGCGCTCGGCCGGCTCGAAGGCGAAGACGGGCTTGTCGTTCTCGATCGAAACCTTGACCTTGCCGCCCTTGGCGAGCCGCCCGAAGAGGAGCTCGTCGGCCAGGGGCCGCTTGATGTGCTCTTGGATCACGCGCGCGAGCGGCCGCGCGCCGTACAGCGGCTCGTAGCCCTTCTCGGCCAGCCAGGCGCGCGCCTTCTCGTCGACTTCGAGGGACACCCTGCGGTCCGCGAGCTGGGCGGCGAGTTCCTTGACGAACTTGTCGACGACCGAGGCGACGATCTCGGGGGTGAGCGGCTTGAAGGGGATGACGGCGTCGAGCCGGTTGCGGAACTCGGGGGTGAAGAGCCGCTTGATGGCCTCGGTGTCCTCGCCCTCGCGGGTTTCGCGGCCGAAGCCCATGGCCGGCCGCTGCATGTCGGCCGCCCCGGCGTTCGTCGTCATGATCAAGATGACGTTGCGGAAGTCGACCGTCTTGCCGTTGTTGTCGGTCAGCTTGCCGTAATCCATCACCTGCAAGAGGATGTTGAAGACGTCGGGATGCGCTTTTTCGATCTCGTCCAACAACAATACGGCGTGGGGGTGTTGGTCGATCGCGTCCGTCAACAGCCCGCCCTGGTCGAAGCCGACGTAGCCGGGCGGGGCCCCGATCAGCCGCGAGACAGCGTGCCGCTCCATGTATTCGGACATGTCGAAGCGGACGAGCTCGATGCCGAGGATCTTGGCGAGCTGGCGGGCGACCTCGGTCTTGCCCACGCCCGTGGGCCCGCTGAACAGATAGCAGCCGATGGGTTTTTGCGGATCGCGCAGGCCCGCGCGGGAGAGCTTGATCGCCGCGGCGAGCGCCTCGATCGCCGCGTCCTGCCCGAACACGACGCTCTTGAGGTCTTTTTCGAGGGTCTTGAGGGCGAGCTTGTCGCGCGCGCTCACCGCCTTGATCGGCACGCGCGCCATCTTGGCGACGATCTCTTCGATCTCTTTGACGCCGATGAGTTTGGCGCGCTTGCCCTCGGGCTTGAGCATCTGCGCCGCGCCGACCTCGTCGATGATGTCGATCGCCTTGTCGGGCAATTTGCGGTCGTGGATGTAGCGCACCGAGAGCTTGACCGCGGCCTTGAGCGCCTGGTCGGTGTATTTGACGCCGTGATGGGCCTCGAAAGACGGCCGCAGGCCCTGGAGGATCTTGACGGTCTCCGCCTCGCTCGGCTCCGGGATGTCGATCTTCTGGAAGCGGCGCACGAGCGCGCGGTCTTTCTCGAAGTAGTTGCGGAACTCCTTGTAGGTGGTGGAGCCGATGCAGCGCAGATTGCCGCCGGCGAGCGCCGGTTTGAGGATGTTCGAGGCGTCCAGCGAGCCACCCGAGGTCGCCCCCGCCCCGATCACCGTGTGGATCTCGTCGATGAAGAGGATCGCGTTCCTGTTCGCCTCGAGCTCCGAGATCACGGCCTTGAGCCGCTCCTCGAAGTCGCCGCGGTAGCGCGTCCCGGCCAGAAGCGCGCCCATGTCGAGGGCGTAGATCACCGCGTTCTTCAAGACGTCGGGGACTTCGCCGCGGACGATGCGCAGCGCCAGGCCTTCGGCGATGGCGGTCTTGCCCACGCCGGGATCGCCCACGAACAGCGGGTTGTTCTTCGAGCGCCGGCACAAGATCTGAATCGTCCGCTCGATCTCCTGCTCGCGCCCGATCAAGACGTCGATCCGGCCCTCGCGCGCTTTCTGATTGAGATTGGTGCAATAGGTGGCGAGCGCCTCGCCGCCGGGCTCCTTCCGGTCCTCGCTTTCGCCCCGCTCGCCCGCCCCGCGCACGCGACGCTCCTCCGACAGACCCGGCTTCTTGGCGATGCCGTGGGCGATGTAGTTCACGGCATCGAGCCGTGTCATGTTCTGTTCCTGCAGGAAGTAGACGGCGTGCGATTCGCGCTCGGAGAACAGTGCCACGAGCACGTTCGCCCCCGTCACTTCCGACCGCCCGGCCGACTGCACGTGGATCGCGGCGCGCTGCAGGACCCGCTGGAAGCCCGCCGTGGGCCGCGCGTCCACCGAGCCCTCGACGACCAGGCCGGAGAGCTCGTGATCGAGGAAGTCGGTGAGCTGGGCCCGCAGCCGCTCGATGTCCACCGCGCAGGCGCGCAACACCGCCACCGCGTCCGGGTCCTCGCTGAGCGCCATCAACAGATGCTCGAGCGTGGCGAACTCGTGATTGCGCGCGTTGGCGAGCGCGAACGCGCGACGGAGCGTCTTGTCCAAGTTACGGGAAAGCTGGGGCATCGCGCGCGTTCCTCGTCCGCCCGCCGGGGTGCGCAGGCGCCCCGCCGGCGCTCATTCCTTCTCCATCATGCACTGCAGCGGATGCTGATGCTGGCGTGCGAATTCGATCACCTGGGCGACCTTGGTCTCGGCCACCTCGTAGGTGTACACGCCGCAAACCCCCACGCCCCGGTGGTGAACGAGGAGCATGATCCTCGTCGCGTCCTCGCGGCTCTTGCCGAAGAACCGCTCGAGCACGTGCACCACGAACTCCATGGGCGTATAGTCGTCGTTCAGCAGCAGCACCTTGTACATCGACGGCCGCTGGGTCCGGGTCCGCGTCTTGGTCGCCAGGTCCGTCCGGGCCCCGCCGTCCCGTTCCTTGCCCGCGTCGCTCATGGCTCCCGTCGTACCACCCCAAGCTGGCTCCGCGATCTTAGAGCAACCGCCGAACGAGACAAATCCCTTTTGCGGCCTCCGCCCGCACCGCCGCGCACCGGCCGGAGCCCGCGCGCGAGCCTAACCGGCCGCGGTCAACGGAAGGTTACCGCGACCGGCCCCCGCGCCGCGGCACCCCGCCCCCGCCGGTCGCGGCCGCGATCGGGAAGCGGCGGAGCGGGCGGTTCCGCGGCCGGTTCGCCGCCGGTCCTCTTCGTTTCCGCCCTCCCCCGCGCCGCCCGGCCCGCGGGCCTCCTCGGCCGGCCCTGCGGCCTCTTCCGGGCCGTGCCCGTCCTCGGCGACCCGCCGTCGATCGCGCGCTCGCCGCCACCCGCTGCGGGCCTTCGGCGCGAGCCCGACGGCGCCGCGCCCCGGTCGGCGGCGCTCGCGAAGGACGCCGAGGGCCGCCGGATCGCGCCCGCGGACCTCGCGATCGCCGGCACGTCCGCTTCCTCGACGACGCGCCCACCGATCTCGTCGTCTTCGACCTCGCGGACGGCGGCGCGCGAGGTCCGATGACGGAGCCCGCGCAGACGCTCGCCGGCGTGTCGGCCGGTGCGTCGGTCGCGCCCGCCGTCGGCCACAGCGGCGACCCGCCCCGTTCGCGCTCCGCTCCGCGGCCGAAAAGACGCGCGCGGGCGCCGAGCGTTCTCGGCTCGGTGCGGTGGTCGGGCGCGATCTCCCCGCTCGTCTGCGCTCGCGCGAGCCGAATCGTCTCCGCCCCTCCCGTTCCTGGACGACCGCGCCCGCGCTCGCCCGCCCCCGGCTCGCTCGGCCCCCGGGGGAGTCGAGCGCGCGAAGCGCGAGCGGATGCGGCCGCCCCGTTCGCGGCCGGTGCGGACGATCGGCGGTGCGACGCCGTCCGCGCGGTGAGGGTGACCGCTCCCAACCGAAGCCGCACCGGCCGCGCCGCTCGGAGCCGCCCGTGACCGCGAGCGCCGGCGCGCGCCCGGGTCTCGGCGGAGATCGCGTCGGCGGAGCCGCCCCGACCCGCGCGCGGGCCTCCCGCTCGTGCCGGGCGAAGCGGAGCGCCGCCCGCGCGACGTGCGGCGGGGCCGCCTCGCGTCGAGCCGCCACACGGTGACGACGGGTACCGGTCGGCCGTCGCGAAACGGCGGCGGGATCGTGGCCCGCCCCGCGCGCCGAGCCCGCGCCGTCGGCGCGGGCGGCGACCGCCAGACCGCGGGGAGCGCGCGCCCGTCGGCGCGAGGCGGCGGAATGCGCGCGGCGCGGTGCGCGCCGCACCGCCGCGGAAGCGAAAGCGGCCGCGACCGCCGCTTCTTCCCGCCCGCGGCGCAAGGCGCGGGAGAGCACGACGCGGTCGCGGGCTCCGGCCGCGCGCGGCTCCGCGAGCGCCTCGGCGAGCGTCCGCGGTCGCGCGCCCGGACGCTCCGCGCGTGCCTCCTCGGCGTGCCGGCGGAAGGCCTCGCCGCCGTGCGGCGCCGCCGTGGCCGGCTCGGGTCGCCCCCGATCGCGGCTCGGGCGGATGACGAGCACCGCGCCGACGATCTCGGTGCGGGCGCTCGCGAGCCCGGCCCGCCGATCGACGATCGCATCGGCGCGCGGGAGGAGCGAGCGCGGCGTCTCGGCGCGTGTTGCGCCGATGGTCAGCGCTCGCGCGGCAAGAGCGTGGTCTTGAGCCGCAAGCGGGCGGCGCGCGGGGAGCCCGGGGGCACGGCCGCGGGCGGCGGGGGCGGCGGGGGCGGTGCCGGCTCTTCCGCTTCGACGAGCCGCGGCGCGAGCTCGACGGCGGGCTCCGGCGGGGGCGGTGGAGCCGGCGCGCGGGAGGTCTCGCGCGCGAGGCTCAGGGCGAGCTCGCGCAGCCGTCCGGGGTCGACCGCCGGCCGGGGCTTGGCCGCTTCCGCCGCTTGCGCCTCGGCGGCCTGGGCGGCGGCCGCTTCCGCATCGGCGACCGTGAGTTTGAGACGCGCGAGATGCTCGAGGAATTCCTCGCGCTGGGCGGGCGAAAGGCGATCGATCGCTCGCTCCTCGAGCGCTCGTTCGGCCTGGGCGAGGAGGTTGCGGGCGTGCTGGAGCTGCCCCGAGCTCTTGACGTTGCCGGCGAGCACCTGGGCGAGCGCCTTGGTCGCCGGCTGGAGCTGGTTCAACAGCTCGTGGACGGGAAGCCCGCCCCGGCGCGCGGCCTCGAAGCGACGACCGCCCGCCCCTCCACCACCCTTGCCGCGCTTTTTTCCGCCGCGTCGAAATGGGAACATGAGGCCGCTCTTTCTCGCCGATCGCCGGTCCTGTGGCGGCGTCTTTTCGGATACGAACCGACTGGCCTCGCGGCCCGCCCGACCGAATCTCGCCCGCCCTTCCGCGGGAGCCGGGGCCTGCGACGGGGCCCCGCCCGCCCGAGCCTCAGCCGGGTGGGGCCGCAGCCCCCGATGGCACCGAGGAGAACCGGTTCACCTGGATATGCGAGGAAGTAGCGGCTGTTTCGGATTTTTCAAGCACCCTGCGAGCGCGGGGCGCCTTCCATCGCGCTTTCGGCGACCCCGCGCGCCCCGGCCGCGCCGCTCCCGGGCGCACTGCGGACCACGAGGCGCAGCTCTTCCGCCGTCGCGGAGAGCAGCCGGGCCCCGGCCTGGGCGGCGAGCCGGCCGAGGAACGGCCCGAGCAGCGCCCGCGCCGAGGGGTCCCGCAGCCGCGGCCGCGCACCCGCGAGATCGAGGAGGAGCACCCGGCCGCGCCGGCCTCCTCGCGCCCGGGCGCGTCTCGGCTCCTCGAGGAGCTCGCCCGCGACCGCGAGGAGCTCGGCGAACGCCGAAGGCGCGGCGAGCACCGCGAGCTCGGCGCTCGCCGGACAGGGCGCGA
>JANXAZ010000021.1:0-46645 GCA_025062095.1 Geminicoccaceae bacterium
GGCTGCCTCGGGGGGCGGGGCGGCGGTTGGGCCGTTGTCCGCTTCGCTCCCCGTGGGGTCGTCGTCGGGGGCGGCCGGCCGCCCCCTCCGCGCGCCTCTTCGGTCGATCGCCATCGCGTCATCCGCGTGACTTACGGGCCCGAGCACGGCTACGCGGCGATGGCGCTCGAAGCCTTCGCGGCTTGGGAACGTCTGTTCGCCGATCTCGGCGCGCACCGGCTCGTCGAAACCGGACAACTCCTCCTCGGGCCGCCCGAAGAGCCCTGGATCGCCGCTTCCTTGGCCTCGCTCGCCCGGCTCGGGCTCCCCTTCGAGGCTCTCGACGCGGACGCGCTCGCCCGCCGCTTCCCTCACGTCCGGCTGCCGGAAGGCGAGGCGGCCTGGTTCGTCCCCAAGGCGGGAGCCCTCCTCGCCGATCGGATCTGCGCCGATCTCGTGGCTCGGCTCCGGGATCGCGGGGTCGAGATCCTGGAGAATACCGAGGTCGTGGCGGTGGAGCCGGACCGGGCGCGGGTGGGCACGGCCGATGGCCGCAGCCTTTCCGGCGACGCTCTGCTGATCGCCGCGGGTGTCTGGACCGCTCGTCTGTTCCCCGCATGGGCCGAGCGCTTGCGCCCCTCGCGCCAAACGGTGGTTTACGTCCGCCCGCCGGCGGTACTCGCCCCGGCCTGGGAAAACGGCCCCGTGCTTCTCCACAAACAGGGACACAGGGGCTTCATCTTCTACGCCCTGCCGGCGGTGGGAGGCGCCCCGCCCAAATTCGGCGACCACAAGTTCACGCTCGGAGGCGATCCCGACGGGGAGCGCACGCCGAGCGCGGACGAGATCGAGCCCGTGCTCGCGCTCGCCCGGGGCGTGCTCGACCGGGCGCCCGAGTACGAGATCCTCGAGGCGCGGACCTGTTATTACACCGTCACCGAAGACGAGCGTTTCTTCGCCGAGCAGCTGGGTGCGACGCTCGTGGTGAGCGCCTGTTCCGGCCACGGCTTCAAGTTCGGGGCGCTGCTGGGCGAACATACCGCCCGGGCGCTCACCGGCGCGCTGCCTTTCGCGCGCTATCGGTCTTGGATCGAAGGGCGCGAAACGGGCTGAGACGTCACTCGCGGGCGCGCGGGTCGGCTCCCAGATAAGGGGTGATGTCGCCCGCCCGCCAGGGTTCGGCATTGCGGACCAGATCGAGGAGGTAGCGGCCGTAGGCCGTGCGGGCGAGCGGCGCGGCGAGCCGTTCGACCTGCTCGCGGTCGATCCACCCCTGAAGGAACGCGATCTCCTCCGGGCACGCGATCTGGAAGCCCTGGCGCTCCTGGAGCGTGCGGACGAACTCGGAGGCCTGCAGGAGACTGTCGTGGGTGCCGGCGTCGAACCAGGCGTAGCCGCGCCCCAGACGCTCGACCACGAGCTCGCCGACTTCGAGATAGGCACGGTTGACATCGGTGATCTCGAGCTCGCCGCGCTGGGAGGGGCGCAACCTTTTGGCGATCTCGACCGCACGCGGATCGTAGAAATAAAGGCCGGTGACAGCGTAGTTCGAGCGCGGCCGCGAGGGTTTCTCCTCGATCTCCAGCGGCCGGCCCTGGGGATCGAGCACGACCACCCCGTAGCGCTCGGGGTCGGCCACCCGATAACCGAAAACCGTCGCCCCGCGCGGGCGGCGAACGGCGAGATTGAGGGCGACGCGCAAGTAATGTCCGAAGAAGATGTTGTCGCCCAGGATCAGACAACAATGGGCGCCGTCGAGGAAACGTTCGCCGATGAGAAGAGCCTGGGCGAGGCCCTCGGGTCTGGGCTGGACGGCGTACGAGAGCGCCAGCCCCCACTGGCTGCCGTCGCCGAGCAACCGCTCGAAAAGCGCGCGATCCTCCGGGGTCGTGATCACCAGGATCTCGCGGATGCCCGCGAGCATGAGGGTGGAGAGAGGATAATAGACGAGTGGCTTGTCGTAGACCGGTAAAAGCTGTTTGGAAACGGCGCGCGTCACCGGATAAAGGCGCGTGCCGCTTCCCCCCGCCAAAAGAATGCCTTTCCAGCGCAGGCTCACGGCTCCGCCTCCGGCGATGGTCCGGCCCCCAGGCCGAGCCGCCGGCCGTCGTAGCGTCGGCGGGTCTCGGCCAACCAGTCGCGGTGATCGAGATACCAGCGCACGGTCGCGCGCAGGCCGTCCTCGAGCCCGTGCACGGGCCGCCAACCGAGTTCGCGTTCGAGCCGGGCAGGATCGATGGCGTAGCGCGCATCGTGGCCGGGGCGGTCGGGGACGTGGCGGATCAAGCGCGCGTGCGGCCGGTGCGGGGAATCCGGCACCAGCTCGTCGAGGATCGCGCAGAGCGAGTGCAGAAGGGCGAGATTCGTGCGTTCACAGCGCGCGCCGACACAATACGTGGCGCCGGGCCTGCCGCGGGCGAGGATGGCGAGCAGGGCTTCGGCGTGATCTTCGACGAACAGCCAGTCGCGGACCTGATCGCCGTGTCCGTAAAGGGGGATGGGTTCGCCCGCGAGCGCCTTGCTGATCGCGAGCGGCACGAGTTTTTCGGGAAACTGCCAGGGACCGTAGGTGTTGGTGGCGTTGGAGACCAACACCGGGAGGCCGTAGGTGTGCCACCAAGCGCGCACGAGATGATCGGCTGCGGCCTTGCTCGCCGAATAAGGCGAACGCGGCGCGTAAGGGCTCGTCTCGTCGAAGGGCGGATCGTCGGGAGCGAGGGCGCCGAACACCTCGTCGGTGGAAACGTGGAGGAAGCGAAAGCGCGCCCGCTCGTGCCGTTCGAGACCGCTCCAGAAGCCGCGCGCGGCTTCGAGCAGACGCCAGGTCCCCAGGATGTTCGTGTGCACGAAGGCCTCGGGGCCGTCGATCGAGCGGTCGACGTGGCTCTCGGCGGCGAGGTGGAGGACCGCGTGGGGGCGGTGGCGCGCGAAGACCTCGGCCAGAAGCGCGGGGTCGGCCACGTCGCCGACGACGAGGCGGTAGCGCGGATCGGAGGCGCACTCCTCGAGCGCGCGCGGCTCGGCCGCATAAGTGAGCCGATCGAGATTGACGACCTGCCAGTCGGTGGTGCGCAGGATCCGGCGGACGACCGCCGAACCGATGAAGCCGCACCCCCCGGTGACGAGGATCCTCACGTTTCTTCTCCGTAGCGGAACGGCAGCGGGAGAAGCTCGCGAAGCCGCGGCAGCCGGCGGTCGCGTTCGGAAAGGATCGGCTCGCGGATCGGCCAGGGGATCGCGAGCTCGGGGTCGTTCCAGGAGATCCCGGCTTCGCGTGCGGGATCGAAAGGAGCGTCCACCTTGTAGAGCACCTCGGTGGCGGGCTCGAGGACGAGGTAGCCGTGGGCGAAGCCCTTCGGTACGAGGAGCCAGGCCCCGTCCTCGGCGGACAGCTCGACCGCGACGTGGCGCTTGAAGAAAGGAGAACCGGCGCGCAGGTCGACGGCGACGTCCAGGATGCGCCCCGAGACCACGCGGACGAGCTTGGTCTGCGCCGCGGGCGGCAGCTGGAAGTGCAGACCCCGCAGCGTGCCCGCCGCGTGCGAGCGGGCGAGATTGTCCTGAACGAAATCGAAATCCAGCCCCGCCTCGCGGAAGGCGCGCCGGTTCCAGATCTCGCTGAACCAGCCGCGCGGATCCGTGTGGCGGAGCGGCCGAACGAGGCGGACCTCGGGGATCGCGGCGGGAATCACCTGCACCGTCGATCCTCCGCGGCTTCGGCGAGGACGCGCTCGCGGATCCGACACCACAGCTCGAGGGGGCGCGAGGGCGGCAGCTCCACGTCCTCCATGTCGAGCACCTGTCCGGGTTCGACGGTCCGGCGGACGACGAGATCGCGGGCGAGCCCGATGGGCAGATGACGGGGGCGCTCGGCGATGCGCACGCACACGCCGCGGAGATCGAAGCTCCCGATCCCGTTGGCGATCCGCGTGCCGGGAAGAAGACGCCTTTTGGCCACGGCCGCGACCGACAGGCGCGGACGAGCCGAATTGTCGAGAAGCGGACCTCTGCCGGAGCGCACCCGGGCGAGGGTCTTGAAGGCTTCGAGATGAACGAGGACCTGGGGCCGCAAAAGCGTGTAGTAGGGCCCGTCGCCCATCTTGAGGTAGCGCAACGCCGCGCGCTGTTCCTCGCGATGGCGCGCGACCAGGAACACGCCGTGGGGGAAATGCGCGCCCAAGAGATAGTCGGTGATCGGTCGGCCGAGCCGCTCCGCGGCCTGTGCGAGCGCGCGCGCACCGCGCCCGAGGTCGTCGCAGGCGACTCCCAAGAGTTCTTCGCGCGCGATATCGGCACCCAACCCGTTGCCGACCAGGCACTGCTCGATCTGGAGCTTGGTGCCGTCGGTGAAGGCGGTGACCATGGGAAGGGACAGGCCCTGGCGTTCGGCCCAATGGGCCATCGCTTGTGGTGTCGGATGGCGATCGAGGAAGCCCTTGAGGTTGCCGTAGACCAGGGGCTCGAACCCCATGATGCGCGCTTCCTCGGCGAGCGCGGCGAGCGAGCCCGGCTGATCGCCCTCGGCTTCGGTGAGAAGACCGCGGCCCGCGAACGCCGAGCCGGTGGTCACGTGGAGTTCGGCGGCGTAGGTGACGACGGGCCGTCCCGCGTCGAGCGCGCGCGCGACGATCTCGGTTCCCCAGAACACGTCGCCCGTGCATTCGACGAGGATGGTCGAGCGCTCGACCAGGGCGTCGATCGAATCGACGAGCAGCTCCTCGGGGAAGCCGGTGACGCTCGCGCGCGGCCGGCGGGTGAGCACGGCGACGAGTCGCCACTCCGGTCGATGCCGCAGCTCGCACGCGAGATGACGGGCGACGAAACCCGTCCCCGCGATGCCGATCGCGGTCGGCTCCCCCTTCTCCCCGACCATGCGTGTCCGCCCGTGCGGCTTCCGCGCGCGAAAGGCCGCACGAACACAGCATCGCAGAAAAGCGCGGCGGCTACCAGAGAGGACGCGACACCGGCGCCCTCGCGTATGTCATCCCTTCAGACGCTTGGCGATTTCGGCAACGTGCCGCCCCTGGAAGCGGGCCATGGAAAGCTCGCGCTCGGAGGGGCTGCGTTCGCCTCGGCTCCCGGCGATCGTCGAGGCACCGTAAGGCGAACCACCGGCGATCTCGTCGAGCGTCATCTGCTCGGCGCAGGAGTAAGGCAGGCCGACGTAGATCATGCCGTGGTGCAGGAAGAGCGGAAGAGCGGTGACGATGGTGGTCTCGTTGCCCCCGTGCTGGGTGGCGCTCGACGTGAACATCGACGCGACCTTGCCGATGAGCGCCCCTTTCGCCCACAAACTCCCGGTGCGGTCCCAGAACGCGCGCATCTGCGAGGCCATACCCCCGTAGCGGGTGGGGCACCCGACGATGATCGCATCGTATTCGGGGAGTTCTTCGGGGATCGCGATCTCGGCCTTCTGATCGAGCTTGAAGTGGAACTGGCGGGCGATCTCTTCGGGAACGGTCTCGGGCACGCGCTTGACGCTCGCCTCCACCCCTTCCACCGATCGCGCTCCTTCCGCCACGGCCCAAGCCATGGTCTCGGTATGTCCGTAACTGCTGTAATAAAGAACCAACACTTTGGTCGTCATGGCAACTCCTCGCGGCATCGGGCTCGCCTGGCAGGTAGGTGGGGGGAGGCGGCGTGGCGAAGATCGGAACTCGGCACCGCACCGGTAACGGGAGGGAAACGATGGGCGACGGGCGGAGACGCGTGCGCGGCGGCCGCGCGGTCTACGGGGCGGCGATCGGCATCCTCATGTTGGAGGCCCGGTTCCCGCGCATCCCCGGCGATATGGGCAACGCGCTGACGTGGCCTTTCCCGGTCCATTACCGAGTGGTGAAAGGCGCCTCCCCCGAGCGCGTGGTCCGCGAGCGGGCGCGGGGGCTCTTGGAGGCTTTCGTCGAAGCCGGGCGCGAGCTCGTCGCCCTGGGTTGCGACGGCATCACCACCAACTGCGGTTTCCTCGCCGTTTTCCAACGCGAACTGGCCTCCGCCCTGGGCGTGCCGGTGGCGGCGTCTTCGCTTCTGCAGGCGGCGGCGATCCAGGCTCTGCTGCCGCCCGGCCGCCGGGTGGGGATCCTCACGGTTTCGGCCGCGGACCTGACCGCCGAGCACCTGCGCGCCGCAGGCGTCCCCGAGGGCACGCCCGTGGTCGGTACCGAAGGCGGTCGGGAGTTCACCCGCGTGATCCTGGGCGATCGCGACGAACTCGATCCCGAAGCGGCCGAGGCCGATCTCCTCGCGGCGGCCGAGCGGCTCGTCACGGCGCATCCCGAGGTGGGCGCGATCCTCCTCGAGTGCACGAACATGTGCCCGTACGCGCGCGCGATCGCCGAGCACACCGGCTTGCCGGTGTTCGACATGGTCGGCTTCGTGCGCTGGTTCCAAGAAGGCTTGCGGCCGCGGCGCTTCGCGTCGCCGTTCGAGACCGACGGACGCGCGCGGCGCGCTTGACCGCTTCGGGCGATGGCCTAGGGTTCGCGTTCGACCGATCCTCGAACGGCACCGTCGGCGCAGGTCGCCCGAGAGCCCTCCGGACCGCCTCCATGCCGCTTCCGACCCGCCGCCTCTTCCTCTCCGCCCTGCTCTTGTTTTCGCTCGCCTGGACCGCGCCGGCGCGAGCCGGCAGCGAGCAGCAGCGCCTGGTCGACCGGGCGCGGATCGTGGTCGAAGAGTTCCTGGCCGACCCCGAATTCCAGCGCATGCGGGTCTACGTTCAGAACGCCTACGCCGTGATCGTGGTGCCCGATCTCTTGAAAGCCGGCTTCTTCCTCGGGGCGGAATACGGCAAGGGTGTCCTCTTGGCCCGCGACGTGCGCTCCGGCGCCTGGAGCGATCCGATCTTCGTCGAGCTTTACGGAGGGTCGATCGGCCTGCAGTTCGGAGGCAAGGCTTCGGACGTGATCTTGACGGTCATGAACCGGGCCGCTCTCGACAAGATCTTGACCTCGAATTTCAAGATCGGAACGGACGCGAGCGTCGCCGCCGGTCCGGTGGGCGCGGGAGTGGGAGCCGCCACCACGCTGCAGTTCGGCGAGGATCTCTACGTCTTCAGCCGCGGCAAGGGCCTTTACGGAGGTCTTTCGGTCGAGGGCACGGCGATCGTCGTCAAGGGCGACTGGAACAACCGCTACTACGGCCAGTCGGTCACGCCCGCCGCCGTTCTCGACGAACGCCGCGTCACGAACACCGGAAGCCAGGCCCTGCGCGACGCTCTCGCCCGCTTCTAGGGCCTCGGGTCTCCGCGCGCCTCACGCGGCGAGGTGGAGAGCGGGCGCGCGCGCCGGCTTCCGGGCGGCGCGACGGCCCCCGGGCCAGGGTCTCAATTCTTCGCGCACCCAGCTCAGCAAACGCCGCTCGATCATCGCGCAGTCGGCTTCGCTCGCGGCGCAGACGCGGCGAAAGAGTTCGACGAACATCGCCATCGTGTCCTCGGCGTTCCACGGCCGCCCGGGCTTGCGCCCGGCATGGGCGATCGCCGCGGCGACGAGATTGTCGCGGAACTGTTCGCTCACCCGCCCCGGTGCTCCCGCTTCGTCGAGAAGCTTGGCGAGGATGCGCAACGCGCGACCGGTCTCGAACGCCGCTTTCGGATCGTTGACCCCCGGAAGGCGCCGCATCGCGAGGACGACGGCCTCGTTCGGCCCCATCGCTCGAGGCGGAGACGTGTCGGCGAGGCCCTCGCGGTCGCCGTCGAGATCGCAGGCTCCGAGGCCGGCGCGAAAGGCTCGCTGCGGATCCGCCTTGGCTGCGCTCATGGTCGGCTCCGTTCGGCAGGGACGCGCTGCTGTCGCGATGATACGCGAAGCGCTCTGCAACGCTAAGGCGAAGACGATCCAGGATTGATGCAACTATGCAACGAGCGGCGCCCTTCGACACCGACGCTCGGCGGTCGAAGCCGAAGGTCTCGGGGTGGGCCCGTCCGCGACCGTCGGGACGGCCGCGCGTGCGCGGCCGCGGCGGCGCCGGCGACCGGGACGTCGGCTCCGAGCGCTTCGGCGGCCGCGATCGGTTCCTTCTCGGGGGAACCATTGCGGCTGTTCCGTCGGCCGGGCGAGCCGCTTGCGAGGACGTCCGCGCACGGATCCGGGTGCGGGCGACGGGAAGATCCCGTGCGGGTCTCGGACGTCCCCGCCCCCCGAGCCCGAGTTCGCCTCGGTCGAGCGGACGTGCGGAGCGGAGCAGAGGGCCGTCGCGCGTTTCTCAGACCGCTGGCGCAACCTGGAGCGACAGGCCGCCGTCGACGGGCAGACAATGGCCGGTGATGTAGGCGGCGTCGTCGGAAGCGAGGAACACGGCGGCTTTGGCGACGTCCCAGGCGGTACCCATGCGGCCGGTCGGGCAGAGGCGGTTGCGGGCTTCGACCATCGCCTCCACACTCGGATATTCGGAGGAGATCTGGCGGTAGATCATGGGCGTGTCGATGAGACCGGGCATGATCGCGTTCACCCGGATTCCGTGGCGCGCGTATTGCAGCGCGAGGCCGACGGTGAGCTGGTTCACGCCCGCCTTGGAGGCGTAATAGCTCGCGTACGGATACAAGTAGCGGATCGCGGCCAAGGAGCTCACGTTGACGATGGCGCCTTTGCCCTGGCGCAGCATGACCGGGATCACGTGCTTGCAGCTCAAGAAGACGGACTTGAGGTTGACGGCCATCACCCGGTCCCATTCGGCCTCGTCGAGCTCGACGGGTCCGCCCATCACCGCGATGCCGACGTTGTTGTGCAAGACGTCGATGCGGCCGTAGCGCCCCACCACGGTTTCGACGAGGCGGGCGATCTCGTCGCTCCTGGTGACGTCGCAGCGCGCGGCCGCGGCTTCGTGGCCTTCGCCCGCGATGATCGCCGCCGTCTCTTCCGCTGCTTCGAGGCTGAGATCGGCGGCGATCACCGTGGCGCCTTCGCGGGCCATGAGCACGGCCGTGGCCTTGCCGTTGCCCCAACCCGGTCCCGAGGATCCCGCTCCCATCACGAGCGCGATCTTACCCTCCAGCCGGCCTGCCATCCTCGACCTCTCGTCCGCTCGTCTCCGGGCTCGCGGCCGCGGCGGCCTGCGGCGATCGACGCCCTTCGCCGCCGCGCTCAGAGCCGACCGAGGAGGCATTCTGCGAGAAAGCGGGTGTTGGTGTAAGCGTACCGTCTCCACAGTCGCTTGGGATCGCAGGCGAGGCGGAACGCCCATTCGAGACCCGCGCGCTGCAGCCAGCGCGGTGCTTGCGGAACGCGGCCGGAGAGGAAATCGACGGCGGCGCCGACCGCGAACGCCACGCACGGAAGCTCGGGCGCGTTGAGGGCGATCCATTTTTCCTGCTTGGGGCAGCCGAGCGCGACGAAGAGGATCCGCGCGCCGCTCGCGCGGATGGCCGCGAGGGTGGCGGGATCTTCGGTCCCGGCCGGGCGCACGGGCGGAGCGAAAGCGTAGCTGATCACGAGCCCCGGAAAGCGCGCAGCGAGTGCGGCGCAGCAGCCGGCGAGGGCGGAAGGCGAGCCGCCGAAGATCCCGACCGGGACGCCCCGCGCGGCGGCGCGGGCGCAGACCTCGAGCATGAGATCGGGGCCGTAGACGCGCTCTTGATCGCGGAAGCCCAGGCGGCGCAGTCGCCACACCAGAGGCATGCCGTCGGGCGTGACGAGGTCGAACGCGGCGAGCGCCGCCGCGAAGGCCGGATCGTCGCGCGCTTCCACGAGCATGTGGACGTTGGCGGCGGCGACCTTGGCCGGCCTGCCGCTTCGCGCCCAGGCGAGGATGCGCTCGGCCGCTTCTTCGAGCCCGACCGCGTCCACGCGCGTGCCGAGAATGGTCGGCACGTCGTCTCCGCTTCCTTCCCGGGGTGACGCACCAATCGCACCCCGATGCGGCAGAATGCGCAAGGCGCATGCGAAGGTCAATCGCGCCTCCCACAATGAGCGCACGAAAGGGTGCGATTTCGAACGGTATTGGAGGGACGGACGCGTGACGCGAAGAAGATTTCGAGCTATGAATCTCGGTGGTCGATTAAACCATAATTTCATATAGCGGAGGCATCTTGGAGCCTTTTCGGTGAGGGACGTCGCGCAGGGACTGTCGATCCGGCCGGCCGGCGCGGTCGCGCGCGCCGACGAGCCGGAGGGAGGCGACCACGCGCTCCGCGCGGCGAGCGCCGCGGCCCGCGAGGCCGTCGTCGGAATCCGTCGCCGGGAGCCGGGGGCGTTGCCGGAGAGCCTGCCGGGATTGGTTCTGGCCGCCCTCGACGCGCTCGTCGTGCTCGGGGCGGCCGTCGCCGTGTTCTACGGCTTCTACGCCGTTCGCTACGCCGACAGCGGGCTCGATCTCCACTACGCCGCCTTGGGCGGGCTCGGCGCGCTCTTCCTGGTCCAGCGTTTGTGGTCGGTGGGCGCTTATTCGTGTGCCCGCCTGCTCGATCGGTGCGCGCAACTGCGGCTCGTAGCGAGCTCCTGGACGATCGCCGCGGGCCTGGTGCTGTTGACCCTGTTCTTCTTGCGCGGCGCCGGGCAGCTCTCGCGCGGATGGTTCCTCGGCTGGTACCTCTCGGCGCTGCCGCTCTTGCTCGCGATCCGCACCCGCGTACCGCAAACGGTGCGCGAGCTCGCACGCAGCGGGCGGATCGCGCGCCGGATCCTGGCCCTCGTCGGTCCCGAGCCCGCGCTCTCGACAGCGCAACAACTCCTCGCGCCGGCCGTGCCGCATCTGCGTGTGTCGCGCATCCGCCTCGACGGCGCGGTCGTTCGGGCGGGCGAGGAGCGGCTCGAACGGGTGCTCGCCGAGACGAGGCGGAAGCTGCGCGCCGAGGCGGTCGATACGGTGCTCGTGTTGCCGTTCGGGACCGATCCCGATCGTCAGATGCGCGTGCTCGGGGCCTTCGAAGAGCTGCCCGTGGATCTCTGGTACTGCCCGGCGGTCGAGCCGCGGCTCGCCCGCGCCGCAGGCGGCGCCTTCGGGCCTCTGCCGGCGATCCTCGTGCGGCCACAACCCCTCGACGCGACCGAACAGCGGATCAAGCGCCTCTTCGACTTCGTCGTGGCCGCACTCGCCCTCGTCCTGCTGGCGCCGCTGTTTCTGCTCATCGTGATCGCGATCAAGCTCGACAGTCCGGGCCCGATCTTCTTCCGCCAGATCCGCTTCGGCTACAACAACCGCCCCTTCGCCATGCTCAAATTCCGCACGATGCGTGCGGACGCCTGCGATCCCAGCGGTGCCCGGCGCACGGTGCGCAACGATCCGCGCGTCACGCGCATCGGACGGCTGTTGCGCCGCACGAGCCTCGACGAGCTCCCGCAACTGTGGAACGTGCTGGTCGGCGAGATGTCCCTCGTCGGGCCCCGCGCGCATCCCGTCGAGATGAAGATCGGCGACCGCTACTACCACGAGGTGGTCGAGGGTTATTTCGCCCGCCACCGCGTGCGGCCGGGGATCACCGGCTGGGCCCAGGTGCACGGGCTCAGAGGCGAGGTCGACACGATCGAAAAAGCGCGCGCTCGCCTCGCCTACGATCTCGAATACATCCAGCGCTGGTCGCTCTGGCTCGATCTCGAGATCCTGGCCTTGACCGTCGTGCGCGGCTTCGGTGGCCGCAACGCCTATTGAGGCGCACGAAACGGCCCCCTTCTCCGAGGTGTTCTCGGCTCCGCGATCGGCCCTCAACGGGGATCGCGCAGGAGCGCGAGAAGAGCCGGAGGGGGCTCGGGGATCCCGAGACGGGCGGCCGCGGCTCGCGGGGAAAGGCGCAGCTCGCCCCGCGCGGGATCGAACACCAGGGCGAACTCGTGGGCGTGTTCGCGGCCCGCGACGTAGCGGCTTTGCTGCCAGAGCGCGAGGTCGCCCCTTCGCGCTCCCCCCGGAAGCCCGAGCGGGGCCGCGCGGAAGGCCCGCGCGTCGAACGCCGGACCGGTGTAGACGTTGCCCGCGAAGCGGGCGTTGTCCGGCGAGCCGCCCGGATCCCAGATGCTCACGGCGAGCGAGCCCGGCCGATCGCGCACGACGACGTTGCCCTCGAAGCGGTTGTTCACCATGCGCGGGCGCTCGGTCCCGCTCGCGGTTTTGTCGTCCACCACCAGGGCCGGCGCGGGACCGCCCGACAGATAGTTGAACCGGATGCGATTGTCGGACCCGTTGACGATCGCGATCCCGCCGTAGGTCCGGGTGAGGAGATTGCTCTCGACGAGGACGCCGCGCGCGTACCAGTCGAGATAGATCCCGAGCGAGACCGGTTGCGGCCAGGCTTCGGGATCGAACTCCTCGGGCGAGAAGAAACGACCGTCCGGCTTCGCCATAAAATGGCCGGTTCCGTCGATCCAATTGGCTCGGATCGCAACATCCATCGGCTCGTCCTGCACGGCCGCGAAGAGCTTGATGCCGCCGCCGTCGGCCGTGCGGAGGTTCGAATCCCGAACGAGGTTGCCCTCGACCCGGATCGACCGGATCCGGTCCTCGCCGTTCGGGCGCGTCTGGGCGAGATAGATCCCGAACTGGGCGCTGCGCGCGATCCGATTGCCGCGCACCTCGACCCGGGTCGCGCCCTGGACGAGGATCCCCGCCGAATCGGCGAATCGATGGCCGACGTCCTCGATGCGGTTGGCCTCGATCCGCACCTCCCGCGACGGCCGGCCGCCCCAGGGCATGCCGAGATAGATACCGTTCCCGGCGATCCGCTGAATTCGGTTCTCGGCGACGAGCGCGTCCTCGACCGAAAGGAGCGCGATGCCGACGCCGACGTCGCGGATGCGGTTGCCGCAGAGCGCGATCCCGCGCGCGTTCTCGACGCGGATCGCCCCGCCGCCGATGTGGTTCCAGGGCATGATGCGGTCCGAGCCGCGCGGGGAGCCCTCGACGAGCTCGAGCCCGCGGATCGTGACCGCCTGCGTCCGCCGAACGAGGAGAAGGCTGTCGAGCACGGAGGCGACGAGCCGACGCCCTGCAAGGCCGCGCTCATCGGGCAGTCGCAGAGCCAGGACGCGGCGACGGGGGTCGAAATGCCATTCCCCGGGCCGATCGAGGAACCGGCGACTGCCGGAGAATCGATAGGGCGTGCCGGGCCCGAGGCGGTGCCAATCGACGTTGTCGGCGAGCTCGACGAGCCCGGTGCGGGGGTCGAAACGGGCGACCCGCGCGAAGTTCGTCGCCCATTGCGGAGCATCGTAGATCAGGACCGAAAGGCCCGGTTCCGGCGGGAGTGGGGCGAGATCCGAAGGGTGGGCGTAAAAGGCGCGCGCCCCGTCGGTTCCGGCAGCGGTGAACAGCCACCCCGCGCGCGGGTCGGCGGGATCGCCGTCGGGATGGCGCGCCGGCTCCAGCCGCGTGCCGTCGAGATGGAGGTCGAGCGGCCCCTCGGGCAGGCGCGGATCCGCGAGTTCCAGCTCGAGCGCACCGTCGGGGGCGCGCCGCCAGGACGCGGTCGCGAGCGGGATCCCGCCCACCAGGCGGGCTCCTCGCGCGCTCGCGCGCATCACCAGGCCCGCGTGCTCGGGCCCGAGCTCGAGCGGACGATCGAGGAAGAAGGTCCCCTCGAGCTCGACCACGATGGCGGAGGGCCGCCCTCGCGCCGTCGCGAGCGCTCGCAAGATCGGCTCGGGCGAGCCCTGCGGATCGGCAGGCACGCGCAAGACGTCGCGGTCCACCTCGGCGGGAGTACAGCTCGGTGCCGTCATTGCGGCGGGCGCGAGGGCGAGGACGAACACGAAGACGCACGCCGCGTACGCATTCATGGCCGGCGCGCTCGCTCCCGGCGGCAGGCGACGAGCAGGGTCGCGGACACCAGCCAAAGAATGCCGGATTGCTGCAAAAGCTCGGATTCGACGAGGTTGCGGACCGAAAAGGCGAGAAGCAGGACGAGGGCGAGCTCGCCCAGAAGACGATCGCCCGCAAGGAAGGTCCGCCACGCGCGGCCGAGGGCTTGTCCGAGCAGAAGGAGCACCAAGGCGAGGCCCGGCCAGCCGAGCCCGAGGGCCGTTTCGAGATAGCCCGAATGGGCGTTGGGCGCCGGCCAGCCGAGCGTCGAAAGGACGTACTCGGCGAAGGCCGGCACGACCCAGAAGGCCTGATAGCCCCAGCCCGTCCACGGCCGCTCCTGGATGTGGGCGAGCACCATCGACCAGAGCGGAACGCGACCGGTGAGGGTCGGATCCCGACCCAAAAGGCCCGCGAGTTCCGCCGGGAACAGGAGGAGGACGAGGGCGAGCACGGCCAGGAGCGCGAAACCGGCCGAGACGATCGCGGCGCGCGCGAGAGGATGAACCGCCGCACTCGTGGCCAGAAGGAGCGCACCGCCGACGAGCGTGACGAGCAGGGAATTGGCCGAGCGGCTGGCGACGAGCGCCAAAAGGGCGAGCCCGAGGCCGAGCAGGACGATCGGCCGGGGACCGACCCGATGGCGCCAGGCCAGGAGAAGAACGAGCACCGCCAGATTCGCGGCCTGGCCGAGGCCGTTCTTGTGGGTGAACGCGCCTCGCCAGGCCCCGTCGCTCATGGTGCCGAGTTCGGGAAGCGCGAGGCGGAAGACGAGGCTCGCGCCCATGAGCGCGAGCGCGAGCCAGACCAAGCGTTCCAAGAGCGCGCGGGGTGTGAAGCTCGCGGCGAGGACGACCGCAAGCAGCGAAAAGGTGGCGAAGGCGAGCGCGCGTCGGGCGGTGATCTCGGGAGCCACCGACCACAGGGTCGAACAGGCGACCCAAACGACGAGGAGGACCAGAAGCGGGGTGTCGCGCAGCGCCGCGAGCACCGCGCGGGCGCGGGCGAGGGCGAGAAGCGGCGCGCCCAGGAGCACGGGAATCAGCGCCAGGCGCAAAAGCGCCGAATCTTCGGCGGAAAGGCTCGGATCCGTGCCGAGCGCAAGAAGCGGAAGAACGGCACCGGTAGAGGTCACGAGGACGTAAGCGAAAAAGCTCTCCTCGAGCGCGCGCGCGAACACCACCCGGCGGGTCCGCCCGAGGCCCGCTGCGCCGGCGACCGAGCCGTTCACGAGCGTTCCTTTCGCGCGCCCGCCACCGGGCAGGCCGCGCTTCGCGGCGCAAAAGGCGGGGAGGCCGCGAGCGTGCGCAGGGCCCTCGGGCGCAGGGCGAGGAGCACGGCCGCGGCCGCGGCGGCCGCGGCGGCCGCGGCGAGCGCGAGGAGGGACCAGGGCGCCCAGCCGTGGGGAGCGAGAGCGAAGCGCGCGAGCGTTCCCGCCAAGAGGCCACCACCGAGGGCGGCGAGATCCAGCGACACGGCTCCGAGCTCGCGGCCGAGCGGACGCGCGAGGGAGCGACGAGCGGCGAGGGCGATCACGGCCCAGCCGAAAAGGGCGCGGCCGGCCCGCAGCGCCGCCACGCCGAGGATCGAGGTCGGGCCCCAAAGGAACAGAAGCGCGAGCGTGGGCAGGTTCTCGGCGAGATAGGCGTCGAGATTGACGCGCGGCCGCCCCGTGGCGGTGAGCGCCACGGTGGGCAACAAGCGCCGCATCGAGAACAGGGCGCCTAGCGCGAGGAGTTGGACGGCCGCCGCGGCCGCCAGCCATTCCCCGCCGACGACGAGCAGGAGCAAGAGGTCGGCGACGACGATCAGGGCCGCTACGGCCGGGACCACGGCGAGCATGAGGAGATCCACCGCCTCCTCGAGTCTGCGCGACAGGGCCGCGCGATCGTGCTGCAGGCGGCTCATGAAGGCGAGCCCGACGTGATAGAGGGCGGTGGAGACGACCCCGGCGATGTTCTCGACCAGGCGGATCGCGAGGCTCCAGTGGCCGGCGGCCGCGAGCCCGAGACGATGGCCGACATAGGCGATAAAGAGTCGTTCCCCGCCCTGGATCAGGAGCTGCACCCCCACGATCGGTCGGCAGAAGCGCACGAGCTCGAAAAACGCGCGCCCCTGCCGAGGAACGCCGGGAAGGCGAGGAGCGTCGCGCTCGAACGAGATCAGGATCGCGCCGGAAGCGACGAGCTGTTGAACCACGATCGAGGCCGCACCGAGGCCGGAGACGGCGGCGAGTACGCCCGCGGCGGCTCCGATCGCGCGGCCCGCGAGCAGCCGTCGCGCGACGGTGGCGAAGGCGAGCGCCCGCCGGCGCAAGGCCAGGAGGGGAGCGGTCGCGGACTCGAGCACGAGAAGCGGGGCGAGCGCGCACAAGAGGGGCGAAAGCCTCGGCTCGGCGAAAGCCGAGGCGAGAAGAGGGGCGCTCGCGAGGGTGAACAAGGCGAAGCCGAATCCGGCGAGGAGCGAGCCGAACCGGCCCGCACGCAGCTCGGCGGGCGCGAGATCCTCTTTCTGGACGAGGGCGTCGTGGACGAGCGAGCCCACGACCACGAGGGGGATCTGAACGAGACCGTGGGCGAGCGAGCCGAGCCCGAACTCGGCGGCTCCCAGGAGCCGGGCGAGGACGAGCACGCTGCCCATGGAGACGGCCAACGAAAGGCCGCTCTCGAGGGCCGCCCAGACGACCGATCGCGCGACGCCGTGCCCGTTCACCGTACGCGGTCGAGAAGAGGGGAGCGAGCGCGGGACACCCGAGATCTCTCTCGGCTGGCGTCTCGCGGTCTTGATCGACTTTTGGTAGAGCCGGTCGCGGAGCCCTCATGCGTGCGGTTCGAGGAGAGCGCACCACGACCCTCGCGGAGCCCGTGCGCGCCACAGTTCGCCCGAGCGCGGTTCCGACGTCGCGCCTGCGCGTCGCACTGGCCATGCCCGGTGGCTTCGAGTTCGGCGGCATCGGCCGGATGATGCTCTATCTCACCCGAGCCTGGGACGATTCGGGGGAGGGGCCGGGCTGGTTTGTCGTCGATGCCCGCGGTCCCGGCTCGCTCCTCGCCTCCCCCGCGTTTCTGGCCGCGAGCCTCGTCCGGCTCGCGGTCGAGCGCGCGCGCGGCCGGGTCGATCTGCTGCATCTGAACGTGGCCGGACGGGGAAGCACCGTGCGCAAGGTCCTGCTCTCGCTCTGGGCGGAGCTCCTCGGACTGCCGACGATCGTCCATCTGCACGACTTCGATTATCCGGCGGACTACGCGCGCCGGCCGCGCTGGCAGAAGCGGCTCGTGCGCCGGATGTTCGCCCGTGCCCGTCTGTGTCTCGTGCTCGGGGCGCGCGATCGCGCCTTCCTCGCCGACGAGCTCGGCGTGCCGCCCGAACGGCTGGTGGTGCGGCCGAACGCGGTCCCCGATCCCGGCCCGCCGCCCGACCGCGGCGCCCGCGGAGGCCCGGTTCGGTTGCTGTTCTTGGGCCATCTGAGCGCGCGCAAGGGGGTACCCGAACTCCTCGCGGCGCTCGCGCGGCCGGCGCTCGCGACGCGGAGCTGGCGGCTCACCCTCGCCGGAGGCGGGGAGGTCGCGCGTTTCCGGGCCGAGGCGGCACGGCTCGGGCTCGCCGAGCGTTGCCGCTTCACCGGCTGGGTCGGGCAGGACGAAGCCTTCGCGCTCCTGCGCGAGGCCGATGTCCTCCTCCTGCCCTCGCACGCGGAAGGGCAGGCGATGGCGCTCCTCGAGGCGATGGCGCACGGCCTCGCCGTCCTCGCCACGGCGGTTGGCGCGCACGCCGAAACCGTCGCGCAGGAGGAGACCGCGCTTCTCGTCCCGCCCGGGGACGTGGGCGCGCTCGAAGCCGCGCTGGTGCGGCTTCTCGACGAGCCGGAACTGCGCGCGCGGCTCGGTGCCGAGGCGCGCCGGCGCTGGCGCGAGGCTTTCGCGATCGACTCGTACGCGCGCGAGCTCGCGTTTTTGTACCACCGAGCCCTGGCCTCGCCGTGAGCACGAGCGACGCGCTCGCGCGCTGGGCGCATCAAGCGGCGCGGCGCGCATGACGGGCGAGCGCCTCGGCGTAGATGCCCCGCAAACACTCGGCCACCGCCGTGCGCGACAACGGACCGCGAGCGGCGGCGGTGGCCGCGGCGGCGAGCCGCGCGCGCGCGTCGGCGTCGGTCAAGAGCTCGGCGAGGGCGCGCGCGAGGGCTTCGGGGTCGGCGGGCGGGACGAGACGGCCCATGCCGGTCGCGCGCACCGTATGGGCGAGATCCCCGATTGCGCTCGCGACGACCGGTCGGCCCATGGCCGCGGCGAGGGCCAACACTCCGCTTTGCGAGGCTTCGACGTAGGGCAGGACCACGAGATCGCAGTCGAGGAACAGCTGCACCACCTCCGGCTCGGGCAGATGGCCCTCCCGCAGCTCGCAACGCGGGAGCCCGGCGAGCGCGGAGCGCAGCCAGGCGGCATCGGGGCCCGCCCCGGCGACGACCAGCCGCGCGCACCCGTCGATCGCCGTCACGCGGCGCCAGGCCTCCACGAGAAAGGGCAGTCCCTTGTAGCGCATGAGCCGACCGAAGAAGAGCACCGTCGGCGGGCGGTCCGGGCGCGGGACGAGCCCGAGGCGCGAAGCCAAGCGGGCGAAGCGATCGAGGGCGGGATGCGGCAGGATCCGCACCTCCTCGATGGGCCGGCCGTGCCGGGCACAGGCGAGCCGTCTCTGCTCGGGTCCGTGGACGACGAGCACGGTCGCGGCGCGGCGCAGGCCGTGCACGCTCGCGCGCGGCACGCGTTTCGACTGCACGTCGCCCGGGTGCAACTCGACATCGTGAACGGTCACGATGCGCGGTCGGTCGCGCAAGAAGGGCAGCGCCAAATGGAGCCAGAGCACCGAGTCGCCCAGGAAGTGCACGAGGTCGGGGCGGAAGGCGGCGATGCGGGCGAGGACCTCGCGCACCAGCCGGAGATTGGCGAGGCTTCGGTGCCGAGGCCACGAAAGGGGGGCGAGGGCGAGGGCGGGGTCGAGTTCCTCGCGGCGAGGTTCGAGTTCCGCACGCGGCCCCACGAGCATCGCGCGCGCGATCGTCGCCGCGGCTTGCGCCACCTCGAGCGCGTAATCGAGGGGGCCGGTCATCAAGCACAGAACGCGCATCAGCTCCGCCCGGGCACGCCGTAATAGCGCGCGTAAGAGCCGGCGTAACGGAGCGGATCGGCGCTCCCGTAGCGGCCGTAGAAGTCGAGATCGACCGCGTTGAGCGCGACGCCCGCGACGCGCACGCCCAGTTGCGCCATCTCGCGGGCGGCGGCGCGCGCCGCCTCGCGCGGAGTGTCGTTCCAGCGCAGGACGAGAAGAGCACCGTCGAGCACGGGCGCCATGGCGAGCGCGTCGCTGACCGCGAGCACGGGCGGCAAATCGAGGATCACGAGATCGCACAATTCCCGCAAACCGGCGAAGAAGATCTGCGCCCGCGGCGCGGCGAGGAGGGTCTGCGGCGCCTCCGCCGTCCCGCCCGCCGGCAAGATCCGCAGCCGGCTCTCCGGCTCCACGACCAAGAGCTGGTCGATGGCCCGACAGGTGCCGGAAAGGAGCTCCACGAGGCCGGGCTGGTCCTCGCCCAACCCCAGAAGCGGGGCGAGCGCGCGGCGTCGCAGATCGGCATCGACGAGGAGCGTCCGGCGGCCGCCGAGCGCCGCCTGCCGGGCGAGCGCGAGGGCGAGGGTGGTCTTGCCCTCGCGCGGCACCGCCGAGGTGATCCCGACGATCCGACCGCGCGCCTCGGCGCGCGCCGAGGTCTCGCTTTCCAACCGGACGAGGGTGCGGTGCACGGCATCCTGCCAGGCGGCGAGCCCGGCGGGGTTTTCCGAGCGGACGCGGCGACGCCCGCGCGGGGAGCGTTCGAAGCCGGCGACCCGCGGCAGCACGCCCAGGACCGGGAGGCCCAATTCGGCTTCGGCCTCGGCGCTGTTGAGAATTCCGCGCCGGCGCAGCTCGCGCAGGAAGGCGAGCGAACAGCCCAGACCCGCCCCGGCCAGGGTGGTGAAGCCGAGCACGAGGGCGCGCGGAGCGTTGCTCGGCCGCGAGGGCGGCGAAGGCGGGGTGATCAGGCGGGCGGCCGGGCGCAAGAGGTTCTGCTGCTCGCGCGCACGCCGATAGCGGTCGAGCACCGCTTCGTAGAGAGCGCGCGCCCCTTCGGCGCGCCTCTGGAGCTCGGCCAGCTCGACCTGGCTCGCGCCGATCTCCGCCAGCCGGCGCTCGGTTTCCGCCGTCTCGGCCTCGAGCCGGGCCACCTTCTCCTCGGCGACGGCGACCTCGTTGCGCAGCACGGTGGCGATGCGTTCGATCTCGGCGGCGATCGAGCGCCGGATGTCGGCGAGCTCGGCGCGCGCGTTCTGCATGAGCGGATGGCGGGGACCGTACTGGCCGGAGAGATCGGCGATGCGGCGCGCGACCTCGGCTTCTTGACGGCGGAGCTCGCCGATCACGGGCGAGCCGGCCACCTCCTTGAGGCCGGAAAGACCGCCCTCGCGGCGCGCGCTCTCGAGACGATCGAGCCGCGCGCGCGCTTCCGCGAGCTGGATGCGGGCGAGGGTGAGCTCGCGCCCGAGCTCGGCCCACCGGCGCTCGAGAGCGGAAACGCCCTCGACCGAAAAAAGGCCTTTGCGGCCCTGGAACTCCTTGACCCGGCGTTCGGCTTCCTCGAGCTCGCGAGCGAGCACGCCCGCGCGCTCTTCGAGGTACCGGGCGGTCTCGAGCAGAGCTTCGCGCTGGGCCGCGATCCGATCCTCGAGGTACAGCTGCACGAGCCGGTCGACCACCCGGGCGGCGCGTTCGGGATCGTTGGCCGTGAACGAGACGGTGATGACGCGGGCGAGCGGGTCGCGCCGCACCGCGAGAGCGCGCCCGAAAGCCTGAACGAGCTCTTCCTCGTCGGGGATCGGGACCTCCGGTTCGTCGGGCAGGCGCGCGGAGAGGTCGGTGGGGAATCCGGCGAAGCTCGAGCGGACACCCGCGACCCAGTCGAGAAGCCACTCCGAGGCGCCGGCGAGGAGGTCCGCGAGCCGCGGCGCGAACGCATCCGGGCCCGTGATCGCCGCGAGGCCTTCGGCTTCGATCACCGCACGCGCGAGCCGCGGCGAAGCCAGGATGCGCACCTCGCTCTCGAGATCGGCCGGCTGCGGCCGATCCGTGCGCAAGTCGATCTCCCGGCGGAGATCGGCGAAGTCGCGGTCCTCGGCCTCGATCAACAGCTCGGCGCTCGCCGTCCAGGCGAGCGGTCTCAGCCACAGCCAGCCGGCCGCGGCGAGGTCGAGGGCCAGGACGACACCGACGATCGTGCCCAGATTGCGACGGAGAACGTCGACGAGACCGTCGGCTCTCGTGCCCGCGAAGAGCGGCTCGCCCGGCGCACCGGGAGCGACCGGCGCGGCGCTCGTCGGCAAGCGCGGTTCCATGGATCGGCGTCTCCCGCCCTCTCGATCGTGGTCCGGCGACCGCGGTCGAGCGTCTCGTGGTTAGGAAGGATCCACCTTCGCGCCCCGGGGGTCAACCGCGGCCGCTGCGCCGCGGCCGTGCGGTCGTATTCCGTGATGGCGCGGTGTTTCCGCCCCGCTTTTCGCGCATCGAAGAGCCGCGCGCACCCGCGCAACCGAGCGGTTGACAACGCCGCGCGCAAGGTCCTGGCTACGCTCGATCGAAGGGTAAACAAGGGAGGTCGCAGGATGCACAAGGCCCTCGCGGTTCTCGCCGGTCTCGCGTTGGGGGCGATCCTGGCCCTGGATTCGCCCGCGCAGGCGCAGACCGTCCGGCTCAAGGGGCAGTCCTCGCACCCGGCTTCGGCCAATCTCCATCTCTTGTTCAAGCTGTGGGCCGAGAACGTCGAGAAGATGACCGCCGGGCGCGTGAAGATCGAGGCGCTTCCGGCCGGTGCCATCGTACCCGCCTTCGAGGTGTTCGACGCCACCTCGCGCGGCGTGCTCGACGTCGGGATGGCGCCCTTCGGGTTCATCCTGGGCAAGAGCCCCGCCGGCATCCCCCTTTCGCACGGGCCGCTCTTCGGCATGGACGGCTTCGACTACTGGGGCTGGTACTACGACGGCGGCGGGATGCAGCTTTTGGAGGAGTTCTATCGCGACGTCATCAAGCTCGACGTCGTCGGCTTTCCCGCGCCCACCGATTTCCCGCAGGCGCTCGGTTGGTTCAAGCGACCGATCAAGAGCCTCGAGGACTTGCGGGGCATGAAGTTCCGCATCTACGGCATCGGTGCGGAGACCTTCGGTCGGCTGGGCGTCTCCGTGGTGACGCTGCCCGGGGGCGAGATCGTGCCGGCGATGGAGCGCGGGGTGATCGATGCCGCCGAGTGGCTCAACTGTTCGGACGACCGCAAGCTCGGCCTGCCCAACGTCGCCAAACACTTCTACACCCCGGGCATGCACGAGCCGGTGACGGGTGGTCAGCTCATCGTCAACAAAAAGGTCTGGGAGCGGCTCGCCCCCGACGTCCAGGAGATCATGAAGGCGGCGCTCAACGACGCCACTTTGAAGCGCAACTTCATCCTCGCTCGCGAGAACGCGGAGGCTTGCCAGCTGCTCTTGCGCGAGGGGGTCACCATCCATCGCACGCCCGACGACATCCTCCTGCGCTTCCTCGACGAGTGGGAAAAGATCCAAGCCGAGTACGCGGCCAAGGATCCCTTCTACAAGAAGGTCATCGACAGCCAGCGAGCGTATGCCGAGAAGCTCGTGCCCTTCCGGTTGAGCTTCTATCCGCCTTACGAGTTCGCCGGAAATTACTACTGGAAAGACAAAGTCTATCTGCGCAAGGAATGACGAAGAGCGGGCGCGCGGACGGCGTCGCGCGCCCGAACCGCTGTTTTCGCGACCCGCCCGCTCGCCGGTGACGGCGCCGCGGCGGGCCTCGCCGGGGCGTCGGATTGACACGTCGGACCGCGGCCGCTTTCCTCGCGCGAGCGGTCGCGGACGCGGCCGGTACAGGGAGGTCCGATCATGAAGAAGTTCCTGGCGCTGCTCGCCGGAGCCGCCCTGGGCGCGATGCTCGTCTGGGACCAGCCGGCCCAGGCGCAGACCGTTCGGCTCAAGGGGCAGTCCTCGCACCCGGCTTCGGCCAATCTCCATCTCTTGTTCAAGCTGTGGGCCGAGAACGTCGAGAAGATGACCGCCGGGCGCGTGAAGATCGAAGCGCTTCCGGCCGGTGCCATCGTACCCGCCTTCGAGGTGTTCGACGCCGCTTCCCGCGGCGTGATCGACGTGGGCATGGCCCCGTTCGGCTACATCCTCGGCAAGAGCCTCGCCGGAATTCCGCTCTCGCACGGGCCCCTCTTCGGCATGGACGCCTTCGACTACTGGGGCTGGTACTATGATGGGGGCGGGATGCAGCTTTTGGAGGAGTTCTATCGCGACGTCATCAAGCTGAACCTCGTGGGCTTCCCCGCTCCGACCGACTATCCTCAGGGGCTCGGCTGGTTCAAGCGTCCGATCAAGAGCCTCGACGAGCTCAAGGGGATCAAGTACCGCATCTACGGCATCGGTGCGGAGACTTTCGGTCGGCTGGGCGTCTCGGTGGTGACGCTGCCCGGCGGCGAGATCGTGCCGGCGATGGAGCGCGGCGTGATCGAGGGCGCGGAGTGGATCAACTGCGCGGAGGATCGGAAGCTCGGCCTGCACAACGTCGCCAAGCACTTCTACACGCCCGGCATGCACGAGCCTATCACCGGTGGTCAGCTGTTCATCAACCGGAACGTTTGGAACAAGCTCACGCCCGACGTTCAAGAGATCATGAAGGTCGCGCTCAACGATGCGACCCTCAAGCGCAACTTCATCTTCGCGCGCGAAGCCGCCGAGGGCTGCGAGGCGCTCTTGAAGGAGGGCGTGACGATCCATCGCACGCCGGACGACATTCTCTTGCAGTTCCTGAACGAGTGGGAGAAGATCCAAGCCGAGTACGCGGCCAAGGATCCTTTCTACAAGAAGGTCATCGACAGCCAGCGGGCGTATGCCGAGAAAATCGTGCCCTTCCGGTTGAGCTTCTATCCGCCTTACGAGTTCGCCGGAAACTACTACTGGAAGCACAAGGTCTACGTGAAGAAGGATTGACGGAGTTCCGGCGGAGCGCTCCCTCGCGGGCGCTCCGCCGCCGATCCCCCTCACACCCCAGCCGAGGTCGCGAACCTTGTCCGCCATCGCCGTCGCGGCCGGCCATCCCCCGGTCGCCCTCGTCCGCATCGTGCGCACCATCGACCGGCTCACGCTCTCGACTGGTGCGATCTTCTGCTGGCTCGTCGTGCCGCTCGTCGGCGCCATGGTCTACGAGGTCTTCGCCCGTTACTTGTTCAACCGGCCGACGATCTGGGCCTTCGACGTGAGCTACATGCTCTACGGTAGCCACTTCATGCTCGGTGCCGCCTACACGCTCTATCGCGGCGGACACATCCGCACGGACATCTTCTATCAGAACTGGTCGCCGCGGACGAAGGGTATCATCGACGCCACGCTCTACGTCCTCTTCTTCTTTCCCGGCATCGCGCTCTTCTTCTGGATGGGGCTGCAGGAGGCGCTGCATTCGTTCAGCATCGGGGAAACCTCCGACGTGAGCCCGTGGCGCCCGCCGATCTGGCCGTTCAAGATGGTGATCCCGATCTCCCTCGCGTTCCTCTTCGTCCAGGGCATCTCGGAATTCCTCAAGAGCGCCTATGCGGCGGTGACGGGGCGCACGCTGTGAGCCAAGAATTCCTCGGTCTGGTCCTGCTGGGCGCGCTGCTCACCGGGATCTTCGTCGGGTTCCCGATCGCTTTCACGCTCATCATCCTCTCGATCGTCTTCGGACTGATCGGGTTCGGCGATACCGTGTTCTACCTGATGGTCTTCCAGACCATCGGCCTCATGAAAGAAGAGACGCTGGCCGCGGTGCCGCTCTTCATCTTCATGGGCCACATCATGGAGCAGGCGGGGCTAATGGAGCGCCTGTTCCGCTCCTTCCAGCTCATCCTCGCGCCGGTCAAAGGTTCGCTGTACCTGGGCGTGCTGTTGACGGCCACGATCTTCGCCACCGCCACCGGGATCATCGGCGCCTCGGTCACGGTCATGGGCATGATGGCCGCGCCGGCGATGATGAGGGCGGGCTACGATCCCAAGCTGAGCGCGGGCACGATCGCCGCCGGCGGCACGCTCGGCATCCTCATCCCGCCCTCGGTCATGCTCGTGGTCATGGGGCCGATCGTCGGCGTCTCGATCATCAAGCTCTTCGCCGCCGCGCTCGTCCCCGGTCTCATCCTCTCGGGTCTGTACATCGCTTACACCCTCGTCCGCTGTCAGCTGAATCCGTCGCTCGGGCCGCCGCTTCCGCCCGAGGAACGAGCGAGCTCGTGGATCGAGGTCGCCAAGGAATTCTTCACCGGCGTGGTGCCACTGGCGGTCGTGATCTTCGCGGCGTTGGGCTCGATCCTGGTCGGTCTCGCCACACCCACCGAGGCCGCGGCCATGGGCGCGTTCGGGGCGCTCGTGCTCATGATCGCTTACGGCCGCTTCGACATCCGCAAGGTGCGCGACGCCTGCTTGAATACGCTCGAGACCGCGAGCCTCGTGCTCTTCCTCGCGATCGCCTCGAACATCTACGGTGCCGTCTTCACCCGCCTGGGGACGAGCGGCATGCTCGCCGAGTGGCTTCTCGGTCTCGGGCTGGGGCCGACGGCGCTCCTGATCATGTTGATGGTGGTGATCTTCATCCTCGGCTGGCCGCTGGAGTGGCCGGCGATCATCTTCATCTTCCTGCCGATCTTCCTGCCCGTGGTCCAGGAAATGAAGATCGATCTCTTGTGGTTCTCGACGCTCGTCGCCGTCAACCTCCAGACCGCGTTCCTCTCCCCGCCCGTGGCCATGGCGGCCTATTACCTGAAGGCGGTCGCGCCCAAATGGGAGCTCTCCTGGATCTATCGGGGAATGGTCGACTTCATGCTCCTGCAGGTCGTGGGGCTCGCGATCGTCTTCCTGTTCCCAGAGGTCGCTCTCTGGCTGCCCCGGGTGCTCTTCGGCTGAGCTCCGCGCGAGGCACCGCACGGAGCCGGGTGCGGCTTGCACCCGGCTCCTTCCGACGCTAAAAGATCGATCTTGGAGCGATATTAAAGCCCCGGGGAGGCGAGCGATGCAGGAGGTCGTACTCGCGGCCTCGCTCCTGGCCATCGCCCTGGTCGTGGTCGCTTTCGTCAAGGTGTTGCGCGAGCTCGGCCCGGGGGAGAGGCGCTGGAGCGGGCCCGAGCAGCTGTCGCGGCTGCGCGGCCGCATCCTCTGGCTTTCGATGATCGCCGGCGCCGCCTTGGCCCTCCTCACCCTTCTTCCCTGGCCGCACGCGGTCCCGACCGGCCCGGCGGTGGTCTCGGTCGCGGTGCGGGCGAGCATGTGGGCTTGGGAGCTCGATCCCACGCGCGTCCCGGTCGGGGTACCGGTGGTTTTCCACGCCACGAGCGGCGACGTGAATCACGGCTTCGGCGTGTTCGATCCGAGCGGGAAGCTCCTGTTCCAGACCCAGGCCATGCCCGGCTGGGTCAACAAGGTCGCGTGGACCTTCACCGAACCCGGCCGTTACCGCGTCCTCTGTCTCGAATACTGCGGGCTCGTCCACCACGGGATGATGGCCGAGCTCGAGGTCCTGCCGAGGAGCTGAGGGAGGCGGCGATGACACCTCTGGCTGCCGCGGTCCGTGCTGCGCCGATCCTCGAGCCGACGCGCCTGGCGCTCGTCTCGGGCGGTCTGGTGTTCCTCCTCATGATGACTCTCGGCCTTCTCATGAAGGCCACCCAGGCGGGTTTTCTTCCCCTGGAGCCGCGCGCCTTCTACGAGGTCATGACGGCGCACGGGATCGGCATGGTCGGCACCGCCGGACTCACCGGCGTCGCCGTGCTGTGGCATTTCCTCGGCCGCTACGTCGAGCTCGACGAGCGCGTCTTCTGGGCGTTCCTCGCCTCGTTCCTTTCCGGCGTCGTGCTGATTTTGGGTGCCGTTTTCGTAGGCGGTTTCGCCGCGGCGTGGACCTTTCTCTATCCCTTGCCGGCGATCTCGGGCGGAGTGTGGGCGCCCGAAACGGCCGTCGTCTACCTGGCCGGTCTCGCGCTCGTGGGCACGGGCTTCTTGCTCCTCCACCTCGAATGCGCCCGCGCGCTCCGTGCCCGCTGGGGCGGTCTCGCGCACGCGCTCGGCTGGCCTCTGCTCTTCCGCGGTGCTCAGGATCCCCTGCCGCCGCCCGCCGTGGTCGCCGCTGCCGCGGTCACCGTTTTCAACCTTTTGGGGCTCGTCGTCGGCGCCGCCGTCATCGCCATCAGCATCCTCGACATCGTGATTCCGGCCGCGAGCCTCGATCCTCTGCTCGCAAAGAACATGATCTATTTTTTCGGCCACGTGTTCATCAACGCTACGATCTATATGGCGGTGATCGCGGTCTACGAGATCATCCCGGAATACACCGGTCGACCCTGGACGACGTCGCGGATCTTCGTCGCGGCGTGGAGCGTCTTGCTCCTCTTCGTCATGGCCGTCTATCCCCATCATCTCCTCCAGGACACGGTCATGCCCGCCTGGACATTGGCGGTCGGCCAGATCCTCTCGTACGGCACGGCGGTTCCGCTCGTCGCCGTCACCACGCTCGGGCTTTTGAGCCAGCTCCACCGTTCGGGCGCGCGGCTCGATCTTCCGGCGGCGCTCCTCGTCCTCGGGGTGGGCGGCTGGACCGCGGGTGTCATGCCGGCTTGGATCGACGGCATCGTCGCGGTCAACAAGGTCATGCACAACACGCTCTGGGTCCCGGGTCACTTCCACATGTACTTGATCCTGGGCCAGGTCGCTTTCGTCTGGGCCGTGCTCCTGCGCCTCGCCCGCGGCCGCGACGAGCGAGGCCTCTCCGCGAGCGACGGCATCGTGTTCTGGCTCTACCTTTTGGGCGGCGCCGGCCTCGCTCTGGGCTTCCTGATCGCCGGCGCGGCGAGCGTGCCCCGCCGTTGGGCGGTGCACGATCCGGCCTGGATCGTGCACGACGTCCCGGGCGTGCTCTTCGCGGTGATGGTGCTCGCGGGTGCGGCGGGCTTCTTCGCGAAGGCCGTCCCGGGTCTGCTCGCGCGTGGCGCGGCCCAGGCCCGGGGCTGAGACCGTGTGGCGCACGATCCTCGCCACTACGGCTGTGCTCGTCGCCGGTGTCGCGACGATCGTCATCGAGACCGACGGGCTCGCGGCTTTCACCACCGAAGGGGCGCGCCGGCTCGCGGTGACGCGGGCGCCCGTTCCCGTTCCTTCCGTCCGCTTGCGCGACGAGCGAGGGGAGGCGATCGAGTTCCCGGTCGCCGGCCGGGCGATGCTCGTCGAGTTCGTCTACACGAGCTGCCCGACCCTGTGCGTGAGCCTCGCGCAAGCTTTCGCGCGAATCCGAGACGACCTCGAGCGCGCGGGCGCGGATCCCGTGCTTCGGCTCCTCTCGGTGAGCTTCGATCCCGCGCGCGACGATCCGCCGGCCCTTCGCGCATACGCCGAAGCGCACGGGGCCGATCGGCGCCGCTGGCGGGTCGCGGTGCCCGAGACCGAGGCCGATCTGCGGTCCCTTCTCGAGACCTTCGGCGTGATCGTGATCGCCGACGGGGAAGGGGGCTTCGTGCACAACGCCGCGCTCCACCTCGTCGACGCCGAAGGCCGGCTGGCGGCGATCTTCGATCCCGACGAGGGGGAGCGAGCCGCCCAGAGGCTCCTGCCGTGAGAGGCGATCGAGCATCGCAGATCCTCGGCCTGACGTTCCTGCTCGCCGCTTTCGTCCTGCGCCGGCCGCTCGAGGCGCGCCTCGTCACCCACCTCCTCGTGCAATTTCCGCTCCTGCTCGCGGGCGGGGCGCTTCTCGCCGGTCCTCGGCCGCCCGAGCGCTCGCGTGCGTGGAACCGAGGCGGAGCCACGGGGCTCGCGCTCGCGCTCGTCGTCCTCGGCTTCTGGATGTTGCCGCGGGCGATCGACGCCGCTGTGGTCTCTTGGCGATACGAGCTCGCCAAGTTCGTGTCCGTGCCGGTCGCGGGAGCGGCGCTCGCCTGGAGCCTTCCGCTTCTGCCTTGGCTCGCGCGGCAGCTCGTGGCGACACAGGCGATCGCCATGGCCGCCGCCTCGGGCTGGCTCTACCTCGCGCTCCCGCAGCGGCTGTGCCTGCGATATCTCAGGAGCGATCAAGACGAGCTCGGCGCGGCGCTGCTGTTCCTTTCTGCCGCGGCCTTCGTGTTCTGGGTCGGCCGGCTGGTCTGCGGGGCGGAGACGAAGATCTCCGTTCGGACCTCGGGGGCGGCGCTCGAGCGGGATCGTTGCAGCGACGACGATCCCGGAGCTCGCGCGTCCGTGGGGCGTGCGACGCTTCGGCGGTGAACGGCTCGGGCGCGTCTGCTAGCCTGCGGCCGCGACGAGCGATGCGGCGCGCCGCATTCGACACCGGAGCCCCGCCCTGCGATGCAGCTCGCCAAGCTCTCGGATTACGCCCTGCGGGCGCTCGTCCTCGCCGCGGTGCGCCATCCCGAACTCGTCACCGTGGCCGAGATCGCCCGCATCTATCGAATCCCCGAAGGACACGTGCGCAAGATCGCCCATCTGCTCGCCCGACAGGGCTTCCTCGCCTCGGTGCGCGGGCGCGCGGGCGGCTACCGGCTCGCGGCGCCCCCCGAGACGATCAGCCTCGGTCGGGTCGTACGAGCGACCGAGACCGATTTCCGTCTCGTCGAATGTTTCGATCCCTCGAGCCGGCTGTGCCGGTTGGAGCCCGGATGCGCCTTGCGCGCGGTGCTGAACGAAGCGCTCGAGGCCTTCCTGGCCGTTCTCGACCGCACCACGCTCGCCGATGTCACCGCCGAGCGCCGCAGGCTGCGCGAACTCCTCGCGCTCTGAAGGGCGAGGACGGGGAATTCACGGCCAACGATCGAGGAAATCGCGGATCCGCTCGAGCGCGATCTCGAGCCGTTCGGGGCGGATCGCGAAGCACAAGCGGATGTGGCTCTCGTTGCCCCGCCCGAAGGTGTAGCCCGCCGCCGTGCCCACTTTCTCTTCCGCCACCAGCCGCCGGCAGAAGGCGAGGCTGTCGGCGAGGCCCTCGATCCGCGGGAAGGCGTAGAAGGCGCCTTCGGGGCGCAGGAGCCGCACGCGCGGATGGGTGCCGAGGATGCGCATGACGAGGTCGCGATTGTGCCGGGTGCGCTCGCGGAACTCGGCCACGAAGGCCTCGCCCTGTTCGAGCGCGGCGATGCCGCCGTATTGCGCGAAGGAGGTGGCCCCGGTGTTGTTGACCTCCGAGAGCACGCGCATCGGCGTGGCGAGGCTCTTGGGATGGACCATCCACCCGAGCCGCCATCCGGTCATCGCCCAGGCTTTGGAAAAGCCGTTCAAAACGAACACCGGCTCGTCTTCTTCGGCGAGGGCGAGAAAGGAAGGGGCGGGATCGGGGCCCTCGAAGACGTTGCGGTGATAGACCTCGTCCGCCACGAGCGCGAGCCCGTGCTCGCGGCAGAGCTCGAGCAACGCCCGCTGCTCGTGCGGCTGCATGATCCAACCCGTGGGGTTGGAGGGACTGTTGACGTAGATCGCCTTGGTGCGCGGGCCGATCGCCGCTTCGACCCGGCCGAGGTCGAGATGCCAGCGCTCGGGCCCCTCCTCGAGCCGGACGTCGATCGGCACGCCCCCCAGGACCTCGACCACGGTGCGGATGTTGGGCCAATAAGGCGAGATCAGGATCACCTCGTCGCCGGGTCGGAGAATACATTGGCAGGTCATCATGACGGTGAGCATCGTCGAGCCCGGAAGCGTGATCCGATCCGGGTGGACGGCGATGCCGTAAACCCTGTGGAGGTAGCGCTCGATCGCCTCGCGCACGGGCACGTGGCCGCGGGTGGGACCGTAGAAGGTCTTGCCGGCTTCGAGAGCGCGCACCGCCGCCTCGCGGACGAAGGCGGGGGTGACGATGTCGCTCTCCCCGAACCACAGGGGGATGACCTCCGGATCGTCGAGATGGTCGGCGGCCACCTTCATGATGCCGGAGGGCTCGAGGGCGAGGATCTCGGGACGCAGAGGTTTCATCGCTGGCCCTCAACGATCGTACGTTTCGCCATAGGTGGTCCCCGCCGGCACGAAAAGAGCCCGTCGTCGGCTCGGGGGAAAGACGAGATGCCCTTCTTGTGCGGGATCAGGGCACCTCGACGAGCCGCGCGTCGGGATGCGCGCCGAGCCCTCGGCGGCCGCGCTTGCGCCGGTACATCTCGGCGTCGGCGCGGGCGAGCAGGGTCGCGAGATCCTCTCCGTCCTCGGGCGCGAGTGCGGCGCCGATGCTCACCCCGACGCGCAGGGTGCGCTCCGCCCAAGAGATCGGCTCGCCGAGCCGACGCTCGATCGCGCGCTCGCGCGCGAGCAACTCCTCGCGTCCCGCCAGCTCGCCCAAGAGGACCACGAACTCGTCGCCTCCGATGCGCGCCACGAGATCCGTCGCGCGCGCCGCTTCCTCGAGCCGGCGCGCGAGGGCCCGCAGCACCGCGTCGCCGGCGGCATGGCCCGCCCCGTCGTTGATCTGCTTGAACCGGTCGACGTCGAGAAGGAGCACGCCCGCACGGCCGCGCCGGGCGAGTCGGCGGGAAAGGGTCGAGCGAGCCGCGGCCTCGAGGAGCGCGCGGTTGGCGACCCCGGTCAACGGATCGTGACCGGCGAGAAAGCGCAGCCGGCCTTCCAGGCGCACGCGCTCGCTCACCTCCCGCGCCGTCCCTCGATAGCCGCGGAAGCGCCCGAGACGATCGCGCACCGGCACGGCGCTCGCCTCGAGGATGCGGGAGCGTCCTGCCGGATCCACGTAGCTGCACCGCAGATCCCGGAAGGGCCGGCCGGGCACGAAGCGCGGAGCCGAAGCGGAGCCCAACAAGAGGGTGCCGGCGTCGCCCGCGAGCGCGCGCGGCACGCTCACGAGCTCGAAAAGACGGCACCCGAGGAGCTCGGTCGCGGGGCGACCGAGGACCCGGCTCGCCTCGGGGGAGAGGTACACGAGCCGCAGCTCGCGATCGGTCTCCCACAGGAAGTCGGCGGCGGCGCTCAAGAAATCGCGCAAGCGCGCGAGCTCCGCGCGCGTGCGCGCGGCTCCCGCGCACACGCCGAGCAGGCGGCGCAAGCGCTCCCGCAGCCCTCCGCGGTCGCGGGTCGAGAGGTCGTTCGGCGCCGTCGCGCCGCCGGTCGGCGATCCCGTTCGCCACATCTTCGGTTCGGTTCCGAGGAGCTGTCCGATCGACGCGCCCTCGCGGCGCGCGCTCGTCAACTTAGAGTTTTGCGCGCGCTAGGCAAGTGCGCGCAAAAATTAATCCCCGGGTTGCACAGGCCGGGCCGGTGCGGTGCGGTGGCTCGCTAGCGTCCCGCTCCGCGCTCGATCACCGTGCGGTGGCCCGCGGCCGTCGCCTCGCTGGAGACGAATCTGTGACCCTGGGCGGCACAGAGCTCGGCGAGATCGGCGGGCGCTTTGGGATCGTCGGTCAAGACCTCCAGCCGCGCGCCCACCGGCATCGCGGAGAGCGCCTTGCGCGCCTTGAGCACCGGCAACGGACAGGTGAGACCGCGCAGGTCCAGGCTCCGGTTCGGTTCGTGCACGTCCGCTCGCCCCTGCTCAACACGCCACCGCCATGCTATGCGCCCCGACGAGCGCGACAAGGGCCAAAGGATGCAGCGGATCGAAACCGGACGCCGCGTCTTCGGGGTGGTCGGCTACAAGAACAACGGCAAGACCACGCTCGTCGTGCGGCTGGTCGAGCACCTCTCGGCGCGCGGCTATCGGGTCTCGACGATCAAGCACGCCCACCACGCAGTGGATATCGATCAGCCGGGCAAGGACAGCTTCCGCCATCGCGAGGCGGGCGCGGTGGAGGTCGTCCTCGCCACCGCGCGGCGCTGGGCGCTCGTGCACGAACTCAAGGACGAACCGGAGCCGAACCTCGAAGCGCTGTTGGCCAAGATGGCTCCCGTCGACCTGGTTCTGGTCGAGGGGTTCAAGCGATTTTCGCAACCCAAGATCGAGGTGCACCGGCGCGAGCGCGGCACGCCCTTGCTCGCCCGCTCGGACCCGACGGTGCTCGCCGTGGCTTCCGACGAACCCCTGCCCGATCTCGAGGTCCCGGTCTTCGACCTCGACGACGTCGAAGGCATCGCCGCATTCGTCCTCACCCACGCGGTCCCGGGGTGACGCGATGAGCGCGGGAGACGCTCTCTGCTTCGCTCCCGAGCGCGGGCTCGTGCCGGTCGCGGAAGTCGACCGACGGCTGGCCGCGCTCGCGCGGCCACCAGTGCGCACCGAGCGCGTGCCGCTCGCGCAGGCGCTCGGCCGCATCCTCGCCGCGCCTTTGCGCGCGCCGCGCGACGTGCCGGCGTTCGACAACGTCGCCGTCGACGGTTGGGCCTTCGCCGCCGCCTCGCTTTCCGCAGACGGCCCCACCCGGCTCGCGATCCTGCCCGGCCGCGCCGCCGCCGGCCATCCCTTCCCGGACCCGGTGCCCCCGGGCTTCGCGGTGCAAGCGCTCACGGGCGCGCCCATGCCGGCCGGCACCGACACGGTCGCGATGTGGGAGGAGTGCCGGGTCGAGGGCGACACGCTCGTCGTGCCCGCGGGCTTCCGCGCCTTCGCCAACCGCCGTCGGGCGGGGGAGGACATCCGCGCGGGCGCGATCGTCTTCCACGAGGGGACGCGGCTCGGTCCGCAGCACCTCGGGATCGCGGCCGAGCTCGGCGCCGCCGAGCTCGAGGTCTTCGCGCCCTTGCGGGTGGCTCTCGTCTCTTCGGGAGACGAGCTGCTCGAGCCGGGGGCGCCTTTTCGACCGGGAGCGGTCTACGATGCCAACCGGACGATGCTGCGGGCGCTGCTCGCCCGCTTGCCCTGCGTCGTCACCGATCTCGGCATTCTGCCCGACGATGCGGCTCGGGTGCGCCGCGCCCTGCGCGAAGCGGCGGCGAACCACGACCTGGTCCTGAGCTCGGCCGGCGCGTCGAAGGGCGCCGAGGACCACCTCGCGCGCACGGTGGCCGAAGAGGGCGCGCTCGCCTTCTGGCAGATCGCCATGAAACCCGGACGGCCCTTCGCCGCGGGTACGCTCGGGTCGGCGATCTACGTCGCGCTGCCCGGCAATCCGGTGGCGGCCGCGGTGTGCTTCCTGCGCTTCGCGCGGCCGTTCCTGCTCGCGCTCGCCGGCGCTCCCTTCGCCCCGCCGCGACCGGTGCCGCTTCCCGCCGCCTTCTCCTTCCGCAAGGGTCCCGGGCGCACGGAGCTCCTGCGCGCCCGCCTCGTGCACCGGGAGGACGGGTCCGTGGCCGTCGAGCGCATCCCGCGCGAGGGCTCGGGCATCCTCACCAGTCTCGGAGAAGCCGACGGGCTGGCGGAGATTGCGGCCGAGCGCACGCGGGTGGAACCGGGGGAGCTCGTCCCCTTCTACGCTTTGAGCGCGCTCGGTTGCGGCTGAGGCGATGGCGCGGGAGGAGGCGATCGACCGAACCGGTGTGGCGCGCGGTTGGACGCTTTTCCTTTACGGCCTCTACTTTCTCGCGCTCTTCACAGCTTTTCCCATGCTCCTCGCCGCGATCCTCGCCTATTGGAAACGCGGTCTCGCGCGGGGCACCGTGTACGAGAGCCATTTCGCCAACCTGCTCACCGTCTTCTGGGTGAGCCTACTCGTGGGCGTTCCGGCGTTTCTCTTGACCTTCCTCTGGGTCGGTTGGCCGATCCTGGGGCTCTTGTTCTTGTGGGTGCTGTGGCGTTCGACCAAGGGCCTCTTCCGCGCCCTCGACGGTCGGCCCTACCGGTGAACCACCGGCGCTCGCGCCGCCGCGCATCCAGTGCGCGATCGCCGGCCACAGCCGGGCGTGGGCGCGGCGGCCGAGCACGGCGGAGAGATGGGCGAAGACGGTGCCGCGCTCGAACGGCCAGCGCAGGAGCCGGGCGGAAGCCCGCGACACGGCAGAAACAAAGGGCGCGACGGCGGCGGGCGGGGCGATCGCATCGGCCGGGCTGGCGACGGCGAGGAGCGGCCGCGCGAAGGCCTCGGGCCGCAGCCGGCGGCCGGCGAGCTCGAGCCGGCCGCGGCAGAGCGCGTCCTCGCGCCACAGACGCTCGAGCACCTCGCGCACGAGCGCGGCCGGCAACGCCCGCTCCTCGAGCGTCCAGCGCTCGACCGCGAGGTGCAGGGCCAGGGCGCCGGGATCGCCGGCGCAGGCCAAGAGATCGGCGGTACGGCCGAAGAGGAAGGTTCCCGGCGCGGCGGAAGCGCTCACGAAGCCGAGAAGCGAGCCGGGCACGCGGCCGCGGAGCGAGGTCAAGACCGGCGCCGAGGCCACGAGCGCGTCGCGGAACGGGCTCGAGCCCGGGGCGAAGGAAAGAGGCGCGTGCAAGAGCACGAGCCCGCGCAACGGCTCCGGACGGAGAAGCGCGGCGAGGACGCAGAGCGTTCCGCCGAGAGAATGGCCGAGAAGCCAGATCGGCCCCGCGCGCGCCTGGGCGAGGATCTCCGCCGCGCGTGCGACCGCGAGGGCGTGGTGTTCGAGGCCGAGTTCGTCGTCTCCGGCCGCGGGCTCCGGCCATTCGAGGAGAAACGGGCGCAGGCCGAGGGCGGCAAGACGCGCGAAGAGACTGGCGCCGGGTACGAGGTCGAAGATCGCCGCGCATTTGATCGGAGCGGGGACGAGAAGCACAGCCGGCCCGCCGCGCTCGGCCGTTTCCTTCGCACGCAGGAGCCGCCAACCGCGACCCGAGGCGAGCTCGACGCGCGGATGCGCGGTCGGAGCCGGGCCGAGCCGGGCGAGGGCCGCGGCCTGGGCGCGGCGGACGAGGTCGAGCCACGCCCAGGCCGCGATCGGGGCGGCCTCGACCCAAGGAGCCCGGTTCATCGAGCGAGGAGCGCCTTGGCCGCCTCGAGCACTTCTTCGGCGTGACCGGGCACCTTGACCTTGCGCCAGACCTTGTGGATGCGACCGTCGGCGTCGACGAGGAAGGTCGAGCGCTCGATGCCCATCGACTTCTTGCCGTACATGTTTTTTTCGACCCAGGCTCCGAACGCCTCGATGGTCCTGCCTTCTTCGTCGGAGGCGAGGGTGATCGAGAGGTCGTGCTTTTTGCGGAACTTTTCGTGGCTGGCGGTATCGTCTTTGGACACGCCGATCACGCGCACCCCGAGCGCATCGAACTGCGGCTTCAGGCACGAAAAGGAGATCGCCTCCTTGGTGCAGCCCGGCGTGTCGTCTTTGGGATAGAAATAGATCACGAACGGCTTTCCCCGAAGGCTCGCGGCGCCGATCCGACCCCCGTCGTCGGTCGGCAGCTCGAAGTCCGGCACGAGATCGCCTTCTTTGACGCTCATCCTCGCCTCCTCGGATCGTCGCTCGTGCCCGAAGGCGGGCACAGTTCGTCGAAGAGTTGGCGCGCGGCGGCCTCGGCTTCCACGAGCCGGCGCTCGAGCGCGGCGAAATCGGGGAGGGGCTCGTCGGGCAGGGCCCGACGGGCGGCGGCCAAGAGCGCGTGCTTGAGACCGGGCGGGGCGGTCGCGGGATCGAAGCGCGCGCTCGTCGACAGCCGCAACACGGCCTGCAGCGCGTGCAAGAGCTTGAGCGCGGCGGCCGCCTCGCGCGCGGCGTGCGGTGCGAGCACGCCGAGCTCGCCCGCGGTCTCCAGGACGGAGAGCGTGGCCGTGCGATGGAGCTCGGGATGCTCGGCGGCGTGGGCGAGGACGAGGAACTGCGCCGCGAACTCGAGATCGACGAGCCCGCCGCGGGCGTGCTTGACGGCCCAGGGATCCTCGCGCCCGTGCTCGCGCCAGATGCGCTCGCGCATGGCCCGCACCGCGCGCGCGAGCGTCTCGCGATCGCGCGGTCGGCGCACCGCGCGCGCGATGACCTCCTCGACCCGCCGTCCGAGCTCGGGATCGCCCGCGACCACGCGCGCGCGGGTGAGCGCCTGCTGCTCCCACACCTCCGCCGTCTCCATCTGGTAGCGCTCGAAGTTCGCGAGCGCGCAAGCGGGTGGTCCGACGTTGCCGGAAGGGCGGAGCCGGGTGTCGATCTCGTAGAGCTGGCCGCCCGCGGTGCGGGCGGTGATCGCGGCCACGAGCCGGTTGCCGAGCCGGGCGTACCAGCTCGCCGCGTCCAGCGGCTTGGGACCGTCCGAGCGCGCGCCTTCGGGAGCGTCGTAGACGAAAACGAGATCGAGATCGGAGCCCACGGTGAGCTCGCGCGAGCCGAGCTTGCCGAAGCCCAACACGACGAAGGCGCCACCGGGGATGCGTCCGTGCTGGGGTTCGAGCCAGGCCTCGGCGCGCGGCAGAAGCGCGCGAAGGACGGTCTCGGCGATCGCGGTGAGCGCCTCCGCCGCTTCTTCGGCCGAGGCGATCCCGAGCAGCACCTGCACCCCGGCCTGGAACTGTCGGCCGCGCGCCCAGCGCGCCGCGAGTTCCAGCGTGTCCTGCAGATCGCGCGCATCGCCCAGCCGTGCCGAAAGCTCCGCCGACAAGCTCTCGGCGCGCGGGAGAGGCTCGAAGAAATCGGGCTGGATGAGCTGCTCGAAGAGATCGCTCTGGGTCGCGAGATGCCGCGCGAGGCGCGGCGCCGCGCCCATGAGATCGGCCAAGAGGTCGAGGAGCCGGGGATTGGCGACGAGGAGCGAGAAGAGCTGGACCCCGGCGGGAAGAGCCGAGACGAACTCGTCGAAGAGCTTGAAGGCGAGGTCGGGGTCGGCTTGGCGGCTGAGGGCCTGGAGCAGCGCCGGGGTGAGTTCGGTCAACAGCTCGCGCGCGCGCGTCGAGCGCGTGGCCCGGATGTGACCGTGGTGCCAGGAGCGGATGCGCGCCGCCACCGCCTGCGGCTCGCGGAAGCCCATGGTCGCGAGCGTCTGCAGCGTCCCCGGGTCGTCCTCGGTACCGGTGAAGACCAGGCTGCCGCCGGCCCCGAGGTCGGGCTCGCGTTCGAACAGCGCGGCGTAGTGCCGTTCGACGGTTTGCAGTTCCGCGAGCACCCGCGCGATCATCGCCTCCGGGCTCGGGAAACCGGCGAAGGCGGCGAAGCGCGCGACCTCCTGCTCGCGCACCGGGATCGTCTGGGTCTGCTTGTCGGCGACCATTTGCAGGCGGTGCTCGAGGCAGCGCAGGAAACGGTAAGCGCCGACGAGCTCCTCGGCCGCCCGGGGGGCGATCCAGCGCTTGTCGGCGAGAGCCCGCAGCGCCTCGCAGGTGCGCGGGCTTCTCAGATCGCGATCGCGTCCGCCCAGGATCAGCTGCTGGGTCTGGGCGAAGAACTCGATCTCGCGGATGCCGCCCCGGCCGACCTTGATGTCGTGGCCGAGCACGCGGATGGCGCCGAAGCCGCGATGGGCGTGGATCTGACGTTTGATCGAATGGATGTCGCGAATGGCCGCGAAGTCGAGGCTGCGTCGCCACACGTAAGGCACCAGACGCCGCAGGAAGCGTTCCCCCGCGGCTCTGTCGCCGGCCGCGGCGCGCGCTTTGATGAACGCCGCCCGCTCCCAGTTCTGGCCGTGGCGTTCGTAATAGGCCTCGGCCGCCTCGGTCGAGATCACCAGGGGATGACCGGGCAGATGCGGCCGCAGTCGAAGGTCGATCCGGAAGACGTAGCCGTCGCGGGTGGGCTGTTCGAGGAGATGGACGAGCGAGCGGGCGAGCCGCGTAGCCGCCGCCATCGGCCCGTCGCTCGCCCGACAGGGCAGCTTTCCGTCTTCGAAGAGCACGATGAGATCGACATCGGAAGAATAATTGAGCTCGCGCGCGCCGTATTTGCCCATGCCGAGGACGACGAGGCCGCTTCCGCGCTCGGGATCCTCGGGATCGAGGGGCCCGAGCTCGCCGCGGCGGACGCCGTCGAGCAACAAATGCCGCACGGCCTTCGATAGCGCCGCATCGGCGAAGGCGGTCAGCGTCTCGCTCGTCTCTTCGAGCGCGAGGGCGCCGGCGAGATCGGCGAGGCCCACGAGCAGGGCGATCTTGCGGCGGGCGCGGCGCAGCCCGCTCGCGAGCCGTCCGCGCTCGCTCGGATCGAGGCTCGCGAGCTCGGCGAACACGAAATCCCGCGTCGCCGCCACGCCGTCCTCGTTCAGCCGTCGCACGAGATCGGGCTCGGCGAGGAGGCAGTCGGTCAGAAAAGGACTGCCGGCGAACACCGCCCGCAGGATCGGCCCCCAACGCGGAAGATCGGGAGCCGCGCGGATGAAAGCCGCGAGCTCGGGATCGCCGGTCGTCGCGGCGAGGGCGTGCCAGCGGCGCAGACCGGCCTCGACCAGAAGCGGATCGAGGGCGAGCGGCGGGCCGAGGGGAAAGAGGTTCACGGCAGAGGGCGCCGGCAGCGCAGCGGTACGGGACGGCGCACCGAATGCCGCGCTCGGGCGCGCATCCCCTTGCTCCTCTCAGACCGGGCGGACGAGCACGTGCCGTTTCTTGCCGGCCGAGAGTTTCACCGCGCCGGCCTTGAAGGTGTCGAGATCGACCCGCATGGTCTCGTCCTCGATCGGGCGATCGTCGAGGCGCGCGCCGCCTTGGCGGACGAGCCGACGGGCTTCCGAATGGCTCTGGCACAGGCCGGCGAGATGGAAGAGCTCGATGATCGGCATGCCTTCGGCCAGGCGCGTCCGGTCGACCGGGACCACGGGCAGGCCCTCGAGCGCCTGTCCTTTGTGTTCGAAGACCGCCTCGGCCGCGGCTCTGGCCTTCTCCGCCGCGGCCCGCCCGTGGCAGAGGGCGGTGGCCTCGAAGGCGAGGATCTTCTTGGCCTCGTTGAGCTCGGCACCGCGCAACCGTTCGAGCCGCTCGATCTCGGAGAGCGGCAGCTCGGTGAACAGGCGCAAGAAGCGGCCGACGTCGTCGTCTTCGGTGTTCCGCCAGAACTGGAAATATTCGAAAGGCGGGAGGCGCTCGGCGTTGAGCCACACCGCGCCCGCCGCCGTCTTCCCCATCTTCTGGCCCGAAGCGGTGGTGATGAGCGGCGTGGTGAGAGCGAACAGGTGCCGGCCGTCGAGCTTGCGGGCGAGTTCGATGCCGTTGACGATGTTCCCCCACTGGTCGGATCCGCCCATCTGCAGTCGGCAGTCGTAGCGTCGGGCGAGTTGCAGGAAATCGTAGGCCTGCATGATCATGTAGTTGAACTCGAGGAAGGTGAGCGGCTGCTCGCGCTCGAGCCGCGACTTGACCGACTCGAAGGTCAACATGCGGTTTACGGTGAAATGGACGCCGACTTCGCGCAGGAACGGAATGTACTCGAGCTTGTCGAGCCATTCCGCGTTGTCGAGGAGCAGCGCCGACCCCTTCTCGAAATCGAGGAACTTGGAAAGCGAACGCAAGAGCCCCGCCTTGTTGTGCTCGATCTGGGCATCCGTGAGCAATTGGCGGGTCTCGTCGCGGCCGGAAGGATCGCCGACCTTGGTGGTGCCGCCGCCGACGAGCGCGATCGGCCGATGGCCGGTGCGCTCGAGGATCCGCAACATCATGATCGAGACGAGATGGCCCACGTGCAGGCTGTCGGCGGTACAGTCGAAGCCGACGTAGGCGGTCACGCGCCCGCGGCAGAAGAGCGCGTCGAGCTCCTCGGGCTCGCTGATCTGGTGGATGTAGCCGCGGCTGGCGAGCTCGTTGAGGAAATCCGAGCGGAACCGGTGCATCGGCGGGCCTCGTCGCGCGGGCCCGCCGTCGCGGGCCCCCGGCTCGGTGGTGAGGAACTCAGCGGGCGAGGGCCAGACTCTCGCCGGCCGGCTTGAGTCGGCGGTCGAGATAGGCCTCGCAGATCGCCTCGACTTCCTGCACGCGACCGGTGAAGTGGTGGTCGGCGCCCTCGAGCAGATGGAAGTCGATGGTGATCCCGCGCTGCTGGCTCAGTTTGTTGACCAGCCGCGCGACGGATTCGGTCGGCGTCACGATGTCTTTGTCGCCGTGGATGATCAGGCCCGAAGCCGGGCAGGGGGCGAGGAAGCTGAAATCGTAGAGATTGGCGGGCAGGCTCACGCAGATGAAGCCCTGGACCTCCGGCCGGCGCATCAACAGCTGCATCGCGATCCAGGCCCCGAAGCCGAACCCCGCCACCCAACAGGAGGTGCTGTTGGGATGGTGCAGCTGCATCCAGTCGAGCGCCGCCGCGGCATCGCGCAGTTCGCCTTGGCCGTGATCGAAGACCCCCTGCGAGCGTCCCACCCCGCGGCTGTTGTAGCGCAACGTGGCGAAGCCCCGCCGCGCGAAGACGTGAAAAAGCATGTAGACGATACGATTGTTCATCGATCCGCCGTAGAGCGGATGCGGATGCAGCACGATCGCGAGCGGCGGCGCGTTGCCCGCACCGCGCATGTACCGCCCTTCGAGGCGACCGTCCGAGCCGTTGAAGATGACTTCCGGCATGGAAAAACCTCTGGCGACCTCGGCTCCTTCCCCGCTCGTGGCCGCGCCCGCGCGGTCGCGGACCTTCGGATCCGGCGCGCGATTGCACGACCCCAAAACGCGCTCTATACCCGAACCGTGGCGTCATGTGGTGACCCCGACCGCTCCGACAAGAGGGCGCGGGGACGCTCGAATCCCCGTTCGAGCGGCGACGGGTCCGGTCTGTTAGCCGAGGCGCGAGGCGATGTTCAAGGCGCTCAGAGAAGACATCGAGGCGGTCCTGGAGCGGGATCCGGCTGCCCGTTCGCGCCTCGAAGTACTCCTGTGCTACCCCGGCGTCCACGCCGTGATGTTGCACCGCATCGCGCACGCGCTTTGGCGTCGTCGCTTCTTCCTGCTCGCGCGCATGCTCTCGACCTTCTCCCGGTTCCTGACCGGGATCGAGATCCATCCCGGCGCCAAGATCGGCCGGCGTTGTTTCATCGATCACGGCATGGGGGTGGTGATCGGGGAGACCGCCGAGATCGGCGACGACGTCACGATTTATCAGGGCGTCACCCTCGGCGGGGTGAGCCTCGATCGACGCAAGCGCCATCCGACCATCGAAGACGGGGTGGTGATCGGGGCGGGAGCCGCGGTCCTGGGGCCCTTCCGCGTCGGCAAAGGCGCGCGCATCGGCTCGAACGCGGTGGTGCTCAAGGAGGTCCCGCCGGGGGTCACGGTCGTCGGGATCCCCGCCAAACCGGTAGGGCCCCAGCCGGTCGAAGGCGGCGAGAAGGCCTTTCCCGCCTACGGCACCTGGCCCGGTGTGGCCCCCGATCCCGTGAGCCGGGCGCTCGAACGCGTCTGCCTGCAACTCGAAGAGCTGCAAGCGCGGCTCGAACGCCTCGAGCGTCGGCTCGCGGAGAGCGAGGAGCGCAGCGAACCCGTGCCGTTGCGCCGGGTCGGCTCGTGACCGCGGCGTGAGCGCGCCCGTCTATCTCGACTGGGCCGCCACCGCGCCGGTCCGACCCGAGGCCGCGGCCGCGGTCGTGGAAGCCCTGCGCGAGGTCGGCAACCCTTCTTCCGTCCACGCCTTCGGTCGGCGCGCGCGGGCTCGGCTCGAAGCCGCCCGGCGCACGGTGGCCCGGTCTTTCGGGCTCGCGCCCGACGAGGTCGTCTTCACGAGCGGGGGCACCGAGGCCAATCAGCTCGCCGTTCATCAAGCGCGCGGACCGATCGCGGTCGGTGCGATCGAACATCTTTCCGTGTTGGAGGCGGTGCCGGATGCGGTGCGGATCCCGGTGGCGGGCTCGGGCGTGATCGATCTCGCCGCGGCCGAACGGCTCCTGGCCGAACACCGTCCCGCGCTCGTCGCCTGTCAGCTCGCCAACAACGAGACCGGGGCGATCCAACCGGTGCGCGAGCTCGCGCGGCTCGTGCGGGCGGTCGGGGCGCGCTTGCACGTCGACGCGGTGCAGGCCGCGGGCAAGCTCGACTGCGCCCCCGAAAGCCTGGGTGCCGATACGGTGGCGGTCTCCGCCCACAAGCTCGGCGGGCCCATGGGGGTGGGCGCGCTCCTGCTGCGTCCCGGCCTCGCGCTCGCCCCCCGTCAGCCCGGAGGCGGCCAGGAATCCGGGCGCCGGGCGGGTACCCCCAATCTGCCCGGGATCGTCGGCTTCGCCGCGGCGCTGGAGTGTCTGCCGGGCGTCGACTGGGCGGCGGTCGGTGCCCTGCGCGACCGGCTCGAACGGAGGCTGCGAGCGATCGCGCCGGAGCTCGCGATCGTGGCCGGCGAAACCGCACGCCTTCCCACCATCAGCTGCGTCCTGCTCCCGGGTCTGTCGGCCGAGGCCCAGCTCGTCGCGCTCGACCTCGAGGGCATCGCGGTGAGCGCCGGCTCCGCCTGCAGCTCGGGCAAGCTCTCGCCCTCGCACGTGCTCGTCGCCATGGGCTTCTCGGAACGCGAAGCGCGCTGCGCGATCCGGGTCAGCCTCGGGTGGAGCACGAGCGCGCAAGACATCGACCGGTTCCTCCGCGCCTGGGAGAGGCTCTATCGGAGCTGGTGCGCCCGGCGCGCGGCGTGACGAGCTCCGGCGCCTTGTCAAAGGCGCGAGGCGGGGCAATCTCAGGAAGCAGAGGCGGAAGATCCGCCTTCCGGAGCCGCAAACGATGGATCGCTCGCTGCTCACGCTGACCGAAGCGGCCGCTCGCCGCGTCCGTTATCTCCTGGAGAGCAAAGGCGGAGGAGCGAAAGGCTTGCGCCTCGCCGTCAAGCCCAGGGGTTGCTCCGGCTTTTCTTATCACTTGGACTTCGCCCGTACGATCGAGCCCGAAGACCGCGTGGTCGAATGTTTCGGCGTCACGGTCGTCGTCGATCCCCAAGCGGTCCCGCTCGTCGCCGGAACCGAGGTCGACTGGGTGGAAGATCCACTCGGCGCCCAGTTCGTCTTCAGGAACCCCAACGAGAAGGCGCGCTGCGGCTGTGGCGAGAGCTTCAAGGTCTGAGGCAGCGGTCTTGCCCGTCGTGCATTTCGCTCTGCCGAGCGGTCGCGTCGTTTCGGTCGAAGTCGGCGCCGGCACCACGGTGCTCGAGGCGGCGCGCGCCGGGGGGATCGACATCGAGGGCGCCTGCGGGGGCTCCATGGCCTGCGCGACCTGTCACGTCTGGGTCGACGAAGGGTGGTTCGCGCGGCTGCCGGCGGCCGCAGCGGAAGAAGAGGCGATGCTCGATCTGGCCGCCGATTGGGTGCCGACCTCGCGACTGGGGTGTCAGATCCGCCTCGATGCCGCTCTCGACGGACTGTTCGTGCGCGTTCCGCGCTCGAGCCTCTTGAGCGATGACTGAGCCGATCCCCGATCTCGATCTCCCGCCGGGCGCGCGCGTGGTGGTCGCCATGTCCGGCGGGGTGGACAGCTCGGTCGCGGCCGCGCTTCTGCACCTCGCCGGCTGCGAGGTGGTGGGCGTGACCCTGCAGCTGTACGACCAGCGCGGCAGTCGTCGCGACGGCAAGAGCTGCTGCGCCGGGCGCGATGTCCACGACGCGCGTACGGTGGCCGAACGGCTCGGCATCGCGCATTACGTCCTCGACTTCGAGGACCGCTTCCGGGAAGCGGTGATCGAGGATTTCGTGGCGTCTTATGCGATCGGGCGGACGCCCGTTCCTTGCGTGCGCTGCAACGAACGGATCAAATTCCGGGACCTTCTGGAATTCGCGCGCACCATCGGGGCGCGAGCGCTCGCCACCGGCCATTACGCGCGGCGAGTCCCGAAGGGCGACGGGAGCGAGCTCCACCGCGCGCGCGACGCGCGCCGCGACCAGAGCTATTTCCTCTTCGCGACCACGCCCGAGCAGCTGTCTTTCTTGCGCTTTCCCGTGGGGCATCTCGACAAGGAGCGGGTGCGCGCGATCGCCGCCGACCTCGGCCTGCCGGTCGCCGACAAGCCGGACAGCCAAGACCTCTGCTTCCTCCCCGACGGCGATCGCATCCGCCTGATCGCGCGCTCCCGTCCCGAAGGGCTCGTGCCCGGCGAGATCGTCGATACGGACGGCCGCGTGTTGGGCCGGCACGAGGGCATCGCGCGCTTCACCGTGGGCCAGAGGCGCGGCCTGCGCATCGCCGCCAAGGAGCCGCTCTACGTCACCGCGATCGATGCCGAGCGCGCGCGCATCGTGGTGGGGCCGCGGCGCGCCGGTCTCGTCGCCGCCGCACGGCTCGAGGCCTGCTCTTGGCTCGCAACACCCGACAAAGAGGAGCTGCTCGCGGTCAAGCACCGCTACAACGAGCCCGCGGTGCCGGCGCGGATCGAGGCGGCTCCGGACGGCACGGCCCGCGTGCGCTTCCTCGAACCCCAGGCGGGGGTGGCACCCGGCCAGGCCTGCGTCGCCTGGCGCGGCACGCGCCTTCTCGGCGGCGGCTGGATCGCCGCCACCGAGGCGGCGGCGACCGCCGAGCCGCGCCTTGACGCGCCGCCCGCCCCTGCTTAGCTCACGGGCATCGGATCCGGGCGGAGTAGCTCAGCGGTAGAGCAGGGGAATCATAATCCCTTGGTCGGGGGTTCGAATCCCTCCTCCGCTACCATCGCACGATCGTCCCCGTTTTCGGCATTCGTCTCGGCGAATTCCGCGCTCGCCTTGGCCGCGCCGAAGGGGCGGCTGCGCGCCCGCGGCCGTCGCGCGGTGCTTCGGGCGGCCTTTCGCGAGGCTCGCCGTCGAAGCCCGCGATCCGGGGTACCGAAAAAGCCCGGGGAAGGGTCGGCGCCAAGGCGTGTCCCGCTGTCGGTTTTCCGGTTTCGTGCTATAGTTGCACGAGATCGGACGCGAGAGCGGGCATGGTCGAGGTCGCGAGCTTTCGCATCGAGCGGGTCGAATATCTGCGCCCCGATGGAACTCTCGCCGCGCCGCTGCCGGATTGGGCCGAGGAGGGGAGCGAGCTCCTCCGGCTCTACCGCGCGATGGTGCTCACCCGAACCTACGATACCAAAGCGGTGAACCTGCAGCGCACCGGCCGGCTCGGCACGGTCGCTTCGTCTCTCGGGCAAGAGGCGGTGGCGGTCGGCACGGCGGCGGCGATGCGGCCGGAAGACGTGCTCTTGCCGTCGTTCCGCGAGCAGGGGGCGATGCTCTGGCGCGGGGTGCGCATCGAGGAGCTGCTGACCTTCTGGGGCGGGGACGAGCGGGGATCGAACTGGAGCGGACCGCGCGAGGACTTCCCGATCTGCATCCCCGTCGGCACCCACGCGCCGCACGCGGCCGGGGTGGCGACCGCCTTCAAGCTCCGCCGCGAGGCGCGCGTCGCGGTCTGCATCCTCGGCGACGGCGCGACCTCCAAAGGCGACGTCTACGAGGCGTGGAACCTCGCGGGGGTTTGGCGGCTGCCGATGGTCACGGTGATCAACAACAACCAATGGGCGATCTCGGTGCCGCGTTCGGCCCAGACCGCCGCCGCGACCCTCGCCCAGAAGGCGATCGCGTGCGGCATGCCGGGCGTCCAGGTCGACGGCAACGACGTCATCGCCGTGCGCGAGGTCGTCGGCCGGATGATCGAGCGGGCGCGGGCGGGCGAGGGGCCGGCGATCGTCGAGGCTCTCACCTACCGGCTCTCGGATCACACCACCGCCGATGACGCGCGTCGGTACCGCGACGACGCGGAGGTGAGCGCACACTGGAAAGAGGAACCGATCGCTCGGCTGCGCACCTTCCTTCTCGCCCGCGGCCTCTGGGACAAGGACAAGGAAGAAGCGCTTCTGGCCGAGTGCGCGCGCGAGGTCGAGCGCGGCGTGGAGGCCTATCTCGCGCGCACGCCCGCCCCCGCCACCGAGATGATCGACTTCGTCTTCGCCGAGTTGCCGCGACCGATGCGATCCCAGCGCGCCGAACTCTTGCGCCGTTCGGCGGCGCGCGCCGAAAGGGCCGGCCGATGACCGCGATGACCCTGGTCGAGGCGGTGCGCGCGGCCCTCGCCCGCGCCATGGCCGAAGATCCCGCCGTGCTCGTCTTGGGCGAAGACGTCGGCAAGGACGGTGGCGTGTTCCGCGCCACCGAGGGGCTCCTCGAGCGCTTCGGCCCCGAGCGCGTGTTCGATACGCCGCTTTCCGAGGCCTTGTTCACGGGT
>JANXAZ010000021.1:46918-59591 GCA_025062095.1 Geminicoccaceae bacterium
CTTCTGCTCGCGGCCATCCGCGATCCCGATCCCGTGGTGTTCCTCGAGCCCAAGCGCATCTACCGCGCGTTCCGCGAGGAGGTCGCCGACGACGGCCGAGCCCTGCCGCTCGACCGCTGCTTTTCCGTCCGCGAAGGCCGCGATCTGACCCTCGTCGCCTGGGGCGCCATGATCCCCCTCGCGCTGCAGGCGGCCGAACGTCTGGCGGCCGAGGGCGTGTCGGCGGAAGTGATCGACGTCGCCACCCTCAAGCCCCTCGATGCCGAGACCATCCTCGATTCCGTCGCCAAGACCGGGCGGTGCGTGATCGTCCACGAAGCTCCGCTCTCCTACGGCCCCGGCGCCGAGATCGCGGCCCTGCTCGTGAGCGAAGGGCTGTTCTCGCTTCTCGCTCCGGTCGTCCGCGTCACGGGCTTCGACGTGCCCACGCCCCTGCCGCGGCTCGAGGATCTCTTCCTGCCCGCTCTCGGCGACCTCCTCGAGGCTTGCCGGCGGGTCCTCGCCCACCGATGACGCCGTCGCGCGCCGAGCCGATTCTCCGAGCGGGGCACCGGTTTCCGTTGGCACCAGGGCTCCCGCGCCCGCGGAGCGACCATGCGCACGTTCCATCTCCCCGATCTGGGTGAAGGACTCGAGGAAGCCGAGATCGTCGCCTGGCACGTCGCGGTCGGCGATCACGTCGTCGCCGACCAGCCGCTTCTCTCCGTCGAAACCGACAAGGCCGTGGTCGAGGTGCCCTCCCCGCGCTCGGGTCGGATCAAGGCGCTTCTCGCCGAACCCGGCGCGATCGTGAAGGTCGGGGCGCCGCTCGTCGAGTTCGAGGAGGGGCCGGGGGTGGATGCGGGTGCGGTGGTGGGCGAGCTCGCGCGCGCTCCGGAGGTCGTCGCCCCGACCCCGGCGTCCGCCCCCGCCGCCGGCGTGCGGGTGGCGCCGGCCGTGCGCAAGCGAGCGGCCGAACTCGGGGTCGATCTCGCGCGCGTCACCGGAAGCGGCCCCGAGGGTACGGTGACGCTCGCCGACGTCGAAGCGGCCGCTGCCGCGAGCGCGCCGCGCCCGGTCCCGGCCGAGCCCGAAAAGGCGGTGGAACTCTTGCCCTTGCGCGGGGTCCGCCGGGCCATGGCACGGACCATGGCGCGCGCGCACGCCGAAGTCGTCCCCGCCACCGTCGTCGACGAGGCGGACATCGGCCGTTGGCGCGAGGGGACCGATGTCACGCTGCGGCTCGTGCGGGCGATCGTCGCCGGCTGTCGTGCCGAGCCGGCGTTGAACGCCCGTTTCCTCTCGGAAGCCGAAGGCCGGGTGCTCGAAAGCCGCATCGACGTCGGCATCGCCGTCGACCTGCCCGACGGGCTCATCGTTCCCGTCCTGCGCGACGTGGCCAACCGCACGCCGGCCGACCTCCGCGCCGGCCTCGATCGGCTCAAGCGCGACGTGCGCGCGCGCACGATCCCCTTGGCCGAGCTCAAGGGCGCGACGATCACGCTCTCCAATTTCGGTATGCTCGGCGGCCGCTTCGCTCAGCTCGTGGTGGTACCGCCACAGGTGGCGATCCTGGGGGCGGGCCGGATCCGCGAGGGGGTGCGGGTCGTGGGCGGTGCGATCCGGACCACGCGTCTTTTGCCCCTGTCCCTCACCTTCGACCACCGAGCCGTCACGGGCGGGGAGGCGGCGCGCTTTCTCCAAGCGGTGATCGGCGATCTCGAGCTGCCCGATTGAGCGGCGAGCCCGAAACGCGAGGCGGGCGCGGGGGCGGGACCGTCGCCGAGGCGAACGAAGGGAGAGGAAAAGGCGATGGCGCGCGGATGGTTCGGCTTCGAGGACGCGCTCGGACCGGAGCGGGTCCTGCACCTCTGGCACGCCCGGGTCGGCCTCGAGGCCGTGGTCGTGGTCGACAACACCGCCTGCGGGCCCGCCATCGGCGGGGTGCGCATGGCTCCTGACGTGAGCACCGAGGAATGTTTCCGCCTCGCCCGCGCGATGACCTTCAAGAACGCCGCCGCGGGCCTCCGGCACGGGGGCGGCAAGGCGGTGATCCGTGCCGATCCGGCGATGCCCCTCGCCCAGAAGGAGCGGCTGTTGCGCGCGTTCGCCTGCGCGATCCGCGATCTCGAGGCGTATATCCCGGGCCCCGACATGGGCACCGACGAGCGGGCCATGGCTTGGGTGCGCGACGAGATCGGCCGCGCCGTCGGGCTGCCGCGCGAGCTGGGCGGGATCCCTTTGGACGAAATCGGAGCTACCGGTCACGGCCTCGCGGTCGCCTGCGAGGTCGCCTGTCGCTTCGCCGGCATCGCCCTCGAAAAAGCGCGGGTGGCGATCCAGGGCTTCGGAGCGGTCGGCCGTCACGCCGCCCGCCGGCTCGCCGAGCGCGGTTGCCGGATCGTCGCGGTGAGCGACAGCAAAGGAACGCTCCTGGCCGAAGACGGCCTCGACGTCCCGGCGCTTCTCGCCCACAAGGCGAAAGGCGCGCCGGTGGCCGCCTTCCCGGGCGGCCGCGCCGCATCGAGCGATGCGATCGTCGCCGTGGAATGCGACATCTGGATCCCGGCCGCGCGTCCCGATGTGATCCACGAAGGCAACGTCGATCGGCTGCGGACGAAGATCGTCGTGAGCGGCGCCAACATCCCGATCACCCCCGCGGCGGAAGCGGCGCTCGAGGCGCGCGGCGTGCTCCAGGTTCCCGATTTCATCGCCAACGCCGGCGGGGTGATCTGCGCCGCCGTCGAATACGCCGGTGGCAGCGAGGCCGAGGCCCTCGCGGTGATCGCCGAGAAGATCCGGGCGAACACCGAAGCCGTGCTCGAGCGGGCGTACCGCGAGCGCATCCCCGCCCGTCGCGCGGCGGAAGAGCTCGCCCGCGAGCGGATCGAAAAGGCGATGGACTTGCGGCGTTTCGGCTGAAAAGGCGGCGACGAGCCCGGCGCGGGGCTCGAGGACCCCGCTCGTCGTCGGCAGAACCGGCGAAAGGACCCCGGAAGCGGACGGAGCCGCTATTCGCTGCTTTCTTCGCTCGGCTTCTCTTTCTGTACGAGCACCTGGCGACCGCGGTAGCGCCCGGTCTTGAGATCGATGTGGTGAGGCCGGCGGAACTCCCCCGTCTCCTTGTCCTCGACCCAGGTCGGCAGGACGAGGGCGTGGTGCGAGCGGCGCATGTCGCGGCGCGACTTCGAGATCTTTTTCTTCGGAACGGCCATCGGCGGGTCCTCGGGAGCGGCCGCGGATCGCAGCGGCCGCAAGATGCTCCGCGCGGGCGCTCGGGCCCGCACGCGCGCGGCTGCCGATAGACGAGGAGAAGAGGAGGGTCAAGGCGCGCAGGCGGCGGTGCCGGGGCGCGGCCGCTCGCGCGCGGATCCCACCGCGGCGACAGCGCGACAAGAACCCCGCCGACCCGGCGATGGCCCGCGCGACCGCGAGGAAAAGGCCGAGCGGCCATCGGAGCAACGGGCCCGGAAACAAGGCGGAGGCGACCACGGCGTTTCGAGCCTCGCGGGCTGTGCATGGTGAACGGCGCTGCCCTCTTCGCACGGTCGCGGTTAAGAAACCGTGTACGGCGGGGACGGGACCTCGCGGTCGGGAGACGAGCGATGCGGCGCATCGCCTTGGCAGCGGTGATCCTGGCGGTCGGGCTCGCGGCCGCGGTGGCGGGCCTGGGGGCGCTGTTCGGTCCCCGCTTCCTGGCGCCTCGGTTGGAGCGGGCGGCGAGCCGAGCGCTCGGTGCCCCCGTCGCGATCGAGGGCGGCCTGTCGTTCAACTGGTCGCTCTCGCCCACGCTCGCCGTCGAGCGGCTGAGGATCGGAAGCGAGCCCGACTCGCACGAGCCTCTGTCCGCCCGCATCGAGCGGCTCGAGGCGCGGCTCGCGCTCGCCGCGCTCGTGCGCGGTGCGGTGGCCTTCGAGGAGGTCCGCGTCGCGGATGCGACGATTCGGCTCGCAGCGGCGGATCCGACGACCCCGACGAAGGCCGAGCCGACGCATGCGGCCGCTCCCGCGGGCGGCGCGTTGGCGTCGCTGCGCCTGGAGCGGTTGCGGGCGGAACGGCTGCACCTGGAACTGCCGCGCCCCGGTGCGCGCCCGCCTCTTTCGATCGAGGTCGCGGACCTCGACGTTTCTCTCCCCGATCCGGACGGCCGTGCGGACATCGAAGCTTCGGGCAGCCTCGAAGGCGTCCCCTGGACGCTGCGGCTCGGGGTGCGATCGCCGAACGCCCTGTTCGAGCGCGCACCCGTCCGGTTCGAGCCCTTGGCGGTGCGGCTGGGCGAAGACGACCTTCGGGGGCGGCTCGAGTTCGACCCCGGCGGCCCGCGGCCGCGCCTCGCCGGACGGCTGGAGAGCCGCCGGCTCGCCCCGGCGCGTCTGGCCGCGCTCCTCGCCGGTCCCGAGGAGACCCGGCCGGTGCGACCGGAGGAGCGCGGCGAGCGCAGCGCGATCCCCGATCGCCCGATCGAGCCGGCGCTCCTGCGCGACTTCGCACTCGCGCTCGAACTCGCGGTGGACGAGCTGCGGCTCGACGGCGGAACGCTGCGGGACGTACGGGCCTCGGTCGAGCTCGGCAACGGAAGGCTCGAGCTGCCGCTCCGGGCGCGCCTCGCGAAAGGCGCGCTCGAGGGGCGCGCGGTGCTCGACGGCGGCACACCGGAGCCTTCGCTCGCCCTCGATCTCGCCTTGCGCGGGGCGGCCGCGGGCGAGCTCCAGCGGATCGTCGGTCTGCAGCCGAGCGTGGAGGCTCCGCTCGACGCGACCCTTTCGCTCGCCGGCCGCGGGTCGACGACGCGGGCTCTGGTCGCCTCGCTCGAAGGTCGACTCACCGGCGCACTGGGTTCCGGCCGGATCGCGCTCGCCCTGCTCGATCGCCTCGCCGGCGGGGTGCGCGAGCTCCTGCGCGCGCTCGTCGCCCGCGAGCAGGGCGACTGGGTCCCGTTGCGCTGCGCGGTCGTGGATCTGCCGGTACGAGCGGGGGTGGTCGAGACACGCCTGGCGCTTCTCGAGACCGAGGCCGCTCGGCTCGTCGTCGAGGGGCGCGTCGATCTCGCGCGCGAGCGGCTCGATCTCCTGCTCGTCCCGCGGGCGCGGGCGGCGACGCTCGGCTTGGCGGTTCCGGTGCGAGTCCGGGGCACGCTCGTCGAGCCCCGCTTCGCGCTCGACGAGCGGGAGGCGGCGCGGCGCGCGGCGCTCGGCGTGCTGGGGGCGCTCGTCTTTCCTCCCGCCGCGCTCGCCGCTTTCGCCGACCTCGGGGTCGCGGACAACCCCTGCCTGGGTTCGCGGGGTCCGGCGGGGCGCGAGGAGCCGCGACCGGCGCCCGCGCCGCCGGGCACCGATCTCCTGCGCCGCGGGCTCGAAGGGTTCTTCGGCCGTTAGCGCCGAAGGGCCGCTTGATCCCGCGCGGGGCGCGGACGGCTTCTCCCGCGGGCACGATGGCGCGATCACCCAGACGGCGCCGTGCGATCCTTCCTGGACAAGCGCGCCCGCTCCGCTATCGTCCGCCGAGCCGGAAGGCGGAACCACGCAACGAAAGGGGGGCGAAACGATGTCCGTGCGCGCGGCCCGACGTTCGGTGATCCTCGGTGCGAGTTCTCTGGCCGCGGTCGGTCTGTTCACCCGCGGAGGCCGGAGTGCCGAGAAGATCAAGCTGCGCCTTTCGACCGTGGCGACGCCCACCGATCAGCGCTCTCGCGCTCTCGAAGAGGTGTTCGGACCGGCGGTGTCCGGCTTCGCCGTGTACGAGCCGCACTACAACGGCACCTTGTTCAAGCAAGCGACCGAGCTCGAGGCCATCGCGCGCGGCAATCTCGAGATGGCGATCACGTCGGCGCAGGAACTCGCGACTTTCTTCCCCGAGTTCTCGGTGTTCACCGCCGGCTACGTGCATCGCGACGCGGCCCATCAAGTAAGGGTGTTCAACGATCCCTTGATGCAGCCCTTCAAGGAGAAGGCCGAAAAGGAACTCGGCGTGAAGCTCCTCACCGTCATGTATCTGGGGCGTCGCCAGCTCAATCTGCGCATCGACAAAAAGATCCGCACGCCCGAAGATCTGGCCGGCGTGAAGCTCAGAATGCCGCCCACCGACGCCTGGCAGTTCCTCGGCAGGGCCCTCGGTGCCAATCCCGTGCCCATGGCCTTCACCGAGGTCTACACGGCTCTGCAGACGGGTGCGATCGACGCACAAGACAATCCTCTGCCGACCGTCAAAGATTCGAAGTTCTACGAAGTCACGAAACAGATCGTGCTCACTTCGCACCTGGTCGATCTCAACTACCTCGCTTTCTCGAAAAAGGTTTGGGACCGGCTCACCGCCGAGCAACAGGCGATCGTCCAGAAGGCGGCGGATGATGCGGCCGAACTCGGCCGCCGCCGTCAGCTCGCACTGGAGGCCGAATTGGTTCAGTTCTTCAAGGACAAGGGCCTGGAGGTCTACGAGCCGGACGTCGGCGCCTTCCGTGCTCGGGTCCAGAAGGCCTATCTCGAATCGGCCTACGCCAAGTTCTGGCCGCCCGGGATTCTCGACAAGATCAACGCGCTCTGAGCGATCCTTGCGACGGCTCGAGGGGCTGGCGCGCGGAGCGGCCGACGCCCTCGTCGGTCTTTTGCTCGCCGCGCTTTTCGGGACCTTCGTCCTCCAAATCGCTTTCCGTTACCTCCTGAATTGGCCGGTGGGCTGGACGGTCGAGGTCTGTCTTACGCTCTGGTTGTGGCTCGTGCTGTTGGGAGCCGCTCTGTGCGTGCCCGATCGCGAGCACGTGCGGTTCGACGCGCTCGAACAACGTCTTTCCCCGCGAGCGCGGCGGATCGCCGGGATCTTCGTCGCCGGGGCGTTGCTCGCGGGCTTCCTCGCGGTTTTGGGCCCCAGCTGGGATTACGTGACTTTTTACCGGATCAAGCGCAGCGCCACGCTCCGCATCCCGTTGTCCTGGGTGTTTTCCGTATTCTTGATCTTCGCGCTCGCGCTCGTCTTGCGCCAGCTCTGGACCATCGCGAGGCTCTTGCGCACGCCGGTTTCCGATGGCGCGCCGCCGCTCGCCGAGCGATGAGCCTCGCTTTCGCCCTCTGCCTTCTCGCCGTCTTCGCGCTCGCGGCGCTCGGTGCGCCCGTAGCGCACGCGCTCTTCGTCGGCGCGGTCGTTTATCTCGCGGTGCGCGGCGCGGATCTCGCGCTCGCGACCGAACAGCTCGTGCAGTCGCTCTACGACGGATACGTGCTGTTGGCCGTGCCCCTTTTCGTGACCGCCGCCAACATCATGAACGCCGGCACCGTGAGCGAACGACTGCTGGCCTTCTGTACCGCCGCGGTCGGCCGCTTCCGCGGCGGTCTCGGGCACGTGAACATCGTCTCTTCCGTGATCTTCGCCGGCATGTCCGGTTCGGCGGTCGCCGATGCCGCCGGCGTCGGCAAGCTCGTGATGGAGATGATGACCAGAGACGGCCGCTACCCCAGGGGCTACGCCGCGGCGTTGACCGTCGCTTCGGCCACCATCGGTCCGATCATCCCGCCTTCGATCCCGATGGTCATGTACGCTCTGGTGTCCGATCAGTCGATCGGCTTTCTGTTCCTGGGCGGTGTGGTGCCGGGATTGCTCGTCGCCGCGTTACTCATGATCCTGAATCGGGCCATGGCGGTGCGGCTCCGCGTCGCCCCCGAAGCAGCGGTGCCCTGGTCCGAGCTCCCGCGCCGCGCCCTCGAGGCGTTGCCGGCCCTGGTCATGCCGGTGATCCTTTTGGGCGGGATTTACGGGGGCGCGACCACGCCCACCGAAGCCGCTTCGATCGCCGCTCTTTACGCGCTTCTGATCGCCGCTTTGTTCTACCGTGCTCTGAGCTGCCGCGAGCTCTTCGACCAGTTCGTCCTGAGCGCGCGGCAAGCGGCCACGGTCGGAATCGTCATCGGTTGTGCTCTCATCTTCAACTACATCGTGGCTTCCGAGCGCATACCACAGGCTCTTTCTGTCCTGTTTTCGGATATCGACCTTCATCCGCTCGTTTTCCTCTTGATCGTCAACGTGGTTCTTCTCGGGCTCGGCTGTCTGCTCGATGCCGCGACCATCATCCTCGTCGTCTTGCCCCTGTTTCTTCCGACCTGCCGGGCGCTCGGCATCGACCTCGTGCACTTCGGAGTCGTCGCTGTCGTCAATTGCATGATCGGTCTGATCACACCTCCTTACGGAATGCTCTTGTTCGTGATCACGGCGCTCACCGGCACGCCCTTACGCGAGATCTTGCGCTATCTCGGCCCCTTCGTCGCCGTCCTGGTGACGGCGTTGTTGCTCTTGAACCTCGTTCCCGATCTCGTGCTCTGGCTGCCGCGCCGCTTCGGCTATCAGGGTTGAGGAGGCGGGTTCAGCGGCTCCGCCAGGCCTGGGTGCGGGCGAGGAGCCGGCGCACGAGCAAGGCGTAAGCGCCCCGGACGAGCGCGCTCGTGGCGAAGATCAATACGGCCATCGCCGCCGCCGGCGCGATGTCCCCGGCGTCGTCCATGTTGAGCACGGCGATCGAGGCGAGCTGCGTGCGCGGAGAATAGAGGAAGACCACCGCTGACACCGTGGTCATCGCATTGACGAAGAAATACGCCGCGATATCGAGCACCGCCGGCAGACAAACCGGCACCGTGACCTTGAGAAAGGTGCGATAGAGCGGCACCTTCAGCGAAGCCGACACGGCCTCGAATTCCGGGTCGAGTTGCTTGAGGGCGGTGACGGCCGCGAGATGCGCCACCGAATAGAAATGCGCGATCGTGCAGACGACGAGAATGGCCATCGAGCCGTACAAGAAGTGGAAGGGATTGCTCGGCTCGACGAAGAAAAAGACGTAGCCGATACCCATGACCAGACCGGGAACGGCGAGCGGCAGCAGCGCCGCGAGATGGGCGAGCCCGCGCACCCACACGAACGCTCGCGTTTTCTCCACGAGCCAGGCACCGGTGAACACGAGGGCGGTGCCGAAAACGGCGGTGAGGGTCGCCATCTCCAGAGAGTTGCGGTAGCTCTCCCAGCCGCCTCCGTCCATGTTGTCGAAATCGTAGTTCTTGAGCGAAAAACTCAGATCGTAGGGCCAGAAATTGACAAACGAAGCGAACACCGCCACTCCGAGGATCGAAAGGATCGCGCACGCCACGAGCGCGCAGAACACGAACGCCGCCCCGTCGACGAGCGGATCGGGCTTCGGCACGTAGGGCACGGCGCGGGCGGAGAGCAAGGCCGCTTGGCGCTTCTGGGCGAAACGGTCGACGACAAACGACAGCACGGCGGGCACGAGCAGGATCATGCCGACGACCGCTCCCATGCGAAAATTCTGTTGGCCCACGACGTGTTTGTAGACGTCGAGCGCGAGCACGTTGTAAGAGCCCCCGATGACCTTGGGCACGCCGAAGTCGGTGATGACGAGGGTGAAGACCACGAAGGTGGCGGAGATCAGCCCGTAACGCACCGCGGGCAGGGTGACGGTGAAGAAGATCCTGGCCGGCGAAGCCTTGAGCGCGAGCGCGGCCTCGTACAGCCGCGCATCGGCCGTGGACAGAGCCGTCGTCAGGATGATGAGCGCGTGCGGAAAGGTCCAGAAGACCTCGCCGATGACGATACCGATGGGTCCGTAGATCGAATGACCGAAGAGCGCCCAGCGGGCGAGGCCCTGATTGCCGAAGAGATAGACGAGGGCGATCGCCGGCAAGAGGGACGGAGCGAGGAGGGGCACGGTGGCGACGGCCGCGAACAGGCTCTTGCCCGGAAGGCAGGTGCGGGTGAGGGCGTAGGCGTAGCCGAAGGCGAGGGCGATGCAGATCGCCGTGCTCAGGGTCGCGACCACGAGCGCGTTGCGCAGCGAGGAGGTGAGGGCGGGGGTGGCGGCATAGGCGGCGAAGTTGGCCAGCCCGGCGAAGCCGCCCTCGGGACCCTCGAAGGCCTTGGCGAAAAGCGCCCACAAGGGGAGCACGACGGTGATCGCGAGATAGAGGAGGAGCAGGAGCAGGCCCGCGCGCATCACCCGCTCGTCGAAGGCGAGCGCCTGGCGCACCGGCCGCGCCGAGGCCGGAAGGGGCGCTGCGAGCGCGCGCGGGCTCGCCATCGTTCACCGCCGCGGCTCGCCGGCGGGGAAGAGCCTGAGCCGCTCGGCGGGAAGACGGACGGGCAGCCGCGCGCCGGGTCGGATCCCGAGGTCGCGCACGGCGTTGAGCGAGAGTTCGGCGAAAAGCGCGAGCTCGGTGCCGAGGATGCGCAGCCGGGTGGCGTAATGGCTGCCGACGAAATCCATCGCCGCGACCTCGGCGAGGAGCCGGTTGTCTGTCGAACGCGCGGCCTCGCGCAGGACCACCTCCTCGGGGCGGATGCACAAGAGGACGCGGCTGGCCGGGGGGAGGGCGACCGGCGCGGCCAGGCGCAGCTCCGCACCCGCCAGCGCGACCCGGTCGGGGGCGGCGAGGCGCCCCTCGAGGAAGTTCATCTTGCCCACGAAATCGGCCACGAAGGGGGTGGCCGGTCGGGCGTAGACCTCCTCCGGGGTGCCCACCTGCTCGATCCGGCCGCGGTTCATGACCACGATCCGATCCGAAATCGTGAGCGCTTCTTCCTGGTCGTGGGTGACGAGGATCGTGGTCAGGCCGAGCCGTCGCTGCAGATCGCGGATCTCGGCCCGCAGCCGCACCCGCACGCGGGCGTCGAGCGCCGAGAGGGGCTCGTCCAAGAGCAAGAGCCCGGGACGCAGGGCGAGCGCGCGGGCGAGGGCCACGCGCTGTTGCTGCCCGCCCGAGAGTTGCGCGGGGTACTTGTCGGCCTGATCGGCGAGGCCCACGAGCTCGAGGAGTTCGGCCACCCGCGTCTCGATCTCCCGCTTGGACCGGCGCGTGGCGAAAAGGCCGTAGGCGATGTTGTCGCGCACGGTGAGGTTGGGAAAGAGCGCATAGGACTGGAAGACGATGCCGAAATCGCGCGCGCTCGCCGGAAGTCGGGAGATCTCGCGGCCGGCCTGTTCGATCGTGCCCGCGGTCTGCGGGTCGAGCCCGGCGATGGCGCGCAACAGCGTGGTCTTGCCGCAGCCCGAGGGACCGAGGAAGGTGACGAGCTCACCGGGCCAGACGTCGAGGTCGACGTCCGCGAGCGCGGTGAAGGCGCCGAAGCGCTTGGTGAGGCCGCGGATGCGCAGATAGGGCTCGGCCCGCTCCGTGTTCGGGCTCTGTTCGGCGCGCGCGGCCGCCGCGGGAGCGCCCGGGGCGGCCACGGCGGGACCGCTCAGCTCCGGGGCTCGCTCTTGCCGTCGTAGCGCTTGGTCCACTCGGCGAGGATCCGCTCGCGGTTGGCCGCGGCCCAGGCGAAGTCGTTCTTGATCAGCATCGCTTCGATGTCCCCGGGAACGTGCTCGAGCCGGGAGGCGATCCCGGGCAGGGCCACGATCGCGAAGTTCTGGGCGTACAGTCGGTTGGCCTCTTCGGATACGGCCCAGTCGACGAGCTTCTTGGCGGCCTCGAGTTTCCTGGTGGTCTTGATGATGCCGATCGCTTCCATGTCCCATCCCAGGCCCTCTTTGGGCAGGATGATCGCGATCGGGGCACCGTCCTTTTTCGTCTTGTTGGCGCGGTATTCGAAGGAAAGGCCGATGACGTACTCGCCGGCGCCGGCCTGCCGACAGGGCTTGGAGCCGGAATGGGTGTAGGCGGCGACGTTCTGGTGGAGCGCGTCCATGAACGCCCAGCCGCGCTCTTCGCCCATGAGCTGCAGCCAGGCGGAGACCATGAGGAAGCCGGTGCCCGAGGAGGCCGGGTTGGGCATGGTGATCTGGCCGCGATAGGCGGGATCGAGGAGGTCCGCCCAGGACGCGGGGGGCTTGAGGCCGCGCTTGGCCGCTTCCACGGTATTGAAGCAGATGGCCGAGGACCACACGTCCATACCGACCCATTTGGGCGGATCGGCGGGATCGCGCATGCCGGGCTTCACCTTCTCGAGGCCCTTGGGGGCGTAGGGCAGGAGGAGCCCCTCCTTGTCGAGGAGCATGAGCGAGGTGGCGGCGAGGCCCATGACCACGTCCGCCTGCGGATTGGCTTTCTCGGCCAGGAGCTTGGCGGTGACGATCCCGGTCGAATCGCGCACCCAGCGAATCTTGACGTCCGGGTTGGCGGCTTCGAAGGCGCTCTGATAGGCCTTGAGCTGGTCGGCTTCGAGCGCGGTGTAGACGAGGAGCTCGGTGGCGGCGCGCGCCGCGGTCGCCGAGGAGGCGGCGATCACCGCGACCCAGGCGCAGAGGGCGGCGCGGAGCGTACGGCGAGGCGGGGACATCGGGCTTCCTCCCAGACCGTCGGAGCGGCGCGCGGACGAGCGCCCGAGCGCCTCCGGAGCTGTTAAAGAGCCACTGCGACGATACGGCGACAAGTCGGCGACGGGGACCCCTTGCGGCGGGCGGACGGGGTCCCCATCTGAAAAGTGGATCGAGAGTGGCCCCTCGCCCGGCGAGCGGTTCGCCTCGGGTTGCGAGCGCCCTTCGGGGCGGCCGGTGGACGGTTCGGCGACGAAAGCGCGACAGCCGACCGCAGCCGGTCGATCGGAGACCCCTTGCGGGGTGCGAGAAGCGGTATTATGTAGGGGTTCCGCCGCGAGCGAGGCGGCAGTGGGGTCGACGGCGGTCGACCGGCTCTTTGGACAGCGTGGGGTGAGGTAGGGACGAGCAGGCGGCGGCGCGGAGTGTCGCGGAGCGGGGCACTCGGGC
>JANXAZ010000022.1 GCA_025062095.1 Geminicoccaceae bacterium
TCGTCGAGGGCACCAAATATTACGGCTCTCACCTCGGCCCTTTTAAAACACCTGCCAAGGAAAGCGATCCACCGCACATGCTCCCCAACTTCTATTACACACAGGAGACGTGGCTGCGCCGGTTCCGCCAGGGCAAACCGTGGAGCTTCTCCGCTCTGAGACCGCAAACGGTGTGCGGCATCGCTTTCGGCAACCCCATGAACCTGGTCGTAGGCCTCGCCGTTTATTGCGCGATCTCGAAAGAGCTCGGCTTGCCTTTGCGCTACCCGGGGACCGAAAAAGCCTTCCGCTCGCTCTATCAGGTCACCGACGCGGAGCTGTTGGCGGCATGCATGTACTGGTGCGCGACGAGCCCGGCGGCCCGCGACGAGGTCTTCAACATCACGAATACCGATTATTTCCGCTGGGAGCACCTGTGGCCCGGCTTCGCCAAGTTCTTCGGCATGGAACCCGGAGGCGTGCAGACCATTCGCCTTTCCGAATTCATGGCCGACAAGGGAGCTTTGTGGGCCGAGATGCAGAAGAAATACGATCTCCTGCCGATCCCTTGGGACCAACTCGTGTCGTGGCCCTTCGTGGATTATTGCCTCACGCGCGATTACGACGTGATGACCGATACGATCAAGATCCGCAAGGCCGGTTTCCATCTTTGCGAGGACAGCGAGGCGATGTTCCATCGTCTGTTCTCGCAATTGCGCGCGATGCGCGTGATCCCTTGAAAGGCGAGGTCGGCTTTCGTTCGGCTCGAATTCGTCCTGGCTCGTTTTCGCCCCCTTTCGCGCGGGCCCGCGCACCCGAGGTGGCGGCTCCTCGCTCGCGCCGTCGCGACCCGAGGGCTCTCCGCCCGGGGAGCCGCGCTCTCGCGCGGCCGCGCGGCCCGCGCGGGGCGAAGGGTGACGGGAAGGGACGCGCGCGGGATCAAGGCGACGCCGGCCCACGCGAAAGCCGCAGCCCGGCGCGTTCCCGGCCGCACCGTCCCCGGAAGTCCGAAGACGAAGGCCGGTTTCGTTGCGGGCGCGAGCGCGCCGGGCCGTTGCGCCGCCCCGTGCTCGGGCCCGCCGACCGTCGCCCCTCGACCGCCGCGAGGCGCCTCGGTAAGAGCGTGGCAGAAAGGGGATCGGGGAGACGATCGATGCTCGCGCGCCGTCGTATCTTCGTCGGGTTGGCGTTGGCCTCGCTGGCGTTCGCTCTGCCGGCGCGGGCCCAGCAGTTCGTGAACGTGCTCACCGGCGGCACCGCCGGCGTGTATTATCCTCTGGGCGTCGCCCTTTCCAAAATCTACGGCGACAAGATCCCGAACATCCGTGCTTCCGTGCAGTCGACCAAGGCTTCGGTCGAAAATCTCAACCTGTTGCAAGCGGGCAAAGGCGAGATCGCGTTCACCCTCGGCGATTCCCTGATCGCGGCCTGGAAGGGTGACGCGGAGGCGGGTTTCAAGGCTCCGCTCGACAAACTCCGCGGGATCGCCGCCATCTATCCCAACTACGTCCAGATCGTGGCGAGCAGGGAATCCGGGATCCGCACGCTGCAGGATCTCAAGGGCAAGCGCCTTTCGGTGGGCGCTCCGCGCTCGGGTACCGAGCTCAACGCGCGCGCGGTCCTCGCCGCGGCGGGTCTCTCTTATGCGGATCTCGGCAAGGTCGAATATCTGCCGTTCGCCGAATCCGTCGAGCTCATGAAGAACCGGCAGCTCGACGCCAGCTTGCAGTCCGCGGGCCTGGGCGTGGCCTCGATCCGCGACCTCGCGACGGCGATCCCGATCCAGATGGTGCCCATCCCGCCGGAAATCGTCGCCAAGATCGGCGATCCGTTCCGACCCGGCGTGATCCCGGCGGGAACCTACACCGGGCAAGACGGGGACGTGCCGACCGCGACGATCCCCAACTATCTCGTCACCCACAGCGGCGTTTCCGACGAGCTGGCCTATGCGATGACCAAAGAGCTCTTCGCCAATCTCGACCAGCTCGCCGCGGCGCACGCGGAAGGGCGCAAGATCCGGCTCGAGACGGCGCTCGAAGGCATGCCGGTGCCGCTTCATCCCGGTGCCGAGCGCTTCTATCGCGAAAAGGGCCTGATTCGCTGACGGTTCCGGAGAGGAGCCCGTGCGCGCGGGCGAGGAGCGGGCCCCGAGCGCGGAAGAAACGACCTGGGGCCCGGGGATCCGCGGTCGGCTCGTCTACGCGATCGCCGTCGCCTTTTCCGCGTTTCAGATCTGGACCGCGACCTACGGGCTCCTTCCGAGCCAGATCGTGCGTTCCGTCCACGTCGGATTTCTCCTGCTCTTGACCTTCGCGCTCCTCGCCAACCGAAGCTCGCGGAACGGAGCGGGGGTGCTTTCGGGCTGGGTGTTGGGCCTTTCGGGGTTCGTCCTCGGTCTGTATCATTGGGTGTTTTATCGCGAACTGATCCTCCGCGCCGGCGAACCCGAACTCCAGGATATCGTCGTCGGCGTCGTCGTCGTCGCTCTCGTCTTCGAGGCCGCGCGGCGGCTCATGGGCCCGGCCTTGCCGATCATCTGTGCTCTCTTTTTGGCTTACGCGCTCTTCGGGCACTTGTTGCCCGCACCACTCGGCCATCGCGGCTACGATCTCGGCCAAGTCGTCGATCAGATGTTCCTGGGCACCGAAGGCATCTACGGTGTGCCCACCTACGTCTCCTCGACTTATATCTTTTTGTTCATTTTGTTCGGCGCGTTCCTCGAGCGAGCCGGGATGATCCGGCTCTTCAACGACGTGGCACTCGGCACGGTCGGCCACACCCGCGGCGGGCCGGCCAAGGTCGCGGTCGTCTCCTCGGCGCTCATGGGCACGATCAACGGCAGCGGTGTCGCCAACGTCGTCACCACCGGACAGTTCACCATCCCGCTCATGAAGCGCTTCGGCTATCCCGCCCGTTTCGCGGGCGCGGTCGAGGCCACGGCCTCCATGGGCGGCCAGATCATGCCGCCCGTCATGGGTGCCGTGGCTTTCATCATGGCCGAAACGCTCGGGGTACCGTACGTCGAGATCTGTATCGCCGCGGCGATCCCCGCGCTTTTGTATTTCCTCACCGCTTTCCTCACCGTCCATTTCGAAGCCGGCAAGCGCCGCCTCGTCGGTCTGCCGCGCACCGAATGTCCGAGCGCCCTCGCGGCGTTGCGCCGCGACTGGTACCTCTTGTTGCCGCTCGTCGCCCTCGTGTGGCTCTTGTTCAGCGGCTACACACCGCTTTTCGCCGGCTCGATCGGTCTGGGTCTCACCGCCCTCGTGGTGCTCGGACGGCCCCTGGCCGCGGTTCTGCCGTTCACCGCCTCGCGGGTCGTCTTCTGGGTCGTCCTCGGCCTGGCGGCGGCGAGTTTCCTCCGCTTGGGGCCGAATGCGCTTTTGGCCACGATCGGCCTTCTCGTGCTCGGCTGCCTTTTCGTTCGCGGCGGGCGGGAGACGCTGCGTCTGGCGCGCGACAGCCTCGCCGATGGCGCCCGGAACGCCCTGCCCGTGGGTATCGCCTGCGCGCTCGTGGGCACGATCATCGGCACGCTCACGCTCACCGGTGCCGCGACGACCTTCGCCGGCGCGGTCGTGGACATCGGAAAAGAGAGCTTGTTCTTCAGCCTCTTTCTCACGATGCTCACCTGCCTCGTGCTCGGCACCGGCATTCCCACCATTCCCAACTACATCATCACCTCCGCGATCGCCGGTCCGGCCCTGCTCGAGCTCGGCGTGCCGCTCATCGTCTCGCACATGTTCGTGTTCTACTTCGGGATCATGGCCGATCTCACCCCGCCCGTGGCGCTCGCCGCTCTCGCCGCCTCGCCGATCGCGGGCGCCTCGCATCTCGCCATCGGCGTCACCGCGACCCGCATCGCGATCGCGGGCTATGTCGTCCCCTTCATGGCCGTCTATTCGCCCTCCCTTCTCCTCCAGCCGGGCGATCCGATGGCGGAGGTTCTCGGCTTCTGGCCGGCCGTGCTCTACGTCGTGGCCAAAGCGGTGCTCGGCGTCACGCTCTGGGCCGCGGCCACGACCGGCTTTCTCAAGGTCCCGCTGTCGTGGCCCGAGCGGATCTGGTGCCTGGGCGCCGCGGGGCTGCTCGTCGTCGCCTTGCCGGTGACGGACGAACTCGGTCTCGGCGCTGCCGCGGCCTTCTTCCTCTTCCACCTCGGATGGCGGGCGCGCGCCGTGCGCGCGGCTGCGGCTGCCGTGCGATGATCTGCGTGCACGCGGGCGCTCTCATGTTCGCACTCGAAATCCAGGCCTTCACGCTGTCCTGGGTCCATTCGGTCGAAAAGACGCGATGGGAAGAAGACTGGCGGGCCGAAGGCGACGCGCTCGTGCTCGTCGAAAGCCGCGTTCAGACGAGCGGCGCGGGTATGGAGCCGGGACCGGAAGCGCGTCTCGAGCAGGGCTCCTGGCGTTTCCGACCGTCTCTGCCGCCGCAGCGCGAACTCGTTCTCGCGCGTTCTCCTTTCGCGGAAGAGTGGAGGCTTTGTGCCGAGCCGCGAGGTTGCTTTTCGGTCGAGGAGCTCCTGCCCGGAGCCGAAGCGTTCGCCCCGTTGGTGTTCCGTCCTTGTACCAGCGCTCAGGGGACGGGTTCGAACCAGAGCGGGCAGTTGTAGTCGATCGTGAGCTCCTCCCCGGCCGCGATGTCGCGCCGTGCGCGCGGGATCACCATCCAGCCGACGCGCGCATCGCGCTGCCAGTCGAGTTCCAGACTGGGAGGGACGGCGTGGTTCACGAAGGTGAGCCAGCCGAGCACGATCACGCCCTGCCCGTCCCGCTCGGGATGGGCGAAATAATGGTGACGAAATCGAGTGGCCTCGATCCGCGGCACGTCCTCGGGGTCGAGCTCGAAGACGGGCTGAGGCTCGAAGCACTCGCCGCGAGCGATGGGGTCGAGAGCGAACACGCCGAGCCCCTTCGCTCCCGCCGGTCGGATCTCGATCCGCCCGATCCTCACCGCGCTTGCTCCCGAGACGACAGCTCTTTGACGAAGAACGCTTTGCCGTCGCCCGGAGCGTAGAAATCCGCGAGCACCGCTTCGCAGCGGTAGCCGCAGGCGGAATAGAAAGCGCGGGTGGGGGCGTAGCGTTCGCTCGTCGAGGTCTCGACGTAGATCCGGCTCCCCCCCATGGCCGCGATCCGTGCTTCGGCCGCGGCGAGCAGGGCACGTCCCAGCCCTCGGCGCTGACGATGCGGGCACACCGCGATCCAATAGAGATCGAAGCTCGAGAGCGTGCCGGCGATGGGACCGAAGCAGACGAAGCCGACGAGATCCTTCTCGTCTTCGGCGAGGAGGAAATGGTAACCCGAGGCTTCGGCGCCGCGCTCGAGGCTCTCCTCGACGAGTTCGCGGGCGATCGCGACCTCGCTCGGCCTGAAAAAACCGGTCGCCGCCACGAGCCGTTCGACCGCGCCCGCATCGTCCGGGTGCAGACGCGCGCGAAAGCGCGAGACATCGTGCTCGCGATCGCTCTCCGCCCGGGCCGTGCTCATCGAGCGACGCCGCGCGTCGTTCTCGCGGCGGGTGCCGTCCGCAACGCCGCGCTCAGGATCCGCTCGATCGCGCAGCGCTGGTCGAGCCCCGCCTCCTCGAGCGCCGCCACGAAGCCGGCATCCGCCGAAAGACAAGGATTGGCGTTGACCTCGAGGATCCACGGCCGTCCCTCGCGATCGAGGCGGATGTCGATGCGCGCGTATCCGCGCAACGCGAAGAGATCCCAGGCTTCGAGCGCGAGCCGCGCCAAGCGCGCGCGCAGATCTCCGTCCGCCGGGCGGGGGGCGAAGATCCGAGGCGTGGTTTCCCAGGTGATCGAGCCGGGTCGCCATTTGGCGTCGTAGTCGACGATCGCCGGACGGTCGCGCGGATATTCGCTGAAGTCGATCTCGCCGATGGGCATCACTTCCACGCCGTCCGGGCCTTCGAGGAGGGGAACGTTGAACTCGCGCCCCTCGACGAAGGCTTCGGCGAACCACCGCCCGCCCCATGCGGCGCGCATCGCCGCCATCCGCTTCTTCACCGCGTCGCCCGGCACCACCGCTTCGGCATCGAGGCCCAAGGAAGCGTCCTCGTCCACCGCCTTGACGATCCACAGGCGGTCGGGATCGGCGCGTTCGGGGTCCTCGCACCAGTCCGGGGTGGGCAGACCCGCACGCCGCATCAGCCTTTTGGCGGCGAGTTTGTCGGTGGTGAGGGCGAGCGCCGCCGCCGGCGCGCCGGTGAAGGGTATGCCCAGGACTTCGAGCACCCCCGCCGGCAGGTGCTGCAGACCCGCTCGACCCTCGAGCGCTTCGACGAGATAGAAGACGAGCGCCGGGGGGTCGCGGGCGAGGGCGCGCAGCGCGCTCAGATCCAGGCCGATGCCGAGGATTTCGGTGCGCAGGCCGAGTCCCGCGAGGACGGCCGCGACCTCGTGCACCTGAACGAGCGTGTCGAGCTCGTCCGGGCGATCGCCGGGGTCGAGGGCGCCGTGCAAGACGACGATCCGGTCCATCAACGACCCGCCCGTCGCAGGCTCGTACCGACCAACCCCGCCCGCTCGGCCGCCGATTCGACGATCGCCCCGATCAGGGCGTCGTAACTCAGGCCCGCTTTGCGCGCGAGGATCGGGAGATCCGAATGGGTCGGATGGAGACCCGCGAGCGGGTTGACTTCCAGGAACTGGGGTCGTCCGGAAGCGTCGCTCCTGAGATCCACGCGGCCGGCGTCGCGACACTCGAGGGCGCGGTAACAGGCCAGGGCGAGTTCCGCGGCCGCCCGCGCCTCGTCGTCGTCGACGAGGACGTAGCGCACGAATTCTTCGCAGCGCTCTTTGTTCGCATACGAATAAACGCCGGGCTCCGCTCCGGGCAGGAGCTCGATCTCGAGCGTGCCGAGCACGCGCGCCCGCGCGCCCGTCCCGAGGATCCCGACGGTGAATTCGCGACCGGGCAGAAAGCTCTCGACCAAGACGGGTTGCGCGAAACGCAGAAGAAGGGCCGCGCAGGCGCGCTCGAGTTCGCGGCGGGAGCGCACGAGCGAGGCGGGGGAGACCCCCTTTCCCGTCCCCTCGGCGACGGGCTTGACGAAGAGCGGGAAGGGCAGATCGACGCGGGCGATGTCGGAAGGATGGGCCACGAGCGCGAACGGCGCGGTGGGCAGGCCGTGATCGCGCACCAGACGCTTGGCCACCGCCTTGTCGAGCGTCGCCGCCATGACGAGCGGGTCGGCGAAGGTATAGGGTTGACCGAAGGCCTCGAGCAGTGCGGGCACCTGCGCTTCGCGCGAGCGCCCGCTCAGCCCCTCGCAGATGTTGAAGACGAGATCCCAACGGTCCCCGGCGACGAGCCGCTCGGCCAGGCGACGCACGTTCCCGATCCGGTCGACGCGGTGACCGAGGCGCGACAGCGCCGCCTCGAGCTCGGCGATGGTCTCGGGACTGTCGAACTCCGCGAGCTGCTCTTCGGGCAAGCCCAAGGCGCGATAATCGTCGCGCAAATCGTACGCGAGACCGATCAACACGGCTCGCCTCCGGCACCGATCGGCCGGCCGAGGCGGCCTCGCGGGTCGTGGTAACGGAAGAGACGACCTTCGAAGTTGCGAAAAACGAGCTCGTCGCCGTCGCGGCCCACGAGATATTCCGGAACGAGGGGAACCTTGCCGCCGCCGCCCGGAAGATCGACGACGAAGTGCGGGATAGCATAACCGGTCGTGTGGCCCCGCAAGCCTTCGAGGAGCTCGATCCCCTTCTCGACCGGCGTGCGGAAATGCGCCGAGCCGCGGATCGGATCGCACTGGAAAAGGTAGTAGGGCCGCACGCGCAACCGCAAAAGTCCGCAAAAGAGAGTTTTGAGCGTGACGAGGTCGTCGTTGACTCCCTTGAGCAAGACCGTCTGCGAACCCAGAGGCACGCCGGCGTCGGCGAGCCGATTGCAGGCTTCCTCGACTTCTCGGGTGAGCTCCTTGGGATGCGTGGCGTGCAGGCTCAACCAAACCGGCCGGTGCCGGCGCAAGACGCGCACGAGGCCGCGGGTGATCCGCTGCGGCAAGACCATCGGGACTTTGGTGCCGAGGCGCACGAACTCGACGTGCCGGATCCGTTTGAGCCGTCCCAGGAGCCAGTCGAGCCTGTCGTCGCCCAAGGTGAGGGGATCGCCCCCGGAAACGAGCACGTCGCGGACGGTGGGCGTCGCTTCGATGTAAGCGAGCGCTCGCTCCCATTGACGATAAGAGAAGCGGTGGTCGCCGCCCACGTCCCCCACCATGCGCGAGCGCGTGCAATAGCGGCAGTAGGTCGAGCAGAAGGCGGTGGCGAGAAACAACACGCGATCGGGGTAGCGGTGAACGAGGCCGGGAACGACCATATGGGCGTCCTCGCCGAGCGGATCCTCGGCCTCGCCCGGGCTCGACAGATATTCTGCACCGACCGGAATGTGGGTCCGACGCAGAGGCTCGGCGGGATCCTCGCGGTCCATGAGCGCGGCGTAATAGGGCGTGATTCCCACCGGGAGCGCGCCCTCGTGCCGCCGGATCGCCGCCCGCTCGTCCTCGTCGAGGGTGAAAATACGCTCGAGTTGTGCGAGGCTGCGCAAGCGATTGCGGAGCTGCCAGCGCCAGTCGTCCCATTCGGCGCGCTGGACGTCGGGAAAGAAGCGTCGTTTGAAAGCCCGCACCTGCGGGCTCATGGGGAAATGCTCGCGGCGACGAGCAGATTCTCCCGAAGAGATCGACACGGTCGCGGAGCGGGCACCGCCGACGCGGACGAACCCGCGATCGACCGGTGCCGGCTCCTCGGTACTGGGAGGGCGAAGGGACTCTGCGGTTTCCAGATCCGACATGCGGCTCCCTCGGAACTCGGTCGACGCCACCAAGCGCCGATCCGCCGGGGTTATATAGCTACCAAGAGAACTTGCAAGAGACGACCGACGACACCCCGGGCGAATTCTGGCACGCGGCAATGGATCGCGAAGGAATATTAGGGAAATCGAGCCGTTACCACCAAAAGCGCCCTGCGGATAAAGAAAATCTCACGCTCGGCCACGACGCGCGATCGGCAAACCAAGCAAAATCTCTTGAATGATCAGCGTTCTTCCGACCACTCGCACCATCGCGCCGGAAGAGCGCCAATATCCGTCGCGCGCCCAGAAAAAGATCACGCCGTTGCGAGGCCATTGGGCAAAGTCTTGCGCGCTTCCCGCGCACACTCAGCCGAAGCGATAGAGCCGCGCGGGGTTCTCCACCAGAATGCGATGCCGCACTCCCTCGTCCGGCGCCCAATCGAGCAAGAGGTCGAGAAGCGCCGCCTCGTCCTGGGGCGCTCTGCCCGGGTGCGGCCAGTTCGTGGCCCACAGCATGCGCTCCGGGGCCTGGCGGACGAGGGCTCGGGCGAGAGGAGCCACGTCGTCCCATCCGGGGGGCCCGACCCGCGAGCTCTCGTAAGGGGCCGAGAGCTTGACATAGGCACCGCGATCGACGAGCCGCTGCAACGCGCGAAAGGCCTCGTGCTCGACCGGGACGGGGTCCATGAAGCGACCGATGTGATCGATCACGAGCTGCACGTCGAGCCGCTCGAGCAGATCCAGCCGTTCGGCGAGCAGCCATCCGTTGCACTGCAGCTGCAGATGCCAACCCGCTGCCCGCGCCATCGCGGCGAGCTCCGGTAGTTGCTCCCAGTGGAAGATCCCGCCCGGCAAGAGAAACACTCTCAACCCCACGGCACCGGCGCGCGCGAGCCGCTCGAGCTCGGCGTCCCCGGTACCCAGAGGAACGACGACCACGGCGCGAGCGCGTGCTCCGAACTCGGCGACCGCGGCGAGCGTGCAACGGTTGTCGCAGCCGTAGCCCGCGGGTTGGACGACCACGACCCGCTCGAGCCCCAGCCGAGCCTGGACCGCCCGATATTCGGCCACCGACGCCTCGGGCGGAGCGTTGGGGCTCGTAGGCCAAAGAGGCCAGCGGTCGTAGGGACCGTAGACATGCATATGGGTATCGGCCGCCCCCGGCGGGCAGCGCAAGCGCGGACGCGGCGCCTCGCTCATCGGCTGTCCTCCCCGCGACGAGACTAACGCGGGTCGCTGCGACCGCACAGTTCCCGACGACGACCGGCGCCCGCGTTCGGCGCGCGATGCTGTCGTGAAAGGTCGGCAACGATTCCGCCGTCCTCGCGACACGGTTGCGCCGAGAGATTGTGGTCGGTCGCCCGTTCGCGCTATAGTGTCAAAAGAAACGACCCTCGGGCGGGAACGGTCGATGCTCGTCCGGCGCCGACGCGACGTGGTGCTCGGAGCGGTGATCGCGAGCGGGCTGTCCTCGCTCGTCTCGATGGGCCTTTTCGCCGGCGTAGCCCATTGGCGCGGGGACGCGATCGATCCTTTCTGGCTGGCCTTCGCGGGGGCGGCGCCGATCGCCATGGCCGGCCCGACGGTCGCCTATCTCTTGGAGCTCTTGCGTCGGCTCGCGGGGGCCAAGCTCGAGCTCGAGGAGCTCGCGCGGCGCGACTCGATGACCGGGCTTCTCAATCGCGGCGCTTTCTTCGAGGCGGCCGAGGCGGCGATTCGCAGGGCACGAGGCAACGGCCGGCCGCTCACTCTGCTCGTCCTGGACGTCGACCATTTCAAGGCCGTCAACGACAGCTACGGGCACGCCGCCGGCGACGAGGCGTTGCGGCTCATCGCTCGCACGCTGCTCGCCGCCACCCGCCGCTCCGACGTCGTGGGGCGGCTCGGAGGCGAAGAGTTCGGGGTGCTGCTCGAGGGCGCGGCTCCGGACGAAGCGGCCCTGGTCGCGGATCGGATCCTCTCCGCCGTGCGGTTGTTGGACTTCGAGCAGGGCGGCGAGCGCGTGCCGCTCAGCGCGAGCGCGGGGCTCGCCGCGCTCGAGCCCGGCCTCGACCTGGACGGTCTCTTCGCGCGGGCGGATGCGGCGCTCTACGCTGCGAAGCGCGCCGGCCGCGGGCGCGCGCGGCACGCCGATCCGTCGAGCGGCCTTTTCGTCGCGCGCCGGCGCGCCTGAGCGGGCGCCTCCGAGGAGCCGAAAGCCGTGCCGCTGCCCGCGGGTTTCTCCAACCCCCTTCTCGTGGCGATCGATCGCCCCGATCTCGCGAGCGCGCTCGCCCTCGCCGAACCGCTTCGCGCGATCGCCGGAGGCTTCAAGCTCGGCCTCGAGCTCTTCGTCGCCGAAGGCCCGCGCGCGGTCGACGCCTTTTCCCGACTCGGCCCGCCGGTCTTTTTGGACCTCAAGCTCCACGACATCCCGAACACCGTCGCAGCCGCCGTGCGCAGCGCCGCGCGCCTGGGTCCGGCCCTTTTGACCCTGCACGCCGCGGGAGGACCCGCGATGCTGCGCGCGGCGGCCGAGGCGGCGCGCGCCGCCGGATGCGGTCTGCGCCTGCTCGCGGTCACCGTGCTCACGAGCCTCGACCGCGACGACCTCGAGGCGATCGGGGTCCGGGCCGCGCCCCTCGAGCAGGTCGTCCGGCTCGCCCGGCTCGCGGTCGCGTGCGGGATCGACGGCATCGTCTGTTCCCCCTCGGAGGTCGCCGCCGTCCGGGGGGCGCTCGGCCCCGCGCCGATCCTGGTCGTGCCCGGGATCCGTCCCGAAGGCGTCGCGACGGCGGATCAGAAACGCACCGCCGATCCGCGCGTGGCGACCGCCGCCGGCGCCGATCTCTTGGTCGTCGGTCGGCCGATCACCGCCGCAGCCGATCCCCTCGCCGCCGCGCGAGCGATTCTGCGCGAGCTCGGGATCGCCTCCGGGTCTTGACCCTCGGCCCGCGCCGCTCGGCCTTCCGGGGTCGGAGCCGGTGCCACCTCCGATCCGGTCGTTCGCGCGTGCTTCTCCCGCGCGCGCTTCGGCGCGGTCGGCCGGGACCGTTCGGAGCCGCGAACCGCGGGCCCGTTCGCCCTCGGCGCGGCGGGTGGAGGGTGGTCGAGCTCGGTGGGCCGCGCTAGGCTGCACCCATGACGGAAAGGAAGCCGAGGCTCATTCTCGTCGACGGCTCGGGTTATATTTACCGAGCCTTCTTCGCTCTCCCGCCGCTCACGCGTCCCGACGGCACCCCCGTCAACGCCGTGTTCGGCTTCACCAATATGCTCTGGAAACTGCTCCAAGAGCATCCCGACGAGCCGATCGTCGTCGTCTTCGACGCCGGCAAGAGGAGCTTCCGCAACGACATCTACGAAGCCTACAAAGCCAACCGGGAAGAAGCCCCGCGCGAGCTCGTCGCTCAGTTCCCGCTCGTGCGCGAGGCGGCGCGCGCCTTCGGATTGCCCGTGGTCGAACTCGAGGGCTACGAGGCCGACGACGTCATCGCCAGCTTCGCCCGGGCCGCGCGCGAAAAGGGCGAAGAGGTTCTCATCGTATCCTCCGACAAGGACCTCATGCAGCTCCTGGGCCCCGGCATCGAGATGTGGGACCCCCTCAAACAGAAGCCGATCGACCGCGCCGCGGTGATCGAGCGCTACGGGGTCCCGCCGGAACGGCTGCGCGATCTCTTGGCGCTCACCGGGGACAGTTCGGACAACGTTCCCGGCGTACCGGGCATCGGTCCCAAGACGGCCGCACAACTGCTCGAACGTTTCGGCTCGCTCGAGGCGCTGTTGGGCAACCTCGATCGCATCGAACAACCCAAGCGCCGCGAAGCGCTCGCGCGGCACGCCGCCGACGCCAGGCTCTCCTATCGGCTCGTGGGGCTCGAAGACAGAGTGCCCTTGCCGTTCTCGGTCGAGGAGACCCGCCGCCGCCCCTTCGATCCGGAAACTCTCTTGGCCTTTTGTCGGGCGAACGGCTTCCGTTCGCTCGTCGGGCGGATCGAAGAGCTCGCCGAGGCCGCCGAGGCGGAGCGCCGCAAGGCCCGGGCGCAGGCGAGCGAGCGGCGCCGGATCGCCATCACCTCGCTTCCCGCGCTCGAAGCCGTGCTCGAGCGCGCCCGCGAAGTCGGACGATTGGCGATCGACACCGAGACGACTTCGCTCGACGTGATGAAAGCCGAACTCGTGGGCTTGGCCTTGGCGGTGGACCCGGAGCGGGCCTTTTACGTACCGCTCGCGCATCGCGACGCTTTCGGGGCGCGGCTTCCGGGCCAGCTCGAGGCGGAGGCGGTCTTCGCGCGCCTGCGCCCGGTGCTCGAAGATCCCTCGGTCCTCAAGATCGGACACAATATCAAATACGATCTCACCGTGCTCGCCCGCGCCGGCTGCCCTCGAGTGGCGCCCTTCGACGACACGATGCTCATCTCTTACGTCCTCGACGGCGGCCGCCACGGACACGGTCTCGACGAACTCGCCAAGCGCTGGCTCGATCACGACACGATCCCTTACGAGGCGGTGTGCGGCAAGGGCGCCCAACAGATCGGCTTCGAACGGGTCTCGATCGAGCGCGCGACCGAATACGCGGCCGAGGACGCGGAAGTGACCCTGCGGCTGTGGCTCGCCATGCGTCCGCGGCTCTTCGAAGAGCGTCTGCTCACCCTTTACGAGCGGATCGAACGGCCGCTGCCGCCGATCATCGCGGCCATGGAACGAGCCGGTGTCAAGGTCGACGGGGCGCGGCTGCGCGCGCTCTCGAGCGAGTTCGGCCAAGAGATGCAGGACCTCGAGGCACGAGCCGTGCGCCTCGCCGGGCGCCCCTTCAATCTCGGCTCCCCCAAGCAGCTCGGGGAAGTGTTGTTCGAAGAACTGGGCCTGGGCGGCCCCGGCCGCAAGACGAAAACCGGGGCTTATGCCACGAGCGCCGAAGTCCTCGAAGAGCTCGCCGCTCAGGGACACGAGCTCCCCAGAGTGATCCTCGAGTGGCGGCAGCTGCAGAAACTCACGCGCACTTATACGGATGCGCTCTTGGAGCAGATCGATCCCAAGACCGGGCGCGTGCATACGGCCTATATGCTCGCTGCCACCAATACGGGTCGGCTCTCGTCTTCGGAGCCGAACCTCCAGAACATTCCGATCCGCACCCCGGAAGGCCGCCGCATCCGCGAAGCCTTCGTCGCCGAACCCGGTCATCTCTTGGTCTCGGCCGACTATTCCCAGATCGAGCTCAGGATCCTGGCGCACATCGCCGACATCGAGCCCCTCAAACGGGCCTTCGCGGAGAACCTCGACATCCACGCGCTCACGGCCTCGCAGATGTTCAAAGTGCCGATCGCGCAAGTCAGCCCCGAGCTCAGGCGGTCGGCCAAGACGATCAACTACGGGATCGTTTACGGGATCGGTGCGTACGGCCTTTCGCAACGCCTCGGCATCCCCCAGGCCGAGGCCAAGGCGTACATCGACCGCTATTTCGAACAGTATCCGGGCATCCGCGATTACATGGAGCGGGCGAAGACGCAAGCCCGGGAGAAGGGTTACGTGACGACCCTGTTCGGCCGCCGATGCTGGATCCCGGACATCAACAGCCGCCTCCCCTCGCGGCGGGGCTACGCCGAACGCCAGGCGATCAACGCCCCCATCCAAGGCACCGCCGCCGACATCATGAAACGGGCGATGATCCGCGTTTTCCGCGCGCTCGAGCGCACGGGCTCGAAGGCGCGGATGCTCCTTCAGGTCCACGACGAGTTGCTGTTCGAGGTCCCAGAAGCCGAAGTGCCGGCCCTCAGCGCCCTGGTCAAACGCGTCATGGAAGGGGCCGCCCAGCTCTCGGTGCCTCTCGTGGTGGAAACCGGTGTGGGCAAGAACTGGGGCGAGGCGCATTGAGCGCGCTCGTGGCGCGGCGGCGCTCCTCGCGTTCGTCGCGATCGCCCGGCTCGCCTTCGCCGCCGGACCGATCGACATCACCGAGCGCGTCAAGGCCCGCCCCGATCTCGTAGGCAAGCTCGAAGCGGCTTGCGCCCGCTGGTGTCGCGGCAACCGGCGCGAGGCGGCGCTGCGTCGCGTGACCGCGCTGCCGCTGGGCGGAGATCGGTTCCGGATCGAAGGCGAGGCGAGCCTGCGCAGCCGTCACGTCCAGCTCGTGCCGGCCGGTCTCGGCGGGCTCTTGGGCCCGGAGGTCACGTTTTTCGATCACACCGTGCTCGTCCGCGGGCGCGGCACGCTCGATGCCGCGAGCTGCCGGCTCCGGGTCGAGGCGGTGACGCTCGAGGGCGACCGTCTGGGCCTCGGCCGGTTGTTGGAGAGCGCCGTGGGACGCAGCGAGCGGATCGAGCGCTGCCGCGAACTCTTGCCGAAGAGCAACCGCCCGTGACACCGCCGCGATCGTTGTGCGCGCCCGACTTCGGGCCGCTGGCTTCGATCACTTCCGGCACGTCTCGCGACCGCGCGTTCCCGGGCCGCTCGCGACCCCGCACCGGGACGCGATCGGGCGATGTCCGAAGGCGCGCCCGAGGCGCCAGAAATTTTTTTGGACGCGCGGTTCATCGGAGATTCGACCCGTGCGGACCGCGAACCGTGGTTCGCGATCACGATGCGCGGTGCGGGGCCGGCGGGCCGCGGGCTCTTGGCCTTTCCCCGACTTCGTTTCGGTCTATCTTCGATCGCGGGCGGCCGGGACAGGAGGCGTGCGATGATCCGGACGACCGATGTCGCGCGGCGCGACCTGCTCGGGTTCGGTGCCGCTACGATGCTTTCGACCCTGCTTCCGAGCGCGTGGGTCTCGGCGGCCGCACCGCTCAGGCCGACCCCGGCTCAGACCGAAGGGCCGTTCTATCCGGTCGTGCCGCCGGCCGAGCACGACAACGACCTCGTGCGCGTGAGCGGCAGGGCAGTCGAAGCCGTGGGCACGATCCTGCATCTGGAAGGCCGGGTGGTCGATCGCTGGGGGCGGCCGATCCCGGAGGCGCTCGTCGAGATCTGGCAGTGCGACGCGCACGGGATTTACCGCCATCCGCGCGCACCGCTGCAGGAGATGGCCGATCCCGGTTTCCAGGGTTACGGCCGAACGCTCGTGGACCGGCAAGGCGGCTACCGCTTCCGGACGATCCGGCCGGTCCCCTACCCCGGCCGCACCCCGCACATCCACGTCGCCGTGCTCGTGCCGCGCCGCATGCGCTTCGTGACGCAGATGTACGTAGCGGGCGAGCCCTTGAACGAGCGGGACTTCCTCTACCGTGCGTTGCGCGATCCGGCCGACCGCGCGGCGGTCACGGTTCCGCTTCTCCCCGCCGATGCGATCGAGCCGGGGGCTCTTCGCGCGCGCTTCGATCTGGTGCTCGATCTGTGAAGGCTCCGCATCTCCGTCTGCGCTCGCGGTGCGACGATCGTCGGGGGCGAGCGCGAGCACGGGTCGCTCCCGGGGTTCGGACGTGCAGCAGGGATTGATGGTCGAACCGGCGAGCCGCGCTCTCAAGCCGGGAGCCGACTGGGTCCTGCCGCGCCCGCCGCGGCCGCGGCCGCAGCCCGTACCGCGACCGCAGTGGCGCACGCTGTTGCAGTTGCGTCGCAACGCGCTCGCGAGCTGGGGCGAGCCGGCCTATCGGGAACGCGTCATCGCGGGGCCGTTTCTCGGTCGTCTGAGCCTGTTGCTCAACGAGCCCGCTGCGATCCGTCGCCTGTTGGTCGACGACGCCGAGGCTTACGGCCGCACGGCGACGACGCTGCGGATCCTGCATCCCATGATCGGCGACGGCTTGTTCCTCGCCGAGGGCGACGCCTGGCGCTGGCAGAGACGGACCGTGGCCCCGGTCTTCGCGCCGCGCCAGCTCGGGCTTCTGGCCGCGATCGCCGCCCGGCGCACCGCATCCGCCCTCGACCGGCTCGCGCGCGAACGCCGCTCGGTCGTCGATCTTTTGGGGTTCTTCCAGAACCTCGCCCTGGAGATCGCGGGCGAGGCGCTGTTCTCCTTGTCGCTCGAACCTCATGCGCGGCGCTTGCGCGAGCACGTGCAGCGCTACGGCGAAAGGCTGGCCCGACCGTCGCCGCTCGATCTGCTCCTGCCTTCCGGTTGGACCACCCCCGCCGAGCTCCTGCGCCGGCGTTTCGCGCGGTCCTGGTTCGCGCTTCTGCGAGAAATCGTGGACGAGCGCCGCGAACGCGGGATCCACGAACCGCCGCGCGATCTCTTCGACGCCCTCGTCCTCGCCCGCGATCCCGAGACCGGCCGCGGCTTCTCGCCGCGGGAACTCCTCGATCAGATCGCGACCTTCATCCTCGCCGGCCACGAGACGACCGCTCTGGCGCTTTTCTGGTCGGCCTATCTGCTCGCACTCGCCCCCGAGCTTCAGGAAGCGGCCGCGGCCGAAGCCCTCGCCCGCGATCTTTCCGTCGAAGCGCCGTCGCCGGCTTCGGCGCCTCTGCTGCGCGCCGTGGTCCACGAGGCGTTGCGCCTCTACCCGCCGGCCTTCGCGATCGTCCGCGAGGCCAAGCGACCGGTGGAGATCGCGGGACAGCGGCTGGCCCCCGGGGACATCGTCGTCGTCGCCCCCTGGGTCCTGCACCGCCACCTCGGGCTCTGGGAGGAACCGGATCGGTTCGACCCGCGGCGCTTCCTCCCCGGGGCCCCGCCGATCGATCGCTTCGCCTATTTGCCGTTCGGTGCGGGACCGCGGGTCTGTATCGGGGCTCAGTTCGCGCTCGTCGAGGCGGTCACGGTGCTCGCGGTGCTCCTCGCGCGCCATCGGCTCGCGTTCGCCGGTCCCCGACGGGTCCTGCCGGTAGCGGTCGTCACGACGCATCCCGATCGCCCCGTGCCCTTCCGGCTCCTGCCGCGCTGAACCGAACCGCGCGTCTCGGCCGAGCGCAGCGCGGCACCGCGGATCGCCCGGGACGGCGGCGGCCTTGTCAGCGATCGGGGCCGACCGTAAATACCGGCGGACCTCACACGCGGGTGCGGGCGGGCTCCGTGCGCGCCCTGTTTCCGGTGCCCGGCCGAGGCCGGGTGCTCGCCCGCGGCGGATCAACCGGAAAAACGGATCGAGCGACGATGGCCTTCCCGACCTTCACCATGCGCCAGCTCCTCGAAGCTGGCGTGCACTTCGGACATCAGACGCGGCGCTGGAACCCGCGCATGGCTCCGTACATCTGGGGCGTGCGCAACGGGGTGCACATCATCGACCTCACCCAGACCGTGCCGATGCTGCACCGGGCCCTGCTCGCCCTGCGCGACACGGTGGCGGGCGGCGGTCGGGTGCTGTTCGTCGGCACGAAACGGCAAGCGCAGGAGCCGATCGCCGAGGCGGCGCGGCGCTCCGGCCAGTACTACGTCAACCACCGCTGGCTCGGCGGCACGCTCACGAATTGGAAGACGATCAGCCAGTCGATCCGGCGTCTGCGCGAGCTCGAAGCGATGACCGCGGAAGCGCAGGTCGGCCGGACCAAGAAAGAGATGCTGCATCTCCAGCGCGAGCGCGAGAAGCTCGAACGCGCGCTGGGGGGCATCAAGGACATGGGCGGCCTTCCCGACATCCTGTTCGTGATCGACACGATCAAGGAGGCGATCGCGATCAAGGAGGCCAACAAGCTCGGCATCCCGGTGGTGGCGATCTGCGATACGAACAGCGATCCGCGCGGCATCCGTTATCCCGTGCCGGGCAACGACGACGCCACGCGCGCGATTCACCTCTATTGCGACCTCGCGGTGGCGGCGGTCCTGGACGGCATCCAGGCCGAGATGGCTTCGAGCGGCATCGACATCGGCGCGATCGCCGAGCCGATCGAGGAGTTCGTGCCCGAGGAGGTCCCGCCGCCGATCGAGGAAACCGAGGGCGCGAGTTCGCCTTCGTGACGCACGAGGAGATGCGACACCCCACCGCGTCCGCGCCCTGCGGCACGGGCTCGGTGCGAGCGAGAGCGGATCGATCATGAACGCGATCACACCTTCCCTCGTCAAGCAGCTGCGCGAGCGGACCGGCGCCGGGATGATGGATTGCAAGCGCGCCCTCGAGGAAACCAATGGCGACCTCGAGGCGGCTTCCGACTGGCTTCGCAAGAAGGGCCTCGCCACCGCCGCCAAGAAGGCCGGCCGGGTGGCGGCGGAAGGCCTCATCGGCATGCGGCTCGAGGGGACGCTCGGCGCCCTCGTCGAGGTCAATTCGGAGACCGACTTCGTCGCGCGCAACGAGACCTTCCAGGCTCTCGTCCGGCACATCGCGGGCCTTGCGCTCGGTGCCCGCGGCGACGTCGAAGCCCTCAAACGCATGGTGATCTCGGCCACCGGTCGCACCGTGGCCGACGAGCTCGCGCAGGCGGTGGCGATCATCGGCGAGAACCTGGTCTTGCGCCGGACCGCTTTCCTCGAGGTCGAGCGCGGCCTGGTCGCCGGTTATCTCCACAATCAGGTCGCCGTCGGGCTCGGGAAACTGGGCGTGCTCGTAGCGCTCGTTTCCGAGGCCGAGCCCGCCGGCCTCGTCGAGCTCGGCAAGCAGCTCGCCATGCACATCGCCGCCACCAATCCGCTCGCGGTCGAGATCGCCGGCCTCGATCCCGCCGTCGTGGCGCGGGAGCGCGCGATCTTCCTGGAGCAGGCGCGCGCTTCGGGCAAACCCGAGAACATCGTCGAAAAGATGGTCGAGGGTCGCCTCAAGAAATTCTACGAAGAGGCCGTGCTCATGGAGCAGGCCTTCGTCATCGACCCCAACAAGCGCATCCGCGAGGTCGTCGCGGCGGCGGCCAGAGCCGCGGGCGCGCCGATCACGGTCGCGGGCTTCGTGCGCATGCAGCTCGGCGAGGGTCTCGAAAAAGAGAGCAGCGACCTCGCCTCCGAGGTCGCCAAGCTCACGGGCGCCTGAGAGCTTCGGGAGCGCTCGCCCATGGCTCTCGGGGAGACCGGCTCGGCACCGCGCGGTGTCCGTTTCCGGCGCGTTCTTCTCAAGATGTCAGGCGAAGCGCTCCTGGGCGAGCGCGAGTACGGCCACGACCGCGAAGTCCTGCAGCAATTGGCACACGACGTCGCCGCGGTCCAGGCTCTGGGAGTACAAGTCTGCCTGGTGATCGGTGGCGGCAACATCGTTCGCGGCAACACGCTCGCCGCCGCCGGAGTCGAGCGGGCGACCGCCGATTACATGGGCATGCTGGCCACGGTCATCAACGCTCTCGCCGTGCAGAGCGTGATCGAGCAGCAGACCGGGATCCCGACCCGCGTCATGTCCGCCATTCCGATGGCCGCGGTGTGCGAGCCCTACATCCGCCGTCGCGCCGTGCGCCACATGGAAAAAGGCCGGATCGTGATCTTCGCGGCCGGCACCGGCAATCCCTTCTTCACCACCGACACCGCGGCCGCGCTCCGGGCGGCGGAAACCGGATGCGACTGTATCCTCAAGGGCACCCAGGTCGACGGGGTCTATTCGGCCGACCCCAAGCGCGACCCGACGGCGCGCCGCTACGATCGCCTCACCTATCTCGAGGTCCTCGCACGGGACCTCAAGGTGATGGACGCCTCGGCGATCGCCCTGGCGCGCGAGAGCCGGATCCCGATCATCGTGTTCAAGGTGCGGACTCCCGGAGCGTTCCGGCGCGTTCTCCAGGGCGAAGGACCGCACACGATCATCACGGAGGAGGCTGCATGAGCGCCGCCCCACCCGACCTCAAAGAACTCGCCCGCCGCATGGACGGCGCCGTGGAGGTGCTGCGAAAAGAGCTGCAAGGGCTGCGGACCGGACGCGCGAACGCCGCGCTCCTGGAGCCGATCCAGGTCGAGGCCTACGGTGGCCACATGCCGCTCAAGGAGCTGGCCTCGATCAGCGCGCCCGAGCCGCGACTGCTCGTCGTGAGCGTCTGGGACAAGAGCCTGGTCAAGGCGGTCGAGAAAGCGATCCGCAACGCCGGGCTCGGTCTCAACCCGGTGACCGAGGGCGCCACCCTGCGGGTCCCTCTGCCCGAACTCACGCAAGAGCGCCGCAACGAGCTCGTCAAGGCGGCCCACAAATATGCCGAACAGGCGCGGGTCGCGGTCCGCAACCTGCGCCACGAAGGGCTCAACCAGCTCAAACGCGCCGACCGCGAAGCGCATCTTTCGGACGACGAGTTCAAGAGGATCAGCGACGAGATCCAGAAGCTCACCGATCGCCACATCGAGGCGATCAACAAACTGCTCGAGCAGAAAGAAAAGGACATCCGGCAGTTCTGATGAGCCTGCTCGCCGCGGTCCCAACGCCGGAGCCGGCGCCGGAGCGCGTGCCGGTCCACGTGGCGATCATCATGGACGGCAACCGGCGCTGGGCGCGCGCCCGCGGGTTGCCCACGGCCGCCGGCCACCGCCAGGGAGCCCAAGCGGTCCGTCGCGCCGTGGAGGGCTGCGCGCGCCGCGGCATCCGCTACCTCACGCTCTTCGCCTTCTCGAGCGAGAACTGGCGGCGCCCTCAAGCCGAGATCGGCGAGCTCATGCGGCTGTTGCGCTTCTACCTCGAGCGCGAGGTGGACGCGCTCGACGAGAACCGGGTGCGGTTGCGGGTGATCGGCGAACGCTCGCGCATCGATCCCGACATCGTCCGTCTCATCGAGCAGGCCGAGGCCAGGACCCGCCACCACGAGCGCATGGACCTCGTCATCGCGCTCGACTACGGCGGTCGCCAGGAAATCTTGCGCGCTGTTCGCACCATCGCCCGCATGGCGCGCGAACGGCTGGTCGAGCCCGAAGAAATCGACGAGAAGATCTTCAGCCGTGCACTTTACGCGGCCGACATTCCCGATCCCGACCTCTTAATCCGCACGAGCGGCGAACAGCGTATTTCCAACTTTCTTCTGTGGCAGCTGGCCTATACCGAGCTCGTCTTCCTGCCGATCGGCTGGCCCGATTTCGACGAGCAGCATCTCGACGCTGCGATCGCCGAATACGCCCGTCGCGAGCGGCGCTATGGCGCTCGCCCCGGCTGAAACCCGCGATCCCGCGCTCGGCCAGCGGATCGCCTCGGGTCTCGTGCTCGCGATCCTCGCCTGTGCCTCGGTCCTGGCGGGCGGGATCTGGCTGGCCGGCGCGCTCTTCCTCGTCCTGGTCCTCGCCGCGCGGGAATGGGCCCGGCTCGCCGGGCCGCTTTCGGAAGCGGCGCGCGCTTGTCTCCTCCTCGCCCCGGTGCTCGCGGGCGGCGCGGCGTTGGCGGCGCTGACCGAAGGCCACGCCGGCCTCGCCCTGCTCGTGCTGGTGACCGCCCCGCTTCTCGCCGCCGGCATCGCCGCCTTGGTTCCTCACGGCCGTCCGCACCGCACCGCTGCCGGAATCCCGTACCTCGCGGCACCTTGTGCGAGCCTTCTCTGGTTGCGCGAGGATCCGCGCTTCGGGGCCGAGGTGGTCCTGTGGCTCCTGCTCGTGGTCGCCGCGACCGATACCGCGGCTTACGCCGTCGGGCGGCTGATCGGAGGGGCGCGGCTCGCCCCGCGCATCAGTCCGGGCAAGACCTGGGCGGGGTTCGCGGGCGGAACCGCGCTCGCGATCCTCCTCGGGGGCGCGGGCGGCGTCGCGCTGGGCTGGTCCTTTCCGCTCGCGGCTCTTCTCGCTTGTATGCTCGCGCTTTCGGCTCAGGGCGGCGATCTCTTCGAAAGCTGGCTCAAGCGGCGGATCGGCGTGAAGGACAGCGGTGCGCTCCTGCCGGGCCACGGCGGGATCCTGGATCGCATCGACGGGCTTCTCGTCGCGGCGCTCTTGCTCGCCCTTCTCCTCGCGATCTCGGCATGAGTGTCGAGCGACCGCCCCCGAGCGCCGAACGCCCGCGTTCGCTCACCATCCTCGGGGCGACCGGCTCGATCGGCCGCAGCACCCTCGCCCTCGTCGCCGAGCGACCGGAACTCTACCGCGTCGAAGCGCTCGTCGCCGGTCGCGACGTGCACCTGCTCGCCGAACTCGCCGTCCGCCATCGCGCCCGCCTCGCCGTCGTCGCCGAGCCGCGCGCCTATCTCGCTCTCAAGGAACGGCTCGCCGGCACGGGGATCGACGTCGCGGCCGGCGCCGAGGCGATCGTCGATGCGGCGCGTCTGCCCACCGACTGGGTGATGGCGGCGATCGTCGGCATGGCCGGCCTCGCCCCGACCCTGGCCGCGCTCGAACGCGGCGCGATCGTCGCGATCGCCAACAAGGAATCCCTCGTTTCGGCGGGCGAGCTGATCCTCGCCGCGGCGCGACGCGGGGGCGCCGTGCTCCTTCCGGTGGATTCCGAGCACAACGCCATCTTCCAAGCGCTCGGCGACACGCCCCGCGAGGCGATCGAGCGGCTGATCCTCACCGCTTCGGGCGGGCCTTTCCGGACCTGGTCGCTCGAAGAGATGGCGCAAGCGACACCGGCGCAGGCGGTGGCCCACCCCAACTGGCGAATGGGGGCCAAGATCAGCGTCGACAGCGCGACGATGATGAACAAAGGCCTCGAGATCATCGAGGCGCACAGGCTCTTCGGCGTTCCCGAAGCGCGCATCGAGGTGGTGTTGCACCCGCAATCGATCGTCCACGGCCTCGTCGCGCTCACCGACGGCTCGCTGCTCGCTCAGCTCGCGACGCCGGACATGCGGATCCCGATCGCGCATACGCTCGGCTGGCCGGCGCGCCTGTCGACGACCGCCCCGCGTCTCGACCTCGCGACGATCGGTCGGCTCGATTTCGAGCCGCCTTCCGAGCACCGTTTCCCGGCGTTGGGGCTCGCGCGCCGCGCCTTGCGACGCGGGGGGGCCGCCCCTACTATCCTCAACGCCGCCAACGAGGTGGCGGTCGCGGCGTTCCTCGCCGGGCGCATCGGCTTCCTCGACATCGTGCGCACGGTCGAGAGCGTGCTCGAAAGCCTGCCGGACGGCCCGACCGGATCGCTCGAGGAGGTGCTCGGCCGCGACCGCGAGGCACGGGCGAAAGCCGAAGCCGTCATCGCCCGTGGTTTCTCGCGCAGTCGGTGAGGGGGACGCGATGGATCTGTTGGGCCTCGTCGGGCAGTATCTGATCCCGTTCTTGATCATCCTTTCGATCGTGGTCTTCGTCCACGAGTGGGGCCACTATCGCGTCGCCCGCGCGTTCGGCGTCCGGGTCGAAGTGTTCTCGATCGGCTTCGGTCCCGAGCTCTTCGGCTTCACCGATCGTCGCGGCACCCGCTGGAAGATCTCGGCGATCCCCTTGGGCGGCTACGTCAAGATGCTCGGCGACGCCGATGCGACGAGTTCGACGATCGACGTCGCCGCGATCGGCGATCCCGAGAGCTTCCCCGCCCAGACCGTCGGACGGCGGGCGGCGATCGTGGCCGCGGGGCCGCTCGCCAATTTCCTCTTCGCCGTGCTCTTGCTCGCCGTTCTCTTCGTGGTGAGCGGACGTCCTTTCACCCCGGCCGAGATCGGCGCCGTCCAACCCGAGAGCCCGGCCGCGTCCGCCGGACTGCGGCCGGGCGACAGGGTGCTCGCGGTCGACGGTCGAACCATCGAGAGCTTCGAGGAGCTGCAGACGATCGTCCGGGCCTCGCCGGGGATCCCGCTCGTCTTCACGATCCTGCGCGAGGGGCGGACCTTCGAGCGCACCGTGACCCCCGCGCCGAGCGAGTTCCAGGATCGCTTCGGGAACGTCCACCGCATCGGTCTCATCGGGGTGAGCCGGGCGGGGATCGAGTTCAAGCGCAGCGGTCCCGGCGAGGCGCTGTGGGAGGCGACGGCCGAAACCGCGCGGATGATCGGGGCGACCTTGAAAGGCCTCGCCGAGATGCTCGTGGGCGCGCGCGGCACGCAAGAGCTCGGCGGCCCCTTGCGGATCGCCCAGATGTCGGGCGAGATCGCGCGCGACGGGCTCGTGCCGGCGCTCTGGTTCACCGCGGTGCTCTCGATCAACCTCGGGCTCATCAACCTCTTCCCGATCCCCATGCTCGACGGTGGGCACCTCGCGTTGTACGCGGTCGAAGCGGTGCGCGGTCGGCCGCTCACCGAGCGCAGCCAAGAAATCGCCTTCCGGCTCGGGCTCGCCATGGTGTTGAGCTTGATGTTGTTCGCGACCTGGAACGACATCGTCCACCTCAAGATCGTCGAGTTCATCACCGGCCTGATTTCGTGACATCGATCATCAGGGTTCGGCGCTTGCCCCGACGAGAAGGACCCGAAGGATGTTCGAGAGTTGGCGTCGTGTCGTGACCGGTTTGACCTTGGCGAGCGGTCTCTGGCTGGGGCCGTCCGGTCCCGCGGCGCCGCAGGAGGGCGGCCGGATCCGCGAGATCGTGGTGCTCGGCAATCAGCGCGTCGAGCAGGCGACGATCGAGAGCTACCTCGCGGTCCGTCGCGGCGAGCCGTTCAGCCCCGCGGCCCTCGACGAATCGCTCAAGGCGCTGTTCCAAACCGGCCTTTTCGAGGACGTCCGGATCCGCCGCGAGGGCGAGCGGCTGATCGTCGAGGTGGTCGAAAATCCAATCATCAACCGCATCGCCTTCGAGGGCAACCGAGCCTTGCAGGACTCCGTCCTCGAGGCCGAAGTGGCCCTCAGACCGCGCCAGATCTTCAGCCGCGCCCGCGTGCAAGAGGCGGTCCAGCGGATCCTCGACCTCTACCGGCGCGGCGGTCGTTTCTCGGCCCGCGTCGAACCCAAGGTGATCGAGCTCGACCAGAATCGCGTCGATCTCGTCTTCGAGATCGACGAGGGCCCGGTGACCAAAGTCCGCGGCATCAGCTTCATCGGCAACGAGGCGTTCTCGGATGCGACGCTCCGCGGCGCTATCCAGACGGTCGAGACCGCCTGGTGGCGCTTGTTCACCGCCGACGACACCTACGATCCGGATCGCCTCGAAGTCGACAAGGAGCTTTTGCGGCGGTTCTATCTCGCCCGCGGCTACGCCGAGATGCAGGTGGTCTCGGCGGTGGCCGAGCTCACCCCCGACGGCCGCGAGTTCTACATCACCTTCACGGTGGACGAAGGCCCGCGTTACCGGTTCGGCAAGATCGACGTACGCTCGACCGTCCCCGACCTGCCGCCCGAACAGCTGCGCGCCGTGCTCACCGTGCGCGAGGGCGCGGTCTACAACGCCGACGAAATCGAGACCTCGATCCAGAGGCTCACGGAACGGCTGGGTGCTCTCGGCTACGCCTTCACGCGGATCGACCCGGTCCAGCGCCTCGATCGCGAGGCGCTCACGGCGGACGTGGTCTTCGAGGTGAGCGAGGGGCCGCGGGTCTACGTCGAACGGATCGACATCCGGGGCAACGTCCGCACCCTGGATTCCGTGATCCGGCGCGAATTCCGCCTGGCCGAAGGCGACGCCTTCAACGCCGCGCTTCTGCGCCGCTCGCGTCAGCGGCTCATCAACCTCGGCTTCTTCGAGACCGTCGAGATCACGACCGAGCCGGGCAGCGCCCCGGACAAGACGGTGATCAAGGTCCGCGTCTCCGAACGCTCGACGGGCGAGCTCTCGTTCGGTGCCGGCTTTTCGACCGTGGACGGCCCCCTGGCCGATGTGCGCTTCCGCGAGCGCAACCTCCTCGGTCGCGGACAGGAAGTGATCGCCAATCTCACGATCTCGAGCCGGCGGCAGAACGCCCAGTTCAGCTTCACCGAGCCCTGGTTCCTCGATCGCGAGCTCGCCGCCGGCTTCGATCTCTTCCGGACCACGACCAACTACCAGACCGAGGCGAACTTCGACGAGGCGGTGGCCGGGGGCACGGTGCGGGGCTCTTACGCCTTGACCGAAGATCTGCGCCACGGGCTCCGTTACAGCCTGCGGCGCACTCAGATCCAAGACGTCGACGACGACGCCTCGCCCTTCATCCGCCGCGAAGAGGGTGCGCGGTGGACCTCCGCGGTCGGGCAGACCTTCACCTACGACCGCCGCGATCAGCGTTTCCTGCCGAGCGAAGGCTATGTGATCCGGATCGACCAGGAGATCGCGGGGCTCGGTGGCGATAGTCGCTATTTGCGGCACGAGGGACGCGCCGACTGGTATTACAGTTTCGCCCCCGACTGGGTGCTCAACCTCGGCCTTTCGGCCGGCTACATCTTCGGCTTCGGGGGCGAAAAGGTCACCTTGACCGAGCGCTTCTTCGTCGGTGGCACGAACTTCCGCGGGTTCGCCTTCGCCGGCATCGGACCTCGCGACCGCAGGACCGAAGACGCCTTGGGCGGCAATCTTTATTACATCGGCACGGCCGAACTCCGCTTCCCCTTGGGTCTGCCCAAGGAGCTGCGGATCTTCGGCCGCACCTTCGTGGACGCGGGTACGCTCACCGACATCGACATCGACGACCCGCAGATCGAGGATACCGGTGATCTGCGCGCCTCGGCGGGCTTCGGCCTTTCCTGGCTGTCGCCTCTGGGGCCGCTTTCGATCGATTTCGGCTTCGCCTTCCTCAAGGAGCGGGGAGACGAGACCGAGACGTTCCGCCTCTCCTTCGGCACTCGGTTCTGAGGGAGCGAGCTTGCGGTCGCGGCGCGTACGAGGCGGGATCGAGCGGCGGACCACGATCTTGGGATCGGCCGCCCTTCTCGCCGTCGCGACCTTGAGGCCCGCGCGCTCGCCGGCGGTGGCGCAGCCGTTGCCGCCCGCGGTCGCCGCGGTCGTCGACCATCAGCGGATCTTGCGCGAATCCAAAGCCGCCAAAAGCATCCAACAGCAGCTCGAGGTCCGACGGAAACTCTATCTCGATCAGCTCGCGAAGGAGGAGCAACGGCTCAACGAAGTCGGCAAAGAACTCGCGCGCCAGCGGGGGGTGCTCTCGGCCGAGGCCTTCGCTCAGAAACGCAAGGAATACGAAGAGGCCGTGCAGGCCCTGCAGCGAGCCTCCAACGAGAGGCGGCGTCAGCTGGACGAGGCCCTGGCGGCGGCCAATAACGTCGTGCGCCAGGCGCTCAAGGAAATCGTCGACGAGCTCGCCGAGAGCCGGGGCTTCAATCTCGTGCTGCCGGCTTCCGGTGTGCTCCTCTATTCGCCCAAGATCGACATCACCGACGAAGTCCTCGCGCGGCTCGATCGCAAGCTACCGACCGTGAAAGTGCCGGAGATCGCGAGCAACGAGTGAGGCGCGTGCGCCGTCGGCCTTTCTCCCCCTTGGCACGAGCGTAGAGAGGACGAAGCTCATGGGCAACGAGACCGTAGGGGTCGGCACGCGACTGCCGGATGTCGACCATCTCGGGATCCTGCGCGCTATACCCCATCGTTATCCGATGCTGCTCGTCGATCGCCTCACCGAGGTCGAAGCCTTCAAGCGCGCGGTCGGGATCAAGAACGTCACCTTCAACGAGCCCTTCTTCCCGGGCCATTTTCCCAACGACCCGATCATGCCGGGCGTGCTCGTCGTCGAGGCCCTGGCGCAGGCCGCAGCCGTGCTCGCGGTGACGAGCCTGGGCCCGAGCGCGGAGGGCACCATGGTCTATTTCACGACCGTCGAGGAAGCGCGCTTCCGCCGTCCGGTACGGCCGGGCGACACCTTGCTGCTCGAGGTCGAGCTGTTGCGGCAGCGGCTCGGGATCTGGAAATTCCGCGGCCGCGCGCGGGTGGGAGACGAGGTCGCCACCGAGTGCAGCTTCAGCGCCAAGGTGATGGCCGGGCGCGCCTCCGGCTGAGGCCCGCACCGGCCCTCAGCCTCGTGCTTCGATGGGCACGAACGGCCGCTCGCGCTCGCCCGTATACAGCTGGCGCGGCCGCCCGATCTTCTGTTGCGGATCCTCGATCATCTCGTTCCACTGGGCGATCCAGCCGACCGTGCGCGCAGCCGCGAAGATCGCGGTGAACATCCGCGTCGGAATACCGAGCGCTTCGAGAATGATACCCGAATAGAAATCGACGTTCGGGAACAGCTTTCTTTTAATGAAATATTCGTCTTCGAGCGCAATCTTCTCCAACTCTTTGGCGATCTCCAGCAAAGGATTGTGCTTTTTCCCCAGTTCGGCCAGAACCTCGTCTGCGCTCTTTTTCAAGACCGCCGCGCGCGGATCGTAGTTCTTGTATACGCGGTGACCGAAGCCCATCAGGCGCGTGTGCGAGTCCTTGTCTTTGACTTTTTCGAGGAAGGATTTGATGTTCGAGACCGAGCCGATCTGCTTGAGCATGTTGAGCACGGCCTCGTTCGCGCCTCCGTGCGCGGGTCCCCACAGCGCCGCGATCCCCGCGGCGATGGCGGCATAGGGACTGGCGCCGGTGGATCCGACGAGGCGGACGGTCGAGGTCGAGGCGTTCTGCTCGTGATCCGCGTGGAGGATGAGGATCTTGTCGAGCGCCCGCGCCATCACCGGATTGACCTTGTAGGGCTCGCAGGGCACCGCGAACATCATGTACAGGAAATTCGATGCGTAATCGAGATCGTTGCGCGGATACATGAACGGCTGGCCGATCGAGTATTTATAAGCCATCGCCGCGATCGTCGGCACCTTGGCGATCAAGCGATGGGTCACGATCATCCGCTGGTGCGGATCCTCGACGTCGAGATCCTCGTAATAGAAGGCCGAGAGCGCGCCCACCACTCCGATCATGACCGCCATGGGGTGCGAGTCGCGCCTGAACCCGCGGAACAAATAGCTGATCTGTTCGTGCACCATGGTGTGATAAGTGATGTTGTGCACGAACTCGTCGAGCTGGGCGCGCGTGGGCAGCTCACCGTGCAGAAGCAGATAACAAACTTCCAGATAATTGCACTTCTCGGCCAGGTCCTCGATGCGATAGCCGCGGTGCAACAAGATCCCTTTTTCGCCGTCGATGAAGGTGATCTTGGACTGACAGCTCGCGGTCGAAGTGTAGCCGGGATCGTAAGTGAACAGCCCCGTCGCGTTGTAAAGACCGCGCACGTCGACCACGCTCGGGCCCATCGTTCCCTCGAGGATCGGCAACTCGACCGGCTCCCGGCCGGGAACCGAGATGCGCACGGTCCGCGGGCTCGTGGCGTCGTTCATGCTTGATCTCCCACTCGCTCGCCCCGCTCGGCCTGTTTCGCGCTGCACAAGATCCGTCCGGGACGCTAGCAGCGCGGTGTTCCGCCTTCAATTCGCCCCTTCCGCCACGGGGTTGCGTCCCGCGGCCGCGTCCTCGAGGCGCCCGAGGACCTCTTCTTTGCCGAGCACGACCATGACCTCGAACAGCCCCGGCGAGACCAGCGAACCGGTGAGCGCCGCGCGCATCGCCTGCGCGAGCGTGGCGAACTTGAGCCCGCGCGCCTCGGCGAAGCCGCGACAGCTCGCCTCGAGCGCCGCCTCCTCCCACCGCTCCTGCTCGCGCAACACCGGTACGAGCGCGGCGAGCGCCTCGCGCGTCGTCGGATCGAGCCGCTGCGCGGCTTCCGCCTGCACGGGCAGGGGTCGCGGACGCAGATAGAAAGCGGCGCCGCGGGCGAGCTCGACGAGCGTGCGGGCGCGCGCCTTGAGCCCGGCCATGCCGGCGGCGAGGCGGCGCGCGCCTTCGCCCTCGACCGCGAGGCCGAGGTCGGCCAGGAACGGCCGGACGAGCTCCAAAAGCTCGGCATCGCTCTTGAGCCGCAAGAAATGGGCGTTGACGTTCAAGAGCTTGGCCATGTCGAAGCGCGACGGCGAACGGCCGACACCGGAGAGATCGAACAGCGCGATCGCCTCTTCGTCGGTGAAGAATTCCTTGTCGCCGTAAGACCAGCCGAGGCGCAAGAGATAGCAGCGCATCGCCTCGGGCAAGAAGCCCATCGCCCGGTACTCGGTCACCGAGAGGGCGCCGTGTCGCTTGGAGAGTTTGGTTCCGTCCGGCCCGTGGATGAGGGGAATGTGGGCGAAAGCCGGGCACGGCGCCCCGATGGCGTCGTACAGCTGCTTCTGGCGGAAAGCGTTGGTCAGATGGTCGTGGCCGCGGATGATGTGGGTGATGCCCATGTCGATGTCGTCGACCACCACCGACAGCATGTAGGTGGGCGTGCCGTCCGAGCGCAAAAGCACCATGTCGTCGAGCTGCTCGTTGGCCACCCGCACCGTCCCCTGGACGAGATCCTCGATCACCGTCTCCCCCGTGCGGGGCGCCTTGAAGCGGATCACCGGCGGGACGCCCGGTGGCGCTTCCGAGGGATCGCGGTCGCGCCAGCGACCGTCGTAGCGCATCGGCCGACCCTCCGCGCGCGCCTTCTCACGCATCGCCTCGAGTTCCTCCGGGGTCGCGTAGCACCGGTACGCCTTCCCCTCCGCCAACAGGCGCAGCGCCACCTCGCGATGACGCGCGAAGCGCGTGGACTGGAAGATCGGCGGCTCGTCGGGATCGAGCCCGAGCCAGTGCAGCCCGTCGAGGATCGCATCCACCGCCTCCTTGGTCGAACGGAGGGGATCGGTGTCCTCGATCCGCAGCAGATACTTGCCCTTGTGGTGGCGGGCGAAGAGCCAGTTGAAGAGCGCTGTCCGCGCGCCGCCGATGTGCAGATAGCCTGTGGGCGAGGGGGCGAAGCGGACGACTACACTCATGGTTGAAAAACCCGGGCGTTCGGGCGAGAGTGAGGCGATCCGCCTCTAGCACGGACCGCAACGCCATGCACGCCGCGGCCGCACCGCCCGGCCCGGACGGGATCGCCCACGCAGCCCTCCCGAGACCCCTGGCCCGTGCGGCCTCGATCTTGGGGCGAGCCTTGCTCGCCGAGGCCGACCGCTGGTTCCTCTGGCTGCCGGTGGGAATCGCCTTCGGCATCCTTCTCCCCTTCGCCGCCCCTTCGCCGCCGCCGAACGCGGTCTACGCGCTCGCCGCTCTGATCGCTCCGAGCGCGGCCGTCCTCGCGCTCCTCCTCCGCCCGCACCGGCCTCTCGCGAGCCTGGCCCTCGGCACCGTCGCCGCGATCGGCCTGGGATCGGCGGCGTTCGGCCTGCGCCTCGCCACGGTGGCGGCCCCGGTCCTCGAGCGGGAAGGCGTGTACGCCCTCGAAGGGCGCGTCGTCGAACTCGAGCCGCGCGGCGAGGAGGGGGTGCGCATCCTGCTCGATCGCGTAGCGATCGCGGATCTTCCCGCCTCGCGCACGCCCGCGCGCGTGCGCCTGACCGTTCGCTCCGGATCCGAGATCCTCGCCGTCGGCCGGAGGATCGCTCTGCGCGCCCGGTTGAGCCCGCCCGACGGCCCGGTGGTCCCCGGCGATTTTGATTTCGCGCGCCACGCGTGGTTCGAACGGATCGGCGCGGTCGGCTGGGCGCTCGGCCGCCCCGAGATCTCGGACGACGGCGAGCCCGGAAGTCTTTTCGTCGCCATCGCCGCGCTGCGGGCGACGATCGCTCGCAGGCTCGCGGAACTCCTGCCCGGACCGGAAGGCGCCGTCGCTGCGGCTTTGCTCGCCGGCGTCCGAGCCGGGCTCGACGAGAGCCTCTGGCGCGCCTTCCAAGCCTCGGGCCTGGCCCATCTCTTGTCGATCTCCGGCCTGCACATGACCCTCGTGGCGGGGACGGTGCTCTTCCTCGGGCGTTGGCTCTTCGCGCTGGTTCCCCCGATCGCCCTCAGGACCCCTGCGCGCAAGCCGGCGGCCGCTCTCGCGCTCGTCGCGGCCGCCTTTTATCTCGCGCTTTCCGGCGGTTCGGTTCCGACCCGGCGCGCCTTCCTCATGGTCGGCGCCGCTCTTCTCGCGATCCTGCTCGACCGCGATCCCCTCTCGCTCCGGCTCCTCGCCTGGGCGGCGGTGCTCGTGCTCCTTTCCCAGCCCGAAGCCGTGCTCGGTCCCTCCTTTCAGCTGTCCTTCGCCGCCGTTCTCGCCCTGATCGTGGTCTGGGAGCGCTTCGGCCGCCGCGCCGCCGCCGGCGAACCCGGGCTTCTCGCGCGCGCGGCGCGCTACTTTCTCGTCCTCGCCGGAACCACCCTGGTCGCCGGCCTCGTCACCACCCCCCTCGCCGCCTTCCACTTCCACACGCTTCCCACCTGGAGCGTCTTCGCCAATCTCCTCGCCGTGCCGCTCACGAGCTTCTGGATCATGCCGAGCGGCCTTTTGGCTTTGCTCGCGATGCCCCTGGGCCTCGACGAACCCGTCGTCGCGCTCATGGGCGCCGGCATCGCGCTCCTGCTCGCGATCGCGCGGACCGCCGCGGCTCTCCCGGGAGCCGTGCTCACCGTCCCGGTCTGGCCGGCGACCGCTCTGCTGTCGCTTTGGCTCGGCTTTCTTTGGCTCGCGCTCTGGCGGACCCGCCTGCGACTGCTCGGGGTTTTCCCGATCCTTTTCGCCGGGGTCGCGATCGCCCTCGACCGCCCCCCCGATCTGGCCGTCACGCCCTGGCTCGACCTCCTCGCCGCTCGCTCGCCCGCGGGGGCGCATCTTTCCGCCTTCGTCTCCGACCAGCGTCGCGCCGACGCCCTTCTTTCCGCTCTCGGCGGCGCCGCCCCGGTCGACGCGCCGAGCCCGCTGCGATGCGATCGCGCCGGCTGCCGGCTCGCCACCGCCACCGCCTCGATCCTTCTCGCGCGACGGATCGACGCCCTTCTCGAGGCCTGCCGCGAAGCCGGGCTCGTGATCGCGCGCCTCGGCCCCGAGCGCTGCCCGAACGGCCCGGCCGCGCTCGTCGGACCGCGCGCGCTCGCCCGCTCGGGCGGCTTGGTCTCGTGGCTCGAGGCGAACGGCACGGTCCGCTTCCTGAGCGTCGCGGAAACCCGCGGCCGTTGGCCCTGGGTCCGGGAGCACGGGAGCGCCGCCGACCGTTGAGGCGTTCTCTCGCTATGGGTTATAAAGCAGCCGTGGATCGCGCTTTGGTAGAACGATGCGCGCCTCGCTCCTCCGCGTCTCGAGGACCGTCCTCACCGTCACGACGGTTCCGAGCCTGGCAGCGGCGATCGCCGCCGCGACGGCCGCGCTCGCCGCCGCTGGTCGGAGCCCGCGGGCGCTCCTGGAGCCCGAGGAACGAACAAGCGACGCGGTCGTCGATGTCCCGGCGCGCGCGAGCAAGCGAATCGCCGCGCCTTTTCGCGCCCCGCAGCGACATCGCGCCGATCGGCTCGCTCCTCGCGCGCACACGCCGGCCGAGCGCGGGCGAGACGGGTCCGAGGGACCGCCGGTGCCGTGAGCGATCGCGTTCCGCGCGAGCTCACCTTGCTCGAACTCTGGGCCGTGCTCCGGCGGCACCGCCTGTTCATCGCCACCGTGTTGATCGTCGGATGCGGGCTCACCACCGGTCTCGTCTCTCTCTTGCCGCCCGTGTACGAGGCGCGGGTCCTCTTGCTCGTCGAGCCCGAGCGGACCCGGGTCGGCGAGCCCGCGCAACTGGGCCTCGGTGCGTTCGACAACGCCTTCGTCGACAATCAGGTCCAGGTGCTGACCTCGCGCTCGCTCGCACGCTCGATCGTGGTCGGCCTCGGGCTGGCCCGCGATCCCGAGTTCCTCGCCCCGCTTCCGACACCGGCCCAGGCCGTCGCCGCGCTCTCGACCTATCTCGGGCGCCGCGCTGGGAGGAACGCTTCGGACGCCGCCTCGGAAGACGATCCCGCGGAACGGCTGGTGGATCGTTTCCTCGAACGGCTCGTGGTCGCGCGCGAGGGCCGCACCTCGGTGATCGCGATCGCCTTCCAGGCCCGCGATCCGAACAAAGCGGCGCGGATCGCCAACGCGATCGCCGAGCACTACCAACTCGCGCAGCTCGCGAGCAAAGCGGAAGCCGCCAAGCGCAATCGCGAATGGCTCGGTGCGCGACTGGCCGCCCTCGAGGAGCGCCACGAAGCGGATCGCGCCGCCCTCGCCGACTTTCGCGAGCGTTTTCTGCCCGACGGTTCGGCGGAGGCGCGTCGCGACGCCGAACGGATCGCCCAGCTCGAACGCGAGCTCGTCGCCGCGTCGCTCGAGCGCAGCGCCAAGGAGGCCCGGCTCGTTCGCCTGCGCGAACTCCTGCGCAAGGGCGAGCCGCTGCCGCCTCTCGACGATCTCGGATCCTCCGCTCTGTTGCAGAACCTGGCGGCACTCAAGGCCCAGGCGCTGCGCCGCGAGGCCGAGCTCAAAGCGGATTACGGCGAACGCCATCCCAAGATCCTCGACGTGCGCAGAGAGCGCGCCGAACTCGAGGCCCGCATCGAGTTCGAGCAAGCGAGCCTGTTGCGCGAACAGGAAGCCGCGATCCAGACGCTCGAGAGCCGCGAGCAAACGCTCGCGCGCGAGCTCGACCGGCTCAAGACCCGGGCGGCGGAGCGCGAACGCGCGGCACGCGAGCTCGAGGCGCTCGAACGACGCGTCGAGGCGAGCCGGCGCCTGTACGAAACCTATCAGGGCCTCGTCGAGCGCGCCGCGCAAGCAGAAGCGACCCAAGGGCCCGATGCGTGGGTCATCTCGGAAGCCGTGCCCCCCGACTCGCCCGTCTTCCCGCGCCCGAAAGTCGCCTTCACCGTCTCCGCGACGGTTTCTCTGCTCGTCGCCTTGTTCGCCGTCTATCTCCGAGAGGTCGCCGCGCACGGCTTTCGCACGGCGGAGGAGCTCGAAGTCGCGATCGGCTGCCCCTCCCTCGCGCTTCTACCGCGACTTTCGCGCCGAGCGGAGCCCGCTCCCGAAGCCGTCGTCCTCGCGCGGCCCTCGAGTCGTTTCACCGAAGGGATCCGGTCCGTGCTCGCGGCCCTGCTCGCCTGCCGCCAACCGGGGGTCGGCCTGGCGGTCGCGGTCGCCTCGGCGCTACCAGGCGAAGGCAAGACCACGCTCGCGCTGTGTCTGGGCAGGCTCGCCGCGCGCGAGGGGCTCAAGACCCTGCTGATCGACGCCGATCGCCGCCGACCGAGCGTGAACGAGCGCCTGGGGGCGAAAGAACGTCCCGGGTTGGCCGCCGTGTTGCGCGGGGAGGCCGGTTTGGATGCGGCTCTCGCGGTCGATCCCGAAAGCGGCCTCGTCGTGCTCTCGGGCAACGATCGCGGCCCGCTCTGCGCGCGCCTCCTCGGGACCGAGGGCCTCGGTCGGCTGCTCGCCGCGGCGCGCGCCCGCTTCGATCTCGTGCTCCTCGACACGCCCCCCGTGCTCGCGGTCGCCGATGCCCGGCTCGTCGCGCTCTCCGTCGACCGGGCGCTTCTCGTCGTCCATTGGCGCGCGACCGAGCGGGCGACGATCGAGGCCGCTCTCGCGCGCGCACCGGAACTCGCGGCCAAGCTCCTCGGTGCGATCCTGAACCGGGTCGATCTCGCGCGGCTGCACCGCTACGGCCCTTCTTCCGACCGCCGGACGCATCGCGCCCTCGCCCGGTATTACGCCGATTGAGCCCGTCGTCGCGGTCGCGCTCGGGGCGTGCGCGGAGCGAGACGATCGCGCGGCACCGGCGCCCGGTCCCGCTTCGCGTTCGACGGCCTCGGCTCTGTCGCGGCCACCGCGCACGCGGACCCGAGCGGGCGGCCGCATCGCGCGCTACGATCGTTCCGAGGGTGCGGGAAAGGATCGCGTCGTGAGCGAGAAACTCCCTTATCGAACGGCTCTCGTGACCGGAGCCTCGCGCGGGATCGGTGCCGCGATCGTCCGCGCGTTGTGCGCCGAGGGTTTGGAGGTGCACGCCGTGGCGCGCTCGGCCGAGCCGCTCCGCGCTCTCGCGCAAGCCACCGGCTGCAGACCCCTGGTCCTCGACGTGACCGACAGCGATGCGCTCGAAGCGAGCCTGGGTGCGCTCGCGATCGACCTGCTCGTCGTCAACGCCGGACGCGTCACCGCCGTCAAACCGGTGCACGCGTTGACCCGCTGGGAACTCGACGCCATGATCGACGTCAATCTGCGGGCGGCGATGCACTGCGCGCGTCTGGTGCTTCCGGGCATGATCGCGCGCGGTTTCGGGCATCTTGTCTTCGTCTCTTCGATCGCGGCCCATTACCCGTACCCGGAGATGGCGGTCTATTGCGCCTGCAAAGCCGCGCTTTCGATGTTCGCTCAGAACCTGCGCTTGGACCTTCTGGGCACGGGGATCCGGGTGACCGAGCTCAATCCGGGGCGCGTGCGTACGGACATCTATCTCGAGGCCCTGGGCGACCCCGCGCTTGTCGAGGAGCGGCTCTACCGAGACTTCCGCGCCCTCGAGCCGAACGATGTCGCGCGCGTCCTCGTCGATGCGCTGCGTCTTCCGCCGCACGCCGATCTCGCGCGCATCGATCTGCTTCCCACCGATCAAGCCCCGGGCGGGGTGGCGGTCGTCCGCCGGCCGCCGGAAACGGCGCGGACGCCCGACTCGGGCCGAGGATGATCCGAAGCCACGAGCCGGCCGGCGCGCGAGAAGCGCGAGGGGTTCGCGGATGTCCCCGGTGGGCGCCGAGCAACCCGGTCCCTAGTCCGGCTGCCGAGGCACTCGGCCGAACGATGCGGGTCGAGCGGAGGCGAGCTCGGTGCCGCGTCGCGCCCGTCGGTCCAAACGACCCGCGGCGATCCGCGCGGGCGATCCGGGCCGTGCGCCGGCCGGATCCAGCCATTCCGCGCCGCGTCGGAGGGGATGCCGAGGCGCCGGACCAAAAGAAGTGAACCCTACCGAACCGCGTGTGCGCAACGAACCGTTCCTCCGTTCGAAGCCCGGTCGCACGACGACGTCTTCGGGATCGAGCCCGGCCGGAGGCGGAACCACCCATCCGGCGTCGCGGCCCGAGGCGCCGTGTCCGATTCGTCGGCTTCGCGCATCGCGACCGCGAGGCTCGGGGCGCGCTCGATCCGAGCGAAGCGACCTGGAAAGCCGCTCGAGCCGGCGCCTGTGATCCGCGAGATCGACGACGATGCTCTCCGAGAGCGCGCAGAGTTTCGCGTGCGGGCGGCGCGCTGGTCTCTCCGGCCGGCCGGACGCGGATCGAGATCGGTTCACGGGAGCCGGAATTCGACGACCGCTCCGAACCCTTCGCTCGGAGCCACCAGATAACCGTGGGGACCGCGGTTGACACGAACGCCCTGGTGCGACCACCACGCCTCGGCCGCTGTCGCCTCGCGCAGCGCCAGAGACGCCGCCACCAGCCTCGGCTCGTCGCCCGCGACCCGCTGCGCCAGCTCGCCGAGCCGTTCGGCGAGCGCTTCGGGAGAAAGGAAGGTGATCGGTGCGGTCGCGCTCCTCACGCGGAAGCCGCCCTCGGCCTTCTGCACGCGCTCTCCGAACAGTCGCCGCCAAGCCGGCTCGATCGCCCCAGGATCGGGCGCCACGCCGACGATCTCGATCAGCGCGAGCGCGCCGTTGGGATGCTCGAGGAAATCCTCGCGCCAGACGAGCTCGGGCGTGTGGTGCTGACAGACGAAGCACCACGCTCCGGGCGTGGCCTCCGGGCGCGCGCGGGCGACCGTGAAGCGCGCCTCGCGCGAGCCGCTTTCGAGCGCGACCGGGCGGGAGAAATCGATCGCCGCCCCGTCGGCGACGCCGAGCCGAGCGAGTTCTTCCGCATCGGCGCGGGCATCGCGCCCCTTGAACGCGAGCCCGAACAGCCCTCCGCCCCGCTCGAGCCGCGCCCTTTGGACGCTGTTGGCCGAGGTCGGCCGCACGATGCCGAGCAGCTCCACGTAGGTCCGGCGATCCGGGAAGACGATCGTCGCGTTCGCCGTTCCCATCGCGGGGGAGTGCACGCCACGAGGGGTCGGGCGGAAACCGAGCCGCACCGCCGCGCGCTCGGCCTCGTCGAGATCGCGCACGAGGAACACCGCGTGATCGAGATCACCAGCGATCGGCACGGCTCGCCCCCTCCCTTTCGCACTAGCACGAGAAGACGCGATCGAGTACGGCGACGGCGGGCTCCCTCCGTTGCTCGGCGCGAGGAGCGGGGCTTGCGCGCGAGAACCTTCCGCCGGACAAGACGCGAGCGGTCGCGAGCCCTCCCGGCGCGCTCGTGCGCGACGCCAGCCGAGGGCCGCGCTCGGCCGCGGGAAAGAAGCGTCGGGTCCGTGCCGATTTCCTCGAGAGCCTTCCGCCCCGAAGCGGTGCGCGCGCTGTTCAACCCTCGCGCGCGGCGATCGCCGAGCCCGGCTGCGCGCGGCGTCCTCGACGCTCGGGCGATCCGCGAGGCCGCCCTCGGAATCCGAAGCTGGCCGGGTTACGCCCCCACCCCGCTCGTCCGCCTCGAAGAACTGGCCGACGAGCTCGGCCTGGGCGAGCTCTTGTACAAGGACGAGAGCAGCCGCTTCGGCCTCGGCAGTTTCAAGGCTCTGGGTGGTGCGTACGCGGTACGGCGCTTGGTCGAGACCTTCGGTGCCGGCCTGACGGTCGCCACGGCGACGGACGGCAACCACGGCCGAGCGGTCGCCTGGGCCGCTCGGCGTTTCGATTGCCGTTGTGTCGTCTTCGTTCACGAAAGGGTGAGCGAAGGGCGCAAGCGGGCCATCGCCGCCTTCGGCGCGGAGGTCCGGGTCGTGCCGGGCAGCTACGACGACGCGGTGCGGGCGTGTGCGGCCGAAGCGGCCGCGCGAGGCTGGTGGCTCGTGTCCGACACCGCTTGGCCGGGTCAGGAGGACGTTCCGCGCCGGGTGATGGAGGGCTACGCGCTCGTGGCCGAGGAAGCCGCACACGCTCTCGACGCCCCCCCGACCCATGTGTTCGTCCAGGCCGGGGTGGGGGCGTTCGCGGCCGCGATCGCGTGGACCTTCGCGTCGATCTACGGCGAGCGTCGCCCCCGCCTCGCGGTCGTCGAGCCCGAACGCGCCGCCTGCTGCTTCGCGAGCTGTGCCGCGGGTCGAAGGGTGGCGATCGGAGGCGATCTCTCGACCGTCATGGCCGGTCTCGCCTGTGGCGAGCCTTCTTCGCTCGCCTGGCCGATCCTCGACGAGCTCGCCGATGTCTTCCTCACCGTTCCCGACGAGGCGGCGATCGCGGCGATGCGTCTTCTCGCACGCGGTATGCGGGGCGATCCGCCGATCGTCGCCGGCGAGAGCGGCGTCGCCGGATTGGCGGCCGTCGTCGCGCTCGCGCACCATCCCGAGCTGCGCAGCCGGCTCGACCTCGGGCCGCACAGCCGCGTGTTGGTGTTCGGGACGGAAGGAGCCACCGATCCCGAGCTCTACGCTCGCCTGGTGGGCGCCACGAGCTCGGTGGATGCGGAGGAATAGCCGTGAGCCGGAAGTTCGTCGTCGCCGCGGCCCAGCTCGGACCGATCGCCCGGAACGAAAGTCGCGACCGGGTCATCAGTCGCCTTCTCGCACTTTTCCATCGTGCAGCAGCGTGCGGAGCGCGTCTGGTCGTCTTTCCCGAGCTCGCACTCACCACCTTCTTTCCGCGTTGGTACTTCGAGCGTGAAGAGGAGTTGCTCGCGTTTTTCGAGCGGTCGATGCCCGATACCGCCACTCGCCCCCTGTTCGAGGCCGCGGCCGCGCGTTCTTGCGGCTTCTACCTCGGCTACGCGGAGCTCACCCCGGAAGGTCGACGGTTCAACACCGCCATTCTGGTCGACGAACGCGCGCGCATCATCGGCAAGTACCGCAAGGTCCACCTACCCGGACACCGCGAGCACGAGCCGTGGCGACCGTTCCAGCATCTAGAGAAGCGCTATTTCGAGCCGGGCGATCTCGGCTTTCCGGTCTTCGAGGCCTTCGGCGGCAAGGTCGGTATGCTCATCTGCAACGACCGGCGTTGGCCCGAGGCCTGGCGCGTCCTCGGACTGCAGGGCGTCGAGCTCGTGGCTGTCGGCTACAACACCCCGCAACATTATCCGCCGGTCCCGCAACACGACCATCTCCAGAACTTCCACAATCACCTCGTTCTTCAAGCCGGGGCCTACCAGAACGGCACCTGGGTGGTCGCCACCGCCAAGTGCGGCGTCGAAGAAGGTTGTCTTCTCATCGGTCAGAGCTGCATCGTGGCGCCCACCGGCGAGATCGTGGCGATGTGCACGACGCTCGACGACGAACTCGCCCTCGCCGAGATCGACCTCGACCGCACCAAAGAGATTAAAAACCACATCTTCGACTTCGCCCTGCATCGCCGCCCCGAATGTTACGGACCGATCTGCGCGATCCCCTGAGCCGCGACGCGAGCGCGATCGAACGCGCTTCCCCGACTGTTCCGCGCCTCGAACGCGCGGAGGGCAGGCTCGTCCTCGAAGTCGGTCTGCGCGATGGACGCAGCGCGCTTCTCGTGCACCGCGAAAGCGGGTGCGCCAAGGCGCGGTTTCCGCAGCCCGCTCGCCCCGGCGTTCTCGAAGCCGTGCTCCTCAACACGGCGGGAGGCATCACCGGAGGCGATCGGATCCACCAGGAGTTGCGCGTGCGCGAAGGCGCGGCCCTGCTCGCCGCCGGCCAGGCCGCCGAGAAGATCTATCGGTCCACGGGCGCCGATGCGGAGGTCGTCACGCGTCTCGAGGTGAGCCGCGCATCCGCGCTCTTCTGGCTGCCCCAGGAGACCATTTTGTTCGACGGCGCGCGGTTGGTCCGCGAGCTCGCCGTCGAGCTTTCCCGCGATGCGCGGCTTTTGCTCGTCGAAGCGGTGGTGCTGGGAAGGACCGCCCGCGGCGAGGAGGTGCTCCGGGGTCGGCTCGTCGATCGGCGGGTTCTGCGCGTCGGCGGTGTTCCGCTCTTCGTCGACCCGCTGCGCCTCGAGGGGCCGATCGCCGAGCTCGCGCGCCGTCCGGCTCTGCTCGACGGGGCACGGGCCTTCGCCACCTTGCTCGCGCTCGGCCCGGCCGTCGACGAGCACGTCTGCGCGGCGTTGCGCGATCGGCTGCCGGACGGACCCGCGCGCGCGGCCTGCGGGCTGCGCGGGCCGTTGCTTCTGTGCCGCGTGCTCGCCGCCGACGGCCTCGCGTTGCGCCGTGCCCTCCTTCCCGCGCTCGCGTTCCTCCTCCCCCTTCTCGGGGGTCCCCCGGAGCTCCCGCGCATCTGGCGCTGTTGAGGATCGTCGCGGCTGCGGTTGTGCTCGCGGGACGTGCAACGGCTGCTCGAATTCGCGGCAGGAACTCGGAAGCCGCACCTCGGGCGAACGCCCGTCTCGGATGGCCCGTCTTTTGCTCCACCGGTTCGAGCGAAGGCCGATCGGTCCGGACTCGAAGTCGGGGGAACAGGCGTGCAGCTCACACCGCGCGAGAAAGACAAGCTGTTGATCGCCGTTGCGGCGATGGTCGCGCGCCGGCGCCTCGAGCGGGGTCTCAAGCTCAACCATCCCGAGGCGGTCGCCCTCGTCACCGAAGCGGTCTTGGAAGGAGCGCGCGAGGGCAAATCGGTGGCCGAGCTCATGCAGCTCGGAGCCGAAGTGCTCACCCGCGATCAGGTCATGGAAGGCGTGGCGGAGATGATCCACGAGGTCCAGGTGGAGGCGACCTTCCCGGACGGCACCAAGCTCGTCACCGTCCACCGGCCGATCCGCTGAGGCGCCCCGTGATCCCCGGCGAGATCCTGGTTCGCGAAGGCGAACTCGAGCTCAACGCCGGTCGGCCTCGGATCGTCCTCGAGGTGGCGAACACCGGCGATCGACCCGTCCAGGTCGGATCCCACTACCACTTCTTCGAAGTCAACGAAGCACTGGTCTTCGATCGAGAAAAGGCGCGCGGCATGCGCCTGGACATCCCGGCGGGCACCGCCGTTCGCTTCGAGCCCGGCCAGCGGCGCGAGGTCGCCCTCGTGCCGTTTTCCGGGGAGCGGCGGGTGTTCGGCTTCAACCGTGAGATCATGGGTCCGCTCGATCCCTGACGTCTCGGAGGTCTCGCGACCGTGCCCCATCGCATTTCGCGTGCGGCCTACGCCTCGATGTTCGGGCCCACCGTCGGCGACCGCATCCGGCTCGCCGACACCGAGCTGTGGATCGAGATCGAGCGCGACTTCACGGTCTACGGTGAAGAGGTGAAGTTCGGCGGCGGCAAGGTGATCCGCGACGGCATGGGCCAAAGCCAGCGCAGCCGGAGCGAAGGCGCCGTCGACACGGTGATCACCAATGCCGTGATCCTCGATCACTGGGGGATCGTGAAAGCCGACGTCGGCATCAAAGACGGTCGCATCGTCGGCATCGGCAAGGCGGGCAATCCCGATGTCCAACCCGGCGTCGACATCGTCATCGGTCCGGGAACCGAGGCGATCGCGGGCGAAGGGCGCATTCTCACCGCCGGCGGGATCGACGCACACATCCACTTCATCTGTCCGCAGATCTGCGAGGAAGCCCTGTTTTCCGGTCTCACCACCCTCTTCGGGGGCGGGACGGGTCCGGCGGCGGGGACGACGGCCACGACCTGCACCCCGGGGCCTTGGCACATCGGGCGCATGCTGCAAGCGCTCGAAGCCTTTCCCCTCAATTTCGGCTTGTTGGCCAAGGGCAACGCGAGCCTGCCCGCGGGCCTGATCGAGCAAGTCGAGGGCGGAGCCTGCGGCTTCAAACTGCACGAGGACTGGGGCAGCACGCCGGCGGCGATCGACTGTTGTCTCGACGTCGCCGAGCGTTACGACGTGCAGGTAGCCATCCACACCGACACGTTGAACGAATCGGGCTTCGTCGAGAACACGATCGCCGCCTTCGCGGGACGCACGATCCACGCTTTTCACACCGAGGGCGCCGGCGGAGGACACGCACCCGACATCATCAAGGTCTGCGGACTTCCGAACGTTCTCCCGTCGTCGACCAACCCGACACGTCCTTATACGGTCAACACGGTGGACGAGCATCTCGACATGCTCATGGTCTGCCACCACCTCGACCCCAAGATCCCCGAAGACGTGGCCTTCGCCGAGAGCCGCATCCGCAAGGAGACGATCGCCGCCGAAGACATCCTGCACGACATCGGTGCCATTTCGATGATGTCTTCGGACAGTCAAGCCATGGGCCGGGTGGGCGAAGTGATCATCCGCACTTGGCAGACCGCCCACAAGATGAAGGTGCAGCGCGGTCGCCTTCCGGAAGAGACGGGCGACAACGACAATTTCCGCTGCCGCCGCTACGTCGCCAAATACACGATCAATCCGGCGATCGCCCAGGGTGTGGCGCATCTTCTGGGCTCGGTCGAGGTCGGCAAGATGGCCGACCTCGTGCTCTGGCAGCCGGCCTTCTTCGGCGTGAAGCCGGAGATGGTGATCAAGGCCGGGGTGATCGTGGCCGCCCCGATGGGCGATCCCAACGCCTCGATCCCCACCCCGCAACCCGTGCACATGCGCCCGATGTTCGGCGCCTTCGGCCGCGCGTGCGCGGAAGTCGCCATCCACTTCGTGAGCGCCGCCGCTCTCGCCGCCGACGTCGGCCGCCGCTGGGGCCTGACCCGGCGGCTCGAAGCGGTCCGCGATACGCGCAGGATTTCCAAACGCTCGATGATCCTCAACGACGCCACGCCGGTCATCGAGGTCGACCCGGAGACCTACGAGGTCCGCGCCGACGGGGAGCTTCTGACCTGCGCGCCGGCCCGTGTCCTGCCCATGGCGCAACGCTATTTCTTGTTCTGAGATCGGGGGAGATCCGGGATGATCCGGGCGGTCGCGGTCGCAGCCGAGGGCGAGGTCGCGGACAGCGTCACGCTCGCCTACGACGACCGCCACCGGCGGCGGATGACGCTGCGGACCGATGCCGGCCAAACGATCCTGCTCGACCTGCCTCGCGCGCGCCATCTCCGCGAGGGCGACCGCCTGGTCCTCGAAGACGGCCGGCGCGTCCTCGTGCGCGCCGCGCCCGAACCGGTCGTCGAGGCGGTCGCCGAGGACGCAGCAGTGCTCGCACGGCTCGCCTGGCATCTCGGCAATCGACACGCCGCGGCGCAGATCCTGCCCGACCGGCTGCGCATCCGGCCCGACCCGGTGCTCGAAGACATGCTCGCGCGCTTGGGCGCCCGTCTCGAACACCGCCGTGCGCCCTTCGATCCGGAGCCGGGCGCTTACGAGCACGACGAGGGCGCGCATCCTCATTCCCGCGCACACCCTCGTTCCCATGGATGAAGCCGCGCTCTTCCGGCTCCTGAGCTGGCTCTCGCCGGCTTTTCCCGTGGGTGCTTTTTCCTACAGCCACGGACTCGAATGGGCGATCGAGGTCGGCCTCGTGCGCGAGGAGGCGAGCCTTCGGGCGTGGCTCGAGGATCTGCTCGCGCACGGGACGCTCGCTCAGGACGCATGTCTCGCGGCACTCGCCCATCGCGCCGTGGAATGCGACGATCGCGCGGGCTTCGCCGAACTGCGCGCCCTCGCCGCCGCTTTGCCCCCGACGGCCGAGCTCTTGCTCGAGACGACCGCCCAAGCCGGCGCCTTCGCGCGCACCGTGCTCGCCGCATGGCCCGACCGTGCGGAGCGCATCCGTTCGTATCTCGCCGAGCCCGAGGAACCGCCCGCACTCGTCTTCCCGCTCGCGGTCGCCGCCGCGACCGCGGCGCACGGCGTGCCGCGGCGCGCCGCGCTCCTCGCCCTGGTGCACGCGAGCACGAGCAACCTGGTTTCGGCCGCGATGCGGCTCGTCCCGCTCGGTCAGAGCACGGGCCAACGCGTGCTCGCGGCGCTCGAGGGCGCGGTGCTCGATGCCGTCGCGCGCGCCGAGCGCGCCCGCCTCGAGGAGCTCGGAACGGGGAGCCTCGTGCTCGACTGGTGCTCGCTTCGCCACGAAACCCAGTACACGAGGTTGTTCCGCTCATGAGCACCCACGGCCCTTTGCGCGTCGGCATCGGCGGACCCGTCGGATCGGGCAAGACCGCGCTCTGCGAAGCGCTGTGCAAGGCGCTGCGCGACTTCTACGACATGGCGGTGATCACCAACGACATCTACACCAAGGAAGATCAACGCATCCTCACCGAGGCGGGAGCGTTGCCGGCCGAGCGCATCCTGGGCGTCGAGACCGGCGGTTGTCCGCACACCGCGATCCGCGAGGACGCCTCGATCAATCTCGCCGCCGTGGCCGAGATGCGGCGGCGCTTTCCCGCTCTCGAGCTGCTGTTGATCGAATCCGGCGGCGACAATCTCGCCGCCACCTTCAGCCCCGAGCTCGCCGATCTCACCATTTACGTCATCGACGTGGCCGAAGGAGAGAAGATCCCGCGCAAAGGCGGACCCGGGATCACCCGCTCGGATCTGCTCGTGATCAACAAGATCGACCTCGCCCCTTTCGTCGGCGCCCGGCTGGAGGTGATGGCGGCGGATGCCCGGCGCATGCGGGGCGAGCGACCTTTCGTGATGACCAATCTCAAAACCGGTGAAGGCCTCGACGAGATCATCGCCTTTTTGATCCGGGCCGGGGGTCTGCCCGATCGCGGCTGGCGGCCGGCCGCGAAGGACTTGCGAGCGGGGCCGCCGCGCGCTTAACCGGCGGAGCGCGCTCGAAAAAAAGGATCGCTCCGTGCCGCGTTTCGCCGCCAATCTCTCGATGATGTTCACGGAAGTCCCGTTCCTCGAACGTTTCGGCCGCGCCGCCGCGGCCGGCTTCGAGGCCGTGGAGTTCCTGTTTCCGTACGAGTTCGCACCCGAGGCGATCGCCGCCGAGCTCTCCCGCCACGGTCTCGTCCAGGCGTTGTTCAATCTGCCGCCCGGGGACTGGGGGAAAGGCGAACGCGGGATCGCCGCGCTGCTCGGCCGCGAAGAGGAGTTCCGCACCGGGGTCGAGAAGGCTCTCGCTTACGCCGCCGCCACCGGCTGCACGACGCTGCACTGCATGGCGGGCGTGGTGGCGGACAGCGCCGACCGCAGCCGGCACGAACGAGCGTACGTCGACAATCTCCGCTACGCCGCGCGCCGCTGCGCGCGAGCCGGCATCACGCTGGTCATCGAGCCCATCAACACGCGCGACATCCCCGGATATTTTTTGAACTACCAAGCCCAGGCCCGCCAGATCATCGAGAAAGTCGGCGAGCCGAACCTCAAACTCCAACTCGATCTCTATCACTGTCAGATCATGGAGGGCGATCTCGCCCGTCACATCGAATCTTACGCCGACATCATCGCCCACGTGCAGATCGCGGGCGTACCCGAGCGCCACGAGCCGGACGTGGGCGAGATCAACTATCCGTATCTCTTCGACGTTCTGGATCGTGTCGGCTATTCGGGGTGGGTCGGTTGCGAGTATCGCCCGAAGGGACGTACCGAGGACGGGCTCGGTTGGTTCGCTCCGTACCGCCGACGCTGACCGCGGCGGATCGCGGCTCGGGGCTCGGAGATCCGTGTTTCGGCCTCGCGCCACCGGAGCGGAACGACCCGGCGTTCGGAGCAGACGAGCCCGATTCCCCGAACGCTCGGCAGGCTCTCGTCGTCATCGGGCGTGCGACCGTTCTCCTGGCGCGGGTGCTCGCCGAAAGCGCCTCGACGACGAAAAGCGGATCGCGCTCCCCCTGCGCGCGCGGGGCGCGCGCATCACGGGGACGTCGGCGACGCGACACGTGCCGTCGCCGATCGGGATCGCGGCTTCGACCCGCACACGGCAGGGCGAGCGCCCTTCCGACCGGCGGTCGATCTCCCCTACACTCGGCGATGGTCGTGCCGTGCTCGCCGCTGCCGGCCGCCGTCGTGCGACTACGACGCTCGACGTGTTCGCAACGGCCCTCCGCTTCTCTTTCGAAGCGGAGGAACGCCACCACGGTCATCCGTCGACGCGCACGGTTCGCGGCCGGGGAATCATGCTACGCTGCTTCGGTCACGCCGGAAACCGCCGGCGCAGCTCTTCGACTTGTTCGCGCGTGAGCGGCCGCAGAGGCCGGCCCCGGAGATGGACGAAGAGCTTGGCCGTCTCTTCGAGCTCCTCGATCGCATAGGTCGCGGCTTCCAACGAGGAGCCGGCGACCACGGGTCCGTGGTTCGCGAGCAAGATGGCGTGGTGGCGGTCGGCGACCGCCTCCACGGCGCGTCCGAGTTCCGGGTCGCCGGGAGGGATGTAGGGCAGGAGCTTGAGCCGGCCGACGCGCATCACGTAGTACGCGGTGAGCGGCGGGATGGGCTCGTCGGGGTCGAGCCCGTCGAGGAGACTCACCGCCACCGACCAGGTGGAATGGAGGTGGACGACCGCCCGCGCCGAGGGTCGCGCGCGATACATTCCGAGGTGCATGGGCACTTCTTTGGTCGGCGGATCCCCCGCGCGATGCCGTCCTTGCGCATCGAGGCGCGACAAGCGCGCGGGATCGAGATCGCCGAGACAGACGTTGGTCGGCGTGGCGAGAAAGCCGCCGTCCTCGAGCCGGACCGAGAGGTTGCCGGAACTGCCGAAGGTGAGGCCGCGCGCGAACAACGAACGCCCGATCCGGCAGATCGCCTCGCGCAGCCGCGTCTCCTCGCTCACGGCATGACCTCCAGAGCGCGCAAGAAGAAATCGCGCTTGCCGAAATTGCCGCTCTTGAGCGCGAGCGCGAGCCGCGGCCCCTTGCCGATGCTCACCGTGGCCGGCACGCCGGGATCGATTTCGCGCCCGATCGCGAGACCTTCGATACCGAGTGCCTTGACCACGGCTCCGCTCGTCTCGCCCCCGGCGACCACGAGCCGGCGCGCTCCCGCCGCCACGAGCTCGCGCGCGATCACCGCCATCGCTTCCTCGACCACCGCACCCGCGCGCTCGCGCCCGAGCTCGCGTTGTACCGCGCGCACCTCCTCCGGTGGCGCGCTCGCGTAAACGAGGACGGGTCCCGAGGCCATGTGCTCGCGCGCCCAGGCGATCACCTCGTGCAGCTCCTCGCCGCGGGCGAGCGCGCGCGGATCGAGCTTGCGCGCCGGCCGCTCGGTGCGGAAGGCCTCGATCTGAGCGAGCGTGGCCGCCGAGCAGGAGCCCGCGAGCACGACGCCGGGACCGGGCACCGAGGGCAGGGCGGCGGCATCCGCGCGTCGCGGCAAGAGCCCCTTGCGCCGGAAGTTGGCCGGAAGTCCCATCGCCACCCCCGATCCCCCGCTCACCAGAGGGTGGTCGGCGACCGCTTCGCCGATGGCGCGCAGGTCCTCGTCCTCGAGACAGTCGACGATCGCCCAGCGGCAGCCCTCGTGGCGGAGCTCGGTCAAGCGGTCGCGGATGAAGGCCGGCCCGCGGCGTACGGTGGGATAGGCGACGAGCCCGACCTTGCGTGTCGTCTGTCGCCCCAGGACGCGCACGAGGTCCGGATCGGTCATCGGGGTGAGCGGATGGTGGGCCATGTGGGTCTCGGAGAGCAACCGATCGCCCACGAAAAGATGCCCCATGTACACCGTTCGCCCGTTTTCCGGGAAGGCGGGACAGGCGACGACGATCTCCGCTCCCAGCCGATCGGCGAGCGCATCGCCCACCGGGCCGATGTTGCCTTGCGGCGTGCTGTCGAAGGTCGAGCAATACTTGAAGAAAATCTGGATCGCGCCGCGGCTGCGCAACCAGTCCAGGGCGAGCAGCGAATCCGCCACCGCTTCCTTCGGTGGCGCCGTGCGCGATTTGAGCGCGATCGTCACCGCGTCCGCCTCGTCGAGCTCGAGATCCGGACGCGGCACCCCGATGAGCTGAACCGAACGCATGCCGTTGCGGACGAGCATCCCGCAGAGATCGGTGGCTCCCGTGAAATCGTCGGCGATCGCACCCAGAAGCAGCGCCATGACCGGTCTCCCATTCCCTTCGGGCTCTAGCGCAGGAGCCCCGGGCTCGCGAGGCCCTTGATCGGATGGCCGCTCCTCCCATCTCCAAGGCGGTCCGGATGCCGAAGACGGGTCCGGCCCGTTACGAAATCGGCGTGTCCTCTGCGGAGCGCCCCGAAGTCGCGATCGCTCGATGGAGGATCGGATGACGACGATCGACCTGCGTCCTTTCTATCGTACCGTCCGCGAGTTCGACCGTCTCGCCAGCCGGCTCGTGGCGAGCGTGACGGCGGTCGACACCGGCCCGGCCTTCGACATTCTGGAGACCGGTGCGGACCGTTACGCGGTGCATCTCGCGGTCCCCGGCTGGCGTCGAGACGAGCTCGCCATCACCGTCGAAAACGGCGTCCTCGTCGTGCGGGGCGAGCCCGCCCCCGAGAAGAGCGAGGCGCGGTGGATCCAGCGCGGAATCAGCCGCCAACCCTTCGAGCGGCGCTTCGCGCTCGCCGAGCACGTCGAGGTCAAGGGCGCGCGCCTGGAGAACGGCTTGCTCGTGATCGAGCTCGCGCGCGAGCTGCCCGAGGCCCTCAAGCCGCGGGTGATCCCGATCGCCACCGAGACGAGCGGGCTCGCCGCGGCGGCGTGAGATCCACGATCGGCTTGATCGTCCGTCCGGCTCGTGAGAGGCACAGGGGCGACGGCCGCGGTCGTCGCCCCTCGTGCCGTTCGGAGACTTGGCCATGAGCCGCTCGCTCTACGACGAGCTCGGTGTGCCGCGGAACGCGAGCGAAGAAGAAATCGCTCGTGCCTTCCGGCGCCTCGCCAAGACCTGCCATCCCGATCTCCATCCCGGCGACAAGGCGGCCGAAGAGAAATTCAAGCGGATCTCGGCGGCCTACGAGATCCTTTCCGACAAGAACAAGCGCGCCCGCTACGATCGCGGCGAGATCGACGAGATGGGGCGCGAACGGGCGTTCGCCGGAGGCGGGTTCGAAGCCGGCGGCGGCTTCCGCCCCGGTGGCGGGGGCTTCCGGTTCGAGTTCGGCGGGGCCGGGCTCAACCTCGACGAAATCTTGGGCGACCTCTTCGGCCGTCGGCGCGGCCCGCGCAGCGGCGGTCCCTTCGGCGGTTTCACCGGCGGGTTCGGGGCGGGCTTCGAGGCCGAGGCCGGGGAGGACGTCCGGGTCGCGACCGAAGTGGATTTCCTCACCGCGGCGCGGGGCGGTACCCGTCGCGTCGTGCTGCCCGACGGCAGCGCCGTCGACGTCACGATCCCCGCCGGGACGAGCGACGGTACCGTGCTGCGTTTGAAAGGCAAGGGCAGACCGGGCCCGGGCGGGCCGGGCGACGCCCTGGTCGAGGTGAAAGTCGCGCCTCATCCCGTCTTCCGCCGCGAGGGCCTCGACATCCTCGTCGACCAGCCGGTGCCGCTCGCGGTCGCGGTCAGGGGCGGCAAGGTACGCGTACCCACGTTGGACGGCGAGGTCGCTCTGACCGTTCCCCCGCGCACCAATTCCGGCACTCTGTTGCGCCTGAAGGGCAAGGGCATCAGGGACGCGCGCACCGGCCGACAGGGCGACCAACTCGTTCGCGTTATGATCGAATTGCCCAAAGAGCCCGATCTACTCGAGCTCGTCGAACGCTGGGCCGCGCATCGCGCGGGCTGACAACCGCACTCGGACAGCTACCGCTCACCGCTTGGCCAAGCCGAGCCGCTCGAGGACGTCTGCGGCTTTGTCGGCGAAGCTGCGCGCGAAGGCCGTGGCCGCCTCGGGCCCGTCCCAAATCGGCTGGACACCGCGCGCCTTCAACGCCTCTCGGACCTCGGGCGAGGCGTGCGCCTCGGCTCCGGCTTCGGCCAGCCGCCGGACGATTTCGGGCGGCAAGCCCCTGGGCCCGATGAAGGCGAACCAGTTCTCGTAAGTCCAATCCGAACCCACTGTCTCTTTCAGCGTCGGAACCTCGGGAAAGACGGGCGAGCGCTGCGGCGCCATGACCGCGAGCGCCCGCAGCTGGCCAGACTCGATGAGCGCCTTGCCCTCGATCGGCGAGCCCGTGAACATCGTGATCCCGCCCGCGACCAAATCCTTGAGCGCGGGGGCGCCACCGCGCGAGGGGATCCACTTGATGCGATCGGTCTCCATTCCTTGGCTGGCCAAGAGCCCGGCGATGGCCATGTGCCAGGAGCCGCCCTGACCCGAACCCGATGCGCTGAAGGTCCCCGCAGGCCGGCGGCGCACGTCTTCGAGCAATTCGGAAAGCGTCTTCCACGGAGCATCGGCGCGCACCGTGACCCCGGCGGGGATGATCGTGATCCGCGAGATGATGGTGAAGCTCTCCGGACCGATGTCGGCGAGGCCGACGGTGCGCAAAAAGGCGAGCTCGGGCGAGCCCACCCCGAGCGTGTATCCATCGGGGGTGGCGTTCGCGATCGCCGCATGGCCGACCACCCCGCTGCCACCCGAGCGGTTGACGACGTTGACCGGGACCTTGAGCTCTTTTTCGAGCCCGGCGGCGAAAATCCGGGCCGAGATGTCGGTGCCCCCGCCCGCGTCCCACGGGACGATCACCGTGATCGGCCGCTCGGGATAGGCGGCTTCGGCCATCCCCCAGAGCAGCGTGGACAAGAAAATCCCGTAACAAGCGTGGCGACGGCGCATCGAAGCCTCCCCTCCTGCCGCTCGGGAACGATCGAAGCCCGTGCGAGGCGGCGTGGGAAGCGCTCCGTGCGCGTATTAGCTCCGCGTCGCGGGCGGGCCCAACCGCCACAGCGCGCCGCGCGCGCTGTCGTCGAGCAGATAGAGCGCACCGTCGGGGCCGACGCGGACGTCGCGGATGCGCCCGATCTCGCCTTCGAGCAAGCGGTGCTCGCGGATCACGCGACGACCGTCGAGTTCGAGGCGCACGAGCATCTGCGCGGCGAGCGCGCCTACGAAAAGACTTCCCTTCCACGCCGGGACGGCCTCCGCGTCGTAAAAGGTCATGCCCGAAGGTGCGATCGAGGGCACCCAGACCCACAGGGGGTCCACGATCCCCGGCATCGTCTTGCCGTAACCGATCGGCAGACCGGTGTAGTCGACGCCGTGCGTGACGAGCGGCCAGCCGTAATTGGCGCCTTTTTCGATCACGTTGACCTCGTCTCCGCCCCGCGGCCCGTGCTCGTGCTCCCACAGCTCCCCCGTGCGCGGATGCAGAACCAGACCTTGGGCGTTGCGGATCCCCATGGCCCAGATCTCGGGTCGGGCGCCCGGCCTTCCCACGAAGGGGTTGTCGGGCGGGATGCGACCGTCGCGCTCGATCCGGACGATCTTCCCGGCGAGGTCGTCGAGCTTTTGCGCGCGTTCCATCTCGCCGCGATCGCCGGTCGAGACGAAGAGCCTGCCATCGGGGGCGAAAACGAGACGCGAGCCGAAATGACGGCCACCGGTTCCCGGCGGATCGCAGGTCAAAATCACCTCGAGATCGCGCAACCGCTGGCCGTCCAGCCGCCCGCGCGCTACCCGCGTCGCCGCCCCGCGCCCGATCGGTGCGGCGTAGGAAAGATAGACGAGGCGGTTGGTAACGAAGTCGGGATCGAGCGCGACGTCCAACAACCCGCCCTGGCCGCGCGCCCACACCTCCGGGACGCCTTCGATCGGACGCGGATCGAGCCGGCCCGCAGGGTCGATCCGGCGCAACCGGCCCGGCCGCTCGGTCACGAGAGCGCCGCCCTCGGGAAGAAAGGCGATCGCCCAGGGATGCTCGAGCGGTCCCGCGATCCGCGCGAGCTCGAGCTCCACACCGTCGATCCGCACGAGCTCCCGGTCCCGAGCGGCGAGCGCACTCGCGCCGACGCCCACCTGCAGCCCTCCGCAGGTGGTCGCGAAACTGCCGAAGATCGCGAGCGTCGGCAGGGTCCGGATCAGGGCACGGCGATCCATGGTCGCTCTCCCGAAAGCACGGAGCGTCCGCGGCTTTTCCGAAGCCAAGATAGACTTGTCGAGACGGGCGGGAACCTGCTTGATCGCGCGCGTTCGCGCCCGGAGGCTCCATGATCGGTGAACCGCCCGCCACCATCCTCGATCTCCTCGCCCGCGGTCGAGACGAAGATCCGGCGATTCTGGCTCCCGATCGCCCGCCCCTGCGTTTCGCCCCTCTGCGCGCTCTGCTGTGCGAGGTCGCGGGCGTGCTCCGGGCGCGGGGCCTCGGGCCCGAGGACCGCGTCGCCCTCGTCCTGCCCAACGGCCCCGAAGCGGCGACCGCCTTTCTCGCGGTCGCCTGTGCCGCGGCGAGCGCACCCTTGAACCCGGCCTACCGCGAGGAGGAGCTCGACTTCTATCTCGAGGACCTGAAAGCGAAGGCGATCGTGGTCTCGGATCGAGAACAGGGTCCGGCGGTGACGGTCGCGCAGCGTCGCGGCCTCGAGCTCTTGCGCCTTTCGGTGCCGGAAGGAGCGGAGGCCGGCCGGTTCACGCTCGGGGAAGCCCCCCCGATCGCACCGCGTCCCGCACCCGAAGCCACGGCGCTTCTCTTGCACACCTCGGGGACGACCAGCCGCCCCAAGCTCGTGCCCCTGAGCCATGCCAATCTCGCCGCTTCCGCGCGGCACATCGTCGATACCCTCGCGCTCTCCCCGGCCGATCGCTGCCTCAACGTCATGCCGTTGTTCCACATCCACGGCCTCGTCGCCGGGGTGCTCGCCTCGCTCGCCGCGGGCGGATCGGTCTATTGCGCGCCCGGCTTCAACGCCCTGAGGTTCTTCGCCTGGCTCGAAGACGCCCGACCGAGCTGGTACACGGCCGTGCCGACCATGCACCAGGCGATCCTCGCCCGTGCCGAGCGCAATCCCGAGATCCTCGCGCGCTCCCGACTACGGCTGATCCGCTCGAGCTCGGCGTCGCTTCCGCCGCAGGTGATGCGCGCGCTCGAAGACGTTTTCCGCTGCCCGGTGATCGAGAGCTACGGGATGACCGAAGCCGCGCACCAGATGACGAGCAACCCCGTGCCGCCGCGACCGCGCAAGCCGGGCTCGGTGGGACTGCCGGCGGGTCCGCTCGTGCGCATCGCCGATCCCGCGGCGCCCGTATTCCTCGAAGACGGGGCGGAAGGAGAAGTGGTCGTCTCGGGGCCGAACGTGACCAGAGGTTACGAGGCCAATCCGGAGGCCAACGCGAAGGCCTTCTTCGAGGCCGAAGGGCGACGGTGGTTCCGCACCGGCGATCAGGGAAGGTTCGATACCGACGGCTATTTGCGCATCACCGGTCGGCTCAAGGAGATCATCAACCGGGGCGGGGAGAAGGTGAGCCCGCTCGAGGTCGACGAAGTGCTCATGGACCACCCCGCCGTGGCCCAGTGCGTCACCTTCGCCATCCCCCACGACAAGCTCGGAGAAGAGGTGGGCGCCGCGGTCGTGTTGCGGGAGGGTGCGAGCGCCACCGAACAGGAGATCCGCGCCTTCGCGGCCGAGCGGCTGGCGGATTTCAAAGTTCCCCGCAAAATCGTCATCGTACCGGAGATTCCCAAAGGGCCGACGGGCAAATTGCAGCGGATCGGGCTCGCGCAACGCTTGGGGTTGGCCCGATGAGGATCTGTGTCTTCGGCGCCGGGGCGATCGGGGGCTATCTCGCCGCCAAGCTCGCGAGCCGGGAGGAAAACGAGGTCGGCATCGTCGCGCGCGGAGCCCATCTCGCCGCGATCCGCGAGCGCGGGCTCGTGCTCGTGGAAGGGGATCGCCGCACGGTCACGCATCCCCGGGCGAGCGCGAACGCGGCCGAGCTCGGGGTGCAGGATTATGTCATCGTGACCTTGAAGGCCCATCAGATCCCGGCCGCGGTGCCGGCGATCGAGACCCTGCTCGGCCCCGAAACGGCGATCGTGTGGGCCGTCAACGGCGTTCCCTGGTGGTACTTCTACGGCCTGGAAGGGCCGTGGCGCGACCGCAGGCTCGAAAGCGTCGATCCGGGCGGGGTGATCTGGGATCGCTTGCGCCCCGAGCGCGCGATCGGCTGCGTCGTCTATCCCGCGGCCGAAGTGCACGAGCCCGGGGTGGTCACGCTCGTCGAAGGCGATCGTTTTTCCTTGGGCGAACCCGACGGCTCGCGGAGCGCGCGCGTCGAACGGCTCGCCAAGGCGCTCGTCGCGGCCGGTCTCAAGGCACCCGTGCGGCCCAAGATCCGCGACGAGATCTGGGTCAAGCTGTGGGGTAACCTGGCCTTCAATCCGATCAGCGCGCTCACCCGCGCGACCCTCGATGTCATCTGCGCCGATCAAGCCGTCCGTGCGGTCGCCCGCGCGATGATGCGCGAAGCCCAGGAAGTGGCGGAAAAGCTCGGCGTGCGCTTCGCGATCGACGTCGACAAGCGGATCGAGGGAGCGGCGGCGGTGGGCGCACACAAGACCTCGATGCTCCAGGACCTCGAGCGCGGCCGGCCGATGGAGATCGACGCCCTCGTCACCGCCGTGCTCGAGCTCGCGCGGCTCGTCGAGGTGCCCACCCCGACGATCGCCACGGTGCACGCGCTGGTCACGCTCGAGGCCCGGGTCGCGGGCTGCTATCCGACGAGCTGAGCCTCAGTCGAGGAGCCGTTCGACGCCCGAGGCGTAAGCCTCGAGCGCGGGGCGATCGCGCACCAGGAGCTCGCCGCGTCGCTTCTCGAGCACGCCGCGGCGGACGAGCTCGCTGACCACCCGCGACACCGCTTCGCGGTGGGTGACGAGCTTGGCGGCGAGATCGGCGTGGCGGGGGACGGGCGCGATGCGCGGCGGCCCGCCGTCGGCTTCGGTCTCGCGCGCCAGGCGCAAGAGTTCGGCGCAGATCCGCGCCGGCACCGGCGAGGCGAAGTCGTGGATCCGCTGGGAAAGAGCGCGCACGAGCCGGGCGAGCTTCACGAGCAGGGCTTCGTTGACCGCGGGTTCGCGTCGCACCAGCGCCCAGAAGTCGCCGGCACCGAGCACACCGAGCAGGCAATCGGTGAGGGCGAGCACGTCCGCCGAGCGCGGCTCGCCGTCGAGCGCGGCGATTTCTCCGAACGAGTCGCCGGGTCCGAGATCGCGGAAGGCGACCTCGCGCCCGTTCTCGGCGAAGGTGGTCACCCGCACCTTCCCGGACAGAACGAAGAAGACTTCGCGGCCCGGATCCGATCGACCGACGACGATCTGCCCGGCCTCGACGTGGCGGATCCGCACCGCCGGCAGAAGCGCCGCGAGCCCGCGCTCGTCGAGGCCGCGCAAGATGTCGACGCTGCGCAGGCGCTCGGCGAGCGTGTTCGGCCCCGCCGCGCGCGCGCTCGTCGTCATGCGCGCCCCCCGAGCGCGTCTTCGAGCCAGGCGAGGAGGCCCTCGAGGGGCACCGCCCCGCTCCTGCGCGCGATCTCGCGTCCGCGAGCGAACAACACGAAGGTCGGCACGGCGGCGATCCGGTGGCGCTGCGCGACTTCGGGAGCGCCGTCGACGTCGAGCTCGGCGACCCGGACGCGGGGCTCGAGACGCCGCGCCGCCTCCTCGACGACGGGAGCCATCGCCCGACACGGCCCGCACCAAGGCGCCCAGAAGTCGACGAGCACGGGGATGTCGGAGCGACCGACGTGCAGGTCGAAGTTCGCAGCCGCGAGCGCGACGGGACGTCCCTCGAACAGCCGGGCACGGCAGCGTCCGCACCGGGCGTGTTCCGGGGAACGTTCTCCGGGGATCCGGTTGACCGCTCCACAGGCGGGACAGACGACGTGCAGGGTCGCTGCCATGCGCGATCCTCCCCGGCACCGCGTTTCGACGGATCGGGTCGACGCAACTTTACGGAAAAACGTCCGCCTCGTCATCGATCCCGAGTCGATCGCCTTGCTCTGCACGCTATCGCGGCCCATGGTCGTGTCCGGGGTGCACGGGTGGGGAGAGACCGCCATGGTCGGTTCGCGCGCGCTCTTGTGGATCGCCGCCGCGGGCTTCGTCACGGGTTGCGTACCGGTACCGCCGCGGGTCGCCGAGCGCGCCGAAGAAGAATGCCGTGCCGAAGCGCGCGCCGAAGGATTCCGTCAGATCGAAACCGAAGCCTCGGAGGTCGGGTTCGGGGACACGGTGGTCGTGCGGATGCGCGCTCGACGCGGCGACCGCGAGTACCGCGGAACCTGCACCTGGGACCGCGACAAGCGGCGCGCTCGGCTCGACCTCGAGCGCGTCGAAGACCGCGACGATCGGTTCGAGGCGCGCGCCCGCGAAGCCTGTCGGGAAGAGGCCGTGGATCGCGGCTACGAGGTGCGCGGCACCAGTGATGCGCGCCGGATCGGCGACTCCTTCCGCCTCACCTTGGATCTGCGTCGGCGCGGACGATCCTACGAGGGTTACTGCCGCTACGAAGACGGCGAGGCGCGCCTGGAGATCCGCTGACGCGCGCTCCGACCGAGCCCCGAAGACCTCGGGCCCGCTCGCTTCGGACTTTTGCGCTCGCCGGCGACGATCCGCAGCTCGGCGACGCTGGATCGTCGCGGGCACGGGAGCGGATGCCGGCCGCCGAGGGTTCGGATGCGAAGGCTCGGATCGTCGTTTCGGGGACCTCTTCCTCGTTCCCGAACAAAGGCTCGCCGCGAACGACCGGCTCGTCTCCGCTCCGGGCGAGGATCTCGTCGCGGGCGGTGCACGGATCGCGCGAAGGCTCTGCGCGGTGGTCACGATCGCCTCTCGGAAGAGTCAGGCTCCGGTTGTCTTGTCGACGACGGACGTTCCCTGTTCGGGCCGTGCGGAAGTCGGAAGGAGCCGGATCCGAAGCGGCGGCTCGGTCGACGTGCTCCTCGGGGACGCCGAGAAACCCGAGGGTTCGAGCCGCTGTCGCGACGATTGTTTGCAGGCGCTTTCGGTGACGCGCTCTGCGGCGATGCTCGAGAGACGAGCGAACGTTCGCGCGGCGGAGCGAACCGGCTCGCCGGCGGAAACCGCTTCGATTTCCTCCCGAGCGATGCGCTGCACGCGAGCGGGACCGCGGCCTCGGCCCGGATCGATCGGTGGGGGGAGACGGCCGCGACCTTCTCGTCGGCGATGCGGGCAGCACCGGAGGCACGGATGGTCTCCGGCGACGATCGCCTCGGTCGTGGGGCGGGTACTCGCCCGCCTTACGGCGATGCCGGCGATGTCGCGCCCGAAGCCTCGAGGCTTCGGCTCAGCGGCGCTCGGGCCCCCGGAAGCGGCCGCGAGACGGTTTTCGACGCCGAAATCGGCGTGGTCTTCTCCGAGTTCCGGCCTTCGGCGACGATCCCGAAAACGCCCGGATCCGGGGTCGCGGAGGCTCTGTGATCACCGACCTCGACGGCGCCACGACCCCGATCCGGGAGGTTCGAAGGCTCGCGGTCGCTCTCGATGCCGTCCTGCGCGAGCCCGGCCGAACTGTTCTTGTCCGGCCCCGCGAACAGCCGCGACGGCCTTTCTCGAGCGCTTCTCTCGCGCCGCGATCCTCGGGCGACCGCCGGCGTCGTCCGCCT
>JANXAZ010000023.1 GCA_025062095.1 Geminicoccaceae bacterium
CCGCTCCCCCAGCACCGCATTCCGCCACCGCGCGGACCCGCACGCCGTGCGCCCTTCGTTCCCGACTGCTTGCGACCGCGCGCGGAAGAGGATCTTTCGCGTTTTCCGGGCCACCGGCGAAACACGTTCGCGGCCGGCCGCGCGAGAGCCTCTCCGCGCACAGCGCGAACCGCGATCGGCCGCGATCGCGAACGGCGCACCCGCCGTCGGGTGCGCCCGGCTGCCGCGCGCCCCGCACCCGGGCGTGCTTCGCATCGATCGAGGGGAGAACCGCGATGCGTCTGCTCTTGTTGCTCGTCTCGCTCGTCTCGGCGCCCCAGGCGGTCCACGGCGCGCTCGCGAGTGCGCGCGAGCAATGTGCGCTCTCGGGCCGCTCGGAGATCCTCCTCGCCCAGACGAATTGCGGCCCTTGTCAGACCTCGGGGCCGAACAAAGGCAAAAAGCGCTGCTGCGAGCTCGTCGGCGGGGACTGGATCTGCCGCTGGGTCCAATGCTGAGGACCGGCTCTGCGCGGAACGTTCCGGCCCGCGCGCAGCGCCCGCGTTCGCGCGAGCGCGTCCCGTCCCAGTCGCTCAGCTCTCGATCCGCACCCCGGCCTCGGCACAAGCCTTCTGCAGCGCCTCGATCCCCATCCGGGCGTAGGCGAGCGGTTCGGCCTTCTTCGGATCCTGCTCGGCTTCGACCACGAGCCAGCCGCGATAGCCGAATTCGGCGAGGAGCCGGCCGAGGAGCGCGAAATCGACGCAGCCCTGCGGATCGCCCGGGGTGGTGAAGACGCCTTCGATCACGCCTTTCAAGAAGCTCCAGCGCCGGGCGCGGAGCCGATCGAGCACTTCGGCGCGGACGTTCTTGGCGTGGACGTGCTTGATGCGCGCGGCGTGGCGACGGAAGGTGCCTTCGAGATCGCCGCCCGCGACGGTCAGATGGCCGGTATCGAAGAGAAGGCTCACGCTCGTATCGGTATTGGCCATCAACAGATCGATCTCGGCTTCGGTCTCGACCACCGTCCCCACGTGGTGGTGGAAGACCATCGGGCATTCTTCGGATACCAGCCAATCCGCGAGCTTGGTGAGCTTCTCGCCGTAGCGCCGCAGATCGTCCGGTTCGAGCCGGGGACGCTCGGCTACCGGAACGTCGATCTTGTTCTGCACCGTCCCGGTGGTTTCGGCATAAACGAGGACGGGGCATCCCATCTCTTGCAGAAGGCGCAGATGCGACGCCATGCGCTTCTTTTCGCGGTCGACGTCGAGCTCGAGGAGCCGGCCCGAGAACCAGCCGGAGATCAGCGCGAGTCCGTGATCTTCGAGCAGCGGTCGCAAAAGTTTGGGGTCTTCGGGAAATTTCCCTCCCTTTTCGATACCGGAATAACCCGCCAGCCGGGCTTCGGAAAGACAGCGCTCGAGCGGGATGTCGCCGCCGAGTTCGGGCAGATCGTCGTTCGACCAGCCGATCGGATTGATGCCCAGCCGCACGCGCGCTTCGGGCTCGTCGGCCATGGTCACACTCCCACGCGCTGCCGGCGCTTGCCGGCGCGATGCCGAGCATAGGCCTCTTCGACCTCCCGGCGCGCGCTCACCTCGGGCGTGCCGCACTCCCAGAAGGCGTCGTTGCCCTCGGTCCAGTCGCGCGCCGCCACCTCGACGTGGATCACCGCCGTGCGGTCCGCCGCCTTGGCGCGTCGGAAGGCGTCCTCGAGTTCGCCGATCCCGCGCGCGCGGATTCCGATCGCGCCCATGGCTTCGGCGTGCTTGGCGAAGTCCACGCGGACGAGCTCGCCCGCCCGCCTCGTGTCTTCGAGCTGGTTGTTGAAGGAGGGAATGCCCTTGGCCCGCTGCAACCGGTCGATCACCGCGTATCCGCCGTTGTCGCAGACGACGACGATCAATTTGTGCCCGGTGAGCACGGAGGAATAGATCTCCGAGTTCATCATGAGATAGCTGCCGTCGCCCACCATGACGATCACGTCGCGCGAGGGATCGGCCATCTTCGCCCCGAGCCCGCCCGCGATCTCGTAACCCATGCAGGAGAAGCCGAACTCGCAGTCGAAGGTGCCGGGTGTCTTGACCCGCCAACACATGCACAGCTCGCCGGGCAGCCCGCCGGCGGCGGTGAGCACGAGATCGCGCGGCTCGGCGAGCCGATTGACGGCGCCGATGACCTGGGCGTAGCTCGGCACTTCCGCGTTCGTCGGTCGCGTGCGCTCGTCGACGAAGGCGTTCCACTCGGCGTAGTATTGCCGCGCGCGCGCGAGCCATTCCTCCGGTGCCCGCCAGGAGCCCAGAGCCGCGTCGAGCTCTTCGAGGCTCGCCAGGGCGTCGCCGACCACGGCGAGCGCGCGGTGCTTGACGGCATCGAAGCGGGCGGCGTTGATCGCCACCAACCGCGCATCCGGATCGAACAGCGTCCAGGACGCGGTGGTGAAGTCCTGAAGCCGCGTTCCGACCGCGAGCAGAAGATCGGCTTCCGCCGCCAGGCGGTTGGCGGAAAACGAGCCCAATATCCCGATCGGCCCGACGTTGTTGGGATGATCGTGGACGAGAATGCCGCGCCCGGCGATCGTCTCGGCGACGGGAAGAGCCCGCTTTTCGGCGAAAGCGGCGAGAAAAGCCTCGGCCTCGCTGTAGCGCACGCCCCCGCCGGCGATCACGAGCGGACGGCGCGCGCTCGCCAGGGCGGATGCCGCGCGCGCGAGCGCGCCCCGATCGGGCCGGGGGCGCGGCGGCTCGTGGACCGCGGGCTCGAAGAAGCGGGCGGGATAGTCGAAGGCTTCGCCCTGGGCGTCCTGGCACAGACCCAAGAAGGCCGGGCCGCAGTCGGCCGGGTCGAGCATCGTGGCGAGGGCCTGGGGAAGCGCCGCGAGGATCTGCTCCGGTCGGGTGATGCGATCCCAATAGCGCGCGACCGGCTTGAAAGCGTCGTTCACGCTCACCGTCGGATCGTGGAAGGTCTCGACTTGCTGCAGCACCGGATCCGGCGCCCGGCTCGCGAAATAATCCCCGGCGAGGATCAGGATCGGCAGGCGGTTCGTGTGGCCGACGCCGGCCGCGGTGACCATGTTCGCCGCCCCGGGGCCGATCGAGGACGTCGCGACCATGATCTGGCGGCGCCGCTTGGCCTTGGCGAAACCGAGGGCGGCCAAGGCCATGCTCTGCTCGTTCTGGCCCCGCCAGGTGGGAAGCTCGTCCTTGACCGCCTCGAGCGCCTCGGAAAGACAGGTCACGTTGCCGTGACCGAAGATCGCGAACACCCCCGCAAACAGCGGCACCTCGCGCCCGTCGATGCGCGTTCGCTGGGCCAGAAGCCAGCGCACGAGCGCTTGCGCCGTGGTCAGACGCACGGTTCGCATCCGCGTCCCTCCCCGCTCCCCGGGCCGGACCTTACCGCCCGCCGCGTCCCGGACAAGGCGGCCGGTCCGGTTTCCCCGCCCTCTTCGCGCGGCGCTCGGACCCCGCGATCGCCCTCTCCGGCGCCGGCCGATCCCGCCCGGGGTCGGGGCCGGTCTCGCGCCGCCACGGGGATCGCGCGGAACGAGGGCCGCACCGCGTCGCCCGCGCGCGGCGGCCGCGCTCCTCGCACCGCACACCGACGGGCCCGCCGGTCTTCGGATCCCTCGCGCCGGAAGGACGTACCCGCCGCGGGGGCTCGCGCGGCGCTCGCGTCGGCGGCGATCGGCCGGAAGCGGGCTCGCCGGTCGCTCGTGGACGGCGTCGACGGTCGCGGCCCGGCACGCGCGCTCGCGCCTTTACCGCGCCGGCGCGATCGGCTCGACTGGCGGCGCTCGGGGGAGGCGACGATGCTGCGCATCGCACTTTTCGGCTGTGGACGGATCGGACGGATGCACGCCGGTTACGTACGGGCGCATCCGCGCGCGCAACTCGCCTGGGTCTTCGACGTCCATCGCCCGGCCGCCGAGGCGGTGGCGGCCGAGACCGGGGCGCGGGTCGCGGAGACGGTCGAAGAGGCGCTCGCCGATCCCTCGGTGGGGGCGGTGCTCATCGCCAGCTCCACCGACACCCACGTCGATCTCCTCACCCGCAGCGCGCGTGCGGGCAAGGCCGTCTTCTGCGAGAAGCCGATCGATCTCGACATCCGCAAGGTGGACGCCTGCTGGGAAGCGGTCCGGGATCTCGGCGTGCCGATCCAGATCGGCTTCAACCGTCGCTTCGATCCCTCCTTCGCGAGCCTCGCGCGACGCGCTCGTGCGGGCGAGATCGGAGAAGTCCGCCAGGTGATCATCACCTCCCGCGACCCCGACGTCCCCTCCGACGAGTACATGAAGGTCGCGGGCGGTCTTTTGCGCGACATGACGATCCACGATTTCGACATGGCGCGTTTTCTGTTGCCCGAGGAGCCGGTCGCCGTCTTCGCGGTCGCATCCGCCCTCGTCGACGAGCGCGTGCGGCGGCTCGGCGAGCACGACACGGCGACCGTGGTGCTCGCCACCGCCTCGGGCAAGCAAGCGGTGATCACGAATTACCGCCGCGCCGTGTACGGCTACGACCAGAGGATCGAGGTCGTCGGCGAAAAAGGCATGTTGCGGGCGGAGAACCGCCATCCGACCACGGTGGAGGCGTGGACGGCGGAACGCACCCGCGCCCGCGACCCCGTGCTGCCCTTCTTCGTCGAACGCTACCGCGAGGCCTATGCCGCCGAGCTCGACGCCTTCGTGCGCGCGGTGCTCGACGGCGAACCGGTGCCGGTGACCTTCGAGGACGGCCGCGCGGCGCTCAGGCTCGCCGATGCGGCCTACGAATCGCTCGCCACCGGTCGCCTCGTCCGGCTCGCCTGATCGCCCCCGCGCTCGGCGCCCGGCCCGCGCACCCCTCCGACCCCTCCGTCCGGCCCGGAGCCGGGGACGCGGCTCGCACCGGCGGAAGCGTCCTTTCGCCGGCGCGCGCTTTCCGGCGCGAGAGCCGGCGCCCGCGTCGAGCGCGCGAGCCCGCGGGCGGCACGATCGTCCCCGAGCCTTCTCTCGCTCGGCGCGCAGCGCATCGCGCGCGGGGCTCGACCGTGCTTCGGGCTCGCTCCACGGGCTCGTCCTCGGCCTCGGGCACCGGTCGGTGATCGTTAGCGCCCCCTCGGCGGCGCGTCGTTCTCCTCGGTCCTCGCCGGTCCGTTCCCATCGCCCGCTCGGAGGGCTCGATTCCGAAGACGAAGCGCTCGCGGCGGCTGCTTCCGGTGTCCGGGGTTTTCGGTCTTTCCCGCGCTCGTCGCCGTGCGGTCGCGGAGCGATCGGTGGGAGGAGCGCGCTCCGCCTCGGTTGCGCGGTCCTCTCCGCCGCGCGCCGGCTCCGTTGTTTTTCCCGCCGCTTCGGACGCTCGCGCGCGAACGTGCGCGGGCGCGACCGTGCGCGGTGCGAGCCGCTTCGCCGCCCTTTGCGTTCTCGCGGACTCCGTGCGGGGAAGGCGGTCTCGCGACACCGGCGGGGCGCGCCCGCGCCGCCCGGCGCGTCGGTTCAGGGCGGCTTGGGAAGCGGAGTGGGCTGCGCGAGGGCGGCGGTGAGCTGCTTGGCCTTGACCGGATCCATCGCGGCCATGATCGCGGCGAGCTTCGCTTCGCGGATGCGGCGGGCGACCGGGATCAGGACGTCGAGCGCGAGCTGGTCGAAGACTTGCGCCGCGCTCTTCGCCTTCATCGCTTCGTAGGTCTTCACGAGCTGGGCGAGCTTCGCCTCGTCTTCGGCGCGGATCGCGGCCAGGAGCCGCTCGAGCTCTTTGTTGAGCTGGGCGAGCCGGGCGAGCTGTTCGCGCGCGCGCGCCTCCACCGCGGCCGCGGCGGCTTCGCGCAGCGCGAGCTCTTGCTCGCGGCGGTCGAGCTCTTTCGCGCGTTCGGCGAGTTCGGCCGCGACATCGGCGAGCTTGTCGGGCGAGCGCACGGGCCCGGCGGCCGGCTCGATCGCCGGCGCCGCCTCCGCTTCCTGCGCGGACGCCGGGGCCGCGTCGCCGCCCGCGGCGCCCTCGGAGATCCGCCCCGGTTCGCGCCCCGCAGCCACTTCCGCTTCGTGCGCGACCGAGGCCGCGAAGGTCTGGACGAAAGCGGGTGCGCGCAGGGCCGCGAGCGAGAGGGCGAGCACCGCGGTCGCGAGCATCGACGCGCCCGCGGACGGAAAGCCCCGCGATCCGGAAAAGACGGCACGGAGCCGAGCGAGGGCGGGCGACACGGGATCACCGCAGCTTCTTGAGCGCCTCGAGGAGATCGCCCGAGCCCGCTCGCGCCGATGGCGGCTCCGCCGTCCGCGCGGTTCCTTCGACCGTCGCCGGAGCGCTCTCGCGCCGTTCGCCGCAGGATGGTTGGCGCATGTCCCGAGCGGTGCGCAACTCGGCCACGATGCGCGCCCCCTGGCCGACCATCTCCTCGAGCCTGCGCAGGATCCGACCGCCGCCTTCGACGGTACGGTCGAGCTCCTGGCGCTGGGCGAGCGCTTTCTTCTCCTGCTCGGCCCAAGAAGCCGCGGCCTCGGCGCCGGCCGCTCTGAGCTCTTCGACCGCCCGTTCGGCGCGCGCGGTGGCCCGTCCCAGCGCTTCGAGAAAGGCGGCGAGCTCCTCGCGGTCGGCGCGCAGCGCGTGCAGTCGGCGGAAGACGAGCGCGCACCACACCGAAGTGACGACCAGAAGCGGAACCAACAACAGTTCGATCGCGCTTCCGATCATCGTCTCATTCCTCCCCTTCGCGGCCGAGCCGCCGCTCGATCTTGACCGAGACGCGATCCCCCCGGCGGCCGAGCCGGCCCTCGAACAGGGGCAGGTCTCCGCAGCGCAGGATCACCGGGCATTCGGCCGGTACGTCGAGACACAGGGTCGCGCCGACCTCGAGCGCGAGGATCTCGCGCAAGGGCACCCTCCGCTCGGGGAGGACGGCTTCGAGCTCGATCTCGCTGGCTCGGAGCTCGCGCGCGAGATGCCGTTCCCAGACGGGGTCGTGCCCGAAACCCTCGCCGGGGAACTCCTGCGCGAGCTCTTCGCGAACGGGCTCGAGGGTGGCCCGCGGCAGGAGCAGCTCGAGGCGGCCGCCGCGGCCGCCCGCCGCGACGAGCAGCGGACAGAGCACGCAGGCGTCGCTCGCGCGCGCGATCGTGACGAAGCGGGGATCGGTCTCGATCCGCTCGAAGACGAACTCGACCCGCGCGATCGGGGCGAAGGCAGCGCCGAGTTCGGCGAGCACGGCGCGGATCGGGCGCTCGAGCAGGACCGCCTCGATCTCGGTGCAGGCCCGCCCGTGCACGGGCGTGCTCGTGCGCAGCGCCCGCCCTCCGAGCAACAGATCGACGACGGTATAGGCCAAGCCGTGATCGACGGTGAGGAGACCGGAGCGGTCCCAGGGCACGGCCCGGAAGATCGCGATCACCGCCGGGCGCGGCAGGTTCGCGAGATGATCCCCGAACCGCCGCGCGGCGAGCGGCTCGGCCCGGATCTCCACCGGCTCGGGCAGGACGCGGCGCAGGCTCGCGGGAAGCGCCCGGCTCCAGCGCTCGAGCAGGGCCTCCAGGACCGGCATGCGCGCGTAGCGCGACGCACCGCCCGCGAGCAGCGCGCGCACACCCCGCGCGGGGCGACCGCCGCGCAGCCGGTCGCGACCGAGGAGGGTGCTGCGCTCGGCGTCGCTCAAGAGACCCGCTTCGGCGCCGAGGGTCGCGCCCGGCGCCTCCGACGCCGCCTCGCGCCAATCGAGCCCGAGTTCGCCCGTGGCGGCGCCGGAAGCACCCTGCACCACGCTCGTCCCGTTCACCTTCGGCCCCTCATTGCACCAAGATTTCTTTGAACAGAACGTCGACGACACGCGCCGGCGCGATCGCTTGATTGATGCGCGCCAGCAGTTCTTCCTTGAGCGTCAACATGCCTTGCGAGCCCTCGATCTCTTCGGGCTCCAGGGCACGCAAATAGAGTTGGAACCCGTCCATGATCCGTGGCGTGAACTGTTTGACCTGTTCGGCGGTGCGGGCATCGGCGACCTCGAGTGCGACCTTCAGGCGCAAAAAGCGCGTCCGTTTGCTCTGCGATTTCAAATTGACGAGGATGTCGGGAAGATCGACGAAGGCGACTTGCGGTGGCGGAGGATTCGCCTCCGGCCGGTGATTCTTGTCCGCTTCGCTCTGGGCCGCGGGCGCGGCGGCCTCGCCCCGTTTGCCGAACAACCCCGCGAACCACGCTGCGGTCGCACCGCCGCCCAGAAGAACGAACAGCGCCGCGGCCGCGAGGACGAGCTTCGAACGCCCGCCCTTGCCGGAGCCGGCCTCGGCCCCTTCTCCCGCCTTTTTCTGGGTGTTCGCCGCCATCTCCAGCCTCGCTCATGCCTCGGGCGGGCGACCGCACCCGCCGCGCGCCTTTCTTAGCCTCCGGCTGGTTAGCGAAAGGTTGACGCGGCGCGCGCGTTCCCGGGCGGCAATTCGTGCCGGGCAAGCCCTGCCGGGATCACGGCGGCGCATCCCGGCGCAGCCGTTCCGAGCGGCGTTCCGGCGCGTTTGGCACCGCGGTTGCGAGAACGGCCGGCGGAGGTGAGGGTCCGATGGACACGACGTCGTACGTCGCCTTGAGCCGACAGGTGGCGCTCGAGCGGGCGATGACGGTCATCGCCAACAATCTCGCCAATCTCGGCACGACCGGGTTCAAGGCCGAGCGGATGCTCTTCGCGACCGTGCTCGAGCGGGCGGGCGAGCCGGGTCGGGTGGCCTTCGTCCAAGACGTCGCCACCGTGCGCGACGACACGCAGGGTGCGCTGCGCGTCACCGGCGGACCGCTCGATCTCGCCATTCAGGGCGAGGGTTTCTTCACCGTGCGCACCGCGGCCGGCGAGCGCTACACCCGCGCCGGACAGCTGCGCCGCGACGCCTCGGGGGCGCTCGTCACCGCCCTCGGACACGAGCTCCTCGACGAAGGCGGCCAGCCCGTCGTCCTGCCGCCCGAAGAGACGGCACCGCGCATCGCCGCCGACGGCACGATCAGCGGCACGAGCGGCGTGCTCGGGCGGATCCGCCTCGTGCGTTTCGCCGATCCCGCCTCCCTGAGGCTCGAGGGCGAGGGACTTTACGCGAGCGAGGCGCCCCCGATTCCCGGAGCGCCCGGGGCGATCGTCCAAGGCGCCCTCGAAGAATCGAACGTCAAAGGCGTGCTCGAGCTCGCCCGCATGATCGAGGTCACGCGCGCCTTCGAAGGAACCCAGAAGATGCTCGAGACCCACCACGAACTCGTCCGCAAGGCGATCGAGCGGATCGCCGACACGACGGCCTGATCGGCCGCACGAGCGGAGCCGAACCGAGGAGGATGAGCCCGCGATGCGATCGCTCGCCGTAGCCGCGACCGGCATGCTGGCCCAACAGCTCGCCGTCGAAGTCATCTCCAACAACATCGCCAACATGACGACCACCGGCTTCAAGCGCGCGCGGCCGGAGTTCCAGGATCTCCTCTATCAGAGCGAGCGGCGCTCGGGTGCCGCGACCTCCGACGCCGGCACGCTCGTGCCCGCGGGCGTGCAGCTCGGCCTCGGGGTCAAGGCCGCGGCCGTGTACCGCATCCACGACCAGGGCAGTCTCGTGAGCACCGAGAACCGCCTCGACCTCGCGATCCAGGGCGCGGGTTTCTTCGTGGTCGAAACCCCGGAGGGCGAGCCGGCCTACACCCGCTCGGGCAATTTCCAGCTCAGTCCGCAAGGGATCGTGGTCACGCCGGACGGCTATCCGGTGAGCCCCGGCATCACCATTCCGGCCGAAGCGATCGAGGTGGCGATCAGCCCCACGGGGATCGTCTCGGTCAAGCTCCCGGGGCAGACGAACATGGTCCAGGTGGGCCAGCTGCAGCTGGCCACCTTCGTCAACCCGGCCGGGCTCGAGGCGATCGGCTCCAACCTCTTCCTCGAGACCGAGGCCTCGGGTCCGGCGATCACCGGCACCCCCGGCGCGGAGGGTTTCGGGACCGTGCTCCAGGGCTTTCTCGAGAGCTCGAACGTCAACGCCGTCCACGAGATCACCCAGCTCATCACCGCCCAGCGGGCCTACGACATGAACTCCAAGGTCATCCAGGCCTCCGACGAGATGATGAGCACCGTCACCCGGTTGCGCTGAGGACCGCCGTGCGCCCTCGCCCGCTCGCCTTCCTCGCCGTCGTCCTGAGCGCGCTCGGCGCCGCCGCGTCTTCGGCGGCCGAGCTCGTGCTCGCCGCCCGCGAGCCCCTCGCGCGCGGTGCGCTCGTCGCCCTTCTCGAGGGGGCGCTGCCCCCGGCGGGAGAGGGTCGGCGCCTGGTCCCGGTGGTGACGTCCCCGGCGCTTCCGCTCGCCAATCCGGCCGACCGGCCGGTCACGGTCGCGCTCGACGGCCTGATCGTCGACGAAGCGCGACGACGGTTCCGGGGCGAGCTCGTCGTCCGGATCGAGGGCCGGGTGACGGGGGCGGTCCCGATCGAGGGACGGCTGCAGGCCCTGGTCGCGGTGCCGGTGCCGAGCCGACCCGTGCGCGAGGGCGAGCTCCTCGAACCCGCCGCGCTCGCCACCGCTTGGGTCGCGGAAGACGCGGTCCGCCCCGAGGTCCTGCTCGATCCCGCTTCCGCAATCGGGCGCGAGGCGGCGCGGCCCCTGCCGGCCGGGCGACCGATCCGCGAGAGCGATCTCCGCGCCCCGCGCGCGGTGCGCAAAGGCGAGGTCGTCACCCTCGTCTACGCGCGGGGTCCGATCGAGATCGTCACCCTCGGCCGGGCGCTCGTCGACGCCGGGCGCGGCGAGCCCGTGCGCGCGGTCAATCTGGCGAGCGAACGGCCGGTGCGCGGCATCGCGGTCGACCGCAAGCTCGTGCGCGTCGGGCCCGTGGAGAACCTGCCGTGACCCGCTCGGGCGGACGGACGACGGTGCGGCCGGTCGCGGCCCTCCTCGTCTTGTCGGCCGCGCTCGCGAGCTCGGGCTGCACGATCGGCGAACGGCTCGCCGAAGTCGGCCGAGCCCCCAAGCTCGAGCGTCCGGGCGATCCCACCGAACGGCCGGGGTGGCGGCCGGTGCGCATGCCCATGCCCGAGCCCGAACCGCAGATCGCCGCCGGGCCGAATTCGCTCTGGCGCTCGGGAGCGCGCGGCTTCTTCCGCGACCAGCGCGCGCGCCGGGTGGGCGACATCCTCACGATCAACGTCACGATCAACGACAAGGCGGAGCTCTCGAACACGAGCCGACGCTCGCGCTCCAACCGCGACCGGTTCGGCCTTCCGAACTTCTTCGGCCTCGAGAACAAGCTGCCCAAGGTCTTGCCCGCCCCGATCGATCCCGCGAGCCTGGTGGATGCCGACAGCTCGATGCTCAACCGCGGCCTGGGCGAGACCGAACGCGAGGAGACGATCCGGCTCGACGTCGCCGCCGTGGTCACCCAAGTGCTTCCCAACGGCAATCTCGTCGTCGAGGGCCGGCAAGAAGTGCGCGTGAACTTCGAGGTGCGCGAGGTGGTGATCGCCGGTGTCGTGCGCCCCGAAGACATCACCCCCAAGAACACGGTGTCGCACGACAGGATCGCCGAGCTCCGGGTTTCCTACGGCGGTCGCGGCCAGCTCACCGACGTCCAGCAGCCGCGCTACGGCGCCCAGGTCCTCGACATCCTCCTGCCCTACTGAGCCTCGGGGCGTCGCCGGCAACTTTCGCCTCGGCGCGGCCCGAGGGCGGTGCCGGCCGGTCCGACGCGCACGGGCGATCGGAACGCCGTCCGCGGCGGGGCTTTCGTCCCGCGCGTCACTCGCGCGCCGGCCGCCCGAGCCCGCTCAGACCGGGGATCCAGGAGACGAAACCGCGCAGACGACCGGCGAAACGGCCGATGTTGAGCGCGTCCTCGATCCGCCGGTCCAAAAAGGCCCAGGTCGCGCGGCAGCCCTCGCTCTCGTCCTCGAGCCAGAACAGCGTGGTCGAGAGCAGCACGGCGGCGAGCGTGGCCCGGCGGGTGTAATAATCGAGGCCGGAATCGGCCTCCGGCGGGAGGCCGACCGCCTGCCAGATGCGATCGAGCGTGGTCCAGAAGGCTTTGCCCGCCTCGAGCCAGTTCCCCGGCAGGCCGCGGGCGGCGAGCGCCCGCCGCACCGCCTCCCGGTGCGGGGCCAGGGCCTCGAGCCGGGCGCGTACGAGCCGCGCGATGCGCCGGCGTACCGGGAGGCGCTGGAGCTCCTCGGCCGGACAGGCCTCCAACATCTTGCGATCGGCCCAGTCGTCGAGCCAGGCGAGGAGACTGTCGCCGCCCTGCGGGAAGAGCCGGCGCGCCGTCGCCCGATCGATCCCGGCGTCGTCGGCTCCCGCCCGCAGCGCTCGATCGGACCAACCGTCGAAGGCGACGTGCGCGAGCGCCGCCTCCAAGATCCGATCGCGTTGTTCCCGGCGCGCGCGCAACGCTTCTCCGTCCATGGCTCCTCCGCGGGCCCGTCCCGGTTCCCGAGCGTCGATCTTCGCCATTGCCCGGCCTCCGCGCCCGAGCGCAGAGACCGCGGCGCGTCCCGCCGTCGGGCACGTCCCTCGCGCCGCCGCCGGGCGAACGACGCGGCGGTCGGTGAGGTCCGGCCGCGGGCGCCCCCGAACGATCGCCCGAACGCGTCCTGCGGCCAAGAGCCACCGCGGCGCGCGACGCGGAACCGCGAACGCGGTCGCGGGCCGCGCTTGGCGGCAGGAACCGGCGATGATACATCAAGGGTGCGCGCTCCCCCCCTCGGGGAGGGCGGGTTGGTATTCGTCCCGTGCGTCGGGCCAACGAGAGGAGGAGTTGCCCTGATCGAGGTACAGGTTCGCGACAACAACATCGATCAAGCCCTTCGGGCGCTGAAGAAAAAGATGCAGCGGGAGGGCCTTTATCGGCAGATGCGGATGCGGCGCCACTACGAGAAGCCTTCCGAGCGCCGGGCGCGCGAGCGCGCCGAAGCCATTCGCCGCTATCGCAAGATGCTCAAGAAGAAGGCCGAGCGCGACGAGCTCTGAGTCGCGAGATCGCTTGCGACGAGGCCGGTGCGCGACGCCCCGTGACCGCTCCCCGGCGCGCGGGTCGTGGCGCGACGTAACGTCGCCGCCCCTGCGCGCGGAACGGTGATCGCGCGTTCTCGCAGTTGCGAAACCGCGCAGAAGCGCGAGAAAAAGGCGCGCTGGTCACGGTGGAGGGGATCGATGCCGATCGTTCGCCGGAGCGTCCTCGCGCAGCTGGCCGCCGCGCCCGTGCTTCTCGCCGCCGGACGTCTGCGGGCCCAGGCCCGCGCGGTGAAGGTCGGGGCGGTCCTGCCGTTCTCGGGCGGGCTCGAATTGTTCGGTGAGCAGGCCCGACTCGGGCTCGAGCTCGCCGCGGCCGAGATCAACGCCAAGGGCGGGATCCTCGGCCGTCCGGTCGAGATCCTGTTCGAGGACGACAAGACCGACCCCAAGACCGCGGTCGAAAAGGCGAGCCGGCTCGTCACCCGGGACGAAGTCGTCGCCATTTTCGGCCCGATCACTTCGAGCAATCGCGACGCCATGGCTCCGACCATGGCCCGCGCGCGTACTCCTTTGCTGTACGCCACCAATTACGAAGGCGGGGCGTGTGGGCGTTATCTCTTCGTCTTCAACACCGTCCCCAACCAGGAGCTCGCCAAGCTTCTGCCCTATTTGTTCAAGAACAAGGGCCAGAGCTTCTACTTCTTCGGCGCCGATTACGTGTGGCCGCAGAAGATGTTCCAGCACGCCGAGAAAATCGTCGCCGCGCTCGGCGGCAAGGTGCTGGGCCGCGAGCTCACGCCCTTCGGGGTCAAAGAATTCGCACCGGTGATCCGGCGGATCGAGGCGAGCGGCGCGAAAGTGCTCTTGTTCGCGCTTCCCGGAGCGGACGGCATCACCTTCATCCGCCAGGCCGAAGATTTGGGTCTGCTCAAAAAGCTCACGGTCGGCTTCCTCGGCTTCTCGGAAGCTTATCTCGGAGCCTTCGGGCCCGGTAAGGGCCAGGACATGTACGTCGCGGTGCCCTTCGTCGCCTCCTCCGAGGCCACCGGCCCCAGAGAGTTCGTGGCCCGCATCCGCGCGCGCGCCGGCCGCGACGCGGTCGTCTCCCATTACGTGATGACCCACTGGCTCGCCCTCACCGCCATGGCCCGCGCGCTCGAGAAGGTGGGCCGGATCGACCGCGAGGCGGTGGTCGAGGGCCTCGAAGGCCTCACCGTGGAAGCGCCCACCGGTCCGGTGACGATCGGCGCCAAGGACCACCACGTCACGCTCGCCATGTTCCTCGCCAGGACGCAGGGCGATCAGCTCGTGACGGTAGAAGCGCTCGGCCCGATCGCCCCCGAGTCGGGTTGCGCGTGAGCGCGGGGACGAAAGCCGGGTTCCTTGGAGGCGCCGCTTCTCGACGTCCGCAACCTGGTCAAAGGCTTCGGCGGCGTTCTCGCCGTCGCCGGGGCTTCGCTCAGCCTGGATCGGGGCGAGGTGCTCGCGCTCATCGGCCCCAACGGCTGCGGCAAGACCACGCTCTTCAACCTCGTCACCGGGATCGAGCGGCCCGATGCCGGGGTCATCCGCTTCGCCGGCCGGGACATCACCGGTCTGCCGCCGCAGCGGATCGCTCGGCTCGGCATCGGCCGCACCTTCCAGGTCCCGGGAGTGTTCGCGAGCGCGAGCGTGCGCGAGAACCTCGCCGTCGCCGCCGCGGCGGCGCGGCGGCCGCTTTCCGAGGTCGCCCCGATGCTCGCCTGGGCGGGCCTCGAGCGTTGGGCCGAAGAGCCGGCGGGGGAGTTGCCGCACGGGCTGCAGCAGCGCCTCGAGCTCGCCATGGTCGTCCTCCAGCGGCCGCGCCTGCTCCTCCTCGACGAGCCCACCGCCGGATGGGAAGCGGGCGAGAGCCGAGCCGCGGCGATCGCGATCCGCAGACTCGCGCTGCAGACCGGTGCGGCCGTGCTCGTGGTCGAGCACGATCTCGCCTTCGTGCGCGCCCTGGGCGCGGAAGTGGCGGTGATGCTGCGGGGCCGGATCGTGGTCCGCGGGCCCTACGGCCGGGTCGCCGCCGATCCCGAGGTACGCGCCGCCTATCTCGGGAGCCGCGCCTGATGCTCGCCCTCACCGGCTTCGCGGCCGGCTGGCACCGCGGCGTGCCGGCGGTTCAAGACGTCGATCTCGAGCTCGCCGAGGGTCGCGTGCTCGCCGTCCTCGGCCGCAACGGCGCCGGGAAGACCACCCTCGTCAAGGGGGTGCTCGGGCTCGCGCCCTGGCGCAGCGGGATCGTCCGCCTGGACGGGCGCCGCATCGACGGCTGGCGGCCGGAACGGATCGCGCGCGCCGGCATCGGCTTCGTGCCCCAAGGCCGCGGCGTCTTCCCGGGGCTCACGGTGGAGGAGAACCTGCGCCTGGGCGCGCTCGGCAGCGGTCGCCGCCGGCCCGAGCCCGCCCTCCTCGCCCGCTTCCCGCACCTGTTCGAGCGGCGCGATCGCCCGGCCGAAGCCCTCTCGGGAGGCGAGCAGCGGCAGCTGTCGATCCTGCGCGCGCTCGCCGGACGCCCGCGCTTTCTTCTCCTCGACGAGCCGAGCGAGGGCGTCCAGCCGACGATCGTCGAGGCCGTCGCCGCCTTGCTGCTCGAGCTCGTCGAGGTCGATCGGCTCGGGATCCTCTTGGTCGAGCAGGACCTCGATCTCGTCCTGCGCGTCGCGCACGAGTGCCTCGTGCTCGAGGACGGCCGACCGGTCGACTGGTTTTCGGCCGCCGAGCTCGCCGCCCGGCCCCAACGGGTCGAACACTACCTCGGGCTCTAGTGTCGATGCTCGCCGATCTCGCCCTGGTCTTGCTCGATACCGCGAACCGGGTGCTCACCTTGCTGCTCGTCGCCCTCGGTCTCGCCGTCACCTTCGGGCTCATGGGTATCGTCAATCTCGCCCACGGCGAGTTCTTCTTGCTCGGCGCTTACGCCCATGTCGCCCTCGAGCGGCTCGGGCTCGGCTTCTGGTGGGGCTTGCTGCTCGCGCCCGTGTTCGTCGGTGCCGCCGGCTGGATCCTCGAAGTGGTCGTGATCCGGCGCATCCAGGACCGCCCCCTCGACAGTCTGGTGGCGACCTGGGGTGTGGGGCTGGCGATCAAGCAGGCCGTCGTGCTGCTGTTCGGACCCGCTTCCCATACCGTCGCCCCCCCGTTCGCGACCACCGTGGCCATCGCCGGCACGAGCTATCCCGTCTATCGGCTGTTCGTGATGGCGCTCGCCCTCGCCGCGACCGGTCTCACGATCCTGTTGCTCCTGCGCACGCCCTTCGGGCTCATGGTCCGCGGAACGGTCGCCGACCGCGGTCTCGCCGCGGCCACCGGCCTGCCCGTGCGGCGGCTCGACGCTCTCGCCTTCGCCTATGGATCGGCCCTCGCCGGGCTCGCCGGTGCCGCCACCGCGCCCCTCATGAGCGTCGATCCGCAGATGGGCGTGGGCTTCCTGCTTCCGGCGTTCTTGTCCGTCCTCGTCGCTCCTGCGAGCGGCGCGTTCGGCACGGTGGTCGGGGCCGCGGTCGTCGGCGGCTCGGAATCGCTCGCGGCCACCGTCGTCTCGCCGGTCGTCGCCCAGCTCCTCGTTCTCGCCGGGGCGGTGCTGCTCCTGCGCCTCGCCGCCGGCCGGCGCTACGGGCGCGAGCGATGAGCCGCGAGCCGCCGCTTCCCGCGCTCGTCTTCTGGGCGGTGCTCGGCCTCGCGCCGCTCGTCGCCCCCGGCTGGCTTCTCGCCCAGCTCGCCCAGCACCTCGGCTACGGCCTGCTCGCGCTCAGCCTCGCCTGGGTGTGGGGCCAGGCGGGTCTGCTCTCCTTCTGCCAGGCGCTGTTCTTCGGCTCCGGCGCTTACCTCTTCGCATTGCTCGCCCTCGGGCGCATCCCGGGTCTTCCCGATTCCCCCTGGCTCGGTCTTCTCTGCGCTCCGCTCTTTTCCGCGCTTCTGGCCTTTCTTCTCGGACTCGCCCTGCTTTCGGCGCGCATCGGCAGCGGTGCGGCCTGGGCGGTCATGACGCTCGTGCTCGGGGTGATCGCCGAGCGCGTGGCGGTCACGAGCCCCTGGCTCGGGGGCTCCAACGGCCTCGTGGGCGTCCCGCCCCTGGCCGTGCCCTGGCCGTCCGGCACCTTCGAGCTCGTCGATCCCCTTCCGCTCTATCTTCTCCTGTTCGCTGCGACCGCGCTCGTCCATCTCGCGCTCGCCCGCCACATCGCTTCACCCGCGGGCGCGCTCGTCCGCGCCGTACGCGACGACGCCCTGCGCGCGGCGCATCTCGGCATCGACCCCTTGCGCCTGCGCCTGTTCGTGTTCACCGGCGCGGCCGCGATCGCCGGGCTCGGAGGCGGCCTGTTCGCCGCGCAGTTCGGCTTCGTCGCCCCGCCCCTTCTCGGACTGGGCCTTTCCACCGAGGCCCTGGTCTGGGTCGCGGTGGGCGGCCGCGGCTCGCCCTTGGCCGCCCTCGTCGGCACCCTCGTCGTCAAGGGGGTGGAAGAGCTCCTGGGCCGCTGGCTGGAGGCGTGGTGGCCGCTCGCCATGGGGCTCGTCGTGGTCGCGGTCGTGCTCGCTTTCCCGGCCGGGCTCGTGGGCGGCCTGCTCGCCCGCCGCGGCCGCCCGGTCCCCGCGGACGTCGCGGGCGGAGCGCGCCGCGCCGCGGTGCGCACGTCCTCTTAGGTCTCGAGGAGGAGCGGAAGGGCGCGGGCCTGGGCGATCCAGTCCGCGACCTCTTCCGGGGTGGGAGCTCGGCGCGCGAGCCGTTCCTCCTCGTTGAGCCGCTTGAGGGCGGCGTGCAGCGCTCGGGGGTCCTGACGAGCGAGCGCGCGCACCTCGCGGATCCCGAGGTCTTCGAGCATCATCCCGAAGACCGCGCCGACGCCTTTGACGCGCGCGAGATCGGCGCGCTGGACCAGACGCAACAAGAGCTCCGGATCGATGCCGGTGCGCGCGGCGAGCCGCTCGCGCGCTTGCGCTTTTCCCGCTTCGGCCAACAAGCGCTCGCAGGTGTTGATCCCCACCCGCTTGAGCGCCATCCGCGCGGCCACCGGCACGCCGCGCAGCTTGCTGATCGGAAACGCGGGCGCCCTTTCGCGCTTCCGCCCGCCGCCGCTCGCGCCTCCGACGGTTCGAAGCTCGGTTGCGATGACCATAGTCTTATACCCCGGACAGAATGCAAGGCACTCTCCTCGGGGCAAGTCGCGTGCCGGCTCCGCACCTTCTCGTTAAGGCATTGAAAAAACAAAGATGTTCGTGGGCGCGCGGAATCCCGCGCGGGCGCCCGCCGGCCGAGCTGTCAAATCTTCCGACGCGTCCGAAACTCGGCTTCGTTCGCTCAGCGGTAGGGTGCCAGCGCCCGATCGAGCGCGACCGCGAGCTCGCGGCATTCGTCCGCGTTCAGAAACGCCCCGATCCGCAGCCGCCGCCCGTGCGAGCGCAGCCACAGCCGCACCGAGGCGGGGTCGGGCTCCTCGAGCTGCACGCGCACCCAATAAGGCTCGAAGCGCACGCACTCTTCCCGACCGTCGGGGTCGATGCGGCTGACCCACAGCCCGCTGCGGTCGAGGCGGATCTCCTCGCGCAGGCGCGCCCGGCGGCGGACGACGCGGGTGGCGAGGACGAGCAACAGCACGTCGAGCCCCAAAAAGCCGGTCACCGGCCACGCGCCCAGGAGCGCGAAGACGCATCCCAGCGCTCCGCTCACCGCGGCGAAGGCGAGGAGCACGATCGCCGCCCCGTATGGACCGAGCGAACGGTTCGGGTAGAGGACGGCGCGGAAGGGCGGCGGCGCGGACGATTCCGTCATGGGATCTCGCGCTGGCTGGCTCGTGCGGACGACAATCTATGGCACCACGAACAGCGCGTCCAACGCCCGCGCCGACGGCGCCGGAGAGCGAACGCCGGGCGCGCGCGGAGGCGATCTTCGCGCGCCTTTCCGCCGCGCGCCCCGATCCGCACACCGAGCTCGTCTACAAAGACCCCTTCACGCTTCTGGTGGCGGTGGTCCTCTCCGCCCAGGCCACCGACAAGGCGGTCAACAAGGCGACCGAGCGGCTGTTCGCCGTCGCCCCCACCCCGCGCGCGCTCCTCGCGCTGGGCGAGGAACGGTTGCGCGAGTACGTGAAGTCCTTGGGCTTCTTCCGCAACAAGGCGAAGAACCTGATCGCGCTTTCGCGCGCGATCGTCGAGGAACACGGTGGCGAGGTGCCGCGTGCGCGCGAGGCGCTCGAGCGCCTGCCCGGGGTGGGGCGCAAGACCGCCAACGTGGTCCTCAACGAAGCGTTCGGCGAGCCCACGATCGCGGTCGACACCCACGTCTTCCGCGTCGCCAACCGCACCGGGATCGCCCCCGGCAAGACGCCGCTCGAAGTCGAAAAGAAGCTCCTCGAGGTCACCCCCGAACGCTTCCGCAAGGGCGCGCACCACTGGCTCATCCTGCACGGCCGCTACGTCTGCAAGGCGCGCAAGCCCGCCTGCGATCGCTGTCCGATCAGCGATCTCTGCGATTATTACCGAACCACGGCGGCGAAGGAGGCGGGCAAGGGATCGTAGCGCCCGCGCGGTCCGCGCGCGCTCAGCCGACAGCCCGAGAGCCGCTTGTCGACCGCCCGCGCGCGCAGATCCAGCATCGCCCGCATCATCGCCACGAGCTCGCCGCGCACCGCGACGTCGTCGACCCGGTTGCGCGTCCAGGCCGGATCCGCGGCGTGATCGACGAGGAGCGGTTCCAGCCCCTGGAAATGCCCGTAGGCCCAGCGCGGGCCGAAGAGCACCGCCGCTCCGCTCTCCTCCGCGCCGAGACCCAGCCGCGCCGCGACGCCCGGCTCCTCCCCGTCGCGGAAATCGATCTCCCAAAAAACGGCGTTTCTACCGCAGGTCGGTTGGTCGCCTGTAAGGAAAACCGACAACGACCGTCCGTCGCATTGGAGGGGAACGGGGAGGCCGAGCCGCTCCAGGATCGTGGGCAAGAGATCGACGTGCTCGGTGAAGGTCCGCACCACCCGGCCGTGGCTCGCGCAAGCCCGCGGATCGCGCAAGATCGCGGGGACGTGGAAGGCGGCGGGGAAGAACGCGCCTTTGCCCAGAAGCCAGTGGTCGCCCAAGAACTCGCCGTGGTCGCTCGTGACGAGGACGAGCGTGCGGTCCCATTCCCCGCGCCGGCGGACGGCGTCCAACACCCTCCCGATGTGGTGGTCGACCTCGGCCACGAGCCCGGCGTAGAGCGCGCGCAACCGCGCCACCGTGCGGGCATCGAGGTCGGCCGGCCCCTTGCCTCGAAGACCGGGGTCGAGGGAGCCCTTGAACGGCGTCTCGAGCCAAGCGGCGACGAGCGGGTGCGCCCTCGCCTGCTCGGCCGGGGTCGCGGCGCGCACCGGCGGCCGGGTCCGCCTCGGATCGACGCGCGCGAACCAGGGCTCGGCGGCGATCCAGGGAGGATGGGGTTTGACGAGCGAGAGATGCAGCGCCCAGGGACGGCTTTTCGGCCGCCGCTCGAGCCAGGCCAGCGCCTCGTCGACGAGAAACGCCGTCTCGCTGTCCTCGGCCCGCCAGGGCGCGGGCTCGAACCAGGATCGATCGTAGGCTTCCTCGATCGTCATCCGGCCGTAGCCGCGGCGGGCCAGACGGTCGAGCCAGGGCTCGGCCGCCTCGGGCAACACCAGGCCCACGCGAAAACCGGGCAGCACGCCCTCCCACGAGCGCAGCCGCGGATCCTCGGGGGGCAGGACGCGCGGATCGGCGCTCGTATCCGTGTAACCGAACAGCGTGGGCTCGTAGCCGGCCTTCTCGAGCTCGAGGGCGATCGTGCTGAGCGTGGCATCGAGCGGCGTGCCGTTGGTCACCGAGCGGTGGTTGAAGAGGTAACGGCCGGTATAGAGCGACGCCCGCGCCGGGCCGCAGGGGCTCGCCTGACCGAAATGGCGCGTGAACACCGTCGCCTCCCGAGCGAGCTCGGCGAGCCGGGGCGTCGGGACCGGGCCCTCGCCGTCGAGGTCGAGGTGATCGGCGCGCCACTGGTCGGCGGTGATCAAGAGCAGGTTGAAAGGGCGCTCCACCGTTTCGCTCCGGGACTTGAGCGCGCGCTCGCGCGGCGGCAGGCTCGCCGAAGACGTCGCGGAGGATGCCCATGTCGGATCTCGCGGTCGAGCCGGTCCTAGGGTTCTTGGAGCGGAACTTCGACGCTTCGGTCGCACGCTTGTGCGACCTCTTGCGCATCCCTTCGGTCGGCACGGATCCGGCCTTCGCCGAGGACACCCGCCGCGCCGCCCTCTGGCTCGTCGAGCGGTTGCGCGCGATCGGTCTGCGAGCCGAGCTCCGGCCCACCGCCGGCATGCCGATCGTCGTCGCCCACGATCCGGACGCGCCGCGCGGGGCGCCGCACCTCCTCTATTACGGCCATTACGACGTCCAGCCGCCGGATCCTCTGGCCGAATGGGTCGATCCGCCGTTCGCGCCGGTGATCCGCGAGGGCCCGCACGGCAAACGCGTGGTCGCGCGCGGAGCCGTCGACGACAAGGGCCAGCTCATGACCTGGCTCGAGGCGATCGCTGCCTGGAAGGCGGTGCACGGCCGGCTGCCGGTGCGCGTTTCCGTGCTCGTCGAAGGCGAGGAGGAGAGCGCCTCCGCGAACCTCGAGCCTTTCTTGCGCGCCAACGCCGAGGAGCTGCGGGCGGATGTCTGCGTGATCTCGGATACCGGCATGCTCGGGGTCGACGAGCCGGCGATCACCATCATGCTGCGCGGGATCGCCTATTGCGAGCTCAGGGTGCGCGGGCCCTCGCGCGATCTCCATTCCGGCATGTACGGTGGTGCCGCCCCGAACCCGATCCACGCCCTGTGCCGCTTCCTCGCCGCCCTTCACGACGAGGAGGGCCGCATCGCCCTTCCCGGCTTCTACGCTCGGGTGGTCGAACCCGAGCCCGAGATCCGCGCGCAGTGGACCCGCATCCCCTTCGACGAGAAGGGCTTTCTCGAGAGCGCCGGGCTCGCGCGGGCGGTCGGGGAGGCGGGACGGAGCACGCTCGAGCGGCTGTGGGCGAGGCCTTCGTGCGACGTCAACGGGATCTGGGGCGGCTACACCGGGGAGGGCTCGAAGACCGTGATCCCGGCGCGAGCGGCGGCCAAGCTCTCCTTCCGCCTCGTCCCCGACCAGGATCCCCAGGAGGTCATCGAGCAGCTGCGCGCCTTTCTGGCCGCGCGGATCCCGCCCGATTATCACTGGGAACTCGTGCCCATGGGTACCGGCCGTCCGATCCGCGTGCCCGCGGATTCGTCGTTCGTGGCCGCGGCGCGGCGGGCGCTCGCGCGGGTCTTCGGCAAAGAGCCGGCGCTGGTCGGTTGCGGCGGCTCGATCCCGGTGGTGGCGACGATCAAGGAACGGCTGGGAATGGATTCGCTGCTTCTGGGCTTCGGGCTCGACGACGACCGTCCGCACGGGCCCAACGAGAAGTTCGAGCTCCTGTGCTATTTGCGCGGTCAGCTCGCGCACGCGGCGCTCCTGGCCGAAGCGGCGAGGGCGCGGGCCTGAGACGGCCCTGCGGTCACGAGCCCGCAGAAGGCTGGACCACCGCGCGTCCCTCGTTCAGTAGGTTGATCATTTCCCGAGCAATGAACAACTTCGGTTGAAGCGCGCCGGCACGTGCCGCAAGGTTCGACACTCGACGAGACGATCGACGTGCCTCTGGGCCGCCCTTTGAGCAACTTTGTTCACATCTCCTACGATCGGGACTGACAGGACCGGCAAGCAAAACAAATAGTCGAGGAGCTCGGCCGGCTGCGCAGATGACCTCGCCGCCGCCAGCCTCGTGAGATTTCGCGTTCCGCGATCTTGTTCGGCGAGGCGTCGACGGTCTGGCGGTCCCTTCGGATCTCCCGGCGCATCTTCGGAAGCTCGGATGCGACGACTTCCGGGTTTCCAAACGGCACGATTTCGCGTTCGGTTCCGCCTGCCTGCGAAACGGCTCGTCGATCGCGGTGAGCGTGCTTTTCGAGCGCGACGCGGCGCTCGATTCTCGGTTCGCGAGGAGGAGAACCACGAGACGACGGTTCGCTGTGCGGCCCGGGAACCCGCCGAGCTGAACCGGGAGGCGCGCGGTCTCGTCGAGGAGGAGCCGAACCGGCCGCGCGTGATCTCGGGCGGAAAACGTTCCGGCACGAAGGCCGGGGGACCCCTCGCGATCGAGGCCCGTTTTCCGGTCGGCGCTAGGAGGATGCGACCCGAGTATCAACCGCCGACCCGGGATCGTACCGAACGCGGGAAAAGGACGATCCGGCCGGCGCGATCGGCCCCTCTCCCTCACACATTGAACCGGAAGTGGCACACGTCGCCGTCGCGGATGCGGTATTCGCGCCCCTCGAGCCGCATCCGCCCCGCCTCCTTCGCCCCCTGCTCGCCCCCGAAGCGGACGTAGTCCTCGAAGGCCACCACCTCCGCGCAGATGAAGCCGCGCGCGAAGTCGGAATGGATCGTCCCCGCCGCCTCCACCGCCGTCGCCCCTTCCGGCACGGTCCAGGCGCGCGCCTCCTTGGGCCCGGCGGTGAAGAAGGTGATCAGCCCCAACAGCGCGTAGCCGGCGCGGATGACCTTGGCGAGCCCCGGCTCGTCGAGCCCGAGCGCCTCGAGATAGGCCTTGCGCTCCTCGGGTTCGAGCCCGGCGAGTTCGGCTTCGATCGCCGCCGAGATCAGCACGCAGCCCGCCCCCTGGCGTTCGGCCATCGCCGCCACCGCCGCGCTCCACCGGTTGCCGCCGGCCGCCGCCTCTTCCTCGACGTTGCACACGTAGAGCACCGGCTTGGCGGTGAGGAGGTGGAAGGTTTTGACGAGCGCGCGCTCGTCTGCGTCGAGAGGGACCGCGCGGGCGGGGGTTCCCGCTTCCATGGCCGGGGCGAGCTTCTCGAGCAGCGCGAGCTTGGCGAGGGCTTCGGGATCGCGCCCGCGCGCACGCCGCGCGAGCCCCTCCTTCTGCCGCTCGAGGCTCTCGAGGTCGGCGAGCAGGAGCTCGGTCTCGACGAGCTCCGCGTCGCGCAGCGGATCCACCCGGCCCTCGACGTGGCTCACGTCGGGATGCTCGAAACAGCGGAGCACGTGCAGGATCGCGTCGACCTCGCGGATCGCCGCCAAGAAGCGGTTGCCGAGGCCCTCGCCGCGGGAAGCGCCGCGCACGAGCCCGGCGATGTCCCGGATCTCGAGCTGGGCGGGCACGATCCGCGCCGAGCGCGCGAGCCGGGCCAGCGTCTCGAGCCGGCGATCGGGCACCGGCACGCGGCCGATGTTGGGCTCGATCGTGCAGAACGGATAATTGGCGGCGGCGGCCGCGGCCGAGGCAGTGAGCGCGTTGAAGAGCGTGGACTTGCCGACGTTCGGCAGGCCCACGATGCCGCAGGCGAAGCCCATCTCAGCCCGCTCCGCCCGCGCCGGGCCGGCCGCGGCGCTCTTCCGTTTCGCGGGTCGCGAGAGTCACCTTGTTCATGAATCCCGAATCGTCGCCGCGGGCGAGCAGGGGCGCCGCTTCGGCGATCGCGTCCAACAGCCGCTCGAGCCACGGCCGCTCGCTCTTGGCGAAGTCCGAGAGCACGTGGGCGACGACTTTCTCCTTCTGCCCGGGATGGCCGATGCCGATGCGCACCCGCTTGAAATCGGCGCTGCCCAGGCAATCGCGGATCGAGCGCAAGCCGTTGTGACCGGCCACCCCGCCGCCGAGCTTCACCCGCACCTTGCCGGGGGCGAGGTCGAGTTCGTCGTGGAAGACCACGAGCTCGGAAAGCGGCAAGCCGAAGAAGCGCACGGCGGCCGCCACCGACCGCCCGCTCTCGTTCATGTAGGTTTCTGGCTCGAGGATCGCCACCTTCTCGCCGTCGAGGAAGCCCTCGCTCCAACGCCCCCGGAACTTGGACCGAAAAGGCGGGAAGAGGGCGCGCGCGGCGATCCGCTCGACCGCCATGAAGCCCACGTTGTGGCGGTTGAAGGCGTATTCGGGCCCGGGATTGCCGAGCCCCACGAAGAGCTTCAACGGCCGCGCCCGGGCTCAGGCCGGAGCCTGCTGGCCGGCCGGCGGCGCCTCGGCCACCGTCGGCGGGACGATCGAGGCGATCGTGAAATCGCGCTCGGTCGAACGCGGCCGCACGCCCTCGGGCAAGACGACGTGGCGGATGTGGATCGAATCGCCGATGTCGAAGCCCTTGAGGTCGGCCACGATCTCGCTCGGGATCGCATCCGCCGGGCAGACGAGCTCGATCTCGCGGCGCACGACGTTGAGCACGCCCCCGCGCTTGAGCCCCGGGCATTCGGCCTCGTTGACGAAGCGCACCGGTACCGCGACGGTGACCCGCGCCCCCGCGCCGGCGCGCACGAAATCCACGTGCAGCGGCCGATCGGTCACCGGGTGGAGCTGTGCTTCGCGCGGCAGCACGTGCTCGATCCGATCGCCGAGGTCGATGTCGAGCACGGTCGAGAAGAAGCGCGGCTGCTGCATCGCGTGCAGGAGCTGCTTGGCGTCGATGGCGATCTTGAGCGGCGGCTCCTTGCCGCCGTAGACGATCGCCGGGATCTTGCCGGCCCGGCGCACCGCGCGCGCCGCTCCTTTGCCGCTGCGCTCGCGCACTTCCCCTCTGAGTACGGTCACCATCGCGATGTCCTCCGTCCCTCCGCTGCGCGGGTCGTCCCGCCCGGACAGACCGATCTAATCGAACAGACTCGAAACCGAGCTTTCGCTCGAGATTCGCGCGATCGCTTCGCCCATCAAGGGAGCGATCGACAGCACCCGGATCTTGTCGGTCACCCGCACCGCCTCGGAGGGCTTGATGCTGTCGGTGATCACGAGCTTCTCGAGCGGCGAGGCGACGATGCGCGCCACCGCCCCGGCCGAGAGCACGCCGTGGGTGACATAGGCCTCGACCGACACCGCCCCCGCCTTGAGGAGCGCTTCCGCGGCGTTGCACAGCGTGCCGCCGGAATCGACGATGTCGTCGACGATGATGCAGCGCATCCCGCGCACGTCGCCGATGACGTTCATCACCTCCGACACCCCGGCGCGCTCGCGGCGCTTGTCGATGATGGCCAGACCGACGTCAAGGCGCTTGGCGAAGCCCCGCGCGCGCGCCACCCCGCCCACGTCCGGGCTCACGATCATGAGGTTCTCGGTGCCGTGCCGCTCGAGGATGTCGGGCACCATGAGCGGGGTGGAGAAGAGATTGTCGACGGGAATGTCGAAGAAGCCCTGGATCTGCCCCGCGTGGAGTTCCATGGTGAGCACGCGCGAGGCCCCGGCCACGGTGATGAGATTGGCGACGAGCTTGGCCGAGATCGGCGTGCGCGGCCCGGGCTTCCGGTCCTGCCGCGCGTAGCCGAAATAGGGGATGACGGCGGTGATCCGCCGGGCCGAAGCGCGCTTCAGGGCGTCGATGATGATCAAGAGCTCCATGAGATTGTCGTTGGCGGGATAGCTCGTCGGCTGAACGATGAAGCAGTCCTCGCCGCGGACGTTCTCGTGGATCTCGACGAACACCTCCATGTCGGCGAAGCGGTGGACCGTGGCCTTGGTGAGGTCCACCCGGAGATAGGCGGCGATCGCTTCGGCCAGCGGCCGGTTGGCGTTGCCGGCAATCAGCTTCATGGGCGTTGTCCGGGAGGGGGTCCGCGCGCGGCCGGGCTTCTATCAGCCGCGACCGGCCCCGGCAATCCTCGCGGGCGAAAGCACCGGCCGGTTCCTCACCTCACTCCTCCGAAAGCGGCACGCCCTCGTACACCGCCGCGAGGGGAAGCTCGATCGCGAGCTCGGGCAGGGGCAGGACCGCGTCCGGCCCTTCCGCCGCCTCCTCGTCGACCCAGAAGCCTTCGCGTCGGCGCATGAGATCGATGCGCATGCGGTCGGGATGGACGTAGAGGACCGCGCGCAGGCTCGGGATGCTCTGGTAGGCCAGCCGCTTGCGCGTGAGGTCGAAGGCCGCGGTGGACGGGGAGAGCACTTCGACCACGAGGACGGGATCCGCCACCTGCGTGGCGCGCGGATCGCCGGGCCCGCAGCGCACGAAGACATCGGGATACATCACGTCCCCGCGCGGGGAGACGACCTTGAGGTTCGAGCCGTGCACGGTGCAGGGCGAGCCGCGCAGCCGAAGGCTCAGCTCGGTGGCGATCCGGATCGCGAGCTGGTCGTGGGCGAGGGTGCCCCCGGCCATCATCCGCACGACGCCGCCCACCCGCTCGAAGCGCTCCGGCCGCGCGTTCTCCCAGGCCAAGAACCCTTCGAGCGAGAGATCCTCTTTGCGCACCTCGCTCACGGCTCGCTCCCCGAGGCGTTGCGCCCCGACATCGAAGGCTCCTCGGCCTCCGGCAGCGGCACACCTTCGTAGACGGCGGCGAGGGGAAGCTCGATCGCGAGCTCGGGCAGGGGCAGGACCGCGTCCGGCCCTTCCGCCGCCTCCTCGTCGACCCAGAAGCCTTCGCGTCGGCGCATGAGATCGATGCGCATGCGGTCGGGATGGACGTAGAGGACCGCGCGCAGGCTCGGGATGCTCTGGTAGGCCAGCCGCTTGCGCGTGAGGTCGAAGGCCGCGGTGGAAGGCGAGAGGACCTCGACCGCGAGCACGGGATCGTCGACGGCGGTCGCGCCGCGCCGAGCCGGGCCGCAGCGCACGAAGACATCGGGATACATCACGTCCCCGCGCGGGGAGACGACCTTGAGGTTCGAGCCGTGCACGGTGCAGGGCGAGCCGCGCAGCCGCAGATGGAGCTCGCTTGCGAGGTTGATCGCAATCTGGTCGTGCTCTGCGGTGCCCCCGGCCATCATCCGCACGACACCGCCCACCCGCTCGAAGCGCTCCGGCCGCGCGTTCTCCCAGGCCAAGAACCCTTCGAGCGAGAGATCCTCTTTGCGCACCTCGGCCATCGGCCTTCTCCGCACCCTCATCATGCCACGGGCGCGGCCGCCGAGCCAGGCGCCCCCCGACGGACGCTTCTCGCGCGCCCGCGCGGCCCGTCGCGGTAAAGCCGCTCCGATCGCCTTTTTTCCCGAGAGCGCGCGCGGAGGCGGAGGAAGTCCCGTGCCGCCGCCGCGGGCGTCACGCCTCTCTGCCGTTCGCGCGCAAGACGCGGAAATCGCAGCCCTGCGGGGCCTGGAGGATCTCTTCGTGCCACAGCCGCGCCCAGCCGCGCTCGGGCGGAGGCGGCGGCCGCCAGGCCTCGCGCCGACGCGCGAGCTCCTCGGCTTCGACGAGAAGATCGAGCCGGCGCTCGCGGACCGAGAGGCGGATGCGATCGCCCGTGCGCGCGAGGGCCAAGGGCCCGCCGGAGGCGGCATCGGGGGCCACGTGCAGGATCACGGTCCCGAAAGCGGTCCCCGACATGCGCGCGTCCGAGATCCGCACCATGTCCTTCACCCCGGCGCGGGCGAGCTTCTTGGGGATCGGCAGATAGCCGGCCTCCGGCATGCGCGCGGGCGAAGCGGGGCCGGCGTTCTTGAGGACGAGGACGTCGGAAGGCGCCACGTCGAGTTCGGGATCGTCGATCCGCCGGGCGAGGTCTTCGAGGCTCTCGAACACCACCGCCCGGCCCTCGTGTTCGAAGAGCTCCGGGCTGGCGGCGGCGCGCTTGAGGACGGCGCCTTCGGGGGCGAGCGTCCCGAACAGAGCGACGAGTCCGCCGCGGGGGGCGATCGGATCGGAAAGCGGTCGGATGATCTCCCGGTCGACGGGCTCGCGCGCGGGCTCGGCCAGGACCGCACCGAGCGTGCGCCCGTCGATCGTCGGCGCGTCGAGGTGCAGAAGGGGGGCGAGTTCGCGCAGAAGCGCCGGCATCCCGCCGGCGGCGTGGAAGTCTTCCATGTAGCCCCGACCCGTGGGCTTGAGGTCCACGAGCACGGGGGTCTCCTCCGAGAGCGCGTCGAGCCGGCGCAAGGAGAAGGGAAGGCCGAGCCGTCCCGCGATCGCGGCGAGATGGATCACCGCGTTGGTCGACCCCGAGAGGGCGAGGAGCACGCGCATCGCGTTCTCGAGGTTCTTCTCGGTCACGATCGCGCGGATCGTGCGCCCGCTGCCCGGAAGGGCGGCGGCGAGCGCTCCCGTGGCCTCGGCGATGCGCAGCCGATCGGCGTGCACGGCGGGGACGGCGGCGGATCCGGGAAGAGCGAGGCCCATCGCCTCGGCCAGACAGGCCATGGTGGAGGCCGTGCCCATCACCCCGCAGGTGCCGGCGGTGACCGCGAGCCGCCCTTCGATCGTCCGGATTTCCTCCGCGTCGAGCTCCCCCGCGCGGTAGCGCGCCCAGAAGCGCCGGCAATCCGTGCAGGCCGAGAGCCGTTCGCCGCGGTACCGGCCGGTGAGCATGGGGCCCACGACGAGTACGACCGCGGGCACCTCCGCCGAGGCCGCCCCCATGAGCTGGGCCGGGACCGTCTTGTCGCAGCCGCCCACGAGGACCACCGCGTCGAGCGGCTGGGCGCGGATCATCTCCTCGACGTCGATGGCCATGAGGTTGCGCAAGAAGAGCGAGGTCGGGAACAGATAGGGCTCGCCCAGGGAGATCGTCGGGAAGGCGAGCGGCAGCGCCCCGGCGGCGAGGGCGCCGCGGCGCACCGCCTCGACGAGCTCGCCCATCGTGCGATGGCAGGTGTTGAGCTCGGAAGGACTGGTCACGATGCCCACGATCGGCCGCTCGAGCACGGCCTCCGAGAAGCCCATCGAGCGGATGAAGGAGCGGCGCAGGAAGAGCGCGAATTCCGGATCGCCGTACTGCGTGAGGCCCCGTCGCAACCCTCGTTGTGGTTCGGTCACGGCATCCCTCCCTCGCGCCCGCCGCCCGCGACGCGCGGCCGCGGAGCGCCGCGGATGCGGTTGATGCGCCGCCCCCGCGGGCTTTACGGATTGGTAGGCTTTTTCGTGGAAGAGGAGAAGCGCCGGCGCGTCGGGCGCGGGGCGAGAAGCGCGGGATCGGAGCGGTGAAAGTCGGGATTCTGGCGGGCGGGGTCGGCTCGCGTCTTTCCGAGGAGACGGTGCTCAAGCCCAAGCCGATGGTCGAGATCGGCGGCAGGCCGATCCTGTGGCACATCATGATGCATTACGCTGCCTACGGCTACAAGAATTTCGTCATCGCCCTCGGGTACAAGGGCGAAGTCATCAAGCGTTACATGGCGGATTATTGCGCGCTCGAGAGCGACATGACCGTCGATCTCGGCAGCGGCGCGATCCAACTCCACCGCCACCACAGCCAGGACTGGAAGGTGGAGCTCATCGACACCGGCTTGCACACCGGCACGGGCGGCCGCATCAAGCGCCTGGTGCCGTACATGGGCGGGGAGACGTTCTTCTTGACCTGGGGCGACGGCGTCTCGACGGTGAACCTGCGCGAGCTCCTCGCCTTCCACAAGCGCCACGGCAAGATCGCCACGGTGACCGCGGTCCATCCGCCCCCGCGCTTCGGCCGCCTCGACCTCGACGGCGACCGGGTCGTGCGCTTCAGCGAGAAACCGCTCGAGGAGGGATGGATCAACGGCGCCTTCTTCGTCCTCGAGCCGCGAGTCGCGGACTACATCGAGGACGATTCGACCATGTTCGAGCAGGGGCCGCTGCAGCGCCTGGCCGAAGAGGGCCAGCTCATGGCCTTCCGCCACGAGGGCTTCTGGCAGTGCATGGACACGCTGCGCGACAAGGTGCGACTCGAGCAGATGTGGGAATCGGGCCGCGCCCCGTGGAAGATCTGGGATTGACGAGCGCGGATCCGGGATCGGAGGACGCGGGCGGAGCGGGATCGTGAAGGTTCTCTTGACCGGTGCCGACGGCTACGTCGGCCGGGTGCTCTGGCGGCTGTTGCGCGAGCGGGGACATCGCGTCGTCGCCCTCGATTCGGGTCTCTTTGCGGGCTGCGCCCTGGGGCCCGAGCCGGAAGAGCCGATCGATCTGCGGATCGACCTGCGCGCGATCGCGCGCCGGCACCTCGAAGGGTTCGACGCCGTCCTGCACCTCGCCGGTATCTCCAACGATCCCTTGGGCGATCTCGATCCCGCGGTCACCTTCGCGATCAACCACGAGGCCTCGGTGCGCCTCGCCCGGCTGGCCAAAGAAGCCGGGGTGGAGCGGTTCGTCTTCGCCTCTTCCTGTTCGGCCTACGGGGCCGCGGGCGACGCCATTCTCGACGAGGAGGCTCCGTTCAACCCCGTGACCCCGTACGCGGAGAGCAAGATCCGGGTCGAGCGCGATCTCTCGGCCCTCGCCGACGACCGTTTCTCGCCGACCTTTTTGCGCGCGGCCACGGCGTACGGCTTCGCGCCGCGTTTGCGCGGCGATCTCGTGGTCAACAACCTCCTCGGCTACGCCTTCGCCACCGGACGGGTGTTGATCAAATCCGACGGTTCTCCCTGGCGGCCGCTCGTGCACGTCGAAGACATGGCCGCGGCCTTCGTGGCCGCCCTCGAAGCCCCGCGCGAGCGGATCCACGCCCAGGCCTTCAACGTCGGCCGCGACGAGGACAACTGGCGGGTGCGCGATCTCGCCGAGATGGTCGAGGCCGCCGTCCCCGGCGCGCGCATCGTCTACGCCCCCGGCGGCGGGCCCGATCGCCGCAACTATCGCGTGAGCTTCGCCAAGATCCGCGAACGGTTGCCCGCCTTCCGGCCGCGCTGGACGGTGCGAACGGGCATCTCGGCGCTCAAAGAAGCTTACGAGCGCTTCGGGCTCACCCTCGCCGATCTCGAGGGCGGCAAGCTCGTGCGTCTCGCGCGCATCAAGGAACTCCTGGCCGCGGGCCGGCTCGACCGGAATCTCGCGTGGAAGGCGGCATGAGCAGGATCACGAGTTGTCGTTCTTGTGCGAAAGACGAACTGCTCCCCGTTCTCTCCCTCGGCGCGCTGCCGCTCTCCGACGGCTTTCTCGCTCCCGAAGACCTCGATCGGCCCGAGCCGCGCTATCCGCTCGACGTCGTCTTCTGTCCCGCTTGCGGCCTCGTCCAGATCCTGGACACGGTCCCTCCCGAAGTCCTCTTCGGCCACGACTACCCCTATTTTTCTTCGGTCTCGCAGACGCTCCTCGAACACACGCGCCGCCACGTCGCCGAGCGGCTGCCCGAGCTGCCCGAGAACGCCTTCGTCCTCGAGATCGCTTCCAACGACGGCTATCTCTTGCAGTTCTACCGGCGCGCGGGCGTGCGCTGCCTCGGTATCGATCCCGCCCCGGGGCCGGTGGCCGCCGCGCGCGCCAAGGGGATCGAGACGATCCGCGCCTTCTTCGACCGCGGCCTGGCCGAGACCCTCGCGCGCGACGGGCTGCGGGCGGATCTCGTGCACGCCAACAACGTCCTCGCCCACGTCGCCGACGCCCACGGCTTCCTCGACGGCATCCGTTTGGTCCTCGCGGACGACGGCCGCGCGGTGATCGAGGTCCCCTATTTGCGCGATCTCGTCGACAAGCTCGCCTTCGACACCATCTACCACGAGCATCTGTGCTATTTCTCGGTGCACGCGGTGGAGCGACTGGCCCGGCCGCACGGATTGTTCCTCGTGCGCGTCGAGCGCGTACCCGTCCACGGCGGCTCGTTGCGGCTGTTCTTCGCCAAAAAGGACCGCAAGGACGCGACCGTGGATGCGATCCTGGCCGAAGAGAAGGCGATCGGGCTCGATCGCTTCGCCTATTGCGCCGGCTTCGCCGCGCGCGTGGAACGGCTGCGGGCGGATCTGCGCGCCCTCCTCGAAGACCTCGTGCGCGCGGGAGCGCGCGTCGCGGCCTACGGTGCCGCCGCCAAAGGCACGATCCTCTTGAACGCGTGCGGGCTGGGGCGCGAGCTCGTGGCCTGGGTCGCGGACAAGAACCCCTTCAAGCAGGGCCGCTTCGTTCCCGGTGTGCGCCTGCCCGTCGTCCCTCCCTCGCGCATCCTCGAGGACATGCCGGATTATCTTCTGATCCTGCCCTGGAACATCGAAGCCGAGATCGTCGCCCAAGAAGCCCTTTATCGCGAACGCGGCGGCCGCTTCGTCGTGCCCGTGCCTTCCCCGCGCGTCCTCGCATGAGCCGCGTCGACGCCTGTCCCGCCTGCGGCGGCCGCGCGCTCTCGCCGGTCTGGCGCGTGGCCTCGGTTCCCGTCCATTCCTGCCTTCTTCTGGACAGCGAAGCACAGGCGCGCGCGTTCCCGCGCGGCGAGCTCGACCTGCGCTTCTGCGAGGACTGCGGCTTTCTCTTCAACGCCGCCTTCGATCCCGCCTGCCAGCACTATTCCCCGGCCTACGAAGAGACCCAGGCCTTCTCCCCGCGCTTCGTGCGCTTCCTCGCCGAACTGTGCGAGGATCAGGCGCGCAAATACGCGCTTTCCGATCGGTTCGTGCTCGAGATCGGCTGCGGCAAGGGCGAGTTCCTGCTCGCTCTTTCCGAGCGCACGGGCTGCCGCGGGATCGGCGTCGATCCCGGCTTCCGCCCCGAGCGGCTGGCGTCGCCCGCGCTGTCCCGCCTCACCTTCGTGCGCGATTTCTACGGGCCGCACTGGGCTTCGCTCGCCCCCGATTACCTCGCCTGCCGGCACACGCTCGAGCACATCGGTCCGGTCGCCGAATTCCTCGCCGCGATCCGCGCCACGCTCGGCGATCGCCCCGACACGGTGGTGATGTTCGAGCTGCCCGACCTGCGCCGCATCCTCCTCGAGCGGGCGTTCTGGGACCTCTATTACGAACACGCGAGCTATTTCACCGCCGGCTCGCTCGCCCGACTGTTCCGACGCACGGGCTTTTCCGTCCTCGCGCTCTGGCGCTGTTACGACGACCAGTATCTCGTCCTCGAGGCCCGGCCGTCGCGCACCGCCGACGGACCACTGCCCCCGCTCGCCGAGGATCTCGAGGAGACGCGCGCGCTCGTGGCCGCCTTCCGCACCGGCGTCGCGACCAAGATCGAGCGCTTGCGCGCGCGGCTCGCCGCCTGGCGCGGGAAAGGCGAGACGATCGCGATCTGGGGGTCGGGCTCGAAGGCCGTCGCGTTCCTCGCCGTGCTCGGGCTCGGCGCGGAGATCGCCCTTCTCGTCGACGTCAACCCGCACAAATGGGGGCGCTACGTGGCCGGCACCGGGCACCGCATCGCGAGCCCCGAGGAGCTCGCGGCGCTGCGTCCGGACGTGGTCCTGGTCATGAATCCGATCTACACGGAGGAGATCGGCCGCGCGCTCGCCGCCCGCGGCCTGTCCCCGCTCCTCGTGCCGATGCGCTGATCGGGCGGCCGGCGCGCCGGCATCCCGTTGCCAATGATCTGGAACGCTTCCAAACTCGTAAAGGGGAGCGGGCCCGGTCGACCGGGCGCGACAGACGAGAGGAACGATGCTCGGCTTCGCCCTGCGTCCGCAGAAGCGGTTCACCGATCTTTCCGAGCGCGAGATCCTGGCGCTCGCCATCACCCTCGAGGAAGAAGACGGCCGTATCTACCGCGACTACGCGGAAGGTCTGCGCGAGCATTATCCGGCCACCGCCAAGATCTTCGAGGAGATGGCCGAGGAGGAGAGCGAGCACCGGCGCAGGCTGATCGAGCTCTATCGGCAGAAGTTCGGCGAGCACATCCCGCTCGTGCGCCGCGAGGACATCCGCGGTTTCGTCCGTCGCAAGCCGATCTGGCTCACCCGCCCGCTCGGGCTGGAGGCGGTGCGCCGGCAAGCGGCCGAGATCGAGGCCGAGACCGGCAACTTCTACCGCAAGGCGGCGCAGCACGTGACCGACGCCAGCATCCGCAAACTCCTCGTCGATCTCGCGGAAACCGAGCAGGAGCACGTCGCCTTGGCCGAGCAGCTGGAGCGCGTGCACGCGGGCGGCGAGCGCGGCAAGGAAGAGGTCGAGCACGCACGGCGGCGCTTCGTCCTGCAGTTCGTCCAGCCCGGGTTGGCCGGGCTCATGGACGGCTCGGTGAGCACGCTCGCCCCGCTCTTCGCCGCCGCCATGGCCACCGGCAACAGTTGGGAGACCTTTCTCGTCGGCGTCGCCGCCTCGGTGGGCGCGGGGATCTCGATGGGCTTCGCCGAGGCGCTCTCCGACGACGGGGCGCTCACCGGGCGCGGCACGCCCTGGGTGCGCGGCACGGTGTGCGGCGGTATGACCACCCTCGGCGGTCTCGGCCACACCCTGCCCTATCTCATCCCCGACTTCTGGGTGGCGACGACGCTCGCCGTCCTCATCGTGCTCGTCGAGCTGTGGGCGATCGCCTGGATCCGGGCGCGCTACATGGACACGCCCTTCCTGCAGGCGGCGTTCCAGGTCGTGGTCGGCGGTTTCCTCGTGTTCCTGGCCGGGATCGTGATCGGTTCGGCTTAGCCGCGCGGGCGCTCGCGCGGCCTCAGATCGCGAAGCTGTTGCCGCAGCCGCAGCTGCTCGTCGCGTTGGGATTGCTCACCCGGAAATAAGCACCGGTCAGATCGTCGACGAAATCGAGCTCCGCTCCCAAGAGATACATCAAGGACAAACCGTCGATCGCCACCTCGGCGCCGTCCTTGCGCACGAGCACGTCGTCCGGGAACGACCGGTCGTCGAGCGAGAATTCGTAGCGGAAGCCCGAACAGCCGCCGCCCGCCACCGCCAAGCGCAGCTTGAGGTTCGGGCGGCCCTCGCGGGCCACGAGCTCCTTGATCCGCCGCGCCGCCGCCTCGGTCACCCGGATCGGATCGGGGCGACCCTTGATCTCCGCCATACCCTACCCCTATGCTGCTCGTACTTGCCCCAATGATCTGAGAGCCGAGCCGCGCTTGTCAAACCGGCCTCGGAAGGTCGTCCTCGTCCGGGCACGGAGAAGGCTTCGATGCGGCTGAACCTCGCGCCCTGGGCCTGCCGGCCCGAGACGAGCCTCGGCCGCGCGGTCCCCGAGCCGGAAAGTCCCTATCGCAGCTGCTACCAGCGCGATCGCGACCGTATCGTGCATTCCACCGCCTTTCGCCGCCTCGAGTACAAGACCCAGGTCTTCGCCCATTTCGAAGGCGATCACTACCGCACGCGCCTCACCCACAGCCTCGAGGTGGCCCAGATCGCCCGCACCCTCGCCCGCGCGCTCTCCGTCGACGAGGACCTCGCCGAGGCCATCGCGCTCGCCCACGATCTCGGCCATTCCGCCTTCGGCCACGCCGGCGAGCGCGCGCTCGACGCCGCCCTCGCCGCCTGGGGCGGCTTCGACCACAATCTCCAGACCTTCCGCATCGTCACCGAGCTCGAGCAGCGCTACGCGCGTTTCGACGGGCTCAATCTGACCTTCGAGACGCTCGAGGGCGTGGTCAAGCACAACGGCCCCGCCCGCGCGCCCTTCCCCGAACCGATCGCGCGTCACCCGCTGGCCCGGGTGATCGACCTCGAGAGCCAACCGACGGTCGAAGCCCAGGTCGCCGCGATCGCCGACGACGTCGCCTACTGCTCCCACGACGTCGACGACGGCTTGCGCGCGGGCTTCTTCGCCCTCGAGGAGCTGGCGCCCCTGCCCCTGTTCGGCTCTCTCGTGCGCTCGGTTTTGGAGAGCTATCCGGGACTCGAACCCGCCCGGCTCGCCCACGAGACCCATCGGCGCCTGATCGACGCCATGGTCGGCGATCTCGTGGTCGAGGCCCGGCGCCGGCTGCAGGCCGCCGATCCCTCCTCGCCCGATGCCGTGCGCGCTCTCCCCGAGCCGGTGCTCGCCTTCTCGCCGGCGATGGCGGAGGCGGTCGCCTGCCTGCGCAATTTTCTCGCAGAACGCGTCTACAAACACTATAAGGTCAACCGCATGGCAAGAAAGGCGGAGCGTCTGGTGACCGAACTCGTCCGCGCCTTCCTCGAAGCGCCTTCCTGCCTGCCCGATCGCTGGCGCGAGCGGGCCACCGATCCCGCGAGCACGGCGGCGGCGGTGCGCGATTACGTCGCCGGGATGACCGACCGCTACGCCGTCGACGAGTACGACCGGCTCTTCCGCATGGAGCGGGATCGGCCATGAGCGCCTTCGCGCGCCTCGCCGCTCTCGTCCGCGCCGCTCTCGCGCGGCTGCAGGAGCGAGGGGAACTCCCGCGCGATCTCTCCTTCGATGCCGTGGTCGTCGAACCGCCGCGCGATCCCGCCCACGGCGAGGCGGCCACCAACGCCGCGCTTCTCCTCGCCAAGCCGGCGGGCAAGCCGCCGATGGAGCTCGCGCGCGCCCTCGCGGCGGCTCTGGCCCGCGAGCCCGAGGTGGTCGCCGCCCGCGCCGCCCCGCCCGGCTTCGTCAACCTCGACCTCGATCCGGATTTCTGGCGCGCCGAGATCCGCGCCGCGCTCGAGGCCGGAACCGACTACGGCCGGCTCGACCTCGGCCGCGGGCGGCCCGTGAACGTCGAATACTGCTCGGCCAATCCCACGGGGCCGCTGCACGTCGGCCACGGCCGCGGCACGGTGGTCGGCGACGCGCTCGCCAATCTCCTCGCGCACATGGGCTACCGGGTCACGCGCGAATACTACGTCAACGACGCCGGCGCGCAGATCGAGGCCCTCGCCCGCTCCGTCCACCTCCGCTACCGCGAGGCTCTGGGCGAACCCATCGGCTCGTTCCCGGAAGGTCTCTATCCCGGCGAGTACCTCGTCCCCGTCGGGCGCGCCCTCGCCGAGCGCTACGGCGACCGCTACCGCACCGCCCCCGAGAGCGAATGGCTCGATCTGTTCGGCCGCGAGGCGGTGGCGGCGATGCTCGCGCGCATCCGAGAGGACCTCGCGGCGCTCGGGGTCCGGCACGACGTCTTCACGAGCGAGCGGGCCCTCGTCGAAGCGGGCAAGGTCGAGGAGGCGCTCGACTTCTTGAAGTCCAAGGGCCTTCTGTACACCGGCACCCTGCCGGCGCCCAAGGGCAAGCCGATCGAGGACTGGGAGCCGGTCCCCCAGCTCCTGTTCAAGGCCACCGCCTTCGGCGACGACACCGATCGACCGCTCAAGCGCTCGACCGGCCATTGGACCTATTTCGCCGCCGACATCGCCTATCACCTCGACAAGTGGCGGCGCGGCTTCGACTGGATGATCGACGTCTGGGGGGCGGATCACGCCGGCTACGTCAAGCGTCTGCAGGCCGCGGTCAAGGCCTTCTCCGACGGCGCCGCCACCTTGGACGTGCGCCTGTGCCAGCTCGTCAACCTCTTGGACGGCGGCAAGCCTCTGCGGATGAGCAAACGCGCCGGGCGCATCGTCACCCTCCGCGACGTCGTCGAGGAAGTGGGCAAGGACGTCTTCCGTTTCGTCATGCTCACCCGCAAGAACGACGCGCCCTTGGACTTCGATCTCGTCGCGGTGACCGAGCAGTCCAAGGACAACCCGGTCTTCTACGTCCAATACGCGCACGCGCGCATCTGCTCGGTCTTCCGTCACGCCCGAGAGCAGGGCTTTCCGACCGCGCGCGAGGAGCTCGTGCGCGCCCCGCTCGAGCGGCTCTCGGATCCCGCCGAGCTCGCGCTCGTGCGCGCGCTCGCGCTCTGGCCGCGCTGTCTCGAGCAGGCGGCGCGGCACGGCGAGCCCCACCGCCTCGCCTTCTTCCTCGTCGATCTCGCGGGTCTGTTCCACGCTCTGTGGACCAAGGGCAAGGAGCATCCCGAGCTGCGCTTTCTCGTCGCCGAGGACCGGCCGCTCGCGTTGGCCCGGCTCGCGTTGCTCGCCGCCGTGCGCACCGTGATCGCCGCCGGGCTCGGCATCATCGGAGTCCAGCCGGTGGAAGAGCTCGGCTGAGGCCGATCGGACGAGGTGCACCATGGCGAGCATCCACGAGACGCTGGGGGCGAGCGGAAGCGAGGTCCCCAAGGTCGTGGCCGAGGACCCCCCGCGACGCGGCTTCGCCCGTCGCTTCGCGTTACCGTTCGCCTTTCTCGCCGTCTTCGGACTGTTCGCCCTCGTCGTGGTCGGCGCCTGGCAGGACTATCTCGCGCCTTCCGGCGAACCGCCGCTCGTCCGCGCCCCCCCGGGGCCGATCAAGCGTCCGCCCGACACACCCGGTGCCGTGGACACGCAGAGCGAAGGCGCGGCCGCGCTCGCCGCCGGCCAACCTCCGCCCCCGCGCATCGAGCGCATCCTGCCCCGCGACCCCCCGCCCCCCAAGACCCTCGCCGAGGCCGACCCCGGCCTCGTCGCCCCGCCGCCCGCTTCCTCCGCGCCGGCCGAGGCGAAGCCGGCCCTCCCGCACGGCCTCGGGGCACCGGTCGCGGGCGCGAACGGGCCCGCGCGCGCGACGGCCGCGACCGCGCTCGCCGAAGGCCCCGGGGAAGCCTACACCCCGCCCGCGAACACCGCCCCGCCCCCGGCCGCCGCGTCGAGCCCCGCGCCCGCGCCGCTTCCCGTCGCCGGCCGGGCGGGGGCCGAGTCCGGCGCCGCGCGGGCGCCCTCCGCGAACGCGTCCGCGCCCGCCGGGACCGCGCGGGCGAGCGGTCCCGCCGGCCCCTGGGGCGTGCAGATCGCCGCGGTGAGCTCGCGCGAGGCGGCCGAGCGCGGCTGGCGCGCCCTTCTCGCCCGCTACCCCGATGTTCTCGGGCCGCTGCAGCCGCGGGTCGAGGAGCTCAGGCTCGCCAACGGCTCCACCCTCTATCGCCTGCAGGGCGTCGGCCTCGGCGACCGCGAGGCGGCGGCGCGGGTGTGCGCGCGGCTGCGCGCGGGCGGAGAGCAGTGCTTCGTCGTGGGCGCGCGGTGATCCCCCCGCGCCCCTGCGTGGTCGGCGTCTCGGGCCCCGCGCTGTCCCCCGAGGAAGCGGCGCTGTTCGCCCGCCTGCCGCCCGCGGGAGTGATCCTCTTCGCCCGCAACGTCCGCGATCGCGGCCAGCTGCGCCGGCTCGTCGCCGATCTGCGCACCGCCTGCCGCCCTTGGCCGATTCTCGTGATGGTCGATCAGGAGGGCGGCCGGGTCCAGCGGCTGCGCCCGCCCGAATGGCGCGCGCTCCCTCCGGCCGCCGCGATCGGCGCGCTCGCGCGCCGCGATCCCGATCGGGGCGCGCGGGCGGCCTGGCTCGCGGGCCGGCTCGTCGCCTGCGATCTCGCGGAAGTCGGGATCGACGTGGCGGTCGCTCCCGTGCTCGATCTGGCGCTGCCCGAGACCACGGAGGCGATCGGCGATCGCGCCTTCGCTTCCGATCCCGAACTCGTCGGCCGGCTCGGCCGTGCCTTCCTCGCGGGTTTGCGCGCGGGCGGGGCGCTGGGGGTGATCAAGCATCTGCCCGGGCACGGCCGCGCCCGGCTCGACAGCCACCGCACCCTTCCGCGCGTCGCCGCCGCGCGCGCGGAGCTCGCCCGCACCGACTTCCGTCCGTTCCGGGATTGTGCTTTCGCGCCGCTCGGCATGACCGCGCACCTGCTCTACGAAGACATCGATCCCGAGCGTCCCGCCACGCTGTCCCCCCGGGTCGTCGCGGAGATCGTCCGGGGCGCGATCGGCTTTCGCGGCGTGCTCCTGAGCGACGATCTCGAGATGGGCGCTCTTTCTGGCCCCCTGCTCGCGCGCGCCCGCGCCGCGCTCGCTGCCGGGTGCGATCTCGTCCTCGCCGCCTCGGGCGAGCTCGCCCGCAACCGCGCCCTCCTCGAAGGGCTGCCGCCCGTGGACGAGGTGCTGGGCGCGCGGCTGCGGGCCCTGCTCGACCGGCCCGCGCCCGAGCTTCCCTTCGATCCCGAGGCGGGAGCGGCCGAGCTCGCCGCGCTCGTCGGCCGGGGCTGAGCGATGATCGACTTCGCCGCCCTGGGCCATACGCTTTCCGTCTGGCTCCTTCCCGTGCTCCTCGCGATCACCCTGCACGAAGCCGCGCACGGCTGGGCGGCCGACAAGCTCGGCGACGACACCGCTCGCCGCCTCGGACGGGTCACCGTCAATCCCCTCGCGCACGTCGATCCCTTCGGCACCGTCCTCGTCCCCGGAGCGCTCGTCCTTCTGGGATCTCCTTTCGTCTTCGGCTGGGCCAAGCCGGTGCCGGTGGCCTTTCATCGCCTGCGCCGTCCCAAGCGCGACATGGTCCTCGTGGCCGCGGCGGGTCCGGCCGTGAACCTCGTGCAGGCGGTCGTCGCCGCCTGGGCCATGCACCTCACCGATCTGTTGCCCCCGCGCCTGGGAGAATGGGTGCACGCGAACTGCAACAACGCCGTGTTCGCGAACATCTTCCTCGCCGCCTTCAACCTCCTGCCCCTTCCCCCTCTCGACGGCGGCCGGATCCTCACGGGGCTGTTGCCGCTGCCTTTCGCGCGCGTCTTCGCCCGTCTCGAACGGGTGGGGCTCGTGGTGCTCCTGCTTCTCGCGGTGATCGTCCCGCTTCTCGCGCGCGAGCTCGGCTTCGCCTTCAACCCGCTTCTCGCCGTGCTCATGCCTCTCGCCGAGCTCTTGTTCCGTCTCGTGCTCGCGCTCGGCTTGTGGTGGGACGGCCCGTGAGCCTGACCCCGGCGCTCGCCTTCGCCGTCCGGCTCGAGGGCTTCGAGGGGCCGCTCGAGCTCCTGCTCGAGCTCGCCCGCGCCCAGAAGGTCGACCTCGCGCGGATCTCGGTGGTGGCGCTCGTCGACCAGTATCTCGCCTGGCTCGAGCGGGCCAAGGCCGAGCGGCTGGCGCTCGCCGCCGAATATCTCGTCATGGCCGCCTGGCTCGCCTGGCTCAAGTCGCGGCTGCTGTTGCCCGCGCAAGCGCGCGAGCGGGCGCCGGCGGAAGAGGCGGAATGCGCCCTGCGCGCTCGGCTCGCGCAGCTCGAGGCGATCCGCGCCGCCGCCGCCTGGCTCGAGGCGCGCCCGCGGCTCGGGCGCGAGCGGCTCGCGCGCGGCGCCCCCGAGCCCCTTCCCGAACGCCTGCGGCCGCGCTGGACCGCGAGCCTGGGCGATCTCTTGGCCGCCGCCGCGCGCCTCGCCGCCCGCCGGGCGCCCGAGCGGCTGCGCCTCGAGCGCCCGGCGCTGGTGACCGTCGAGGCCATGCTCGAGCGCCACGCCCGCGACCTCGTCGGCCGCGAATGGCGCGAGCTCGTCTCCTTCCTGCCGCCCGGGCCGGCCTCCGCCCTCGAGCGGCGGGCGGCCTTCGCCTCCGCGCTCCTCGCCGCGCTCGAGCTCGCCCGCCGCGGCGCCCTCGAGCTCGAGCAAGGCGTCGCTTTCGGTCCGATCTTCGTGCGCAAACGCCCATGAGCGAGCGCGCGCTCTCCGATCCCGAACCGAGCGGCGCGGAGCCCGTCGGCGGCGCGGGCGACGCCGCCGCGGTCGATCCCGTGGCGCTCCTCGAGGCCTATCTCTTCGCCGCTCCCGAACCGGTGGAAGAACGCGAGCTCCAGCTCCTCCTCGGCGCGCAGCTGCGCGTCGCGGACGTGCTCGCCGAGCTCGCCCGCGTCCTTTCCGGCCGCGGGATCCGGCTCGAGCGACAGGGTCGGCGCTGGGCGTTGCGCACCGCTCCCGAGCTCGCTCCGCGTCTCGTGCGCCTGCGCCGCCCCGTGCGGCGGCTGTCCAAGGCCGCCCTCGAGACCCTCGCCGTCGTCGCCTGGCGGCAGCCCGTCACCCGCGCCGAGATCGAGGCGATCCGCGGCGTCTCGCTCTCCCCGGGGACGCTCGAGCTCCTCGTCGAGCTCGGCTGGGTGGCGCCCGCGGGCAGGCGCGAAGCGCCCGGCCGGCCGGTGGAATGGGCGACCACCCCTGCTTTTCTCGATGCCTTCGGCCTTTCCTCGCTCGCCGATCTGCCGCCGCTCGAGGAGCTCGCCGCGGGCGATCTTTTCAACCCCGCCGCCGATCACTAGATGCCTCGGTGGCCGCGCGTGCGGCGCAGCGGAGACGGAATGGCGACGGCTGCGACCCTCGCCCGCGAGCCGCGCCGGCAGGGTCTGCGGGTCGTCGGGCTCTCGCACCGCTACGGTCCGCGGCGGGTGATCGAGAGAATCGACCTCGACGTCCCGCCCGGGGAGGTGCACTGTCTCGTGGGCCCTTCGGGCTGCGGCAAGACGACGATCCTGCGGCTGATCGCCGGGCTCGAGCCGTTGCAAGAGGGCGAGATCGCGATCGGCGGGCGGCTCGTGGCGCGCCCCGGCTTCGCCGTGCCTCCCGAGCGCCGGCGGGTCGGCCTCATGTTCCAGGACTTCGCCCTCTTCCCGCACCTCTCGGTGGCCGAGAACGTCGCTTTCGGCCTCGCCGATCGCCCGCGCCCCGAGCGCGCGGCGCGGGTGCGCGACCTCTTGCGCCGGGTGGGGATGGAGCGCTTCGCCGAGGTCTATCCGCACACCCTCTCCGGGGGCGAGCAGCAGCGCGTGGCCCTCGCCCGGGCGCTCGCGCCTTCCCCCGATCTCATGCTCCTCGACGAGGCCTTCTCGGCCCTCGATACGACCTTGCGGGCCCAGATCCGCGAGGAGACGATCGCCATTCTCAAAGAGACCGGGACACCCACGCTCCTCGTCACCCACGACGCGGAAGAAGCGGTGCGCGTGGGCGACCGCATCCACGCCATGGAAGGCGGCCGCATCGTCCAGAGCGGCACCGCGGCCGAGCTCTACGCCCGCCCGGCCGATCTCTTCGTCGCCGGCTTCTTCGGCCCCGTGAACCGCTTCCGCGCCCGCGTCGCGGACGGGACGGCGGCGACACCGCTCGGGGCCGTCCCGGCACCGGGTCACGCGCCCGGAAGCGCGGTCGAGGTGGTGGTGCGGCCGGAAGGACTCGAGCTCGCGCGCGCCCGGCCGCAGGCGGCGGTGCGCGCGATCGTGGTCGAGCGCCGGGATCTCGGTCCGTTGCATCTCCTGCAGCTGCGCCTGGCCGACGGCACGCTCGTCAAGGTGCGCAAGCTGCAGCCCCTGGCGATCGCACCGGGCGAGGAGGTCGAAGTCCGGCTCGACCCGGCGCACGTCTTCGTCTACCCCTCGGCGGGCGAGGGCTGAGCCGGGCCGCGGTTGCGCGGGCGTGATGCTTTTGCCACATTGCCGGGCCGGTCCCGAGGCGCGGTGCCGGCCGGGCGGAGTTGGGCGCATGTTCGATCTCGGCTGGTCGGAGATGCTGGTCATCCTCGTGGTGGCCCTTATCGTCATCGGCCCCAAGGACCTGCCCAAGGTGGCGCGCCAGATCGGGCGCTGGACGGCGAAGGCGCGGGCGATGGCGCGCGAGTTCCAGCGCTCCTTCGACGAGATGGCGCGCGAGGCCGAGCTCGAAGAGCTCAAGAGCAGTTTGCAGAAGGTCAACCCGCACCATCTCTCGCAGACCATCCGCGAGACCATCGACCCCAAAGGCGAGCTCGATCGGCTCGGGCGCGAGCTCGACATCCGCGAGGATCTTGAGCGCGTCGACCGCCCGTCGCCCGTCGCGTCGCCGCCCGCCGGCGCGCAACCCTCCCCCGAGAACCCGCGCGCCGAGAGCGGCGGGACGGAGGCGGCGCTCGCGACCGCGACCCCCGCCGCGCCCGCCGCCGAGAAGATCCAGGAGCGCAGCTGAGCCATGCCCTGGCTCAAGGACATCGACGATCGCGAAATGCCGCTGCTCGATCACCTGATCGAGCTGCGCAACCGCATCATGTACGCGGTGATCGCGCTTCTGATCGGCTTCGTGGTCTGTTGGTTCTTCGCCGAGCCCATCTATCGCTTCCTGGTGCGTCCTTTGGCGGACGTTTACGAGCAGTTGGGCTACCACGACCGGCGGATGATCTACACCGGCCTCACCGAGGCCTTCTTCACCTATCTCAAGGTCGCTTTCTTCGCCGGCGCTTTCGTGAGCTTTCCCTTCGTCGCCGCGCAAGCTTGGCTGTTCATCGCTCCCGGTCTCTATCGGCACGAGAAAGAAGCGCTCTTGCCGTTCCTGATCGCCACCCCGGTGTTGTTCTTTCTGGGCGGCGCTTTCGTCTATTATTTCGTCTTTCCGGCGGCTTGGCGATTCTTCCTGAGCTTCGAGACGCTCAACCCCGATCCCGGTTCGCTGCCCATCCAGCTCGAAGCGCGCGTGGGCGAATATCTCGATCTCGTCATGAAGCTCATCTTCGCCTTCGGCATCGGCTTCCAGTTGCCGGTGGCGCTCACGCTCATGGGCCGGGTGGGGATCGTCACCGCCGACGGGCTCGCCAAGGGCCGACGCTACGCGATCGTGGGCGTGTTCGTCTTCGCCGCGATCATCACCCCGCCCGATGTCATCAGCCAGATCGGCCTCGCCATTCCCCTGATCGCGCTCTACGAGGTCTCGATCTGGCTCGTGCGCTTGATCGAAAAGCGCAAGGCCGCGCGCGAAGCGCGCGAGGCCGCGGCCGCGACCACCGCCGTCCAGCGCAGCGATTGACAGGCGCGCCGCGCTCCTTTTTGCCTGCCCCGCGTCCCGCTCGTCCAACCGAGGCTCTCGGCCGTGCACGATCTGCGCTGGCTCCGCGAGAACGCCGCGGCGTTCGATCGCTCGCTCGCCCGCCGCGGCCTGCCGCCCGCCGCCTCGGCGATCCTCGCCGTCGACGAGGAGCGCCGGGCGCTCGAGACGCGGCTGCAGGAACAGCAAGCCGAGCGCAACCGCATCTCCCGGGAAATCGGCGAGCGCAAGCGCAAAGGCGAGCCCGTCGACGAGCTTCTCGCCCGCGTCGCGGCCCTCAAGGACGAGGTCAAGACGGGCGAGGAGCATCTGCGCGAGCTCCAGGCCCGGCTCGAGCAGCTCCTCGCGAGCTATCCCGCGGTTCTGGCCGAGGACGTCCCCGACGGTCCGGACGAGCGCGCCAACCGGGTCGTGCGCGTGGTCGGCCGCCCGCGCGCCTTCTCCTTTTCGCCCAAGCCCCACGACGAGCTCGGCGCGCGGCTGGGCATGGATTTCGAGCGCGCCGCCAAGCTCAGCGGCGCGCGTTTCGTCCTCTTGCGCGGCCAGCTCGCCCGGCTCGAGCGCGCGCTCGCCGCCTTCATGCTCGATCTGCAGACCAAAGAGCACGGTTATCTCGAGGTCTCCCCGCCTTATCTCGTGCGCGATCCGGCGCTCTTCGGCACCGGCCAGCTGCCCAAGTTCGCCGCCGACCTCTTCCGCACCGATTCCGGCCATTGGCTCATCCCCACGGCGGAAGTGCCGCTCACTAATCTCGTCGCCGACGAGATCCTCGCCGAAGCCGATCTGCCGCTGCGGTTCACCGCCTGCACCCCCTGTTTCCGCTCCGAGGCCGGCGCCGCGGGCAAGGACACCCGCGGCATGATCCGCCAGCACCAGTTCCTCAAAGTCGAGCTCGTGAGCATCACCACCCCCGAGCAATCGGCGGCCGAGCACGAGCGCATGACGGCCTGCGCGGAAGAGGTGCTCAAGCGCTTGGAGCTGCCTTACCGCGTGGTCCTGTTGTGCAGCGGCGACACCGGCTTCGCCTCGACCAAGACCTACGACATCGAGGTCTGGCTACCGGGCCAGGGGGTCTATCGCGAGATCTCTTCCTGCTCGAACTGCGGCGATTTTCAGGCGCGGCGGATGGGAGCTCGCTACCGCCCCGAAGGATCCAAGACCACGCGCTTCGTCCACACGCTCAACGGCTCGGGCCTCGCGATCGGCCGCACGCTCATCGCGCTCCTCGAGAATTTCCAGGAAGCCGACGGCTCGGTCCGCCTCCCCGGTGCGCTCGTCCCCTACATGGACGGCATCGACCGGCTCGAGCCGGAGGACTGAGGTGCGCATCCTCGTCACCAACGACGACGGCATCAACGCCCACGGCCTCAGACTCCTGGAGCAGATCGCCCGAACCCTCACCGACGACGTGTGGGTCGTGGCGCCGGAGACCAACCAGAGCGGCGCCGGCCATTCCCTCACGCTGCGGCGCCCCTTGCGCTGGCGCAAGATCTCCGAGCGCCACATGGCGGTCGACGGCACCCCCACCGATGCGGTGCTCCTCGCGATCCAGAAGCTGATCCCGCCGCCCAAACCCGATCTCGTGCTCTCCGGCATCAACCACGGCGCGAACCTGGCCGAGGACGTGACCTATTCGGGAACCATCGCCGCGGCCATGGAGGCGGCGCTGTTCGGCATCCCGGCGATCGCGCTCTCGCAAGTGGCGCGCGACCGCCACAAGATCAAATGGGCGACGAGCGAGCGCTGGGCACCGGACCTGTTGCGCCGGCTCACCCGGCTCGACTGGCCCGAGGACGTGCTCCTCAACATCAATTTCCCCGACGTCCCGGCCAAGAAGGTCAAAGGCGTCAAGATCACCCGCCAGGGGAAGAAGAAGCTGGGCGATCACCTCGTCGAGCGGGTCGATCCCCGCGGCGAGCCCTACATCTGGATCGGCCTCCTCAAAGAGACCCGCCCGCCCGAGCCGGGGACCGATCTCGCCGCCGTCGCCGAAGGCTGGATCTCGGTCACCCCCATCCATCTCGACATGACCCACCGCCCGCTGTTCCGGCAGCTCGCGACCGTGCTCGGGCTCGCGGAACGCGCGGAAGCTTCTTGATCCGTGCGAAGATCTTTCGTTAAATAGGCGGCATGAAAGGCTTCTTCCGCGTCGTGGCTCGCTCGCTCGCGCTCGCCGGCGGCCTCGCGCTCGCCGCCTGCACCGTCTACCAGCCCGTGCAGCCGGCACCCGGCGAGAGCTGGGCGGAGGCGCGCGCCCGGGCCAAGGCGCGCGAGACCTCGACGCTGTTCCGCAGCCATCGGGTCGCGCGGGGCGAGACGCTCGCGCAGGTCGCGCGCGCCTACGGCGTCTCCGAGAGCGAGATCGCCGCCGCCAATCGGCGCGATGCGCGCACGCCTTTGCGCCCGGGCGAGGTGCTCGCCATTCCCGAGCGTTCGTCTCCCGCACCGAGCGCGACCGCCGCGGGCGAGGTGCGCGTGGCCGCGCTCCCTCCGCCCGAGGGCGAGCGCGGCGCGGGCACGGGCGGCGGGCCGTGGTCCTGGCTCGAGAGCCTCGGGCTCGGCGGCGGCCGCGCTTCCGCCCCCGCCGCTTCGTCGCCGCCGACGGGCGGCGAGACCGGCACCGAGCCACCGGTCGCCGCCACCGCGACGCCGGCGCGCACGGCGAACCGCGGAAGCGATCCGGAAGCGCTCGAGCGCGCGCAGAAGACCCCGCCGCCGCTTTCCGGCCGCGGCTTCCTGTGGCCCGTGGCGGGACGGATCGTCAGCGGCTTCGGCGACAAGCCCGACGGGAGACGCAACGACGGCATCAACATCGCCGCGCGCAAGGGCACGCCCGTCAAAGCGGCGGAGAACGGCGTCGTCGTCTACGCGGGCGATGCGATCCCCGGCTTCGGCAACCTCGTCCTCGTCCGCCACGCCGAAGGCTGGACCACGGCTTATGCCCATCTCGACGCGATCCTCGTGCGCGTGGGCGATCGGGTGCAGCGCGGCCAACCCCTGGGACGGGTGGGCGAGACCGGCGACGTGAAGTCGGCGCAGCTGCACTTCGAGCTGCGCCGCGGCCGCGAGCCGGTCGATCCGCGCCCGCACCTGGTCGATCCCGGCGTCGAGGTGGCGGCGCGGCCGCTTCCGCGCGCGCCCGGCGGCTGAGCCGGGCGCGGGCTCAGCGCCACGCGAGAAGGCGTCGTTCGAGCGCGCCGAGCCCGGCGCCGATCGCCACGCCCAGAACCGACAAGAGCACGACCCCGGCCAAGAGCCGATCGGCGCGCATGAGATGGCCGGCTTGGAGCACGAGCGCCCCGATCCCGTACTCGGCGCCGATCATCTCCGCCGCGGTCAAGAGCACGAGCGCGATCGAGGACGAGATCCGCGCTCCGGCGAAGATCCCGGGAAGCGCCCCGGGCAGGATCACCTTGAGCACGATCGCCCGGTTCGGAAGGTCGAAGGATTGGGCCATGCGGATCAGGCTCCGGGGGATCTGATCGACCCCGGAGGCGGTGGACAGCGCGACCGGGAAGAAGGTCCCCAGGGCGATCGTGGCGAGCTTGGGGGCCTCCCCGATCCCCAGCCACAAGATCAGGAGCGGAAGAAGAGCGATCTTGGGCACGGGGAACAGCGCCGAGACCAGGGGCAAGCCGACCGAGCGGGCGAGACTCGAGACGCCGATCGCCAGGCCCGCGAGCACCCCGCACAGCATCCCGATCGCCCAGCCCCCCGCGAGCCGGCCGAGGCTCGCGCGCAGATGCGCGAGAAGCTCGCCCGAAAGCGCCATCTCGGCGAGCACCGCGAGCACCCGGCTCGGTGCCGGCAAGGCGAAGGGCGAGACGAGCCCGGCGCGGCAGACCGCCTCCCACGCCGCGAACACGCAAACCGCCGTCACCGCACCGGCCCCGGGCAGCCGGCGCGGCGCGAAGCCGCGGGCGCGCAAGCGGACCTCGCGCGCGCTCACGGCGGCCCCTCGGTCTGCGCGCGCCGCGCGTCCTCGCGCAACAACGCCCAGAGCTCGCCTCTGAGGCGGGCGAGCACGGGGACGGCTTCGGGGCGGTTGCGCTCGCGCGCCGGGACGGGCACGGCGATCTCGGCGCGGATCCGTCCCGGCCGGGCGGAGAGCAGGATCACCCGATCGGCGACCCGCACCGCTTCCTCGAGATTGTGGGTGACCCAGACGAGGGTGGCGCCTTCGGTCAGGCCCAAGATGTCCTCGAGCAGAAGCTCGCGGGTCTGCGCATCGAGGGCGGAGAGCGGCTCGTCGAGCAGCAAGACGCCGGGTTCGACGACGAGGGCGCGGGCGATCCCCACCCGCTGGCGCATCCCGCCCGAAAGCTCGCGCGGAAACCGCCCGGCGAAGTCGGAAAGTCCGGTGCGCGCGAGCGCCGCTCCTACGCGCGCGCGGATCTCGGTCCGCGGCAGTCGGCCCTCGAGCGGCAGGGCGACGTTGCCCGCGACCGTGCGCCACGGCAAAAGCGCGAAGTCCTGAAAGACATAGGCCACGGGGACGATCGAACCCGAAGGCGCCTCGCCTTCGAACCACACCCGCCCGCCGCTCGGCCGCAACAGCCCGCCCAGGATCGCGAGGAGCGTGGATTTCCCGCACCCCGAAGGCCCCACGATCGCGAGACGCTCGCCCGCTTCGACCACGAGGTCGAGCGGTCCGAGCGCCGCGAGTCCGTCGTAGGCGTGCGCCAGGTTTCGCGCCCTCAGCCGCACGAGCTCAACGCGGCAGGTTGAAATGCCCGGAAATGAAGCTCAAATCGATGAAACGCGCCGGGTCCACGGACGCGTCGACGAGCTTTTCTTCTTTGAGAAGCGCCACCTGCTCGTAAACGTTGCCGACGTCGAGCCTTCCTTCGGGATCGATATACGGTGCTCCCGCTTTGATCGCTTCCGGTGTGGCCTGAGTGTATTTGGCGATGATCGCGATCACGGGTTCGGCATCGGCTTCGAAGATCCGTTTCCCTCCGGCGTCGCGCTTGTTCATCACCGCGTGATAGTCCCGCGCCCCTTTCTGGTAGGCGCGCACGAAGGCCTCGACCACACCGCGGCGGCGCTCGACGTTGCGGGTGGAGGTGAAGAGCCCGCCCAGAGCGTAAGGCGTCCACTCGTGCACCCAGCCGATGAGCTCGGCTTCGCCGGCGCGGTCGAGCTCGGTGGCGATGTGTCCGGGCAGGATCGCTGCGTCGACCTGCCCGGTCTTGAGCGCCGCCTGCATGTTCTGGAGCGTCTCGAGCGGCACCATGCGGATGGTCTTCGTCTCGACCCCGAGCTTGCGGGCGAGCAGCCCGGCCATGATGTGGAAGCTCGAGCCGTGTTGGGTGATCGCGAGGCTCCTGCCCGGGAGCTTCTCGGGGCCGGTGAGACCGTTGGCGAAGGCGGCGTTGGACGCGAGATAGGCGGAGAAGTCGAAGCCCGGTTCTTCGCGGCTCTGCGCGCCGATCACCTTGAGCGCGCCCTGACCGGCGAGGTTGAAGAACCCGGCGGTGAAGGCGGTGACCCCGAAATCCGCCTCCCCGGCCGCGACCGCCACGGCTACCGGTTGCGCCGCGCGGAAGAAGACGAGCTCCGCGTCCAGCCCCTCCTCGCGGTAATAACCCCGCTCCTGGGCGATGAAGAGCGGCGCGGAAGAAACGAGGGTCAAGGCGGCGATCTCGATCTTCCCGCGGCCAGCGCACCACCGTGCACGAGCGCCGCGAAGATCCCGACCGAAAGGACGAGCGCGCGCGAGACGGTCACGGATTTCCCCTCCCCTTGCGACGGGCCGACACTCTAGCGCGCGCCTTCGACGGATCCAGAACCCGCCGACGGTTCGGCGATGCGCGCGTCCACCACCCCGCCCGCGAGGCGGACGAGCTCGGCGAAGCTCGTGGGAAACACCGCGCGGGGATGACCGGCCGCCGCCCAGAGCACGGGAAACCGCGCGAGACTCGCATCGACGACACAGGGCAGAGGCTCGGGATGACCGAGCGGGGCCACCCCGCCGATCGCGAAGCCGGTCACGGCGCGCACGGTTTCCGGATCGGCGCGGACCACGGGGCCGTGCAGGCCCGAAGCGGGGCCGAGGGCCTCGGGGCGGCAGCGCCGGTCGCCCGCCACGAGGGCCAGGACCGGCCGGTCGCCCACGAGGAAGAGGAGCGATTTGACGATCTGCCCCGGCGCCACCCCGAGCGCGCGCGCCGCCTCTTCCGCCGTGCGCGCCGAGGCGTCGAGGAAGATCGGCCGTCCCGCCGCCCCCGCCGCCTCGAGGTCGGCGCGCACGCGTTCCACGGCGGGATGCGTCGGCGGCCTCGCGCTTCCGGCCACGGCTCAAAGGGGCGGCAGCTGGATGGTGGCACCGATCGCCGGCACGTCGTAGCCGCGCTGTACCGCCGGCCGCTCGGCGACGGCGCGGAACCACCGCGCGACGTTCGGATACTCCTTCCAGTCGATCTGGTGCCACTCCCAGCGCGCGACCCAGGGGAACGTGGCGATATCGGCGATCGTGTATTCCTGTCCCGCGAGATAGGGCACCTCGCCCAACCTACGGTTCATGACGCCGTAGAGCCGCTTGGTCTCCTCGTGATAGCGCTGCTCCGCGTAAGGCGCCTTGCCCGGGTTGAAGCGCAAGAAATGGTGCAGCTGGCCGAACATCGGCCCCACGGAGGCGACCTGGAAGAACAGCCATTCGAGGGTGGCGATCCGCTTGGGCCGATCGAGCGGCAGGAACTTGCCCGTCTTTTCGGCCAGATAAATCAGAATCGCGCCCGATTCGAAGACGCTCTGGCCGTTGTTGCGATCGACGATCGCCGGGATCTTGTTGTTCGGACTGATTTTCAGAAACGACGGCTCGAACTGCTGGCCGCGGTTGATGTCCACGGGGTGCACGGTATAGGGCAGGCCGCACTCCTCGAGCATGATCGAGATCTTGCGACCGTTGGGCGTGGACCAGGTATAAAGATCGATCATCGTTTCCTTCCCTCGGGCTCGCCCGACTTCCTAGCGAGCCCCGCGGCCGCGGCGAAGGGGCCGCGCGCGGACCCCCCTTCTGCACGCGCGCGCATCGTGGCAGCGGATCCGCGTCGTCCGCGGGAGGTGGCGATGAACGAAGCGGTCCTGTTCGGCATGGCCGCGGCTTACGAGGAGTCGATCCGCGCCGCGCTGCGCACCCCCTGGCGGCTCCTCCCCGTGCCCGAGGATGCCGCGGCCGAGGCGGGCGCCGCCTTCGCCCGGGCGCGCGCGCTCGTGACCACCCGCTTCGACCGCTCCTTTCCGCTCGGCTCGGGGCTCGAGCTGTTGCAGGTGGCGGGAGCCGGCCTCGATGCCGTCGATCTCGACGCCGTCCCGGCGCGGGTCGCGGTGTGCAACGCCTACGGCCACGAGGAAGGCATGGCGGAATACGTGGTCCTGGCGATCCTCGCCTGGCGCCATCGTCTTTTCGCCATGGTCGAGAGCTTCCGCGCCGGGAGCTGGCGCTTTTCCGGCCACGCCCACGGCCCGCCCCACCAGGAGGCGGCGGGCGCCGTGGTCGGGATCGTCGGCCTCGGTCGGCTCGGGCGGGCGATCGCGGACAAGGCCGCGGCCCTCGGCATGGAGGTCCTCGCCTGCAACCGCACGCCGCGCACCCATCCCGCGGTGCGCGCCTTCTACTCCTGGGAGCGCCTCGACGAACTCCTGCCGCGGGTCGACTTCCTCGTCCTCGCCTGCGCCCTCGACGCCGCGACGCGCGGGCTTTTCGACGCCGACCGCCTCGCGCGGCTGCGCCCGCAGGCGGTGCTCGTCAACGTCGCGCGCGGCCCGCTCTGCGTGGAGGCCGATCTCTTCGCCGCCCTGAAGGAAAAGCGCATCGCCGGGGCGGTGCTCGACGTCTGGTGGCGCTATCCGAGCCCGGCCGACCCCGCGCCGCGGCCTTCCGCCTATCCCTTCCACGAGCTCGACAACGTGATCCTCACGCCGCACGCCTCGGCCTGGACCGAGGGCCTCTTCCGCCGCCGCGGGGCCCAGATCGCCCACAATCTCGATGCCCTCGCCACGGGGCAGCCCTTGATCAACCTCGTCCGCGCCCCCATGAGCTGAGATCTCGAGCGCCGGTCGCACCGCGCTTCGCAGCCGCGAAAACGAGCGAGGACGAGCATCGTGCGCGCAACCCGGCTCCGGACCGCGATCGCGGACGTGGCACCCGGCCCCCGGCCGCCGGAAGCGGGCGGCGACGGCCGGCGCGGCCCGTCCCTTCGCGCCCGCGCGGTTCCGGCCGGGCTCGTCGTCGCGGGCGCGGGCCCGCGCTTCCTCCGCGCCGCCGCGCGCCGCGGCCGGTGGACGGCCCGGTGTCGGGAGGCGACCCGCGAGGGGGTCGTTGCGGTCGATGCGGGCTCGCGATCCCGACCGCGCGCCCGCGCCCTCCACCCGCCTCCGCGCCCCTCCGTGTTCCGCGCTCGCCGGCCTTGCTCGAGCTCCCGAGTCTGATCGTCGGTTGCTTTCTCGGCGGGATCGCGCGCTACGCGGTCTCGGGTGCGGTCGCGCGCCGGATCGGCGAGACCTTTCCTTGGGGTACGCTCGTCGTGAACCTCTCCGGGGCGTTCGCGATCGGCCTGCTCGCCCGCGCTCCCGTCCTCGGCGATGCGGGTGCGCGCGCAGCGCTGCTGACGGGCTTTCTGGGCTGTTACACGACGGTCTCGTCGCTCGCTCTGCAGACCCTCTTCCTTTGGCGTGCGCGCGAGTGGAAGCGCGCGCTCCTCAACCTTTCGGGCTCGGCTCTTCTCGGCTTCGCCGCCTGCGGGCTCGGGCTCGCCCTCGGCGAACGGCTCTGGTGACGACCTCTCCCCGCGCGTCCGCGCTCGCGCTCGCGTTCTGGGTGGGAG
>JANXAZ010000024.1 GCA_025062095.1 Geminicoccaceae bacterium
GAACAAGACAACGGACGTGGTCAGGCAGGTCTCCCACAGAAGGCGCGGCAGATCGCGCCAGGAGAGCTCGCGGTACACCACCATGGTGAGGAACAGCGCGTAGATCGCGGCGATGGCTCCGGCCGCGGTCGCCGTCGCGATGCCGAAGGTGATCCCGCCGAGGATGATCACGAGCGTGAAGAGCCCGGCGAGCCCGGCTCCGATCCGGCGCACCTTCTCCCGCCAGGGCAAGGCCGGGGTACGGGTCGGATGGTAGAGCTTGCCGTGAACGTACGCACAGGCGAGAAGACCGAGGCCGATGAGGATCCCGGGGACCACCCCGCCGAGCAAGAGCGCGCCCACCGAGACGTTGCCGGCGAGATAGGCGAAGAGAATCATGGCGATCGAGGGCGGGATGATCGGGCCCATGACCGCGGAAGCGAGGGTGATCGCGGTCGCGAAGGGCTTGGAATAGCCGTCGGCGACCATGGCGCCGATCATCATCCGACCGATCGAGGAGACGTCGGCCACCGCAGAGCCGGAGACGCCGCCGAAAAACATCGAGGAGAGCACGTTGATCTGGGCGAGACCGCCCGGGAAACGGCCGACGAGGACTTCCGCCATGGCGACGAGCCGCTTGGCGACTCCGCCGTGGGCCATCACCGCGCCCGTGAAGACGAAGAAGATGATCGCCAGGAGCGGGAAGCTGTTGATGCCGAAGAGCATCTTCTGGACGAGCGTGACCTCGTCGATGACGAAAGGATTGCCGAGCCAGGCGTAGGCGAAGCTCGCGAGCGCGGCAGCAAGGCCGATGGCGAAGGCGATCGGCACGCCCAAGAGCATGAGGATCACGAAGGAACCGACGAGGGTGAGGACGATCATCGGCGATCAATCGGCCGTGGTGACGAGCTCGAGCCGACGCGTGCGCAGTTCCGGAGCGAACCACAAGTTCAAGAGATCGCGCGCGGCGAAGAGCACGATCAGCCCGCCCGAAATCGGAAGAGAGATATAATACCAAATATTGCGGAAGGGGATCGACTCCATGAAATCGGAGCCGAATTCGCGCACGAAGCCGATGCCGAAGACGAGCATGACGCAGCCGAAGGCGAGAACGGCGAGATCGATCACGCTCCAGAGAATCGTCGCACCGCGCCCGCGGGCCTTCTCGAGCAGCAATTCGAGCGCGATGTGCTCTTTGAGATCGACCCCGCAGGCCGCGGCCATGAAGCCGATCCAGATCAACAGGTAGCGCGGTACTTCTTCGGACCAGGAGGGCACCTTGCCGATCGTCGCTCGTTGAACGACGGTCGCGACGACGATGGCGAAGAGGGCCGCGGCGAGCAGAAGCGTCCAAGCGCGCGCCAAAAGCCCCACGGCGTCGCAGAACCGGTTGAACGCGCGCACGCTTCCCGACCTTCCCCGGTACCGCGGCCCCCGTTGGTGCTCGAAGGTGCGGAGCTCAGAAGTTCTTGTGGGTCTCGAGGAGGAACTTCACTTCCTCTTCGACGCCGAGCCGTTTGGCCTCGCGGTCGAGAAGCGCCGAGACTTTCTCGAGGAACGGACGCTTGTCGACGTTCTCGACGACCTTGAAGTCGGGAAGGCTCTTGAGGAAGGCGAGCGAGGCCTTCTCGTCGGCCAGCCAGGCGCCGCGCATGAAGGCTTCCGCTTCCCGTCCGGCCTGGAAGATCGCCGCGCGGTGTCTGGGCTCGAGCCGATCCATCACCCGCTTGGAGGCGATCAGGATGTCGGGGATGCGGGCGTGTTCGTTCAAGACCAGGACCTTGGTGACCTCGTAAAACTTCATCGAGCGGATCGAGGGCGGATTGTTCTCGGCGCCGTCGACCACCCCGGTCTGCAGTGCATTGTAGAGCTCGCCCCAGGCCACGGGCACGCCCGTGCCGCCGAAGGCTTCCACCATCGCGATCTGCACCGGGCTGGCCATGGTGCGGATCTTCTTGCCCGCGAGCTTGCTGGGATGGGAGAGTTCTTCCTTGGCGAAAAAGCTGCGGGCGCCGCTGTCCATGAAGCCGAGGACGACGATGCCCTTTTCTTCGAGCGGCTTGACGAACTCCCGGGCGCGATCGGAGGTGAGGTACCACCAATAGTGTTTGGAGTTCTTGAACAGGAAGGGAAGCGAGAACATGTCCATCCGCGGATCGACTTGCGAGAGATTGGCGGAGGACACGGTGAAGAACGCGATCGTTCCATTGCGGATCGACTGGACCGATTCCACGGCGTCGCCCAACCCGCGCGCGTGGTAGACGGCGATCTTGATTTCGCCCTTCGTGAGCTGCTCGACCCGCTCGGCGAAGAACTCGTGGGTCATCGAGACGGCGTGATCGGGCGCGTGCAGCCCGTTCATCTTGAGCTCGATCGCTGCCCGGGCGGAGATCGCCCAGGACAGCACGGCGGCCGCCGAGGCCGCGATCACCGTTCGCTTCCCGAACATCGTCTCCTCGCTCCCCGATCCATCACCCGGTGTGCCGGACGCCACCGGTCTTCGATCGACGCCGCGAACGCTAACGAAGCGCCCGCGAAGCGGCAAGGCGCGGCTCGCCGCCGTCGAGCGAGCTGTCGGGCTCGGCGTGAGCGCGTGCGGCCCGCGATCCGGAGTACGCGAGCGACCGAGCCCCGCGGCGACCGGCGGCTGCGCGTGCTCGTAGGAAACGTCGCCGGACGCCATCGGCGCATCCGCCGTGGCCCGGGCGCGCGCTCTGGTCGGTTCCGTCGCCGCGTGCTAGCCGCGCTCGTGGGATGACGAAGAGCGGGACCTCTCGCAGCGTACGCGCTCTGTGGTGGGTGCGCCCCTTCGCCGCCGCTCTGTTCGAAGAAAGCCTCCCCGAGCCGGGCCCCGGAGAAGTGCTCGTGCGCACGCTCTGTTCGGGGATCAGCCGCGGTACGGAAGCGCTCGTGGCGGCCGGGCGCGTGCCGGCGAGCGAACGCGAGCGGATGCGCTGTCCGTTCCAGGCGGGCGCGTTCCCGTTCCCGGTCAAATACGGCTATTGCGCCGTCGGCCGCATCGAAGAGGGGCCCGAAGCACTGCGCGGGCGTCCGGTCTTCTGCTTGCATCCGCACCAAGAAGCCTTCGTCGTCCCGCTCGCGGCGGTGGTGCCGATCCCCGAGACCGTTCCGCCCGAACGCGCGGTGCTCGCCGCGAATCTGGAGACGGCCTTGAACGCGCTCTGGGACGGCCCGGCCCTGCCGGGAATGCGCATCCTCGTGCTCGGAGCGGGCGTCGTGGGCGCCTGCGCGGCGCGGCTGTGCGCGTGTCTTCCCGGGACCGAGGTCACGCTCTCCGATCGCGATCCCGGGGCGCGAGCGCTCGCCGCGCGGCTGGGTTGCGCTTTCGCCCCGCCGCCGGCCGTACCGAGCGGACAGGACCTGGTGATCGAGGCCACGGGCAGTCCGGAAGCGCTCGCCTTCGCCCTCGATGCGGCGGGCGAGGAAGCGACGATCCTCGTGCTCTCCTGGTACGGAGCCGGAGCCGCCCCGGTACCCCTGGGCGGGGCTTTCCACAGCCGCAGGCTCAGGCTCGTCTCCTCGCAGGTGGGGGCGGTGGCCGTGGGCATGCGGCCGCGTTGGCCGCACGCGCGCCGGCTGGCCAAGGCTCTGGAACTGCTCGCGGATGCGGCGTTCGATGCGCTTCTCGACGAGACGCTCGCGTTCGCCGACGCCCCTTCGCGGTTGCCGGGGCTCTTGCGCGAGCCGCGGCGGGGCTGTCTGCGTCTTCGCTACGAGCCGTGAAGAGGGGAGGGGCCGTGTACAGCGTGCGAGTCCGCGATCGGGTCATGATCGCCCACAGCCTCAAGGGCGAGGTCTTCGGACCGGCGCAACGATTGCACGGAGCGACCTATGTCGTGGACGTGACCTTCGGCCGGCCGGAGCTCGATCCCGACGGCATCGTCGTCGACATCGGTCGGGCGCAGGCGGTGCTCGCCGAAGCGCTGCAGCGGATCGCCTATCGCAATCTCGACGAGATGCCGGAGTTCGCGGGCGTCAACACTACGACGGAGTTCCTTTCGCGATGGATCTGGGACCGCATGCGCGAGGCGCTCGAGGACGGACGCCTCGGTCCCCACGCCCGGGGCGTCACCGAGCTCGCCGTCGAGCTCGCCGAGAGCGACATCGCCGGGGCCGGCTACCGGGCATCGTTGCGCTGAGCGAAGAGGCGCGCCATGGAACGTCGTCTGGTCTTCGCCGTTCCTCTCGATCCCGATGTCGCCACCGGTGGGACCATCTACGATCGGCGCCTCGCCGAAGGCCTGCGGGCGCACGGGTGGCGCGTCGACTGGCTCCGGCTCCCCGACGGCTTCCCTTTCCCCGACGAAGCGGCGCTCGAAGCCACCGCCCGCGCCTTCGCCGAGCTCCCCCGCGGCACCTTGCTCTTGGTCGACGGCCTGGCGCTCGGCGTTCTGCCCGAGCTCGCGCGCGAGCATGCCCGCCGACTGCGCCTTCTCGGCCTGGTCCACCACCCGCTCGGCTACGAGGAGGGGCTCGACGGCGAGACCGCGGCGCGGCTCGTGGAAAGCGAGCGCGCGGCGCTGCGCTGGCCGCGGCGGATCATCTGCACCTCGCAGACCACCGCGCGCACGCTCGAAGAGCGCTTCGGCGTCGAGCCCACGCGCATCGCGGTGATCGAGCCCGGGACCGATCCGGCGCCCGTCGCCCGCGGCTCCGGCGGACCGGAGGTGCGGCTGTTCGCTCTCGGCGCGGTGATCCCGAGGAAGCGCTACGATCGGCTCGTGCGCGCCCTCGGCCGGCTGCGCGAACTGCCCTGGCGGCTCGCGATCGCGGGCTCCCTCGACGGCTCTCCGCAAGCCAAGGCGGCGCTCGAACGGGCCATCGCCGAAAGCGGCGTGGCCGATCGGGTGGAACTTTTGGGCGAGCTCCGCGGCGAGGCGCTCGAGGAGGCGTTCGATCGCGCCGATCTGTTCGTCTCCGCCTCCTCTTACGAGGGTTACGGGATGGCTCTTTCCGAAGCGCTCGCGCGGGGGCTGCCGATCGTGGCGGTGGCGGGCGGGGCGGTGGCCGATTGGCTTCCCTCCGAAGCCGCGCTTCTCGTTCCGAGCGAGGACGAAGAAGGGCTCGTGCGCGCGCTCGCGCGCGCGATCGGCGATCCCGCCTTGCGCGCGCATCTGCGAAAAGCCGCCATCGCGCTTCGCGTGCGGCTGCCGCGCTGGCCCGAACAGATCGCGCGCGCAGAGGCCGTGCTCGAGCAGGAGCTCGCCCATTGAGCGGGTTTTCGGCCGAATGGCTGGCTCTGCGCGAACCTTACGACGCCGCCGCGCGCGCCCGCGAACTCGAAGACGAGCTCGCGCGCTGGGCCGCCGCGCGCGAGGGCGAGCTCCGCGTCCTCGACCTCGGCGCCGGCACGGGAAGCAACGTCCGGCATCTCGCACCGCGCCTGCCTTCCCCGCAGAGCTGGGTCCTCGTCGAGCTCGATCCCGCGCTCGTCGAGGCCGGTCGGCTGCGGCCGCCGCCCGCACCGGAGGTGCGGGTCGCCTATCGGTGCGCGGATCTCGCGCGCGACCTCGAGCGGGTTCTCGACGAGCCGGTCGACCTCGTGACCTGCTCGGCGCTCCTGGATCTCGTCTCGGCGCCCTGGCTCGAGCGGCTCGTGGGCATCCTGCGGGCGCGCGATCTCGCTTTCTTGGCCGCTTTGAGCTTCGACGGCCGGATCGAACTCGCGCCTTCTCATCGGCTCGATGCGGAAGTCGTCGCGCTCGTCCTGCGCCATCAGCGCACGGACAAGGGCTTCGGTCCGGCGCTCGGCCCTGAGGCGGCATCCTTCTGCGCGGCGCTTTTTTCGCAGGCGAACGATCGGCCGCACCTGGTGCGCTCGGACTGGCGGCTCGGGACGAACGACCGCGCCTTGCAGCACGCGCTCGTCGAAGGCTGGGCCGAGGCGGCGATCGCGATCGCCCCGGAGCGATCCGCTTCGATCCGAGCGTGGCGCGACGAGCGCCTGGAGATGATCGCGGCCGGCTCGTCACGGGCTCGCGTCGGCCACCTCGATCTCTTGCGTCTGCCGCGCCCCAAGAGGCGCGCGCCGTAACCGACAATAAAAGAGCCAGTCCTCGCCCAAGCGGATCGGTTCCGGGGCCAGGCGCATCGCTTCGTCCATGCGGCTGATCGCGGGCAGCGCCAAGGCGGCCCGCCCCGAGCCGATGATCACCGGTGCCACGCACAGGTGCAGCGCATCCAGGCAGCCCGCGGCGAGGAACCGCGAGACCGTCGTCCCGCCGCCCTCGACGAACAGCCGGCGGACACCGCGCGCGCGCAGCACGCTCAGGACCGTTCGGGGTTCCAGACGCCCCTCGGGAGCCGGCAGCCCGATCACCTCGGCCGCACCCAAGGTCTCGCGGTCTTTGCGTTCCGCACGACACAGCACGAGCGTCGGCGGGCCGGACTTCTGGAACAGGCGCCGATCCGGCCCCAGGCGTCGGTCGGGATCGAGGACGACGCGCAGCGGGCTCGGGCCGGGGACGAACCGCACCGTGAGCAAAGGGTCGTCGAGCGCCACCGTCCCGGCGCCGACCAACACGGCATCGGCGAGAGCACGCAGCCGATGCATGTGGACGAAGTCTTCCGGTCCGGTGACGAAGGCCGAATGGCCCCGCTCGGTGGCGATGCGGCCGTCGAGGCTCTGGCCGAGATGGGCGACGACCCTGAGCCCGTCGGGGGAGGGAGCGAGAAAGTCGCGATAGGTCGCGAACAGGCGCTGCTGCTCGGGCCCCAGACCGTCGAGCGGGACCGTCGCGAGATCCCCTCCTTGGTGGGCGCAGGCGAGCAGCCGCTCCCAGGCGCGCGCGAGCCAGCGCGCCCGCGGTCGCTCGTCCGCAGCCCAAGTCCGCCCGACCGATTTCACTCGCGAATCGCCTCGAGCTCGACTTGGATCGGGATCTCGTCCGCGACCCAGCCGTTGTCCACGGCATAGGTGCTGCCCCAGAGGCTGCGCTTGACGACGGTGCGCGCGCTCGCTCCGAGCACGTAGTTCTCGCCCCAGGGGTAGCGGCCGATCTTGTTCAAGGTCACTTCGACGGAAAGCGGCAGAGTCTTGCCGCGAAAGGTGAGAAGGCCTTCCACTACGCCGCTGTTCTCGCTCTTGGGTATGGCGCGGGTCATCTTGAAGGTGATGACGGGATGGTTGTTGGCGTCGAGGAAATCGGCGGCGCGCAGGTGATTGTCGCGGGCTTCGTGGTTGGTGAAGACGCTGCGCGCATCCACGCGGATCTCGGCATCCAAAAGCGTGCGGGTCGTCTCGTCGAAGACGAAATGACCTTCCGCTTTCAGGAACTGGCCGAGGACCTTGGAAAAGCCGATGTGAGTCGCCTCGAAGGCGATCGCGAAATGTTCGGGGTCGATCCGCCAGCGACGCGGCTCGGCGTTCGCCGCGCTCGCGGCGACCACGAACGCGATCGCGGCCGAAACGACGCGGACAACGAAATCCACCACGGCCGTGCCTCCCCCGCTCACTCCTCATCCGGCCCCGCCTTCGACCGGCAGGCCGTTGAGCCCGCCCGCGCACAGACGGAGAAGATGACCGCTGCGCCGGGCCTTGGTCTCGAGATAGAAGCGATTGTGCCGATTGGGCGGAACCGAAGACGGCACGCGCTCGACCACTGCCACTCCGTGCCGCGCCAGGGCCTCGAGTTTCTCGGGGTTGTTGGTGATCAAGCGCAGGCGCTCGATCCCGAGAAGGCGCAGCATCTTGGCGGCGAAGGCGTAATCGCGCTCGTCCGGGAGGAAGCCGAGGTGGGTGTTCGCGTCCACCGTATCCAACCCCTGGTCCTGCAGGCGATAGGCGCGCAGCTTGTTCAACAAGCCGATGCCGCGACCTTCTTGGCGCAGATAGACGAGCACGCCCGCCCCTTCTTCCGCCATCTGGGCGAGCGCGGCGTCGAGCTGCGCCCCGCAATCGCAGCGGAGCGAGCCGAAGACGTCGCCCGTGAAGCACTCGGAGTGCAACCGCACGAGGGGGGCGGACCGGCGCTCGGGCTCGCCGACCACGAGCGCCAGATGCTCGACCGCACCCGAAGCCGATCGGAAGAGCACGAGGCGCGCCCGCTCCGTGGCGGCGATCGGCAGGCGCGCTTCGACGAGCGGCCGCAAGGTGGCGAGATCGTCGCGCGAGCGGGCGAGGATGGCCTCCGCCTCGACCGCGATGTCGGCCCGCACTTCCCCTGTGGCCGCACGCGCGAGCACCGCCGGGATGAGCCCGGCGCGCTTGGCGAGATCGACCGCCGCTTCCTCGACCCGTGTCGCGCGCCGCAGGCGCGCACCGTCGGGCAAGGAACGACCGCCGCCGGGGAACCCGGGACCCACGAGCGCGAGAAGCGTCGCGGGCGCGATCTCGGGATCGAGCTCGAGCGCGACGCAACCGACCGCGGGAACGAGAAGACCCAGCGCTTGCGCACGCGTGCCGGTGAGCAGAAGCGTCGCCGGCGGGCGCGCGGCCAACCAGTCGCGGAGCCCGGGTTCGTCCAAGGGCTCGACGGCGTGGACGAGTATCGCCGACTCGCCGTCTTGGACGAGACAGGTGCCGCCGCCCGCGAGCACCCGCTCGGCGGCGACGACCCGAGCGCGCCGCGCGCGGGCGGAAGGAGTCACGGCGACCTCCGAAAGGCGGATCTCTTCATCGGCCGGCCGTTTCCTCCCGACGATGACGGAACCTCGCGCCGAGGCGAAGGCTTCCGCGCTTTTCCTGTGGATGGAGTTATCACGCCGCATGGCCTCGGAAAACACGATTGGACCCGAGGGATGGCTCCTTCACCTCCCCCCGATCATACGTACGAGCACACGGTCCCGATCGATCAGGTGGTGCTTGAGGGCGGCACCGACGTGGAGGGCGAGAAGGGCCGCGAGCACCCAGCCCTCGAACTGATGCAAGCCGAGCAAAAACGCCTCCAGCCGGGCGTCCGGTCCGATGGGGTGGGGAATCGGGATCACACCGAACAGGAGCGTCGGGATGCCGAGGGGAGAAGCAGCGGCGGCGAGGAAGCCGGTGATCGGCATGGCGAGCAGGAGGAGGTAGAGGAGCGCGTGGTTGACGGCGGCCGCGCGCCGTTGCCAGAGAGGCATGGTCGGGGGATGGGCGGGCCGAGCGGGTTCGAGCAGACGCCACACCAGCCGCAGGAGGGTGAGGGCGAGGATCACCAGGCCCAGGCTCTTGTGGCGCTGATACAGGACGAACTTCTCGGTCAGGGCCTCGGGGCCCAGGCCCACCATGTAGCGGCCGAGGAGCCACTGCCCGAGTACGAGCAGAGCCGTGACCCAGTGGAAGAGGCGGATGCCGAGCCCCCAACGCTCGCGGTCGCTGCGCCAGCTCATCCGCGGACGGCCTCGATCGCGAAGCGTACGAGGATCTCGGGGGCCAGGACCTGGTCGCTGTCGAAGGGCCCCTCGCCGAAGCGGAAGGCCCGCCGTTCGAGCCGCACTTCGCCCGCGGCTCGGGCTCTCTCGCCCTCGATCTCGATGCGTGCCGGATGGACGAGCCGCCGGTTGATCCCCTTCATCTGGAGCTCGGCTTCCACCTCGTAGACGCCGTCATTTCGGGCGCGAAAAGCGAGAGTTCGGTAACGGGCCCGAGGCCAACGCGCGACATCGAAGAACTCGGCCGACAGGGCCTGCTTGTCGCGGTTGACGTCGCCCGTGAACACGCTCGCGAGCTCGACTTCGACCTCGACCGTCGAGCCCGCGAGATCGCGGGGATCGAAGCGGATCGATGCCGTCCAGCGGGCGAAGCCGCCCTCGATCCGCTGCGCGCCCTGACGGGTTTCGAACAGGATGCGGCTCGATTCCGGGACGAGGCGCCATTCCGCCGCGGCCGCGGCGGAAGCCGCGAGGATCGCGAGGACGAGGGCGCTCGTTGCTGAAAGGCGGCGCATGCGCGTCTTCCCCGAGGCCCGCTGCGCGGAGCCCCGCAGGGGAGATCGTGCGCCCCGTCCGCCGCGTCCAGGGTCCCCGCGCGGCCCCGCCGCTCACGCCCCTTCTGCGACGATCCGCTCGTAGGCCGGAAGGGTCAGGAACTCGACGAACTCGTCGCGGAGCACGAGGTCGAGCAAGAGCCGGGCGGCGTCGCGATAACGGCCGGTCGAAAAGCGCGCGCTTCCGAGCTCGGCCTCGATGCGCGCGAGCTCTTCCTCGACCGTGCGCCGGACCAGATCGGCATCGACGACCCGGCCGTCCGCGAGCCGTGCGGCGTGTTTGCGCCACTGCCACAGCTGAGCGCGGCTGATCTCGGCGGTGGCCGCATCCTCCATGAGGTCGTTCAACGGCACGCAGCCGATCCCGCGCAGCCAGGCCTCGAGATAGCCGATCGCCACGTTGCAGTTCGTGCGCAGGCCTTGTTCGGTGATCGTGCCCTCGGGTACCGCCAAGAGTTCCGCGGCGGTCGCCGTGAACCCCGCCTGCTTGCCGCTGTCGATCTGATTGGGCCCGGGCATGAGCCGATCGAAGACCTCCTTGGCCACCGGAACGAGACCGGGATGCGCGACCCAGGTGCCGTCGTGCCCGTCGGTCGCCTCGCGCTCTTTGTCGGCGCGGACGCGGGCGAGCGCTTCTTCGTTCTTGACCGGATCGTGGCGGATCGGGATCTGCGCCGCCATGCCCCCCATGGCATGGGCGCCGCGGCGATGGCAGGTGGCGATCACCAGACGCGTGTAAGCGCGCATGAACGGCACGGTCATCGTCACCTGCGCCCGGTCGGGCAGCACGCGATCGGGGTGGGCGCGGAATTTCTTGATGTAGCTGAAGATGTAATCCCAACGTCCGCAATTGAGGCCGGCGCAGTGCTCGCGCAGCTCCCACAAGATCTCGTCGAGCTCGAACGTGGCCAGAATGGTCTCGATGAGGACCGTGGCTTTGATCGTGCCCGCGGGCAGGCCCAGCCGCGACTGGGCGTGGTGGAACACGGCGTTCCACAGCCGCGCTTCGAGATAGCTCTCCAACTTGGGCAGATAGAAATACGGACCGGTCCCGCGAGCGACCAGTTCTCGGGCGTTGTGGAAGAAGTAGAGGCCGAAATCGAAGAGCGCGCCCGAGACCGGCTCCCCGTCGACGAGAAGATGCGCTTCCGGAAGATGCCAACCGCGCGGCCGCACCAGGAGCACGGCGGTCTTGTCGGCGAGGCGATAGGCCTTGCCGGTCTGCGGATCGTCGAAAGCAATGGTGCGGCGGACGGCGTCCATGAGGTTGAGCTGGCCCTGGATCAGATTGACCCAGGTCGGCGTCGTGGCGTCCTCGAAGTCCGCCATGAAGCAGGACGCGCCCGAATTGAGCGCGTTGATCACCATCTTGCGGTCCACGGGACCGGTGATCTCGACCCGTCGGTCGCGGAGATCCGCCGGCACCGGCCAGACCTTCCACTCGGCGGCGCGGATGTGGGCGGTCTCGGGCAGGAAGTCGGGGAGTTCGCCGGCATCCAGCCGCTTCTGCCGCTCGGCGCGCAAGGCGAGCAGTCGTCGTCGCTCGCCCCCGAAGCGTCGCTCGAGATCGGCCACGAAGGCGAGAGCTTCGGGGGTGAGCACGCGCTCGAAACCGGCGAGCACGGGGCCGCGGAGTTCCACACCGGGAAGTTCGACGCGCTGCACGAGATCCTCTCCCGCTCGGACGCGAAACCGGCGGGCGGATAGCACGGCTGTCACGGTCCGACCACGGTGCAGCGCGAAAAAGCCGCGGCGCGCGCGAAAACCTCCTGCCTCCGCGGCGGGACCGCGCGTACACGAAGAGCGCGACCATGGATCCCGTGACCCGTCCGATCGCCGAGACCGCCGGAGCTCGTCTCGAGGCGCGGGTCCCGCGCGGGCGCGAAGGCGAGACGGCGGGGGACGCCCTGGCGCGCCTCGCGCGCGAGCGCTACGCGCTTCTCGACCCCGTCTGGGTGGTCGACGCCGAGGAGCGTCTTTCCGGGGTGGTTCCCACCGCCGAGCTCCTCGCCGCGGCGCCCGACGCGCCGCTCGCCTCTCTCATGCGGCCGCCGCCGCCCGCGGTCGGCGCCGAGACCGATCAGGAACGGGTGGCGATCGTCGCCCACCGATACCGGCTCGCGTCCGTGCCGGTGGTCGACGAGGGCCGCCGCTTTCTCGGCGTGGTTCCGCCCGAAGCGCTCATCGACGTCTTGTTGCGCGAGCACGACGAGGATCTGCGTCGGTTCACCGGCATCCTCGATTCGACGAACCACGCCACCCAGGCCCTGGCGCTGTCACCGATACGGCGCGTCGCGTACCGATTGCCCTGGTTGTTCGTGGGGCTGTTGGGGGCGATCGTGGCGGCGGCGGTGATGGCCGGATTCGAGGCGCGGCTGCAGGCTCAGGTGGCGATCGCCTTCTTCGTCCCCGCGATCGTCTATCTCGCCGATGCCATCGGCACCCAGAGCGAGGCGGTGGCGGTGCGCGGGCTGTCCCTCGAGCAGGCGCCTCTGGGCCGGTTGTTGTGGGGCGAGCTCGCTACCGGGGCGCTTCTGGGCCTCGTGCTCGGGACGGGTGCGATGCCCGCGGCGCTTCTCCTCGGCGCGGGGTGGGGGCTCGCGCTCGCCGTCGCCGTCGCCATTCTCGCCGCCGGCACCTGCGCTTCGGCGATCGGGCTCCTGTTCCCTTGGGTCTTGAGCCGGCTCGGCCTCGATCCGGCCTACGGCAGCGGGCCGGTGGCCACCGTCACCCAGGACGTGCTCACGCTACTCGTCTATTTCGCCTGCGTGGCCGTACTCGTTTGAGCGAACCGGGTTTGCCGTAGCGCGCCCCGATCGCGCGGTAGGCCGCTTCGACCGCCGGGCGACCGTAGGTCCGCTCGAGCCGGCGGACCGTGAAATGCCCGTCGGCGACGCTCAGGAAGTGCTCCATGAAGAGGGTGTTGACGGCGGCACCGGCGAGCGCGCCGAACACCGGCACGAGCTGCGCGGCCGCCTTGTCGGTCACGACGACGCCGAAACGCGCTCCGATCGCCCGTAACAATCCGATCGGTTGAGGCAGCGCGGAGGCGGCGCCCGCGTCGAGCGCCGGCACGTTCGTGAACTGCCACGCCAGGCCCAGGCGCAACTCGTAATAGCCGAGCTCGGCGTAATCGTCGGCGTGGCTCCGCCCGCCGATCGCGAACACCTTGACGCAGGAGAGGCGGGTCTTGGGGCTGCGCGGATCCTCGCCGTTGGCCCGAGCCACGTCGGCGATGGCCCGCAGCATCACGAGGGTGGTCGTGGGGAGCTCGAGAAGCAGCGCGGGAAGTCCGAAGAAGCCGCCGACCGCACCGGTGAGCGCGGCCGCCAGACGATGTCCCAGGAGTCCCGTCGGGGGCGGGGTCTGTTCGAGCGTCCCGGCGGCGACGTCGTAGGCCCGCACCACAGCCGCCTCCGCCGCGCGCCGGATCGGCCCCGACCAGTCCTCCGGCAAAAGGCGCAGGATCTGATCGATGGGCGTGCCCAGAATACTCGAGAGCTGGGCGGCGAAGCTCGGCCGCTCGAGCGCGAGCCAGGCCCGCTCGAGCTCCTCCCGCGCTTCCAGAGGAAGGGTGGGACCCGCGACCGAGGGTTGCGGACGAACTCTGGGAAACGGGACGATCACCACAGCATCTTCAGGCTCACGACCTGCCGGAGCATCGACTTGGGCAGCACGGCGCGAACCTTCTCGCCCTTGGCGTTGCTCAGCAGGACGACGACGTGGGCCGATGTCACGGTCGTAACTTCTGCTTTTTCGAAGACGAGCTCTTGGCGACCCTGTGACGATTCGATGACGACCCGCGCGGCGTCCTCGCTGCGTCCTTCCTCTTGGGCCATCGCGTGCACTCCCGACGAGACCGCGGTCTTCGCAGCCGACCGGGCGGATCATACTCGGCTCGCGCGCGCGCTTGCAGCCCCGCGCCGCGCTATGGCATCACCTCGCGCGCGTTCGATGAACCGTCGCAAAGGGACGATCCCATGGCGATCGGCTCGCTCAACGGCCGCGGCCAGCTGCTCCTGACCGGTCTCGTCGTGGGGGCCGCGACGCTCGCTCTGGCCCCCGTGCTGTTGCCGGCGATCGCCCGGGTCGGCCGACCGATCGCCAAGGCCGCGATCAAGGGGGTGATCCTCGCCTGGCAGACGACCCAGGAGACGGTGGCCGAGCTCGCGGAGGCGGCCGAGGACATGCTCGCCGAAGCACGCGCCGAGCTCGAACAGGAAACGGCCGAACAGGCGGGCGGTCCGGGCGCGGCGGCGGCCGGCGAGGCGCGGGCGCATGGCTGAGCCGGAACCGGCGCGGATCGTTCATCGTCTTCCCGGCCGCGTTCGCCTCAGGATCGACCGCCGCCGCTACGATACGGCCTGGTTCGACGCCCTCGCCCTCGAGCTCGCGCTCTCCGAGCGCGTGCGCTCCGTCGAGGTCAACCCCCGCACCGCGAGCGTGCTCGTCTACCACGAGGGTCCGCTCGAGCCGCTGCTGGACGAGCTCGCCGCGCGCGGCTTCGTGCGCGTGGAAAGCCTCGCACCGCGAGAAATCCCGGTCGCGCAGCGGCTCGCGGAGCGGGCGGGGGCCCTCGACGATCGCTTGCGTCGCGCGACCGCGGGCGAGCTCGACCTCAGGGGAGCGGCCCTGCTCGCTCTGCTGCTGCTCGCTCTCGTCCAGGTCATCCGCGGTCAGGTCGCGGGCCCGGCGGTGAGCCTGTTGTGGTACGCGTCCAATCTCGTGCGCGGTGGGCGCTGAGCGCCGCGTCGCGCCGTCTTTCGCCGGCCCGGCCCGAAGCTTATCTGCAAGACGCGGAAGATCGCGAGGAGACGCCGATGCAAGAAGCGGAAGGGACGCGCGCGGAAGGAACCGAGCCCGCGACGAGCGCCGAGCTCAAGGCCGCGGTCCGAGGCGAGCTCGAAAAGATCGCCCGCACCGAAGAAGAGATCGCCGAAATCGTGCGCGCGCGGGTGCGCGAAGGGGCGCGCGCGACCGGTCGCGCCGCGGCCGAGGCGCTGGGGCTCGCGCGCGAAGCCGTGCGCTCGGCCATGGCCGCGGCCAAAGACGCGGGCGGGCTTCTGGTTACCGCGCGCGCCGCCGCCAAAGGCGCCGTGCTCGGGGTGGCGGACGTGGGCGGCGACGTGGCGGCGGCCGCCGGCGGTGTCGTGCGCGCGGCCACCGAGGCGGCCGCGCAGGCGGGGGCGGATGTCGCTTCGGTCGCCAAGCGCGCGGTGGACGGCGTGCTCGATGCCGCCGCTCAGGTGGGAGGGCGCACGGCCGAGATCGCGCGCACCGCGGCGAACGCGGCGCTCGAGGCGGTGAGCGGCATCGGCGGGGTGGCCGTGGGCGCGCTCAAGGAGTTGGTGGGCACCGTCGGAGGCGTGATCCGCTCGGTGGGCGAGCTCGTCTTCCACAAGCTCGCACCGGGCGAAGAGAAAACCGCGGGCGAAGCCGCGGCGCCCGCGGCGAAGCCGCAACGTGCGCGGCGCACCACCGCGGCCGCGAAACGGCCGCGGAAAGCCGCGGGCGAGGGGGCATCGCGCCGGCCGGCCGCTGCGCCGACCGTCGAGCCGGCTCCCGAAGCGCCGAGCCCGACGAGCGTCGAGCCGGGAAAGACCGGCTGAGGAGATCAATCGACGAGCGCCTCGACGCGGTCGAGGCGTTCCCAGGGCAGATCGAGATCGCTGCGGCCGACCTGGCCGTAAGCCGCCAAGCGGGAAAAGAAACCCGCGGGCGATCGCGCCGGCAGGCGGCGGAGGTCGAAGGCGCGCACGATCGCCGCGGGACGGAAGTCGATCGCCCGCGCCAGCCGCGCGGCGATCTCTTCCTCCGCGATCTTCCCGGTTCCGAAGGTCTCGACGACCAGGCTCACCGGGCGCGACAGGCCGATCGTCCACGAGAGCTGCACCTCGCAGCTCTCGGCGAGGCCGGCGGCGACGACGTTCTTGGCCGCCCAGCGGGCGGCGTAAGCGCCGATGCGGTCGATGCGCCCGGGATCCTTGCCGGAAAGCGCTGCACCGCTGTGGCGGGCGAATTCGCCGTAGGTGTCGATCCCCGTCTTGCGCCCGGTGAGACCCGCGTGCCGGGCCGGACCGCCCACCAGGAACGGGCCGCCCGGGTTGACGAGGATCCGGGTGCGTTCGTCGGGGCGCACCGGGGCGGCGGCGAAGCAGGGGGCGATCACCTTCGCGCGCAAGGCCTCCTCGATCTCCGCCGGTTTCGGGCGGCGGTCGGGGTCGAGCGCGGCGAGGATGGCGAGCGCGTGGACGCGGGTCGGTCGGCGGTCGCGGTACTCGATCGCGACCTGGGCTTTGCCGTCGGGCATGAGCCAGGGAAGCTCGTCCCGCGCCCGCTCGAGCGATCGCGCGAGGGCGTGGGCGAGGACGATCGGCAGGGGCATGAGCTCGGGGGTCTGCCGGCAAGCGAAGCCGAAGGCGGTGACGTGGTGGGTGGCCGCGACGGCCTCGAGGCCGTCTTCGTCGAGTTCGCTTTCGTCGCGCTCGAGGCGCGGAGCGGTCGTGGTCTCGGCCACGCTCGTGAGAACGGCGCAGGTCGCGGCATCGAAGCCGTTGCCCGTGTAGCCCGCGGCCGCGATCGTCTCGCGCGCGATCGCCGGGAGATCGAGCCGCACCGGAGACGCGAAACGGCAGGCGAGGAAGAGCGTGCCCACCGCGACCGCGCACTCGGCCTCGACCCGGGCCAGGGGATCGAGGGCGACGAAGCGGTCCACGATCGCATCGCTGATGCGATCGCAGAGCTTGTCGGGATGGCCGGGGGTGACGGACTCCGAGGTGAAGACGAAGTCGCGCATCATGGCGGCGGACCTTTCTCGGAGGGCTCGGCTTCGGACGGAGCCTGCGCCGGTGGTGCGGCGGGCTTGAGCGCTTCGTTGAGGAGAAGCGGCAGGACGCTGCCCGCCGCCACGAGCGCGAGGTCGCGTCCGCCCAGGGGTGCGAGCCCCAGAAGGTTGCGCAACGGCGGCACGAACAGGGTCGCGAGCTGGAGCGCACCGCTCGCGAGGAGCGCGAGCGCGAGCCAAGGATTGGGTGGGAGCGAGCGATCGCCGGGGAACAGGCTCCGGCGGTCGCTGCGGCAGACGAGGGCGTGCAGGAGTTGCGCGGTCGTCAGGCTCTGGAAGGCGACCGTACCCGGAATCGCCGAGGCCGGACCGTACAACCACCGCGCCGTCCCCCAAGCGGCGAGCGCACCGGTGCTGATCAAAGCGCCTTCGCGGGCGAAGCGAGCGAGTTCCCGGCCGCTCGTGAAGGGTGCGCGCGGATCGCGCGGGGGGCGGGCGAGCACGTCGGGTTCCGCCGGCTCGAGGGCCAACGCCAAGGCCGGAGCGACGTCCGAGACGAGGTTGAGCCACAAGAGCTGCAGCGGGGCGAGCACCGCCCCGGTGCCGAGCACGACGCCCGCGCCGGTGACGGCGATCTCGGAGAGGTTCGTCGCCAAGAGATAATGCACCGCTTTCTTGATGTTCGCGTACGTCGTACGGCCTTCGGCGATGGCCGTCGCCATGGTCGAAAGGTCGTCTTCGGCGAGCACGATATCCGCGATCTCGCGCGCGACCTGGGTGCCGCTCCGGCCCATCGCCACCCCGACGTCCGCCGCCTTGAGCGCCGGGCCGTCGTTGACGCCGTCCCCCGTCATCGCCACCACCAGCCCGCGGCGCTGAAGCGCCTGGACGATGGCCAGCTTGTGGGACGGGCTCACGCGCGCGAAGACGTGCACCCGCGGGGCGAGGGCCTCGAGCATCTCGGGCTCCAGCCGGTCGAGCCGGGAGCTGTCGAGGATCTCGAGCTCGCCGGCTCCCGACAGACCGAGCTCCCGCGCGATCGCGTACGCCGTGGCGCTCTGATCGCCGGTGATCATCACGGTACGGATGCCGGCGCGGTGGAAGGTGCGCACGAGATCTTTCATGCCCGGCCGAACGGGGTCGGCCAGGCCCACGAGGCCGAGCCAGACGAGCCCGTCCACGGATAGCGGCGCATCCGCGTCCAGCTCGGCGAGCGCGAAGCCGAGCACGCGCAATCCTTCCACCGCCATCGATTCGTTGGTCGCCAGGATGCGCCGGCGCCGCTCGCCGTCGAGGGGGACGACGGCGTCGCCGTCGCGGACGGCGGAGCAGAGCTCGAGAACGGTCGGAGGGCTGCCCTTGACGGCGAGAAGATGGCGCCCCTCGGAGAGCGGGTGACGGGTGGCCATCAAGGGACGCTCTTCGCTGCGCGGCACGAGCGCGAGGCGCGGATGCGCGGCGCGCAGGGCGCGGACTTCGACCCCGGCCTCGAGGGCCAAGCGCACCAGGGCCACTTCGGTGGGAGAACCCTCGAGCACCGCCGCGCAGCCGTCGCCGTCGAACTCGACCTCGCTGCACAACGCCGCCACCGTCAGTAGCTCGGTCGCGCCGAGGGGCCGGTTCTCGAGCGGGCCCAGAAGCTCGTCGACCGTGCAGCCCCGGCGCAAGACGGTACCGCTTCCGAGCCCGACCGCCGCCACCGCCATGCGGTTCTGGGTGAGCGTTCCGGTCTTGTCGAAGCACAAGACCTGGACCGAGCCCAGGGTCTCGATCGCTGCCAGCTTGCGCACGAGCACGCCTTTCTCGCGCATCCGATTGATGCCGAGAGCGAGCGTGGTGGTGGCGACCGTCGGCAGGCCCTCCGGCAGGGCCGCCACGGCGAGCGAAACCGCGGTCCCGAGCATGGGAAGAAAGCCCAGGCCACGCAGCACGCCCAACGCGAAGATGCCGGCGCACGCGCAGCCGCTCACGAAGACGAGCCGACGCCCGAGATCCTCGAGGCGTTGCTGCAGGGGCGTGGGCGGCGGGGCGACCTCGCCCAAGAGTGCCTGGATCCGGCCGGCCTCGGTGGCGGGTCCGGTCGCGACGACGATCGCCCGCCCGGCTCCGCTCGTGACGACGCTGCCGCGGAAGACGAGGTTGGCGCGATCGGCGAGCGGAAGGAGCGGATCGGCGAGGGTCGCGGTCTGCTTGCGGACCGGCAGGCTCTCGCCGGTGAGCGCGCTCTCGTCGACCGCGAGCCCCTCGGCGGTCACGAGCCGGCCGTCGGCGGCGACTCGCGTGCCCGCCTCGAGGAGCAGGAGATCGCCGCGGACGACCTCCTCGCTCGGCACCCGCATCGGCGCGCCGTCGCGCACCACCGCGACGAGGGGCGCCTCGACCGCGTCGAGCCGGGCGATGATCCGCTCGGTGCGGCTCTCGGTGTACCAACCGATGGTCGCGTTGAGGGCCACGACCCCCAGGATCGCCACGGCATCGGCGAGGCCGCCGGTGGCGAGCGAAATTGCGGCCGACACGGCCAACAGTCCCACCGGCAAGGAGGCGAGCTGCGCGGCGAGGATCTCGAGTTCGGATCGGGTCCGCGCGGCCGGCAGCGCATTGGGCCCGTCGCGAGCGAGCCGCGCGCGCGCTTCGGTTGGCGACAGCCCGCGCTCGGGATCGGTGCCGAGAACGACCGCGCATTCATCCGCCGACAGGCCGTGCCAGCCGGGATGCGGTGCGGGCTCGGCGCTCGGCCACGGGGCGGGCGCCTTCTCCTCGGAGGCCGGCCGGAGAGCCTCGGGCAGCCGCTCGAGGAGACCGCGCACGAGGGCGATGAGCGAATCGAGATCGAGGGTCGAACGGTGCTCGACGAGAAGAGAGCCGGTGAGCGGGTTGGCGCGCGCCCGCGCCACCGCCGGATGCTCGGCGAGCCCGCGCTCGAGGGCGGAGGCCGCCTGCGGCCTTCGTTTGAGCTCGGCGATGCGCAAGCGCACACGCCCGCGCACGGCGGTGTGGAGAGGGACGATGCGCTCGTGCGGATGACGGACAGAGGCCACGGGTCGGGCGGGACTCGGCGTTCGCATGGTACGGGCGGAGGGATTCGAACCCCCGACATCGACGGTGTAAGCGTCGCGCTCTACCCCTGAGCTACGCCCGTCCCCGAGATGCCACTAGCCCCGAGGCCGCGAGCCGGCAAGGCGCCCGAGGGCCGCGTATCGCGCACAGAGATGGGCGGCGAGCGTCTCGCCCGCCACGCGATGGCCTTCCTCGTTCCAATGGCCGCCGCAGGGGACCGCGCCCACGAAACCGTGCACGCACCGGCCGGTCCGCTCGGCGTGCGCGAGGAGCCGCGGCCGAAGGGGCACGTGCTCGATCCCCAAGCGCGCCGCGATCGCCGTGATCCGGCGCTCGGGTGCGTCGAGATCGCGCACGCCCAAGACGTTGGCGAAGGCCGCGCGGATTTCGGGGTCCGGATGGACCTCGATCCCGGCTCCGAAGCTCGCGAGCACGAAATCCGCTCGGCTCGCGCGCACCCGCGCGGCGAGTTCTGCGAGGATCCGTTCGCTGACGGTCCAAGCGCGTTCCCACACGGGCGGCGGCGGGTCGAGGTAGATCTGATGATCGAGTCCGGGCTCGAAACCCGGGGTTCGCGCGCGCACCGCCGCGGTCCGCTCTTCTTCGGCGCGGCGCGCCGCAGCCTCGTGTTCGCGACGCGCGCGGGCGGCGGCGAGGACGAGTTGGACGAGCCGAACGTCCGGCGAAAGCTCGTACCAAAAGCGCCCGAGAGCGCTCGTGCGCAGCGCCTCGCCGAAGCTACGCAAAAAGCTCCGATCGAGGACGAGGACACCGTCGCGCTCGACGAAGTGGGGTTCGAAGGACCCTGGAGCTCGAGGCTGTTGTTGCGGACGTCGTTGCCCCAGAAAAAGGCGAGAACGACGAGATCGGGTGCGAAACGTCTGGCGCGTTCCTCGAACATCAGAAGTTCCTGGGTAGTGCCGTATCCCGCGACCCCGAAGTTGAGAACCTCGACGTTGCTCGCCTCGAAAGCGGGGCAGCGGGCCAGTCCGCGCTCGAGGACCGCACCCACGGTGTCTTCGAAAGCGACCTGTTTGGCCTCGACGTAAGAGTCGCCGAGAAGGGCGATCCGGAAGGCGTCGGCGGCTTTCTCGAGACTGCGCTCGCGATCGCGCATGCCGAAGCGGTTGAAGCGCACGTACACGGGATTTTCGGATCGGTCCCAGCCCTCGGCGCGGGGGATGGGGACCTGGCCCAGCACCGGATCGGGTCGATAGAAGACCGGCCAGGAAAGATCGAAAAGTCGCGCGATCCCTTCGAACAGGACCAGGGACAGACCAAGGCTCGCGAGCAGGAGCAGGAGGTCGGCGGCGCGGCGGGACACGAGCCCGCCCTAGCATCGCGGCAGGCCGCCGCCAAGAGGTGCGGTTGACAGGGCGCGGATCGGCGCCTACATGCCGCGCGACCCCGCGGGGACGTAGCTCAGCTGGTCAGAGCGCCGGCCTGTCACGCCGGAGGTCGCGGGTTCAAGTCCCGTCGTCCTCGCCATCGATCGTCGCACGACCGTCGAAAAACCGCGCTCGTCCTGTTCCGGCGGCGAGCCACCTTGGCTTTCGTCGTCGGGGCGCCTAAGGTCCGCGCCGACCGGCGCGGAGCCGGAAGGTGCGCGAAGCCATGGACGGTTATCTCGCCGAATACCTGCCGATCCTCGTCTTTCTCGGGATCGCGACCGGGCTCGCGGTCCTGATCGTCCTGGCTTCGCTTCTGGTCGCGCCGCAGCGGCCCGATGCCGAGAAGTTGTCGGCTTACGAATGCGGCTTTTCGCCCTTCGGCGACGCGCGCCAGCGGTTCGACGTGCGCTTTTATCTCGTCGCCATCCTCTTCATCGTCTTCGATCTCGAGGTGGCCTTCCTGTTCCCCTGGGCGGTGGCGCTCGGCGATATCGGCCTTTTCGGCTTCTGGTCGATGGTCGTGTTCCTTGCCGTGCTCACCGTGGGCTTCATATACGAGTGGTGGAAAGGCGCTCTCGAGTGGGAGTGAGCATGAGCACCGAGGCCACCGCCTTTGCGCGCCCGACGGTCGATCCCTTCTTCCGAGAGGTCGACCGGGCGGTCCGCGACAAGGGCTACATCGTCACCAAGCTCGAGGAGCTCGTGGGCTGGGCCCGCTCGGGCTCGCTCTGGCCCATGACCTTCGGGCTCGCTTGCTGTGCCGTGGAGATGATGCACGCCGCCGCCTCGCGCTACGACCTCGACCGCTTCGGCTGCGTCTTCCGACCGAGCCCCAGGCAGGCGGACGTCATGATCGTAGCGGGGACGCTGTGCAACAAGATGGCGCCGGCGTTGCGCAAGGTCTACGATCAAATGGCCGAGCCCCGCTACGTGATCTCCATGGGGTCCTGTGCCAACGGCGGAGGCTATTATCACTTCAGCTATTCGGTCGTGCGCGGCTGCGACCGTATCGTTCCGGTCGATGTCTACGTGCCGGGTTGCCCGCCCACGGCCGAAGCGCTCGTCTACGGTATTTTGATGTTGCAGAAGAAGATCCGGCGCACGGCCACGATCCTGCGCTGAGGCGGAGACGAGCATGCCGGTGCAGACGCTCGCCGAGCGCGAGGCGGCGCTCGCGGAGCTCGCGAGCCTGATCGAGGCGGCGCTCGGCGATCATCTCCTGGGGGCCGAGATCGCCCGCGGCGAGCTCACCATCCGCGTGCCCGCCGCCTCGATCCGCCGCGTGCTTTTGTACCTTCGCGACGATCCTCACATGCTCTTCAAAGAGCTCGTGGATCTGTGCGGCGTGGACTATCCGGAGCGCGAGCGGCGCTTCGAGGTCGTCTATCATCTTCTTTCGTTGAAGCACAATCAGCGCATCCGGGTGAAGATCGAGACCGACGAGAACACACCGGTTCCCTCGGTGGTCGGAGTGTACTCGACGGCGGGATGGTTCGAGCGCGAAGCTTGGGACATGTACGGGATCTATTTCGCCGATCACCCGGACTTGCGTCGAATTCTGACCGATTACGGCTTCGAGGGGCATCCGTTGCGCAAGGATTTCCCGCTCACCGGCTACGTCGAGCTGCGCTACGACGACGAGCAGAAGCGGGTGGTCCACGAGCCGGTGAAGCTCCGCCAGGACTTCCGGACCTTCGATTTCCTGAGCCCCTGGGAAGGAGGAGGCGGGCTCCTCCCGGGCGACGAGAAGGCGCGCCGGTGAGGATGCGGTGCGAGGCCGCGCCGCCGGCCTCTTGCCCGCGACGGGCGGGGGGGCACAGATCCCCGTGTGCGGGAGCGCAGCGAAGGGGGCGGTGAGAGGATGGCGGAAACGACGCTCGAGACCTTCGCCATCAACTTCGGTCCGCAGCATCCGGCGGCGCACGGCGTGTTGCGCCTGGTGCTGGAAATGGACGGCGAGGTGGTGGAGCGCGCCGACCCGCACATCGGCTTGTTGCACCGCGGAACCGAAAAGCTCATCGAATATCGGCCGTATTTGCAGAACATTCCCTATTTCGATCGTCTCGATTATTGCTCGATGTTGTGCCAAGAGCACGCCTACGTGCTCGCGGTCGAGCGCCTGTTGGGATGCGAGGTGCCCATCCGTGCGCAGTACATCCGCGTGCTGTTCGACGAGATCACCCGCATTCTCAATCACCTCTTGAACGTGACCACGATGGCGCTCGACGTCGGCGCCATGACGCCGCTTCTGTGGATGTTCGAGGAGCGCGAGAAGCTCATGGCCTTTTACGAGGCGGTGTCGGGTGCGCGCATGCACGCCAATTACTATCGCTTCGGGGGCGTGGCGCGCGATCTCCCGGCCGGCCTCGACGAACAGATCTGGAAATGGACCGAGGAGTTCGTCCCCAAGCTCGACGACATGGACGAACTCCTGACCGAGAACCGCATCTTCAAGCAGCGCACGGTGGACATCGGCGTGGTCAAACCCGAAGACGCGCTCGATTGGGGGTTCAGCGGACCGATGCTGCGCGCTTCGGGCATTCCTTGGGACCTGAGGAAGGCCCAGCCCTACGAGGTCTACGATAGGATGGACTTCCTCGTACCCATCGGCAAGAACGGCGACTGCTACGACCGTTATCTGGTGCGCATGGCGGAGATCCGCGAATCGGTGAAGATCATCCGCCAGTGTCTGGAGCAGATGCCGGAAGGGCCGGTGCGGGTGCAGGACTACAAGATCGCGCCGCCGCCCCGAGCGCTCATGAAGAGCTCGATGGAAGCACTCATCCACCACTTCAAGCTTTATACCGAAGGCGTGCGCGTTCCGGCCGGCGAGGTCTACGCCGCGGTCGAGAGCGGCAAAGGAGAGTTCGGGGTCTATCTCGTCTCGGACGGCACGAACAAGCCTTACCGCTGCAAGATCCGCTCGCCCGGCTACGTGCATCTGCAGGCTCTCGACTTCATGGCGCGCGGGCACCAGCTCGCCGACGTGGTGGCGATCATCGGCTCGCTCGACATCGTCTTCGGGGAGATCGATCGATGACCGCGGCTCCGGGGAGAAAGCGCCCTTACGGGGCCATGGCGCCCGACGTCGATCGTTTCGCCTTCACCCCCGAGAATCTCGAGCAGGCGAAGGAGATCGTCGCCCGCTACCCGCCCGGTCGGCAGGCGAGTGCGGTCCTGCCGCTTCTGCATCTCGCCCAGGCGCAACACGGCGGCTGGCTGCCCAGGGCGGCGCTCGATTACGTGGCCGATTTCTTGAACATGCCGCGGATCCGGGTCTACGAGGTCGCGAGCTTTTACGACATGTTCAACATCGAGCCCGTGGGTCGGATCCAGGTCCGCGTGTGCACGACGACGCCTTGTTGGTTGTGCGGCTCGGACGATGTCTTGCGCGCGGCGCGCGAGGTGTTGCGCTGCGAGCCGGGGGAGAGCTCGCCCGACGGCCGCTTTTATTTGCGCGAATTCGAGTGTCTGGGGGCCTGCGCCAACGCGCCCGTGATGTGGGTCGACGACGACTATTACGAAGATCTGACCTACGAGCGGGCCAAGGCCGTGCTCGAGGCGATCGCACGTGGAGAGCGGCCGCAGCCGGGACCGCAGTCGGGGCGCAAGGGCTCGATGCCGGCGGGCGGCAAGACGACCCTTCTGGACGCGAGCGAGTGATGCTGCACGACCGCGACCGCATTTTCACCAATCTCTACGGCGAGCGGCCCTGGAACCTCGCGGCCGCGCGCCGGCGCGGCGATTGGGACGGGACCAAGGACCTCATCGCCAAAGGTCGGGACTGGCTCGTCAAGACGATCAAGGATTCGGGTCTGCGCGGGCGAGGGGGTGCGGGTTTTCCCACCGGCCTCAAATGGTCTTTCATGCCCAAGCAGGCCGACGGTCCCGTCTATCTCGTGGTCAACGCCGACGAATCGGAGCCCGGAACCTGCAAGGACCGGGAGATCATCCGCAACGAGCCGCACAAGCTCATCGAGGGCTGCGTGCTCGCCGGTGCGGCGATCGGGGCGACGGCGGGGTACATCTACATCCGCGGCGAGTTCGTGCGCGAGGCCCAGATCCTGCAAGCGGCGATCGCCGAGGCCTACGAAGCCGGGCTGTTGGGCAAGAACGCGTGCGGTTCGGGCTACGATTTCGAGCTCTATCTGCACCGCGGGGCCGGAGCGTACATCTGCGGCGAAGAGACGGGTCTTTTGGAGAGTCTCGAAGGCAAGAAGGGTCAGCCGCGTCTGAAACCCCCGTTTCCCGCCGCGGTGGGGCTCTACGGCCGGCCGACGACGGTCAACAACGTCGAGACGATCGCGGTCGTGCCGACGATCCTGCGCCGCGGCGCCTCGTGGTTCGCCGGGCTCGGCCGGCCCAACAACACCGGCACCAAGATCTTCTGCATCTCCGGTCACGTGAACCATCCCTGCACGGTGGAAGAGGAGATGGGGATCTCGCTCAAGACGCTCATCGAGAAACACGCGGGCGGGGTGCGGGGCGGCTGGGACAATCTCTTGGCCGTGATCCCGGGAGGCAGCTCGGTGCCCCTCATCCCCAAAGAGATCTGCGACACCGTGCGCATGGATTTCGACTCCTTGCGGGAGGTCGGCTCCGGTCTGGGCACGGCCGGGGTGATCGTCATGGACCGCTCGACGGATATCGTCAAAGCGATCGCGCGTTTGTCCAAGTTCTACATGCACGAATCCTGCGGTCAGTGCACGCCTTGCCGCGAGGGCACGGGCTGGCTGTGGCGGATGATGGAGCGGCTCGCGCGGGGGGAGGCCGAGATCGCCGAGATCGACCAGCTCTATGACGTGACCAAGGAGATCGAGGGCCACACGATCTGCGCCCTGGGCGATGCCGCCGCTTGGCCGGTGCAGGGGCTCATCCGACATTTCCGCGGCGAGCTCGAGCGGCGCATCCGCGAACGCAAGCTCCTCGCCCGCCGGGCGGCGTGAGGGAGGGACCGATGCCCAAGCTCATCGTCGACGGGCAGCCGGTTGAGGTTCCCCCGGGCTCGACGGTGCTCCAGGCCTGCGAGGCGGCGGGCCGGGAGATCCCGGTCTTCTGCTACCACCCGCGGCTGAACATCGCCGGCAACTGTCGCATGTGCCTGGTCGAAGTCGAAAAGATGCCCAAGCCGCAGGCCTCTTGCGCGCTGCCGGCCGCCGACGGGATGGTCGTGCGCACCGACAGCCCGATGGTGCACAAGGCGCGCAAGGGCGTGCTCGAGCTCCTCTTGATCAACCATCCGCTCGATTGCCCGATCTGCGATCAGGGCGGGGAGTGCGACCTCCAGGACCTCACGCTCTTCTACGGTCCGGACAAGAGCCGCTTCAAAGAGAACAAGCGGGCCGTCGCCGACAAATACCTCGGTCCCTTGATCTCCACCCACATGACGCGTTGCATCCACTGCACGCGCTGCATCCGCTTCCTCAACGAGATCGCCGGCGTGGAAGAATTGGGCGCGGTCTTCCGCGGCGAGCACATGGAGATCACGACCTGGATCGAGGCCGCGCTGACTTCCGAACTCCAGGGCAACATCATCGATCTGTGCCCGGTGGGCGCGCTCAATTCCAAGCCTTACGAATACCGGGCGCGCACCTGGGAGCTCAAGAAGACGGAATCGATCGACGTGCTCGACGCGGTGGGCGCGTCGATCCGCATCGACAGCCGCGGCAACGAAGTCATGCGGATCCTTCCGCGGCTGCACGAGGAGGTCAACGAAGAGTGGCTCGCCGACAAGAGCCGCTTCGCCTACGACGGCTTGAAGCGCCGGCGGCTCGACGTGCCCATGGTCCGCAAAGACGGCGAGCTCGAGCCCACGGATTGGCGCACGGCGCTCCGCGTCGCCGCCGAGCGGGTACGCGCCACCGATCCCAGCAAGATCGCGTTCCTGTTGGGCGACCAGGTCGATTGCGAGACCATGGTCCTGGTCAAGGAGTTCGCGCAGCGGCTCGGCACGCCGCACGTCGAGTGCCGTCAGGACGGGGCGCCCTTGGGCACGCGGCCGCGCGCCCAGTATCTCTTCAACACGACGATCGCGGGCATCGAGCAGGCGGACGTCTGTCTTCTCGTCGGCACCAATCCGCGCTGGGAGGCGCCGCTCGTCAACGCCCGCATCCGCAAGCGCTGGCGACGGGGCGGGTTCACGGTCGCGCGCATCGGGGCGCCTTTCGATCTGACCTATCCCGTGCAGGACCTGGGGGCGGGGCCGCAGACGCTCGCGGAGCTCGCGAGCGGGCGCCATTCCTTCGCCGAACGGCTCGCGGCGGCGGAGCGGCCGATGGTGATCCTGGGCACGGGCGCGATCGCCCGACCCGACGGGGCCGCCGTGCTCGCGCTCGCCCACGAGTTGGCGGAGAACGCGCGACTCCTGCGGGATGGGTGGAACGGCTTCAACCTCCTGCACACCGCCGCGGCACGAGTGGGCGGACTCGAGCTCGGCCTCGTGCCCGGTGCGGGCGGGCGCGATCTCGCCGGAATCCTGGCGGGGATCGAGGAGGGGGCGATCGAGGTGGTGTTCGCCATCGGGGCGGACGAGATCGACCCCGCGCGGCTCGAGAAAGCCTTCGTGATCTATCAGGGCACCCACGGCGACCGCATCGCACCGATCGCGAGCGTGATCCTGCCCGGTGCCGCGTACACCGAGAAAACCGCGACCTGGGTGAACCTCGAAGGGCGGCCGCAGCGGGGCAGGCTCGCCGTGTTCCCTCCGGGCGAAGCCAAGGAGGACTGGCGGATCCTGCGCGCCCTCTCCGAGGTCGCGGGCGTCACCGTGCCCCTCGATACGGTGGAGGAGGTGCGGCGACGGATGGTGGCGATCGCGCCCCGGCTCGGCCGGCTCGACCGCATCGAACCGGCCGATTGGGGACCGTTCGGCAGACCGGGGCCGGTCGATCCCGCACCCTTCCGCTCGCCGATCGCGGATTACTACCGCACCTGCGCGATCAGTCGGGCGTCGGCCGTGATGGCCGAGTGCAGCACGGTGATCCTGGGCGGGCGCGCACGGGCCACCGGTACCCATGGCTGAGCTCTTCGCTTCCACGATCTGGCCGGTCCTGCTCCTCGTTCTGAGGATTCTCGGGATCGTCGTGCCGCTTCTTCTGGCGGTCGCCTATCTCACCTACGCCGAGCGCAAGATCATCGCCGCGATGCAGCTCCGCCAGGGCCCGATGGTCGTGGGTCCTTATGGGCTCCTGCAGCCGCTCGCCGACGGCCTCAAGCTCTTCGTCAAGGAGACGGTGATCCCCACCGGTGCCAACAAGGTCGTCTTCATCTTGGCACCGATGATCACTTTCATCCTGGCGCTCGTCGGCTGGGCGGTGATCCCGTTCGGGGAAGGGCTCGTCTTGGCCGACATCAACGTGGGCGTGCTCTATCTCTTCGCGGTGAGCTCGCTCGGGGTGTACGGGATCATCATGGCCGGCTGGGCGTCCAACTCGCGCTACGCCTTCTTGGGCGCGCTGCGCTCCTCCGCGCAGATGGTCTCTTACGAGATCGCGATCGGCTTCATCATCATTTCGGTTTTGATCAGTGCCGGATCGTTGAACCTTTCGGAGATCGTCAGGGCACAGCAAGAGCAGGGATGGTACGTCTTCTGGCACTTCCCGATGTTCGTCTTGTTTTTGGTGGCGATCCTCGCCGAGACGAACCGCCATCCCTTCGATCTGCCCGAGGACGAGGCGTCGCTGGTCACCGGCTACAACGTCGAGTACAGCTCGATGACCTTCGCGCTCTTTTTCTTGGGTGAATACGCCAACATGATTTTGATGAGCGCGATCACGAGCGTGCTCTTCTTGGGCGGTTGGTTGCCGCCTCTGGCGATCTGGCCGCTCACCGCGATTCCCGGGCCCCTGTGGCTCATCCTCAAGATCTGCCTCGTCTTGTTCGTGTTCGTCTGGGCGCGGGCGACGTTGCCGCGCTATCGCTACGACCAGCTCATGCGCCTGGGCTGGAAGGTCCTTCTGCCGCTCTCCCTCGCCTGGGTGGTGCTCACCGCGGGAGTGGTGGTGGCCTTCCGCACCGCCCCGGCCTGAGCGCGGGCAAGGAGCCTGGTTCGATGCTCGCTCTCGACAAGGTCGCGCGCACGGTCCTCTGGCAGGAGCTCGTCAAGGGCTTCGCCCTCACCTTCCGCTACATGTTCAAACCCAAGGTCACCCTGAATTATCCTTACGAGAAAGGCCCGCTCTCGCCGCGTTTCCGGGGCGAGCACGCGCTGCGCCGCTATCCCAACGGCGAGGAGCGCTGCATCGCCTGCAAGTTGTGCGAAGCGATCTGCCCGGCGCAAGCGATCACCATCGAAAGCGAGCCGCGGCCCGACGGCAGCCGCCGCACCACCCGTTACGACATCGACATGACCAAATGCATCTATTGCGGCTTCTGCGAAGAAGCCTGTCCGGTGGACGCCATCGTCGAAGGCCCGAACTACGAATTCGCCACCGAGACCCGCGCCGAGCTCATCTACACCAAGGAAAAACTCCTCGCCAACGGCGAGCGCTGGGAGCGCGAGATCGCCGCCAACCTCGAGCGCGACGCACCGTACCGGTGAAGGGAGGGGGAAAATCGCGATGACCGCCGAGCTCTTCGTATGGTGGATGCTGGCCCTGGTCGCGATCGCTTCGGCGGTCATGGTCGTCTCGGCCAAGAACCCCGTGCATTCCGTGCTCTTCCTGATCCTGTGTTTTTTCAACACCGCCGGTATGTTCGTGCTCGCGGGTGCCGAGTTCCTGGCGATGATCCTGGTGGTGGTCTACGTCGGTGCCGTGGCGGTGTTGTTCTTGTTCGTGGTGATGATGTTGGACATCAACTTCGTCCGGTTGCGCGAGGGCTTCTTGAATTATCTACCGGTGGGAGCGCTCGTGGGACTGGTGTTGTTGGCCGAACTCGTGCTCGTGGGCGCGACCTGGGCGCTCAAAGAGCCCGGGCCGGGGGTGGCGGTCGCGGAAGGGATCGACAACACCCGGGCCCTCGGTCGCCTGCTCTACACCGAGCACTTCGTCGTCTTCCAGATCGCCGGCTTGATCCTCTTGGTTGCGATCGTCGGAGCGATCGCGCTCACCCTGCGTCAGCGGGTCGGCGTCAAGCGCCAGGACGTCGCGCGGCAAGTGCATCGACGCCCGGAGGAGACCGTCACGCTCGTGCGGGTCGAGACCGGGAAGGGGGTGTGATGGGCGCGGTTCCGCTCGGCCATTATTTGACGTTCGCCGCGACGCTGTTCACCATCGGCGTGTTCGGCATTTTCCTCAACCGGAAGAACGTAATCGTCATTTTGATGTCGATCGAGCTCATTCTTTTGGCGGTCAATGTGAACTTCGTGGCTTTTTCGGTGGCGCTCGGCGATCTCGCGGGCCAGATCTTCGCTATGTTCGTCTTGACGGTGGCGGCGGCGGAAGCGGCGATCGGCCTCGCCATCGTCGTCGTCTATTTCCGCAACCGCGGCAGCATCGAAGTCGAAGACATCAATCTCATGCGGGGCTGAGGCGGTCCATGTTGCACGCGATCCTGGTCTCGAGCCCGGCGGTGGGGGCGCTCGTCGCCGGTCTGTTCGGCCGCTGGCTCGGCGATCGCGGCGCCCAGCTCGTCACCTGCGGGCTCATGGCCGTCTCCGCGCTCTGCGCCACCTTGGGGCTCTTTCTCTATGCGGGCGAGCCCGCGAGCAAGGTTGTGCTCGCGCGATGGATCGCCGTGGGCGGGTTCGAAGCCGAATGGGCGCTGCGGATCGACACCCTGTCCACGGTCATGATGTTCGTGGTGAGCTTCGTGTCGTTCTGGATCCACGTCTATTCGATCGGCTACATGGCCGGGGATCCGGGCGTTCCGAGGTTCATGAGCTATCTCTCCTTGTTCACCTTCGCGATGTTGATGCTCGTGACCTCGGACAATCTGTTACAGCTCTATTTCGGTTGGGAGGGCGTGGGCCTCGCCTCCTATCTCCTCATCGGTTTCTGGTACACGCGGCCTTCGGCCTGCGCGGCGGCGATCAAGGCCTTCATCGTCAACCGGGTGGGCGATTTCGGCCTCGCCCTCGGTGTCGCGCTCTGCTTCTTCCTCTTCGACAGCATCCATTTCGACGTCGTCTTCGCCGGAGCCGCCGAGCGCGCCGATGCCACGGTGCGCGCCTTCGGCCTCGAAGCGCACGCCCTCACCTTGCTCTGCGTCCTGCTCTTTTTGGGCGCGATGGGCAAGTCGGCGCAGCTGGGTCTGCACACCTGGTTGCCGGACGCCATGGAGGGCCCCACGCCGGTCTCCGCGTTGATCCACGCCGCCACCATGGTCACCGCCGGCGTCTTCTTGGTGGCGCGCTTCTCGCCGGTGTTCGAGTTCGCGCCCGCGGCCCTCGCGCTCGTGACCGTGATCGGGGCGGCGACCGCGTTCTTCGCGGCGACGGTGGGCCTCACCCAGTTCGACATCAAGCGGGTGATCGCTTATTCGACCTGCTCGCAGCTCGGCTACATGTTCTTCGCCTGTGGTGTCGGGGCTTACGCCGCCGGCATTTTCCATCTGTTCACCCACGCCTTCTTCAAGGCGCTGTTGTTCTTGGGGGCGGGGTCGGTGATCCACGCCATGTCCGGCGAGCAGGACATGCGCAAGATGGGCGGTCTCGCCCAGAAGATCAAATTCACCTATGCCATGATGTGGATCGGCACCCTGGCGCTCGTGGGCTTTCCCGGTACCGCCGGGTTCTTCTCCAAAGACGCCATCCTCGAAGCGGCATGGGCCTCGCACTACGCCTTCCATCTCTTCGCCTTCTGGCTCGGCCTCGCAGCCGCCGTCCTCACCGCCTTCTATTCGGGCCGGCTGATGTTCCTCACCTTCCACGGCGCGGCGCGCGGCGACCACGAGGTGATGGAGCACGTTCACGAGAGCCCGCCGGTGATGCTCGTGCCGCTCGTGGTCCTCGCGATCGGCGCCCTTTTCGGAGGTTGGTTGGGCAAAGGCATGCTCGACCCCGAGGGCCGATGGTGGGGCGGGGCGCTCTTCACCGGAGCCGAGAACCACGTGCTGCACGCTGTGCACGAGGTGCCGCTGCTCGTGAAGCTCGCGCCGACGTTCGCGATGGCCGCGGGTCTCGGCCTCGCGTGGCTGTGTTACGTGCGGATGCCGAGCCTGCCCGAGCGCGCCGCGGCGGCGCTGCGGCCGCTTTACCTGTTCCTCTACAACAAATGGTATTTCGACGAGCTCTACGATCGGCTCTTCGTGGGCCCGGCCCTCGCCCTCGGTCGCTTGTTCTGGCAGCGCGGCGATATCGGGATCATCGATCGCTTCGGACCCGACGGGGTCGCGCAGGCCGTGCTCGCCGGCGGCTCGCGCACGGTCCGCCTGCAGACCGGCTACGTCTACCATTACGCCTTCGCGATGTTGATCGGGCTCGTGCTCCTCGTCGGTCTGTATCTCTTCCTCTTCGGAGCCTGAGCCGATGAGCGACTGGCCGCTGCTTTCGCTCACCATTTTCCTGCCGCTCGTCGGCGTCGCCTTCATTCTCTTCATCCGCGGCGCGCCCGAGATCGTCGCCCAGAACGCTCGCGCCGTGGCGCTGTGGACGGCGCTCGCCACGTTCCTGCTCTCGCTCATGGTCTGGGCCCATTTCGATCCCGCAAAGGGCGGCTATCAGCTGGTCGAGCAGGCGACCTGGCTCGAGCCCCTGGGCATCCGCTACCACGTCGGGATCGACGGGATCTCGCTGTGGCTCGTGTTGCTTTCGACCCTGCTCACGCTCGTCGTGATCGTGGGCTCCTGGTACTCGGTGCACGAGCGTGTCAAGGAATACATGATCACCTTCCTGATCATGGATACGCTCATGGTCGGGACCTTCTGCGCGCTCGATATTGTCATGTTTTATGTGTTTTTCGAGGGCATCCTGATCCCGATGTATCTGATCATCGGGATCTGGGGCGGCCCGCGCAGGATCTATTCGGCCTTCAAGTTCTTCTTGTATACGCTCGCGGGCTCCGTCCTGTTCCTGGTGGCCATCATCGCCATGGCGAGCGAGGCCGGCACCACCTCGATCCCCGAGATCACCCGGCACGAGTTCCCCGTGGCGATGCAAATGTGGCTGTGGCTCGCGCTCTTCGCCTCTTTCGCCGTCAAGGTGCCGATGTGGCCTTTCCACACCTGGCTGCCCGATGCCCACGTCGAGGCGCCGACGGGCGGGTCGGTGTTGCTCGCGGGCGTGCTCTTGAAGCTCGGCGGCTACGGCTTCCTGCGCTTCTCCCTGCCCATGTTGCCCGAGGCCTCGGCCTTCTTTGCCCCCCTCGTCTTCGCGCTTTCGATCGTGGCCATCGTCTACACCTCGCTCGTCGCCCTCGCGCAGACCGATATGAAAAAGCTCATCGCCTACAGTTCGGTCGCGCACATGGGCATCGTCACGATCGGTTGTTTCACCGCCAATCCCCTGGGGCTCACCGGCGCGCTCGTGCAGATGTTGAGCCACGGCCTCGTCTCCGCCGCGCTGTTCATGGTCGTAGGCGTCGTCTACGACCGCATCCATTCGCGCGAGATCGCCGCTTACGGTGGTCTCGCCGAGCGCATGCCGGTTTACGCCACGCTCTTCATGCTCTTCATGCTCGCCTCGGTGGGGTTGCCGGGTACCTCCGGCTTCGTGGGCGAGATCCTGGTCATCGTCGGCATATTCAACGTCACGCCTGCGACCCCGGCGATCCCCGCTCAGGGCAGCTGGGTGGCGCTGCTCGCCGCCACCGGTATGGTCCTCGGCGCCGCGTATATGCTCTGGGTCTACCGCAGGGTGATCTTCGGAGCGCTCGAGAAGCCGACCCTCGCCGCGATCCGCGACCTGCGCCTCAACGAAGTCCTCGCCTTCGCGCCGCTCGTGCTCCTCGTGATCCTCATGGGCGTCTATCCCTCGATCTTCACCGATCCCATGATCCCGTCGGTCGAGCGTGTGCTCGCCGAAATCGGCGCATCGAGCCCGATCCGCGCCGCGGCCGTCGCCCCGTGAGCCCCGCCATGCCCGCTCTCGACCTCGTTCCCCTTCTTCCCGAACTCGTGCTCGCCGCCGCCGCGCTCGTCCTGCTGCTCCTCGGGGCGGCGAGCGAGCGGCGCGCGCGGCCGGGCGAGGGCGGGGGAGAGGTCGCCACCGTCGTGACCCCGCTCGTCACCGCTGCGCTCGTCGTCGCCGCGGTGCTCGCCCTCGTCCTCGACAAGACGCCGGCCACCGTCCTCGGCGGCCATTTCCGCTTCGATGCCTTCGCCGCCGTCCTCAAGCTCCTCGTGCTCCTGGGAGCCGCGGCGAGCCTTTTGCTGGTCGGCAGCTATCAAGAAGACGAACGGATCGATCGTTTCGAGTTCCCGCTTCTCGCTCTGCTCTCGGCGCTCGGCATGAGCCTCATGGTCGGTGCCGATTCGCTCCTGGGCCTGTACATGGCGGTCGAGCTGCAGAGCCTGCCCCTTTACGTGATGGCCGCCTTCCAGCGCGACCGCCTGCGCTCGACCGAAGCTGGGCTCAAATATTTCGTCCTGGGCGCGCTCGCCTCGGGCATGCTCCTTTACGGTTGCTCCCTCGTCTACGGCTTCTCGGGTACCCTCGCTTTTCCCGAGCTCGCTCGGATGTTCGGGCCCGGTGCTCCCGGAGGGGTGCCCACCGGCGTGCTCGTGGGCCTCGTCTTCGTGATCGCCGGTCTCGCCTTCAAGCTCGCCGCCGTGCCTTTTCACATGTGGACCCCCGACGTCTACGAGGGCGCGCCCACCTCCGTGACCGCCTTTCTCGCCGCGGCGCCCAAGCTCGCCGCGCTCGGCCTCGCGCTGCGCTTGCTCTTCGGCCCCTTCGCCGACTGGGTCCCGCAATGGCAGCAGGTGATCGTGCTCCTCGCCGTCGCTTCCATGTTGCTCGGTGCCTTCGCCGGGACCGTCCAGACGAACATCAAGCGCCTGATGGCTTATTCCGGCATCGCGAATATCGGCTTCGCGCTCGTGGGTGTGGCGGCGGGAACGCGCGAAGGCGTGGAAGCGGCCCTCGTTTACATGCTGATTTATCTCGTCATGGTCCTCGGGACCTTCGGCTGCATCCTCGCGATGCGGCGCGAGGGCGTGTACGTGGAGGACATCGCCGAGCTCGCCGGCCTCTCCGAGCGCCGACCGCTCATGGCGGCGGCGCTCGCCGTCTTGATGTTCTCGCTCGCCGGCATTCCCCCGCTCGCCGGCTTTTTCGGCAAATACTTCGTCTTCATGGCCGCGGTGCGCGCCGATCTCGTCTGGCTCGCGGTCGTCGGTCTCCTGGCGAGCGTCGTCGCCGCCTATTATTACTTGCGCATCGTCAAACTCGTGTACTTCGATCCCGCTGCCGAACCCTTCGAGCCGCCCGCGGCGCCGGGTCTGAGGATCGTGACCGCGCTTTCGGTCCTCTTCGTGCTCGGGTTCGTCGTCGTGCCCGGTCCCGTCTTCGCCGCGGCCAAGCTCGCCGCGGCCGCGCTTTTGCGATGACCGAGGTCGGGCTCTGGAATCCGCGCGTCGAAATTCACGAGGAGGTCGCGAGCACCAACGATCTCGCCCGCGCGGCGGCGCTCCGCGGCGAACCGGCGGGGCTCTGGGTCCTCGCCCGTAGCCAGACGGCCGGTCGCGGCCGCTTGGGCCGATCCTGGCGTTCGCCCCCGGGCAATTTCTACGGCTCGCTTCTCCTGCGTCCCGCTCGACCGCTCGCCGAATGCGCCACGCTTTCTCTCCTCGCCGCTCTCGCGGTGGCCGAGGCGGTGGACGAGCTCGCGGAAAAGCCGCTGCGCGCCGCAGTCAAATGGCCGAACGACGTGCTTTTGGGTCGCGCCAAGCTCGCCGGCGTTCTGCCCGAGGCCCTCGCCGGGCCCGGGGGCTCTTGTGCCGCACTCGTCCTCGGCATCGGCGTGAACCTCGTGTCCCATCCCGAAGACCTCGGACGCCCCGCGATCTCGCTGCGCGCCGCGGGCGTTCCCGCGCCCGCTCCCGAAGCCTTCCTTTCGCTTCTCGATCGGCGCTTGCGGATGTGGCTCGGCCGGTGGGAGCGCGAGGGCTTCGCCGCCTTGCGCGCGTTTTGGCTCGCCCGCGCGGCGGGCATGGGCGAGCGCGTGCGGCTCGCGATCGGCGATCGCGTGCACGAGGGAAGGCTCGTCGATGTCGACACCGCGGGCGCCGTTCTGCTGGAGACCGCGACGGGTGCGCGGCTCCGCTTCGGTGCCGGGGAGCTTTTCTTGGAGGAGGCCACCGTCTCTTCAAGTGGCCCGTCGGTGCCGCTATGAGGTTCGGCCTCGATGGATGCGGCGGGAACCTCGCGCCATGCTGCTCGCGATCGACGTCGGCAACACGAACACCGTCTTCGCGCTCTATCGGGAACGCGAACAGATCGGACAGTGGCGGCTGTCCACCGATCGCGAGCGCACGGGCGAGGAATACGCGGCGCTGCTGATCCAGCTCATGGGACTGAAGGGCTTGGCACCCGCCGAGGTGGGGGCGATCGTCATCGCCTCGGTGGTACCGCCGGCGGTCCCGCCGCTGCGCCGCATGAGTCGAGAGTTCTTCGGCTGCGAAGCCTTCGTGGTGGGCGAGGACCTCGACTATCCGATACGCATCGAGCTCGCGAACCCGGCCGAGGTCGGCGCCGACCGGGTGGTGGACGCTGCTGCCGTCCGGGCCCTGTATGGGGTCCCCGCCTGCGTGGTGGATTTCGGCACCGCGACCACCTTCGACGTGGTCGACGCCGAAGGCACTTATCGCGGCGGCGCGATCGCGCCGGGGATCAATCTCTCGATCGACGCGCTCGCCCGCGCGGCGGCGAAGTTGCCGCGCATCGCGATCGAGGCGCCCGAGCGGGTGATCGGGCGGTCGACGATCGAGGCCATGCAGTCGGGCATCTTCTGGGGCTATGTGGGGCTCATCGAGGGGCTCGTGAAACGCATCGTGGCGGAGTACGGAAAGCCCATGACGGTGATCGCCACCGGTGGTCTCGCACCGCTGTTCTACGAGCGCGCCGGGCTTTTCGACCATCTCGACCCGGATCTGACGATGGCCGGATTGCTCGCCATCTACGAGCGCAATCGCGAGCGCGTGCGCGCGGGCAAGCGCAAGGAGCAGGGGTGATGGCCGAAGAGCTCCGCTTCGCGGCTCTGGGCGGGGTCGGCGAGATCGGCATGAACGCCTATCTCTTCGGCTACGGCGAAAGTTGGATGCTCGTCGACTTGGGTCTCGGCTTCGCCGACGACCGGCTCCCCGGCGTCGACATCGTGTTGCCCGACCCGCGCTTCCTCGAAGCCGAGAAAGACCGCCTCGCCGGTCTCGTGCTCACCCACGCGCACGAGGACCATCTGGGTGCCGTGCCGTATCTGTGGCCGCGTCTGGGCTGCCCCATCTGGTGCACGCGCTTCGCCGCCGCCGTGCTGCGGCGCAAATTCGCGGATTTCGGGATCTCGGCCGGCGATGCCGTGCACGAGGTCGCACCGCGGCAGAACTTCCGGGTCGGTCCGTTCCGCTGTCGTTTCCTCCACGTCACCCATTCGATCCCCGAATCGAACGCGCTCGTGATCGACACGCCGGCGGGCCGCATCCTGCACACCGGCGACTGGAAGCTCGACCCCGCGCCTCTTCTGGGGCCGCCGACCGACAGCGAGGGCCTCGAGGAGGTGGGCAACGCGCGGGTGCTGGCCATGATCGGGGACAGCACCAACGTGCTCTCCGCCGGCTCGTCGGGCTCGGAAGCCGAGCTGCGCGACAGCCTCATGGAGCTCGTCGCGGCGCAGCCCAACCGCGTGGTGTTCACCACCTTCTCCTCGAACATCGTGCGCATGGAGACCGCGATCCTCGCCGGTGTCGCGGCCGGAAGACGACCTTTCGTCATCGGCCGCTCGATGCGGCGCATGCTCGAGGCGGCGCGCGAGGTCGGCTATCTCGCCGATCTGCCGCCTCTCGGCGAAGAGCGCGAGATCATGGACCTCCCGCGCCATCGGGTGATGGCGCTCGTGACCGGCAGCCAGGGCGAGGCCCGCAGCGCGCTCCAACGCATCGCCCAAGGGAGCCACCCGCGCCTCCGGCTCGAACGCGGCGACACGGTGATCTTCTCGGCCAAGATCATCCCGGGCAACGAGCGGGTACTCTTCGATCTTCACAACCAGCTCGTGAGCCAGGGCGTGGAGGTGATCACCGAAGAGGACCATTTCGTCCACGTCTCGGGCCATCCCTGCCGCGACGAGCTCGAGCAGATGTACCGTTGGATCCGACCCAAGATCGCGATCCCCGTCCACGGCGAGGCGCGCCATCTGCAAGCCCACGTGCGCTTCGCCAAACGGCTCGGAGCCGAGCAGGTCCTCCTCGTGAGCGACGGCGATCTCGTCCGTCTCGCCCCCGGGCCGGCGACGGTGATCGGCCGTATCCCCGTCGGCCGCCTCGCGGTCGACGGCGGCGAGCTCGTGGACGCGGACGACGAGCTCTTCCGCACGCGGCGCCGTCTCGCCGGCAACGGCGTGGTGAGCGTGAGCGTGGTGCTGGACGAGCACGGGAGTCTCCTCGCCGACCCGCGGGTTTCGGTCGCGGGCGTGGTCCCGCCGGCGCGGCTGGAACGGCTCAAAGGCGCGCTCGTCGAGGCCGTCGCGGAGGCCATCGAGGCGCTCGACGACGAGGCGGTGCTCGAGGATCGGGAGGTCGAGGAGGCGGTGCGGGTCGCGGTCCGCCAGGCGCTCGATCTGCCGCGCGAGCGGCGTCCGCTCGTCGAGACCAACATCACCCGCCTGGGGCCCGAGGCTCTGGCTCGGCTCGAGGACGAATCGGAAGGAGCGCTCACGCGATGATCGGCAGGCTCAACCACGTCGCCATCGCCGTTCCCGATCTCGAGGCGGCGCGCGCGTTCTACCGCGACGTCCTGGGGGCGGAGGTGTCGGAGATCGTCCCGCAACCGGAGCACGGGGTGCGCACCGTCTTCGTCGAGCTCGCCAATACCAAGATCGAACTGTTGGGCACGCTCGGCGACGCCTCCCCGATCGCGGGCTTCCTCGAACGCCATCCGTCGGGCGGCATCCACCACATTTGCCTCGAGGTGGAGGACATCGCGGCCGCGCGCGAGCGTCTGCGGGCGCGCGGGATCCGTGTCCTGGGCGAGGGCGAGCCCAAGATCGGAGCGCACGGCAAGCCGGTGCTGTTCCTTCACCCCAAGGACGCTCTGGGCACGCTCGTGGAGCTCGAGCAAGCGTGAGCGTCCCGGGGTATGACGTTCGCTCAGGCGCTCATCACCTTCTCGGTCGCCTGGTGGCTGATCCTGTTCATGGTCTTGCCGTGGGGCGCGCAACCCCCGGCTGAGCCGGTGCCCGGCACCGCCCCCTCTGCGCCCGCTCGGCCGCGCCTGTTGCTCAAGTTCGCGATCACGACCGTGCTCGCCCTGTTGGTTACACTCGCGGTCGCGGCCGTGATCGAGAGCGGGATCGTGAGCCTGCGTCCGCAACCGTCCCGAGACGGGGCGGCGGTCGCCCCTGGTTTTTCGCTAAGTGGTTGAAAAGCGCCGATGATTCGGCCGGCTGCGGCGTTGTTTCGGGGAGATGACTAAAATTTTAGCAAACTACGCTTAAAGTCTCGAGCGAAAGTTCGCCTGAGAGGCGATCGCGGCGACGGTTTCTGCTTGCGGACTTTCTCAACCTCTGGCATAAGAATGCCGTGTTCATGGGTTTCCCCTGTGACACCCGACTTGAGGCGTTTCCTCCCTACCACTGGCCGGGGCGCGAGCCCCGGCTTTCTTTTTCTCCGCCCGCCGCGCAGGCTGAACAACTTCCGGTAGAAAGACCGCGTTCCCGACAGGGTTAGCCGGCGTTCACACCCGTTCCGCGCTTTCGCGCTACCTTCGAGCCAGCGAACCGGCGCCGGAACGCGCCGACGGGAGGAAAACGCCGTGCTGCTGATCCGACTTTTCGCCTTCGCCCCGGCCGCGCTCGTCGTCGCGAGCGCTTCCCCGGCCGCCGCCGCGCAAGGGGTGCTCGCGGTCACCGTCGAGGTGGTGGAGAGCTGCCGGATCGAGACTCCGGAAGGGGCGAGCGCCCTCGCACCCTGCCCGACCCGGGCGGCAAGGGCCACCACCGAAAGCCGTGTACGGCCGGCACGACCGCCGGCCGTCGAGCCGCCGGACGTGCCGCTCGCGGTGGTGCGCGAAGGGGCGTACCTGACGCGGATCTATTGAGGGTGGTTCCCGGAAGCCGCGGGTCGAGTTAAAGTAGCGCGCGAGGAGACCTGCGGAACCCTCGGTGCTATCGAGACGACGAGCCGCATTCGGAGCTCTTCTCGGCGCCGCCTTCGGCTTCGGAGGATCGGTGCGCGCCGAGGAGCCGTCGTTTGCCGTCTGGCTCGAGGCGTTCAAGGCCGAAGCCCGTGCCCGGGGCGTCTCGGCGGCGACACTCGAGCGGGCCTTTTCGGGCGTGAGGCCCTTGCTCGCGGTGCTCGAGGCCGACCGCAGGCAGCCGGAGCGTCGCCTCCGGTTCACGGAATACCTCGAACGCGTGGTCAACGAAGCCCGTATCCGACGCGGACGCGAGCTCGCGGCCGTCCATCGCCCGCTGCTCGAGCGCGTACGGATGCGGTTCGGGGTGCCCGCGCCGATCGTGGTCGCCCTCTGGGGGATCGAATCGAGCTACGGCACCCGCACCGGCGAGTACCGGGTGATCGATGCGCTCGCCACCCTCGCCTGGGAAGGGCGGCGAGCGGAGCTGTTCCGCAAAGAGCTTTTCGCGGCGCTCGAGATCCTCGAACGGGGCGAGCGCGAGCCCCATCAACTCCTGGGCTCCTGGGCGGGGGCCATGGGCCAGTGCCAGTTCTTGCCCTCGAGCTATCTCGCCCACGCGATCGACTTCGACGGCGACGGGCGACGCGATATCTGGACGAGCCTCCCCGACGTCTTCGGCTCGATCGGGCAATATCTCGCGCGCGCCGGGTGGTGGCCGGGCGAACGTTGGGGCCGGGCGGTACGCCCGAGCAAGGCGATCGATCCGGCGCTCGACGGCCTCGAGCGTCGCTTGCCCTTGAGCGAGTGGTCGCATCGCGGGATCCGCGCCCTGGACGGCGGACCGCTTCCGGCGCTCGAGCTCGAAGCCTCGCTTTTGCGACCCGAAGGCGAAAGTGGACCGGCTTTCCTCGTCTACCGGAACTTCCGCACGCTCATGGCGTGGAACCGCTCGACATATTTCGCGCTTTCGGTAGGACTGCTGGCGGACCGGCTCGCCGAGGCCTGAGGGGCGAAATCCGAGATGGAGGAGAACAGGAGGATGCACCGCGGACGCCGCATCCTTCTCGCGCCGCTCCTGCTCCTCGCCGCCTGCTCGACGCGCACGCCCGCGCCGCCTTCCGAGCCGGTCCCGGGGGCCGTGGGCGTCTACAAGCTCGGGCGGCCCTACACGATCAACGGCCGGACCTATGTGCCGGAGTACGATCCCAACTACGACCGCGTCGGGATCGCTTCTTGGTACGGGGAGGAGTTCCACGGCAAGCCCACGGCGAACGGCGAGATCTTCGACAAGGATCGGGTCAGCGCCGCCCATCCCACCCTGCCGTTGCCGAGCCGCGTGCGGGTGACCAATCTCGACAACGGCCGCTCGATCGAGCTGCGCGTGAACGACCGCGGCCCCTTCGTCGGCGATCGGCTGATCGATCTCTCCCAAGCGGCGGCGCGCGAGCTCGGCTTCGAAGAGGCGGGGCTGGCTCGCGTCCGCGTCCAGTTCTTGCGCCTCGACGTCGCCCACGGGACCCCGCCCGAGCCCACGGTCCGCACCGCGCGCGCCGAGACCTCGGCCGAGCCGCGCGCGATCCCGGCCCGAGCCGAAGCGAGCCCGTCCCCGAACGCGCGCGCGACGGTCCGCGAGGCCCTTTCCGCACCGGCTCCGCGCCTCTCTCCCGGGGTCCAGCTCGCCAGCCTGAGCGCTCCCGCGCGCCCGCTCTGTCCGCTCGGGCCGCACTGGGTGCAGCTCGGCGTCTTCACCGAGGAAACGCGTTGGCGGGCGGCGGTGCGCACCGCGGCACTGCTCGATCGGCCGCACAGCGAGCCCGTGCTGATCAACGGCCGCGCCGCGCTGCGCGTGCGCGCGGGACCGACCGAGGATCGCGGGGAGGCCCTGGCCCTCGCCGAGCGCGCGCGGCGCCTCGGTTTCCCCGACGCCTCGGTGATCCCGGTCGAGGGCAAGGTGGTGCGGAGCTGTTGAACGCCGGATCGGAGAGAGCGGCGATGGCCGTCCGTTCTTGGGTGCGCGCGCTTGGGATCGTCCTCGTCCTCCTCGCGAGCGGGGGAGGATCGCCGGGGCCGGCGGTGGCCTTCGAGACCTCGGCCAAGGCGGCGATCGTCATCGATCACCGCACGGGGCAGGAGCTCTTCGCCAAGAACCCGCGCCTGCCCGTCTATCCGGCCTCGATGAGCAAGCTCATGACCGCGCTCCTCGTCTTCGAGGAGATCAAGGCGGGAAGGCTCAAGCTCGACGACGCCCTGCCGGTCTCGGAAAAGGCCTGGCGGACCGGGGGCTCGAAGATGTTCGTGCGGGTCGGCGAGCGGGTCAAGGTCTCCGACCTGTTGCGCGGGATGATCGTCCAATCCGGCAACGACGCCTGTGTCGTCTTCGCCGAGGCCCTGGCCGGAAGCGAAGCCGCCTTCGCCGAGCGGATGAACCGCCGCGCCGCGGAGATCGGCCTCACCGACAGTCGTTTCAAGAACGCCACCGGACTGCACGATCCCGAACACGTGATGAGCGTGCGCGATCTCGCGACCCTCACGAGCAAGATCATTCGCGAGCATCCCGATCTCTACCGTATCTACAGCGAGAAGGAGTTCGAATACGCGAAGATCCGTCAGCACAATCGCAACCCTCTTCTCCAGGCCGGCGTGCCGGGGGTGGACGGGGTCAAGACCGGCTACACCGAAGAGGCCGGCTACGGCCTCGTGGTTTCGGCCGAACGCGACGGACGGCGGGTGATCCTCGTCCTCGCCGGCCTCGAGACCCTCCGTCAGCGCCGGAGCGAAGCCGAGCTGTTGCTCGAATGGGCGTTCCGCGAATTCCAGGAATACCGCTTGTTCGCCGCCGGCGAGACGGTGGTCGAAGTGCCGGTGTGGCTCGGAGCGAGCTGGACGGTCCCGGCCGTTCCGCGCGAAACGATCGGCATCACCTTGAGGCGCGAGGAACGGCCGGGCCTCAAAGTGACGGCGCGCTACACGGCGCCGCTTCCGGCTCCGGTGACCCAAGGGGACGAGATCGCCCGGCTCGAGATCGCCGCGCCCGGCCGCACTCCGATCACCGTGCCTCTCGTGGCGGGTCGGTCGGTCGAGCGCGCGGGACTGTTCGGGCGCCTGGCCGGTGCGCTCGCATATCTCGTCCAAGGCGGCGGAGTCTGAGCGGGCGTGGAACGGAACCGAGGCAGGCTCGTTACCTTCGAGGGCGGCGAGGGAACGGGCAAGACCACCCAGCTCGAGCGGCTCGCGACCTTTTTGGAGGCGCGCGGGGTTTCGGTGGTGCGCACGCGCGAGCCGGGAGGCACGCAAGGCGCGGAAGCGATCCGCGCTCTTCTCCTCGACGGTGCGGCCGATCGGTGGAGCGCGAGAAGCGAGCTTTTGTTGTTCGCGGCGGCGCGCCAAGATCATCTCGAAAAAGTCATCGAGCCGGCGCTCGCTGCGGGAAGTTGGGTGCTCTGCGATCGCTATCTCGACTCGACTCGCGTCTACCAGGGAATCGCAGGCGAGCTCGGCCTCGCCTTCGTCGATCATCTGCAGAGCACGGTACTCGGCTTTCGCCTGCCCGATCTCACCGTGCTCCTCGACCTCCCCGTCGAGCACGGTCTCGCGCGGCGGAGCCGCGACGGTCGGGCGACGCGTTTCGAGCAAAAAGGAACCTCGTTCCACGAACGGGTGCGGGAAGGTTTCCTCGAGCTCGCGCGCCGCGAACCCGAGCGCTTTCTTCTGGTGGACGCCGATCGCGCAGTCGACGCCGTCGCGGCCGAGATCGCGCGCACCGTCGCGGCGCGTTTCGGACTCCCGCCGTGAGCCGCGCGGTGCTCTCGCGTACGGGGCCGCCGGAGCCCGCCGCCAATCCGCATCTGTTCGGGCACGAGGGCGCGCTCGCGCGTTGGTGCCGCGCCTGGTGCGCCGGCCGCCTCGCTCATGCTTGGCTGCTCACCGGTCCCAAGGGGGTGGGTAAGGCGACGCTCGCCCATCGGCTCGCGCGTCTGTGGCTCGCGGGCGATCCCGAACATCCCGCCGGCGGCGACCCCCAAGCGCCGATCTTCCGTCAGGTCGCATCCGGGGCCCATCCCGATTTCCATCGCCTCGCCCCGCGCCATACCGGCCTCGTCCGGGGACGCAGGCCGGAGCTTCCGGTCGAAGAGGTGCGCGAGACCCTGGCGCTTCTGCAACAGACGGGGCTCGCCGGCCACCGGCGGGTGTGCCTGATCGAGGATGCCGAAACGGCGCTCAACGAGGAGGGCGAGAACGCGCTCCTCAAGCTGCTCGAGGAGCCGCCCCCGGGGCTCTTGTTCCTCCTCGTGGTCCAACGCCCGGGCAAGCTTCCGCCGACGATCGCTTCCCGCTGCGTCCCCCTCCGACTCGCTCCTCTGGGCGAAAGCGCGCTGCGGCGCGCTCTGAGCGTGCTCGCCCCGGAGCTCGAAGCCGATCCGCGCCGCGAGGCGGTGATCGCCTTCGCCGAGGGCAGCCCGGGGCGCGCTCTCGCCGCGGTCGCCGAAGGATGGCTCGAGACCTACGAACAGCTTCTCGCCGCACTCGCCGAAGGGACCCTCGCGGCTCGCCTCGAAGCGGCCGAAATCCTCGCCGGCTGGGCCCAGAAGCAGGGCGTGGCTGCGGCCTCCGAACTTCTCGGCCTGGTCCTTCGCCGTCTGGCCCGTGTGCTCGCGGAGCGCGCTCCGAGCGTGGCCTTGGCCGGGGACGAGAACGAGCGGCTCTCCCGGATCGCCCGCCGCCTCGACCTTGAAAGCGTTACCGCCTTGTGGGAGAAGCTCGACGCGCTCGCCGCCGGCGTCGAGACCTTCAATCTCGATCCCTTTCAGGCCTTCTTGTCGCTCGTGCAGAGCCTGGGCGAGGCGGTCGCGCCGCACCCGGTGCGCGCCGGGACCTGAGCGGGATCGAGGAGCTGGAGCATGGCCGCGCGGGACGCCTTCTACGTCACCTCGCCGATCTATTACGTCAACGACAGCCCGCACATCGGTCACGCCTACACCACGCTCGCCTGCGACGTGGTGGCCCGCTTCATGCGCCTGGACGGGCGGCGCGTGCGGTTTCTCACCGGCACCGACGAGCACGGGCAGAAGGTGGAAAAGGCCGCGCGCGAAGCCGGCATGGAACCCAAGGCCTTCACCGACGAGGTCTCGCAGCGCTTTCGCCGGATGGTGGAGGTCATGGGCACCTCGCCCGACGATTTCATCCGCACGACCGAAGAGCGTCACATTCGCGCGGTGACCGCGCTCTGGCGCAAGCTCGTGGAGGCCGGGGACGTCTATCTCGGCACCTATGCCGGCTGGTATTCGGTGCGCGACGAGGCGTTCTACGCCGAAAGCGAGCTCGTCGACGGCAAGGCGCCCACCGGGGCGCCGGTGGAATGGGTCGAAGAGCCGTCCTACTTCTTTCGGCTTTCGGCCTGGCGGGACCGCCTCCTCGCCTATTACGAGCGCAACCCGCGCGCGATCCTGCCGCCGAGCCGGCGGAACGAGGTCGTGAGCTTCGTCAAGGCCGGGCTGCAGGACCTTTCGGTGTCGCGCACGAGCTTCCGCTGGGGCATTCCGGTCCCCGGCGATCCCGACCACGTGATCTACGTCTGGCTCGACGCCTTGACCAATTATCTGAGCGCGCTCGGTTATCCCGATACCGAAAGCGAGCTGTTCACGACCTTCTGGCCGGCCTCGCTGCACATGGTCGGCAAGGACATACTGCGGTTCCATGCCGTCTATTGGCCGGCTTTCTTGATGAGCGCGGGACTCGAGCCGCCGCAGTGCGTCTTCGCCCACGGCTGGTGGACGAACGAGGGTCAGAAGATCTCCAAATCCCTGGGCAACGTCATCGATCCCTTCGATCTCGTCGCGCGCTACGGGCTCGATCAGGTTCGCTATTTTCTCTTGCGCGAGGTGCCCTTCGGTCAGGACGGCGACTTTTCGCGCGCGGCCATGCTCAAGCGCGCCAATCACGACCTCGCCAACGATTACGGCAATCTCGTCCAGCGCGTGCTCACCATGGTTCAGCGCAACTGCGCGGGCCGCATCCCCGACCCGGGCGGGCTCGCGGCCGAAGACGACGAGCTTCTCGCCGCGGCGCACGCGCTTCTGCCCGCGGTGCGGGCGGCCATGGAAGAAGTCGCCTTCCACCGGGCCCTAGAGGCGATCTTCGAGGTCGTCGGCAAGGCCAACCGCTACGTCGACGCACAGGCGCCCTGGGTACTCGCCAAGCGTGACCCCGTGCGCCTGAAGGCCGTCCTGTGGACCGCCTGCGAGACCATTCGGCATCTCGCCACCTTGACCCAGCCCTTCATGCCGGACGCTTCCGCCAGGATTCTCGACCAACTCGCGGTGAGCGAGCCGGCTCGGCGCTTTCCGAGCCTGGGGCCCGACGGGGCGCGTCTCGTGCCGGGAACCCCGCTTCCACCGCCCGTTCCCGTGTTTCCGCGCCTGCAGGAGAGCGCGGCGTGATCGTCGATTCCCACTGCCATCTCGATTACCCCGGTCTGTGCGAGCGCGAGGCGGAGGTCGTCGCGAGAGCGCGCGCGGCCGGGATCGTGGCCATGCTCGCGATCGGCACCACGCGCGCGGGATGGGCGAAGACGATCGCCATCGCCGAGCGCTGGCCCGAAGTCTGGGCGGCGGTGGGCATCCACCCCCACCACGCCGGCGAGGAGGGGCTGGAGGACCCGCAGCCGCTCGTCGAGCTCGCACGCCATCCCGAGGTGGTGGCGATCGGGGAGAGCGGTCTCGACTTCCATTACGATCGGGCGCCGCGCGTCGCCCAGGAACGCAATTTCCGCGTGCACATCGAGGCCTGTCGGCTGACCGGCCTGCCGCTCGTCGTGCACACCCGCGATGCCGACGAAGCGACGATCGCGATCCTCGAACAAGAACTACGCAAAGGTCCTTTTACGGGTGTGATCCACTGTTTCAGTTCTTCGCGCAGGCTGGCCGAAGCCGCGCTGTCGATGGGCTTTTACCTGGGTATCGGCGGAATCCTGACCTTCAAGCGATCGGACGAACTGCGCGCGATCGTTCGCGACGTGCCGCTCGAGCGGTGCTTGCTCGAGACCGATGCGCCCTATCTCGCCCCCGTCCCCCACCGCGGAAAGACCAACGAGCCTGCCTTCACCGTGCACACCGCGCGCGTGCTGGCCGAACTCAAGGGGGTGCCGCTCGCGGAGGTCGAGCGTACGACCACGGCCGCCTTCTTTCGCTTGTTCGGAAAGGCGCGGCCGCTCGCCGAGGCGGCATGAGGGTCACCGTCTTGGGCTGCGGCACCTCGTCCGGGGTGCCGCAGATCGGCTGCGACTGCCGTGTCTGCCGCTCGGCCGACCCGCGCGACAAGAGGCGGCGCTGCGCGATCTACATCGAGGTCGAGGGCAAGAAGATCCTCGTCGATACCGGTCCCGATCTGCGCCAACAGTGCCTCGATGCCGGGATCGGTGCAATCGACGCGCTTCTGTACACCCACGCTCATGCGGATCATCTGCACGGGATCGACGATCTGCGGGCGATCAACAACATCCTCATGGCGCCCATCCCGACCTACGCGCACGCGAGCGTGCTCGAGCGGATCCGACTGCGCTTTCCTTACGTCTTCGAGGGCGGGCGGAGCGAGTTCGGCTATTGGCGCCCCGAACTCGCCCCCCGCCCCGTCCACGGCCCCTTCGAGATCGGCGGGATCGAGATCCGCCCCTTCCGCCAACGCCACGGGCGCGGCGAGAGTTGGGGCTTCCGCATCGGCCGCTTCGCCTATTCGACCGACACCGACGGGCTCGACGAGGAAGCCTTCGCGGTCTTGCGCGGGATCGAGCTGTGGATCGTCGATTGTCTGCGCGCGCGACCGCATCCGAGCCACGCCCATCTCGAGATGACGTTGTCCTGGATCGAGCGGGTCGGGCCCGCGCGCGCCTTTCTCACCCACATGAACCACGAGCTCTCCTATGCCGACTGGCTCGAGCGGCTGCCCCCGGGCGTGCTCCCCGCCCACGACGGGCTCGTGCTCGAGCTCGCACCTTAGCCGCGGTCGAGGTCGCCGTGCGCGATCGGATCCTCGAGACACTGGGTTACCTCGATCTGCCTCCCGGTCGGCTCGCCACGCTCGTGGTCTATCTCGAGATGCGCGAGCCGCCCGCGGAGCGGATGCCCCTCTCGCGCGACGATCTTCGCCTCCGGCGTTGGGAGCGGCCCGAACCCGAGGCCTACCGCCGGCTCTTCCGGCGCGTGGGCGAGCCCTGGCTCTGGTTCAGCCGCTTGCTTCTCGCGGACGAAGCGCTCTGCGCGGTGCTCCACGATCCCGCGGTCGAGGTCTTCGTACCCGAGCGCGCTCGCGAGCCGATCGGGCTCCTGGAGCTCGACTTCCGCCGCGAAGGGGAATGCGAGCTCGCCTTTTTCGGGCTCGTTCCCGAGGCGATCGGCAAAGGCGCGGGGCGCTGGCTCATGGACCGCGCGCTTGCGCTCGCCTGGCGTCCGGGCGTGCGTCGCTTCTGGGTGCACACCTGCCACTTCGACCATCCCGCGGCCCTCGGCTTCTACCTCCGGACGGGATTTCGGCCGTACAAGCTCGCGGTGGAGGTATTCGAGGATCCGCGCCTGAAAGGCGTGCTGCCGCGCTCGGCGGCCCCCCACGTGCCGCTCCTCGAACCCGAAATTCCGCGCTGACCGCCGCGCGGGCCGCCGCTCAACGCTCGACCGGGGTGTCGGGTAGCGCACCCCATTCGCTCCACGAGCCGTCGTAAACCGCGACGTCCGGCCGACCGAGCTCGAAGAGAGCGAGAGCGGCGACGCAAGCCGAAACGCCGGAGCCGCAGCTGCACACGATCGGACGGGCGAGGTCGACCCCCGCGCGGCGGAAAGCCTCGACCAGCGCCGAGCGCTCGTGCAGCCGTCCATCGGGCGCGATCAGCTCGGAGTAGGGAAGGTTGACGCTGCCCGGAATGTGGCCCGAGCGCAGGCCGGGGCGCGGTTCCGGCAGTTCGCCCCGGAACCGGCCGGCCGAGCGCGTATCCACGACCTGTTCGCGCCGGGTCGCGACGTTCGCGCGCATCTGGTCGATTTCGCGCAGCAAGAGGCTGTTGAAGCGGGCGGTGAAATGACGCTCCCGCGGTCGCGGCGGCTGATCCTCCACCGGGCGCCCTTCCGCGCGCCAGCGCTCCATGCCGCCGTCGAGCACGAACACCGCCTCGTGTCCGAAGAGCCGGAACATCCACCACACGCGCGCCGAGGCGCAGAAGCGGTTGTTGTCGTAGACGACGATCGTGACCCCGTCGCCGAGCCCGAGCCGGCGCACCTTGGCACTGAACTTGGCGGGCGAGGGGACCATGTGCGGGTAAGGGCTCGTCTCGTCGCAGATCTCGTCGATGTCGAAATAGACCGCGCCCGGGATGTGCGCGGCCTCGTATTCGGCCCGCGCGTCGCGGCCCGTATCGGGCATCACCCAGGTCGCGTCCACCACCCGGATGTCGGGGGCGTCGAGCCGCTGGGCGAGCCAGTCGGTGGAAACGAGAGCGCTCATGGAATTCTCCGAAAGGCCCCGCGAGCTCAGGCGAGCCAAGGCGGCACGGGTAGGCCCTTTTCGCGCAGGAATGTGGGGTTGAAGAGGCGGCTCTGGTAGCGGGTACCGTAATCGCAGAGGATCGTCACCACCGTGTGTCCGGGCCCGAGCTCTTTGGCGACGCGAATGGCCCCCGCGACGTTGATCCCGGAAGAGCCGCCGACGACGAGTCCTTCTTCTTTGACGAGGTCGAAGATGATCGGGAGCGCTTCTTCGTCCGGGATCTGCACCGCGTCGTCGACGGGAGCGCCTTCGAGGTTCTTGGTGATGCGGCTCTGGCCGATGCCTTCGGTGATCGAGCTGCCGGTGGCCTCGAGCACCCCGCGCTTGTACCAGGAGTAGAGCGCGGCCCCCATGGGATCGGACAAGACGATCTTGATCGCCGGATTTCGTTCCTTGAGGAACATCCCCACACCGGCGAGCGTTCCGCCCGTGCCCACCGCGCAGGTGAAGGCGTCGATCCGGCCTCCCGTCTGTTCCCAGATCTCGGGTCCGGTGGTGCGGTAGTGCCCCTCGCGGTTGGCGACGTTGTCGAATTGGTTGGCCCAGATCGCACCATGGGGTTCGGTCTTGGCGAGTTCTTCGGCGAGCCTGCCCGCGACCTTCACGTAGTTGTTGGGGTCCTTGTAGGGAACGGCGGGGACCAGCCGCAGATCGACGCCGAGCAGGCGCAACATGTCGATCTTCTCGCGGCTCTGGGTCTCCGGCATGACGATCACCGTGCGATAGCCGCGAGTGTTGCCGACGAGCGCGAGGCCGATGCCCGTATTGCCGGCCGTGCCCTCCACGATCACCCCGCCGGGACGGAGGAGACCCTTGCGCTCGGCGTCTTCGACGATGGCGAGCGCGGCACGGTCCTTCACGCTGCCGCCCGGGTTCAAGAACTCGCACTTGCCCAAGATCTCGCAGCCCGTGAGCTCGGAAGCCTTCTTCAGGCGCACGAGCGGGGTCTTGCCGATGAGCTCGGTGAAATCGGCGCGCACGTCACGCGGCATACGGCGGCTCCGAAAAAGCTACGCCGAGGGCTCTAAGCGTCCGCGAGCGCGAGGGCAACGGGCGAAAGGCGAATCGGGGGCCGCGCGCGGCCTCGGGGCGCTCCGGCGCGACGAAGGAGAGGCCGCGGAACGAGACGTAGAAGGCCGCGAGCTCTTTTTTCCTCGGGCCGGGCTCGACCCCGGCGCCCGGGAAGGGCTCGATCCTCCGCTCCGGGGACCGAGGAGGACGACCGGGGTGAACGCCGGATCCCCGGGGTGGAGCCCCGGGAGAAAGCGGCCGGGCGGGGCGAAGAAGAGGCCAAGAAAGAAGGGGCGGCTCGGGTTCGTTTCGTTCGTCTCGCGCGCGCCCCGAGGCGGCTTCGCCCGCACCTTCCGCCCGCGCCGTGCGGGCGATCGGGGAAGAGGCCCCGCTTTTCCGATCACGCGAGCGGTCGCGCGGCTTGGGCCCGAAGTCGGGGACGCGCCCGCGCGCGAAAGCGGCGGCCCCGCCACACGACGGGTCGGACGAGCGTGCCGACGGCCGAGCCGCGGTGCCGGACGACGATCCGTCGTCCCGATCCTTCCTCATCGACCGACGAAGGCGAGCTGGGCCTCGGGATAGCGGGCACCGGCGGCCGCCCCGGGCGGGAAGGCCGCGGCGAGGGCCGCTACGTCGTCGGCCGAAAGCGCGACCTCGGTCGCGGCGAGATTTTCGAGAAGCCGGGCGGACGAGCGCGTCCCCGGGATCGGGACGACGTCCGGTCCCTGCGCCAACAGCCAGGCCAAGGCCACTTGCGCCGGTGTCGCCCCGCGTCGGGCCGCGACCGCGCGCAAGGGTCCGAGCAGAACGCGATTGCGCGCGAGGTTCTCGGGAGCGAACCGGGGATGCTCGGCGCGGCGGTCGTTTGGTTCGATGCGCTCGATCGTACCGGTGAGAAAACCGCGACCCAAGGGGCTGTAGGCGACGAAGCCGATGCCGAGGGCGCGACAGGTGCCCAAGATCTCGCCCTCCGCCTCGCGGGTCCACAAGGAGTACTCGGTCTGAAGAGCGGTGATCGGGTGCACCGCGTGGGCCCGGCGGATGGTCGCCGCAGCGGCTTCCGAAAGTCCCAGAAAACGGACTTTGCCCTCGCGCACGAGCTCGGCCATGGCCCCCACCGTGTCCTCGATCGGCACTTCCGGATCGACGCGGTGGAGGTAGTAGAGATCGATGACCTCCACACCGAGCCGGGCGAGCGAGGCCTCGCAGGCCCGGCGAACGTACTCGGGGCGGCCGCAAACGGCGGGTCTGCCTCGGGCGTCGCGGATGTTGCCGAACTTGGTCGCGACCACGACGCGATCGCGTACGGGGCGGATCGCCTCGCCCACGAGGCGTTCGTTCTGCCCGAAGCCGTAGAGGTCGGCGGTGTCGAGAAGCGTGCAGCCGCGCTCGACCGCCTCGCGGATCAGGGCGATGGCGGCGCGCTCCTCGATCGGCCCGTACAGGCCCGAAAGCCCCATGCAGCCGAGCCCGATCGCACTGACCTCGAGCTCGCGTCCCAGCCGGCGGCGATGCATGCGATCCTCGTTTCCCTCGGGTTTCGCGGGACAGGGATAAGGCATCCGGCCGACCCGCCGAAAGCGCGGACCGCGGAGGGCGGAGCCGCGAAGGCGTCGAGCCGCGCCGGCGCCCGGCTCGATGCGGAATACGAGCGCGGGAAGCGCTTGCCTTCGCGGCTCCGCCCGCCGGGCCATCGCGGCCGCGGTCCTCGGAAGAGGACCGGCTCCGCGGCTCGCCGGACCGAAGGTGCCAGCGAAACGGACCGGGCGAGGCGGCGAAGGCCGCGGGTTCTTTTCGTCGATGGCGGGACCCGAACCGGCCGTCCGTGGATCGAATCCTGGCTTCGGGGTGCGAGGACGACGTCACCGGATCGACCGATCGGGCGAGGGCCACTCGCGGCCTCCGCCCCGGCCGTGGCGTCGGT
>JANXAZ010000025.1 GCA_025062095.1 Geminicoccaceae bacterium
CCCCGGCGGCCCGCCAGCCCTCGAGGGTGGCGGGATAGGCGAAGGAGAAGGCCGCATCGCGCGCGACCGCGATCCGTTGCCCGAGCGGCGGCAACGGGCAGGCGCCGCGCGCGAGGCCGGCGACGCTCGGCGGACGCGCCAGGCGCAGCAACCGCTCGAGATCGACCCCTTCGGCGACGAGATCGGCCGCCCGTGCGAGGGTCCGCTCGAGGTTCGGCAGCTCCGCCGGCTGAACGAGGCCGAGGTAGCGGCTGGGCAAAGCGAGGAGGGGATCTTCGGGCAGCCAACCCAGAATGCGCGTGGAAAAGCGCGCTTCGCACGCCCGGACCAGAGAGAGGGCATGGTCGGGGCCGGCTACGCGATCGAGCAGGAGCCCGACGATTTCTACCTCCTCGCGCCAGCGCAAGAAGCCTTCCACGAGGGGGGCGATCGAGGCACCGAGCCGGGAGCAGTCGACGACGAGGACCACGGGCAGTCCCAACAAGGCCGCGAGGTCGCCCGTGGAGCCGGAGCCGTCGGGAGCACCGTCGGCGAGCCCCATCATTCCTTCGCCGATGAGGATGTCGGCCCCTTCGCCGGCCCGCTCGAGCAAACCGACGAGGGTCGAAAAGCGCATCGCCCAGCAGTCGAGGTTGAAACTGGGCTTGTCGGTGACGACGCTGTGGAAAAGGGGGTCCAGGAAATCCGGGCCGACCTTGAAGGAGCCGACCGAAAAGCCGCGACGCTTGAGCGCACCCAACACCCCCAACACCGCGATGGTCTTGCCCGAGTCGGTCGCGGGCGCGGCGAAGAGCAGCGCGGGGGCACTCATCGCGCCCCCGGATCGCGCGAGGCGCGGCCCGAACGCGCGGGTTCGGCCCGCCGTCGCACGTCAGCGGACCACGGAAGGCGTCGCCCGCGCCGGTCGTTCGCTCGGTGCCGGGCTTTCGCGCGCGGCCAGAACGATCGCCAGCGGCCCGACAGGTTCCTCGCCCGCCTCCTCGAGGCGCCGTCCCGGCTGACCGGGGCTGTCCACGAGGAGGGCTTCGCGCGCCATCCGGGCGGCCGCCAGGGCTTCTCGGATCTTGGGCAGGTTGCGCCCGATCCGCAGCACGACCACCCGGTCCACGGTGCGCAGGATTTCGGCGAGCCGACGCGGGGGCAGCGTGCCGCTCACGATCGCGAGCGTCTGGTCGCGCAGGACGAGGGGCCAGAGTGCTCCGGCGGCGGCGGCGGAGAAGGGAGGGATGCCCGGCACCGCGACGCATTCGAAGCGCTGGGCGAGACGCTCGAGGAGCTGGGCGAAGGAAGGGTTGAACAGCGGGTCGCCCTCGCAGAGGAACACGACGTCCTGGCCCTGGCCGAGTTCGCCCACGATGCCCGTGGCGAGCTGGGCGTAGGCACGGGCGGTGGCGGCGGGGTCGCTCGGCGTCGGCAAGACGGCGACGAGCTCGCGGGTGCCGGGCTTGAGGTGCGCGGCGACGGTCTCGCGCGCCCGGCTCGTGCGCCCGGCCGTGGCGACGAAGGCCACGACCTGGGTCGTTTCGAGGATCCGCACCGCCTTGACCGTGAGGAGCTCCGGGTCCCCGGGCCCGACACCCAAACCGATCAACTTGCCCCGCCGCATCCCCGACCACCGTTCCCCGGGTTTCTCTCGTTGCGGGCGCAGCGCTCGGGCGAAAGCCGCGCCCTCGCCGAGGGGCGCCGCGGTTCCGGCGCCGCGGTCGCGGCCGCCCTCGTCTTTTCCGCTTCTTGCATAGCCGCTCGCCTTTGCGCCGTCCATCGCACCCGGGCGGTCGAAGATCCGCGCACCCGAGCCGAGCGAAAGGCTTCGGAGAAACGCGAGAACGGGGACGGCTAAAACGTTCGGACCCGAGCCGATCGCGAACGCGCACGAAAGAGGATCTTCGGCAGGCGGGAAACGAAACGCCGGATGTGGAGCGTTTCCGCGCCGCTGGCACGGGCCGAAAACGGGGTGGGCGCGCGGCTCCGCCGAGCGCGCACCTCGTGCCGCTCGGCGCCGGTCGTCGCGCAGTTTCGGGGTCGAGCGGTCGCACCGCAGCGGGGCAACGTGTGCCTCGCCGATGGCGAAGAGCGAGGAAGCGCCGCATCGTGCGGGCGAACGTCGCGCGCCGGCTCACGTCGGCGAGCCCGGGCGCTGCTCGGGCTCGAAGGATGCGAGCCAAGCCTCGACTTCGCCGAGCGAACGGCCCATGAGAAAGAGGCGGCCCCAGATCTCGAGCGTGATCAGACCGAACAGGGCGTGTATCCAGCGCTGTGCGCGCGCGACCAGGCGTTCGAGACCTCTGCGGCCGAACCCGAGACGGGTCTCGAGAAAGCCTCGGGCGAAGAAGTCGGGTCGCGCATAAGGTCGCGTCCAGTCCCACAGAGGCAAGGGAAAGCCCATCTTCTCGCGAAAGACGAGCTCCCGGGGAAGGTGTCGCGAGGCGACCTGCTTGAGGATCCACTTGTCGGCGTACCGTCCGACCTTGTAGTCGAGCGGAAGATTGACCGCGCGCACGACCAGACGCGGATCGAGAAAGGGCACGCGGCATTCGACCGAAGCGCCCATGCTCATCCGATCGAGCCGGCGCAGAAGCGGGCTCAAAAAGTCGCCGAGATCGGCGAGCATGGCACCCAGGATCTCGCGGTCGTGGTCGTTTTCGACGAAGCCGTAAGCTTGCGTGCAGCTCTCGAGCCATTCGCGGCGCTGGAACCGGTCGAGCAACAGCACGGTCGGGGGCAGAAGCTCGCGGAAGCGGATCGAGGTCACCGGCAAGTCCGCCTCGGCGTAGAGCAGAAGGGCGAGGGTCTCGCGCAGGATCGCCGGCACTCGCTGCAGCCAGGGACGCAGGCGCTGCAGGCGTCGGCGACGGCGATAGGCCCAGGCGTAGCCTCCGAAGAGCTCGTCCGCGCCCTCGCCGGCCAGAGCGACGATCACGCCGTGCTCGCGTACGACCCGGCTGATGAGGTGATAGGCCACCGAGTTCGGATGGGTGAGCGGCAGATCCGACAGCCACACGGTCTTGGCGAGAGCGGCTCGAAAGCTCCTGCCGTCCAGGCTCAAGGGGACGAAAGCGAGGCCTTTTTGCCGGCAGAGGGTTTCCGCGTAGGGCCGCTCGTCGTGCTCCGGGAAGCCCGCGATCGAGACGTGGAAGGCCGTGAGGTCGTCGCGATACCGCGCGGCGATCGCGGTCAGGACGGAGGAATCGAGGCCACCGGAAAGGAGCGTCCCCACCGGAACGTCCGAGACCAACTGTTCGCGCACGACCGTGGTCAGCTCCTGCTCGATCTCCCGGACGAGCGTCGCGGAGGGCAGAGCGGCGGCGCGGCGGTAAGCGGCCGCGTCGACCGCGCCCGGGGCCCGGAAATAGAAACGATGATGACGAACCCCTCCGACGACTTTGACGATTTCGCCCGGAAGGACGGCTTCGATGCCGCGCACGAGGCTTCCACGATTCGGGAAGTCGAGGTTGCGGTAAAGCGACCACTGGATGAGCGCCGCTTCGTCGACGCGCGGATCCGGATGCTCGGGCAAGAGAGCTTTGATTTCCGAAGCGAATAAGAGAAGGTCACCAGTTTCGAGATAATAAAGTGGCTTGACGCCGAGCTGATCGCGAACCAGCCAGAGTTCCCGTCGCTCGTTGTCCCAGAACGCGAAGGCCAAGATGCCCGCGAAGCGAGCGAGCGCCGCGTCGCCCCAAACGATCAGGCTGTGCAGCACGACCTCGGTGTCGCCGGTGGAGCGGAAGCGCACGCCGCGGCCTTCGAGTTCCCGCCGGAGCTCCGGAGCGTTGTAGAGCTCGCCGTTGTAGGCGAGCACGAAGCGGCCCGAGGGATCGACCATCGGCATGTGGCCGGCGGGCGAAAGGTCTTGGATCGCGAGACGCCGCGACCCGAGGCAGACGGGACCGTCGTGCCAGATCCCCTCGTCGTCCGGGCCGCGGTGCGCGATCCGCCGGCACATGCGTTCGACGACGGGGGCGTATTGGCCGCCGGCCATACCGGGAGCGCGGCACAAGACGCCGGCGAGACCGCACATGTTTCCCTCCTCCTCGCGGGCTCGACGCCTCGACGCGGAGCCCCTCAGGAACGGACCGAATCTTAGACCCGATCGGTCAACGAAACCTTGGCGAGCTCCCCGCTTCGGTCCCGTCCTTCGAAATGAGGCGGCGGGTCGACCCCGAGAAAGCCGAAGACCGTCGCCGGCACATCGAGGATATGGCCGTCCGCGAGCCGCGCGCCGGCCGTCACGCCCGCTCCGGCGGCGAGGAGAAAGGCGTTCGGTCGATGGTTCCCGGTGTAATACGCCGGCGTCTCGTACCCGCATTTGCCGCAAACGAGCCCGGCGGAGGGGCCTTCCAGACGATCGAGGACGCGCGCTTGCTCGTCCCAGCTGATCACGATGTCCGGAAGATGAGGCCGTTCGCTGCCGGGAAAGAGCGAATCGAGGAGATAGACCCGCCCGGCGGGCCGGCGGTTGGTCGGATTGCGCAAGGCTCGGAGCTCGAGCTCGAGACGCGCGAGGAGCTCTTCGCGCGCCGCCCCGGGAGCGACGATCCCCCGCGGTTCCCGTCCGGCGAGGTTGATGCGCACGAAGCCCTCGTTGTTGTTGTGGATCGGAAACGCCCGCGTGCGCGTCCAGTCGATGTCCGCGTTGAGCCATTTGAGAGACAGCCGCGTCTGGAGACGACGCGGCAGACAGCGGCTCACCGCCATCCGCACCGGCAGCGGGACGAGCTCGCGCAATCGCGAAGCGAGGCTCCGCTTAGCCACCGGCGCGGAGCCCTCTTTCGGCCGGCCCACCCCCGGGGCGTGAAAGAGGTCGAGGGCGTGCAGGAGTTCGCCCATGAGGTGCGCACCCGAATAATTGGGGCCCATGCCGTCACCGGAAACGATCAGCACCGTGGTGCGGTCGTCCAGGTGCCGGGCGAGAATTTCGCCGATCGCCCGATCGACCGCCGCGTAGACATCGAGGAGGGGGTGCGGCAGACCCGGGACGGGCCGGTGCACCGGATAGTCGGGATCGCCCGTGTGCCACAAATAATGGCCGCCGCCGTGCGGCTCGCCGAAGGTCACGAACGCCATCTCCCAGGGATGCTGGCGGAGGAGCCAGTCGACGGCACGGGCCTTGAGTCCCGCGGCGGCCACCAAGCGGTCGCGGAACCAGCGCTGGTCCGGAACCGTTACCTGTCGGCTGTGCTCGGGCGCCGGATAAGGGCCCACTTCGCGGATCAGCCGCTCGCGCAAGCCCGAGGGGCGCGAGAAAGGTTCTCCGAACCAGGTCCAGGTTCCCCATTCGCCGATCTGGACTCCGGCGAAGCCTTCGGTCGGGCTGTCCATGAAGGCGTCGAAGACGATGCAGCGTCGGCCGAGGCCATCGAGGAACTTCCAGAAAGGCGGGACGGCCATCCAGCGCGGATCGGTACGGTGGATGCGTTGATCGCCCGCGCGCACCTGATAGGCATGATAGAGCCCGTGACGGCCGGGATTGACGCCGGTGTAGATCGTGGGCCAGGCCGAGACGTGGAGAACTTCGGCGGTCGTGCGCAGGCGCGACCAGGAGCCCTCGCGCATCAGGCGGGTGAAGGTCGGCAGATGACCCTCGCGCGCCCAGCGCTCGATCAAGACGGCATCGGCGGCATCGAGGCCGATGAGAAGCACACGGCGGGAACGAGCGCTCATCGGCACGTTCTCAGCTGCGCGGAACGAATCGGCCGTCGGCGACCTCCGCGATCGCTACCCGCCGTCCTTCGCGGGCCGAGAGCTTGCCGGCTTCGAGCATGGCGATCGTCCAGATGTTGTCCTCGCCTCTGGTCTCGGCCGGCTGGTTCTTCTCGACCGCCGCTTGCAGGGCCATCAGAAGCGCGGTGGTGCCGCCTCGCGGGTAGGACTTCTCGTCGCCCGGCGGCACCGGGACGTTGCGGACCGGCAGGAACCAGCGGCTCGCCCCGCGGCGCAGGAACACCCGACGCCGATTGGTCCAGATCGTTCCTTTCTCGCCCTCGATGCGGATCGCACACGAATAGCGCGGAGCGCTCATCGTTCCCGTATAACTCACCTGAACGTCGCCGAAGTCGATCTGGGCCTGGCTGCACTCGAAACCCTGGTAATCGGACCACGGCGCGCGCCAAGCCTTCACGACGAGGCTCGACGGTCGACCAAACCACATCCGCAACGAATCGAAATGATGTACGGCCACCGCCTGAAGCTGGGGAAAGTCGACCGTGGCGAGCCAAGGACCTTCGTCGGCTGCGCGCATCGCTCGATGGTCGACGAAGATGCAATGATCGACGCGCCCGATGCGCTCCTCCTCGAGAAGCTTCTTAACGGTCCGCTCGGCCGCCCAGAAACGATACTGTTCGGCGACGATCACCTGGCGGCCGAGCTCGCGAGCGCGCGCGAGCACGCGCGCGGCCTCGGCCACGGTGGGGGTGAAGGGCTTTTCGACCATCACGTGCAGCCCGCGCTCGAGGCAGGCGATGGTCTGCTCGGCGTGCAACCAGTCGGGGCTGGCGATCAGAGCCGCGTCGGCGGTGACTTCGTCGAGGGCGTTTCGGAGATCGGCGAAGGTGCGGCACCCGGGAGGCAACAACGGCCGCGCCTTCTCGAGATTGGCGGGATCCGGTTCCACCACCGCGACGCACTCGGTCCCCGGATACGCCGCCAGATATTCGAGCCAATGCCGGCCGCGGATACCGGTTCCCACCTGCAGGACTTTGACGGTCACGAAGGCGCTCCTTCACGGATCGGGACGAGCGGCCAGGGACGGCCCTCGAAGCTCGCGCGGGGGTCGATCTCGAGCAGGGCGAGCACGGTCGGAGCCACGTCTTCGACCCGCGCCCCTCGCGGCAGATCGCCGGGATCGATGCCCGGCCCGGCGAGGAGTGCGAAGCCCGGACCGGCGTGGGTCCCCGGTCGCGGATCGGGCGAGACCCCTCGGACGATCCCAATCGACGGGCTCTGCAGTGCCCGGATCGCGCGCTCGCGCCGCCAATGCACGACGATATCGGGCAGATAGGGGCTCCTCGGGCCGGCGAGTTCGCGGTCGGCCCTGAGGATCCGGGCGACGGCGGGCTCGCCCGTGTCGGGATGGTGCAGCTCGAGAAGTTCGCGCTCGAGTCGGTCGAGAAACGGGCCGTATTCTTCTTCGGGAACGCGCCCGAGCGGCTCCCGCCCCGCGAGGTTCACGCGGATACAGCCTTCGAGATCGGTGATCAGGCAATAAGCGGTGGTTCTCGACCAGTCGATACCCGCGATGTCCACCCGCTGCGCGAGCTTGTCGCGCCATCCGCGCGGCAGCAGTCCCACGAGCCGTTTGCGGAAATCGGCGGGCAACAGGTCGCGGAGGGTCTTGACGGGATCGAAGCCCGCGCGCGGCCTCGCCCCTTCGCCGACCGCCTCGGCGGCGAGATCGGAAGAAGCGAGGTGACCCGCGCGGGCCAAGACCTTCGGCAGCAGATGCCAGCCGGCGCGATTGGGTCCGATGGCGTCCCCGGAGACGAGCAGGATCGTCGTGTCCGGTCCGGCCGCTTCGACAATGGCGGCGAGAGATCGATCGAGCGCGCGATAGACGCGCAAGAGATGCGGTTGCTCCATCGATGGCTTGAGCGAGCCCTCCTCGGGCGGAAGCCAACAATAATGCGCGGCCGGATGGGTCTCGTCGAGACAGGTGACGAAGAGATCCCAAGGCTTTTGTCGCATCAACCACACGGTGGCCCGGGTCCGAGCTTCGAGGGTGGTCTCGAGCTTCGCTGCGGTATCCCGCGGGTCGAGGGGCGCGAAACCCAGGGCGTGGGCTTCGAGACCGAGGGGGTGGCGACCCACCGCCCTTTCGAGCGCGCGGGACAAGTTCTCGGGCACCGAGGTCGGCTCGAGGTACCGGGCCCAGGTTCCCCATTCGAGCAGGAGCACCCCCGCATATCCCGGTTCCGGGTGCACGTACGGCGTGTCGAAAACGACGCAGCGGCGACCGGCCGCAGCGGCCAAAGTCCAGAAAGTGGGGGCGCCGTAAAGACCGGGAGAGAAGCGGCGCCAGCCCTGGACGCCGGGAGCCGGCTGAAAGGTGAACCAGACGCCGTGGCGCGCCGGACCCACGCCCGTGTAGAGCGAGGGAAGCGCGGCGACGTGGAGGAGCTCGGCCGGGGTGGCGAGATCGCCGCTGCGACCACGGGCGAGAAGCGCGCGCAGGGCCGGCAGATCGCCGGTTTCGGCCCAGCGCCGGAGATAGCGGCCGTCGCCGAGCTCGAGGACGAGCACGAGAACTTTGCGGCTCATGCCCAGCCCCGCACGATCGCAACGGAGCAAGCGAGCACGCCGAGCGCGGCGGCCATGTTGACCCAGACGGCAACGGGCGCCGGCCGATGACCCCAAACGGCCTGATAGACAATCATCCAGAGCACCAGCACGAGTTTCACGAATATGGCCGGGCCGTCGGGTCGATCGAGAAAGTCCAACGTGATCAGGGCGTAGGGTCCCACGCCCCTCAACCAGAGAAGATAAAGACCGCTCGGGACGAGCAGGATCAGCGCCGGCCAGCCCAGACCCCCGAAGAAGAGCATGCGCGCCCGCAACCACGCGGCTTCTTCGGCGGGCTCGATCGTTTTGAGGGCGGGTCCGGCGAAAAGCGACCACACGAACATGTGGCCGAGCCAGAGCGCGGCCGCGACGAGATGGACGGCAACGGCCACGTGGTACGCGCTCACGGGCGGCCTCAGCGCAGGAGGGGCACGGAGAAGACGACGGCGACAAGAGCCAGGGGCAGGCCCGCGAGCGCCCACACGGGGTGCGGCCTGCGGGCGAGCCGCGCGTGGACCGCAACGAGCAGCCCCACGGCTGCGATCTTGAGCCAAAAAGCCGGACCTCGCGCTTGCAGGCCGCTCAGGGCACCGGCGAGCATTCCCGTGCCCGCGGCCGCGGCGAAGAGGAGCCAGCCGACGATCGGCAACGGCAGCCGCCATCGGAGCGGGACGAGGACGTGCGGCCAACGCGCGGCGGCCAGTACGCCGAGACGACGTTCGACCTCCTCCGGCTGGCCGTCTCGCGCCAGCGCGAGCGCCATGATCGCCCAGAAGAGCGCGTAACCCACGAGGAGAACCGCGCTCGAGAGGTGGGCGAAGGCCGCGAGTTGCCAGCTTCCCGTCACATCCGTCGCTCCGCGGCCGCGAGCGCTCGTTCGCAGGCCTCGAGATAGCCTCTGGCGGTATCGTCCCAACTGGGTTGCGGATGAGCGAGCGCGGCGCGACCCATGACCGCGAGCTGCTCGCGCGAGGGCGGCTCGGCGAGGAACCGCAACCAAGATTCGCGCGAAAAGTCAACGAGAAAGCCCAAGGCCCCGTCGCGCAGGAGCTTGCGCATCCGCGTGCTCGGACTGCCCGCCACGGCCCGGCCGACTGAGAGATATTCCGGCACTTTCATCGTCGCGTAGCCGAGATCTCCGGTAGCGAACGCTCGCGGCTCGTAAGGGGCGAGACAGAGATCCGCAGCGGCGATCCACCAGGGCACGAGCTCGTGCGGCACCCGCCCGTGCAAGATCACAGCCCCGTCCGTCATCGCGGCCATTCGCGCGTAGCGCTCGCGGCGCGAGCCGTCGCCCAGGACGTGGAGCTCGATGCCGCGCGGGCGCAGAGCCATCAACGCTTCGATCGGGCCGTCGAGCGTGTGCGTCTCGTCGAGCACGCCCGCGTAGAGCATCACGAACCGATCCGCGGGGATCCCCAGCCGCGCGCGCGCCGTCTCTTGCGCAATGGGTCTGAACAAGCCGCGGTCTACCCCGAGCGGGACGACCGCGACCCGTTCCGGGGATACGCCCCAGACGCGCACGATCGCGTCTTTGAGTTCCTCGGTTTCGGCGACGACCACCGGGACCCGGCGCAGGGCCGGGCCCGCGAGCCTGCGCCCCGCCTCTACCCGCACGCGCTTGGCCAAGCCGGCTTCGCGATGGCGGGCGGCGCTCGGGACGACGTTCTCGACGGGCACGCCGGGGATCCCCAACCGCAGTCCGTAAGCCGAGAGATGACCCGAAAGGATCCAGCTCTTCTCGAGAAAGACGTCGAAGCGCGCGGCGGCTTCGCGCACGAAACGGCGCAGCCGGGCGAGATAGCGCAGAAACTCGAGGGGGCTCATGTCGCGCGTGGCGCTGTCGTCGATCGCCGCGCGCGGACGGCGCTCGGGCTCGAGTTCGATCACCTCGACCTCGGTCGTGGGTCGGTCTTCGAGGCGGTAGCGCACGGCGATCGCCACTTCGGCGTAAGACGCGAGGGCGCGGGAGAGCGACAGGACGTTGCGGGAGGGGCCGGCCGTCGACAACAAACCGTGCCCGGGAACGAGATAGCAGATCCTGAGTCGTCTCGCGGCCGTGCGCCGGGGCTGAGTAGATAGGGTCGCAGGCGCCACGATCGCGGAGCCGGACAAGGTCTGGACCTCGCATCAGATCAAGGGGGCGGCGATCCGCCACCAACCGATGGCCACGGCATCGAGAAGACGGCGCATGAATTTTTCGAGCGAACTCGTGGTGAGCTCCGCCCGGAACGGGACCGGACCGCCGCGCAGGAGCTCGCGGTCGGGGACGCGCCGCTTGGCTTGGATCCGTCGGCGTTCGGCGAGGATTTCTCGGCGACGGGCGACGATCCAGCGAAAAGCCGACCACCACTCGGGAAGCCACCCCTTTTTCGCGGCGATGAACAGCTGGCCCGCTTCGAACGCCAAGAGGGCCGGCGCGAGCACGAGCAGCGTACGGGGCGAATAGTTCTTGAGCAGCAACAGCCAACGGTTGCGGATCAAGAGGTAAGCGCGACGTGCGGTGTACGCGCCGACCGCGCGGATCGACAGCCCTTCGGCGCCGTCACCGTGCAGGCACAGAGCCTCGGGCACGGAGAGGATCTCGCGGCCGATCAGGCGCAGGCGCAGACCGAAGTCGTGGTCTTCGACATAGATGAAGAAATCCGGGTCGAAGGTTTCGCCGTCCAACCGCGAGCGCGCGACCATGAAGGCCGCGCTCACCACGCCGTCGACCCTGCGCGTCGCGGCGTTCGCGCGCGCGCGCGGCAGGTTCTGATGGTGCAAGATCATAAGACCCAGATAGTGATTGTCGGCTCCGTCGTATTGCACCACGTCCGGCTCGTGGGCGTAGAGGATGCGCGGTGCGGCGACCGCGGCGTTGGGATGCTCCGAAAGGGCTCGCGCGAGCAGCGCGGCGCATCCGGGCTCGGGGATCACGTCGTTGTCGATGAAGAAGACGAGCTCGGTGCGCGCGAGATCGAGACCGACGTTGCGGGCCCGCCCGGGACCGTCGTTGCGGTCGAGGCGGACGACCCGGGCCTCGGGGAAAAGCGCTCGGGCGACCTTCAGACTGTCGTCCTCGGAAGCGTTGTCGACGAGCAGGACTTCGGCGAACTCGCGCGCCATGCCGCGCACGGCCGGCAAAGTCCGGGCCAGGTGCTTCGCCCCGTTGTAATTGACGATGCAGAGCGTGGGGAGAGTCGGTTCACACGTCGTCACGGTGGTCCCGGCAACGAGCACGAGCGCGAACCGCTCGATCCCGAAAGGACGAAACGCCTCATAACCCAGTTCCCGGTCCACGGCCAGCGCCGGGCATCCCGGAGTATCGCCGCCGTCGGGCCGAGAGGCGTCCGCGAGCGGTGGCGGAGAATCCGGACCGCCGGCTAGAGTCCGCCCGCGGGTCCTCCTCGGAGCGCGGCATGACGCACTCGCAGACCGCTGTTTTTCGCCGTCTCGTGCGCGACCACATGGCTGACGCCCCGGTCGTGGTGCCGCTCGGCAGCACCGCGGCCGAGACGGTGGCGCTCATGGCCCAGAACCGCGCCTCGGCGGCGGTGGTCGTGGACGGCGACGGCGCGATCCGCGGCATTCTCACCGAGCAAGACGTCGTCCGTCGCATCGCCTGCCGAAGGATCGGCCATCAGCCGGTGGACGGGCTCATGACCCGGCCGGTTTTCACGGTGCGTGCGGACGATCCGCTCTACCGCGCGATCGGCTTCATGCGGCGCAAACGGTTGCGGCACATGCCGGTGGTCGACGACGGCGGTCGTCTCGTGGGCATGCTGTTCTTGCACGACGCCTTGGGATCCGCGGTCGGCCCGCTGCTCGAGGAGATCGACCGGCTCACCCACGAGGACACGATGGAGGGACTCGCCCAGGTCAAGGCGGCCGAGGTCGAACTCGCGCGAAGGCTCCTCGCCGACGAGGTGCCGGCGCCGGAGATCCAGGCCCTGGTCTCCGACATCAACAACGACCTCTACCGGCGCGTGCTGCGGCTCGTGACGGCCGAACTCGAAAGCGACGGATGGGGTGCGGCGCCGGTGCCGTTCGCGGCGATCGTGATGGGCTCCGGTGGCCGACGGGAGAGCTTTCTCTTCCCCGACCAGGACAACGGCTTCGTCCTCGCGGACTATCCCGACGAAGCCCATGCCGCGATCGATCCCTGGTTCATCGAGTGCGCCGAGCGGATGACCCGGGCTCTCGATCGGCTCGGTTTCCGCTTGTGCAAAGGGGGAGTGATGGCGACCAATCCGCTCTGGCGCAAGAGCATCTCGCAATGGAAAGCCCAGGTCGCGGGTTGGATGCGCAAAAAACACGAGGCGATGCTGTTGTTCTGCGACATTTTTTTCGACTTCTTGCCGGTTTGGGGCGAGCGCCGGCTCGCCGAGGATCTCCGAGCCTTCGTGACCGAGACCGCGCCCAAGAACCCGCTCTTTCTGCGGGAGATGTTCGGCATCCAGGCCGATCACCGAGCGGGGATCGGCTTGTTCAACCGGTTCATCACCGAGCGGCAGGACCCCGAGCACAAAGGGCACATCAACTTGAAACTCATGGGCACGCTGCCGCTCGCCGAAGCCGTGCGCTTGTGGGCGCTGCGGCACGGCGTGGCCGAGACCGGAACGCTCGCGAGGATCCAGGCGCTCCACGCGATGGACAAATTGTCCGAGGACGAGGCGGATCGCCTGCGCGCCGCCTTCGTCTTCATCACCGGATTGCAACTGCGCCAGCAGATCGCGGATTACGACGCCGGCCGACCCGTCGGAAACTTCGTCGATCCCAAGAGCCTCACCGATCGCGAGCGCGAGACCCTCAAAGACGCCTTCCGCGCCATCAACGACTTTCGCGCGCGCTTGAAGAGCGAGCTCACGGGGAGGTTGTTGTGAGGCGCGCAGCAACGGTCCCGCAGCGCGGTCCGGTCGCGGCGCTGGTCAATCGCAATCCTCGAGACTAAGAACGAACTTCGGCCGTAACGCGCGATCGGCCGAGCCGCGGGCGCGCGCTCCGGCGCGCGGGCATATCGAGGGGGAGGCATGTCGAGCTCGTTCGAACACCGTGCCGTGCGCCTCGAGGCGGGCGAGTTCCCGGTGTGGATCGGGGGCTCGGGTCCGCCGGTTTTGCTCCTGCACGGCTATCCTCAGACCCACGCGATGTGGCGCGACGTGGCGCCGCGGCTCGCCGAGTGCCATACGGTGGTGCTCGCGGATCTGCGCGGGTACGGCGCGGCACCCAAGCCGCCCGGTGATCCCGAACATCGCACTTACGCCAAAAGAACGATGGCCGCCGACATGGCGGCGCTCATGGAGGAGCTCGGCTTCCCGCGCTTCGCGGTGGTCGGTCACGACCGCGGCGGCCGTGTCGCACATCGGCTCGCGCTCGATCGTCCCGAGCGGGTCGAAAAGCTCGCGGTGCTCGACATCGTGCCCACGCGCACCGTTTTCGCCGCCACCGACCGCGAGCTCGCCCTCGGCTATTTCCACTGGTTCTTCCTGGCCCAGCCGGCGCCGTTGCCGGAGCGGATGATCGGTGCCGATCCCGATTTCTGGCTCGAGACGCTCCTCGCGCGCTGGTCGGGCACGCGCGATCTCGCGCCCTTCGCGGGGCCGGCGCTCGAATCCTATCGCGCCGCGTTCCGCGATCCGGCCACGATCCACGCCACCTGCGAGGACTATCGCGCGGCGGCCACCATCGATCTCGAACACGACGCCGCCGACGCCGACCGCCGGATCGCCTGTCCGCTCCTCGTGCTCTGGGGCGCGCAGGGGCTCATGCATCGGCTGTTCGACGTCCTCGCCACCTGGCGCGAGAAGGCGGCCGGGCCGGTCTTCGGGCGCGCCTTGCCGTGTGGGCATTTCCTGCCGGAGGAGGCGCCCGAAGCGACGGCGTCGGCGCTAGCGGACTTCCTCGCCTCCTGAGGCGAGCCGCGGTTGCGGTTCGGAAAGAGGTGCCGCCCGAGCCTGCGCCTCGGCGAGGAGGGCCTCGCGGAGCTGGGGGTCGCCGCCGATCAGGCGGTGGAAATCGGAGGCGTGCAGCTCCAGCAAGCGGCAAGCGGTGAGCGTGGTCACCGTGGCTTCGCGCGGCCGCCCTTGCAAGAGCGCGAGCTCGCCGAAAAAGCTGCCCGGTCCGAGGACGATCCGGTGCTCGCCGCGGCGCACGACCACCCGGCCGCGGTCGAGGAAGTACATGGCTTCGGGATGCTCGCCCTTGCGCAGGATCGTGTACCGCGGGGGCAAGTCGCGCTGATGCAGCAGAGCCGTGATCTCGGCGAGCTGGGCAGGGCCGAGATGGCGGAACAGCGGGACGCGCGCGACCATCGAGGCGCGCGCGAGAAACTCCTGCTTTTGCAATTCTCGGGCGAAACCCGCGCCCAAGATCGCGGTCGGAAAGGCGAGCGTGGCCACGCTCAGAAGAGCCGCGAAGGACGCGATCGTCTTGCCGAGCGGGGTCATCGGCACGACGTCGCCGTAGCCCACGGCCGCGAGCGTGATCACCGCCCAATACAGCGCTTGCGGAATGGAGCCGAACTTGTCGGGCTGGACTTCGGCCTCGGCGGCGTGGATGAGCCCGGCGGCGAGGACGAGCAGAACGCCGATCAGAAGCAGAACCGAGCCGAGCGCTCGGCGCTCGTTGTAAAGAACCACGCGAAACGTCGAAAGCGTAGGAGAATACCGTACGATCTTGAGAATGCGCAACAAACGCAACATTCTCAACAAGAGAAAATCCGAAGGTAAAAACGCGTTCAAATAGAAAGGGAGGATCGCTGCCAGATCGACCAACGCCGTCGGCGTGAGCGCCCATCTGAGCCGACCGAAAAGGGGATGCGACCAGCGACCCGCTCGATCTTCGACGACGACCCACAGACGCAGGAGATATTCGAGGGTGAAAACCAACGTGAAGACGGTCTCGACGAAGGCGCAGATCGCGTGGACGAGCGGTGGGAGCTCGCGCACCGTGTCGAGCACCGCCGCCGTCACGGCGAGCAGGATGAGCCCGGCGAGCAGGTTGCGAACCGAGCGCACGCTCGGGCCGGTGGCGTCTTCGTCTTCGAGCAGTTCGTAGATCCGAGCCCGCGACCACATCGGCGAACGACTCCCTTCGCCTCAAGAGGCGGAAGGAGCTCGTGTTTTCCGCACGAACTGGACCCGCCGGCCGCAGGAGGGAGGTTGTTCGACGGCCTGCGCCTCGTTGGCCCCGAGGCTGCCGCGCCAGACCGAGAACGGACGCGGGGTCTCCCGCGGCGCCCAGCCGCTCTCGCGCAACGCGAACAAAAACGTGCCGTTGGGATTGACCGTACCCTCGACCGACCAGACGCCTGCTCCCGGGAACGCGTCCTCGGGCGCCGTCTCGACGGGAACGGCGCGGCCGGCGACGGCGTTGCCGATCCGGAAGAGCTCGAACGCGAGCGCACCGCAGCGGTCCCCCGCGCCCGGCACCGCTTCGGCGCGCCCGGACCAGTGTTCGCTGGCCTCCGTCCGAGGCGGTTCCAAAAGCGCCTCGCTGCAACCCGCGAGCAGGACAGCCGCCAGAAAGGGGCCCGCGGGAATCGTCGTTCGGGACCGAACTCGCCGCGACATCGGGATGCTCCGCGCGAACGAATGCGGGAGCATCCTAGCGGGGCCGGTGCCGGCCGCTAACGCCTCAAGCGACGCGCAGCGGCTTGTAGCGGATGCGATGGGGCTGGTCGGCCGCGGCGCCGAGACGCCGACGGCGGTCGGCTTCGTAGTCTTGATAGTTCCCCTCGAACCAAACGACGCGCGAATCCCCCTCGAATGCCAGAATGTGTGTGCAAATACGGTCCAGGAACCATCGATCGTGGCTGATGATCACGGCGCATCCTGCGAATTCGACCAGAGCATCTTCCAGAGCGCGCAGCGTGTCGACATCGAGATCGTTGGTCGGCTCGTCAAGGAGTATGACGTTGGCGCCGGACTTCAACAGCTTGGCCATGTGGACGCGGTTGCGCTCGCCCCCCGAGAGCTGACCGACTTTCTTCTGCTGATCGGGGCCGCGGAAGTTGAACGCCGCGACGTAGGCACGGCTCGGCATGGTGTACTTGCCGAGCTGGATCGTGTCCTTGCCTTCGGAGATCTCCTCCCAGACCGTCTTGTTGGGGTCGAGGGTGTCGCGGGTCTGATCGACGTAGCCGAGCTTGACCGTGTCCCCGATCCTGAGCGTTCCGGCATCGGGCCGTTCCTGGCCGACGATGATCCGAAAAAGCGTCGTCTTGCCCGCACCGTTCGGTCCGATCACGCCGACGATCCCGCCGGGCGGCAGGCGGAACGAGAGGTTCTCGAACAAGAGCTTGTCGCCGTAGGCCTTGGCGAGGCCCTCGGCCTCGATGACCAGATCGCCCAGGCGGGGACCGGGCGGGATGACGATCTGGGCCGTCCCCGGCGCTCGTTCCTGGGCCCGGCGCAAAAGCTCCTCGTAGGCCTGGATGCGGGCCTTGGCTTTGGCTTGCCGCGCGCGCGGCGAAGCGGCGATCCATTCTTGCTCGCGCGCGAGGGTCTTTTGCCGAGCGATCTCCTCGCGCTCTTCTTGTTCGAGACGTTTGCGCTTCTGTTCGAGCCAACCCGAATAGTTACCCTGGTAGGGATAGGCCCGACCACGGTCCAACTCGAGGATCCAGCCCGCGACATTGTCGAGGAAATAGCGGTCGTGCGTGACCGCCACCACCGTGCCCTTGTACTCCTGGAGATGACGCTCGAGCCAGGCGACGGACTCGGCGTCGAGATGGTTGGTGGGCTCGTCGAGCAGAAGAAGATCGGGCTGCGCGAGCAACAACCGACACAAGGCGACGCGGCGCCGCTCGCCGCCGGAAAGGGTGGAGACGTCGGCGTCGCCCGGCGGACAGCGCAGGGCGTCCATCGCGATCTCGAGCTGGCGTTGCAGCTCCCACCCGCGCACCGCGTCGATCTTTTCTTGCAACTCGGCCTGCTCGGCCAAGAGCGCGTTCATCTCTTCTTCGGACAGGGGCTCGGCGAAGCGCGCCGAGATCGCATCGAAGCGGTCCAAGAGCGCCTTGGTCTCGGCCACCCCTTCCATGACGTTGCCGAGGACGTCCTTGGTGGGGTCGAGCTTCGGTTCCTGCTCGAGATAGCCGATGCGGACGCCTTCCGCGGCCCAGGCTTCGCCCGAGAAGTCTTTGTCGATCCCGGCCATGATACGGAGCAGGGTCGATTTCCCCGAGCCGTTGATTCCGATGAGGCCGATCTTGGCTCCGGGTAAAAAGGCCAAGGTGATGTTGTCGAGGATCTTCTTGCCGCCAGGAAAGATCTTGGTCAGGCGTTTCATCACGAAAACGTATTGATAGGCGGCCATGAGGCTCCTCGAGTGGGTGTGGTTGCGCGGAAAGTGTGGCGAAGTGCGCGTTTCTTAGCTCATCGCGCGCGCCGGCGGAAGGCCCGCGCGCGGCCGCGCTCCGGCCTTGCGCGCTTTTCGAAGATGGCGGAAACGATGAGAATTGTTCGGGGACGCGCGTCGCGCGCGGGTGTCCCCGGCGGGGAGGCGGGCCGTGCCGAAACGGGTCTTGGTGGTCGACGATGAACCCAACATCGTTTTGAGCCTCGAGTTCTTGATGCGCCGCGCGGGCTTCGAGGTCCAGGTCGCGCGCACCGGGGGCGAAGCGCTCAAGGCTCTCGAAGGCGAGCCGCCGGACCTCGTGCTCCTCGACGTCATGATGCCGGAGGTGGACGGTTACGAGGTCTGCGAGCGGCTGCGCGCCAAGCCCGAATGGCGCAAGACGAAGATCGTCATGCTCACCGCCCGCGGCCGGGAGGCGGAGCGCGAGCGGGGTCTCGCGCTCGGCGCCGACGCCTACATCACCAAGCCCTTCTCGACCCGAGAGCTCGTCGAACAAGTGAAGCGGATGCTGGAGGTCGCCTGAGCGGGCCATGGTCGAAGGCCGCCGCCTCGTCTTCTGGGTGAGCGGAGCGCTCGCTCTCGCGGTGTTCGCCCTCGCGGTCTTCGCCTCGGCCGCTCTGCACGATACAGCACCCGGCCGCGGCGGGGCCGCGCTCGCCTTCGGTTCGCTCCTCGCCGTCGCGGTCTTGGCCGCGGCCGTGCTCGTGGATCGCTGGCTGCTCGCACCGGCTCGCGCCCTCGCGCGCTCGATCGAAATCGTGCTCGCCACCGGCCGCGCGAGCGCCGCCCCTCTTCCCGCCCGGCACGCGCTCGGCGCGTTGCCCCTTCGCGTAGGCGCGCTCGTCGAGCGGGTGGTAGGGGCGGAAGAGCGGCTCGGGGAAGAGCGGGCCCGGGCCAAAGCCGCGGCCGAAGCCGATCGCCGACGGCTCGCCGCGATCCTCAGAGACATCGGCGAGGGGCTGATCCACGCCGCCCCCGACGGGCGGATCCTCCTCTACAACGACGCCGCCGTCACCCTCCTCGGCGCGCCCGCGGGTCTGGGCCTCGGTCGCTCGGTCTTCGAGGTGCTCTCCCACGAGACCCTCGCCCATCATCTCGATCTGTTGCGGCGCCTGGCGCGCGGCGACGCTTCCGTGCGCGGGAGCGAGCCCTTCATCGTCACCGCCGCCGAAACCGGTCGCCTGCTGCGCTGCCGGCTCAGCCTCGTCGGCGACGAACCCCCGGGCGGGGAGGGTTTCGTCCTGGTCCTCGCCGAGGCGAGCGTGCCGGTCTCGGGCGGCACGGGGCGCCTTCTGGACCAGCTCGAGAGCGGCTGGCGCGGGCCGGTGGCGGCGATCCGCGCGGCGGCGGAAGTGTTGCGGGAAAGCGCGCTCGACGAGCAGACCGCCTGGTTCACCCGGGTGGTGGTCGAAGAGACGGCGCGGCTCGAGGGTCTGTTGTGCGAGCTCGCGGCGGAAGCGCGCGCCATGGTGTTGCAGCAGTGGCCGCTCTACGACGTCGCCACCGGCGATCTCGCCGAAGTCCTGGCGGAGCGGCTCGCCGCCCGCGGCATCGACGTCCGGCTCGGTTGCGAGGGCGAAAGCGCCTGGGCGAGTGCCGACAGCGGCACGCTCGTCGTGCTGCTCGCGAGCTTCCTCGAGCGCCTGGCGCGCAAGGGCGTGACCGAGGCGACGCTTTCCGCGCGCAACCGCTCGCACGGCGTCACTTTGCGCCTCGCCTGGCGCGGGCCCCTTCTCGAGCGGGAGGAATTCGAAACGTGGCTGGCCTCGCGCCTGGAGGGCTGGGGTCTGCCCTTCACCCCGCGCGAGATCGCGGAGCGCCACGGTTCGGAGCCTTGGCTCGCTTCTTCCCCCGAAGGCGGGGTTCTCCACCTGCCCCTCTCGCCGCCCAAGGGCGTGCACCAGGTCCGCGCCCCGCCCGCCCTGCCGGCTCGACCGGAGTTCTACGACTTCGAGCTCGCCGCCGCTCCCGCCAGCCTCGAGAGCCAGCCCTTGCGCCAGGCGAGCTACGTTGTCTTCGACTGCGAGACGACCGGCCTCGACGTCGAGCAGGACGACCTCCTCCAGCTCGCCGCGGTCCGGGTCGTCAACGGACGAGTCATCTACGGGGAGGTGTTCGACTGTCTCGTCGATCCCGGTCGCTCGATCCCCGAGGATTCGATTCGCTTTCACGGCATCACGCCGGACATGATCGTGGGCAAACCGCCCCCGGAGGTGGTGGTCGCCCGCTTCGCGCGCTTCGCGCAGGGAGCGGTGCTGGTCGCGCACAACGCCGCCTTCGATCTTTCGTTCTTGCACAAATACGAACGGCGCGCGGGCGTCCGTTTCGAACAACCCGTCCTCGACACGCTCTTGATCGCCGCCTTTCTCGAAGACCACCGGGGCGATCACAGCCTCGACGGCGTCGCCGCGCGGCTGGGAATCCCCATCCGGGGTCGGCACACCGCACTCGGGGACAGCCTGGCCACGGCCGAGATCCTGGTCCGTTTGCTGAGCATGCTCGAAGCGCGCGGGATCAAGACCCTCGGCGAGGCCATCCGGGCGAGCCGCTCGATGGTCGAGATCCGACGCCAGCGTGCGCGACCGGTGGAGGCCGCGAGCCGTGTCTGACACGCGTTTCGCGCGCCTGCTCGCGGTGGCGCTCGTCGCGCTGACACTGTTCAATTTCCCGATGATCGAGGTGATCGAGCGCTGGTCGGAGCTCTCCGGCGTGGCGCTCGTGCCCGTCTATTTCTTCGGTGCCTGGGCCGGCGTGATCGCGCTCGCGGCCTGGTTGCTCGAGCGCGAGAGCGGAGGCGAGCCGTGAGCCAGCTCGCCACGCTCGCGATCCTGATCTCGCTCGCTTATCTCGCCTTTCTCTTCGCCCTCGCTTCCTGGGGCGACAGGCGGGCGGAGCAGGGCCGCAGCGTCATCGCCAATCCTTACATCTACACGCTTTCGCTCGCCGTCTATTGTACGGCGTGGACCTATTTCGGCAGCGTCGGTGTCGCCGCCGGCCAAGGGGTGGGTTTTCTTCCGGTCTATCTCGGCCCCACGCTGCTCGCGCTCCTCTTCCTCGGCCCCGTGCGCAAGATCCTGCTGATCGCCAAGGCCTACGGGATCACCTCGATCGCCGACTTCGCCTCCGCCCGCTACGGCAAGAGCGGGGCCGTGGCGGGGTTGGTCACGATCGTCGCGCTCGTCGGCTCCATTCCCTACATCTCGCTGCAACTCAAAGCCGTGGCGACGGGCATCGAGCTTTTGCTCGCCCACGACGGCGCGGACGCGCAAGGAGCGCTCGGCGCCGACAGTGCGCTTCTCGTCGCCCTCGTCCTCGCCGCGTTCAGCATTCTCTTCGGCACCCGCCACATCGATGCGACCGAGCACCACCAGGGCATGGTGCTCGCGATCGCCTTCGAGAGCATCGTCAAGCTCTTGTGCTTTCTCGCGGTGGGAGTGTTCGTGACCTGGGTCCTCTTCGCCGGGCCGAGCGATCTCCTCGCTCGCGCCGAAGCGGCGGGGATCGTCGATCGGTTGCACTTTTCCGCCACGCGGCTCGGCTACGCCGACTGGTTCTTGTTGACCTTGCTCTCGGCCTTCGCCGTTCTCTTGCTGCCGCGGCAGTTCCAGGTGGTGGTGATCGAAAATCTGGAGATCGGCCATCTGCGTCGCGCGAGTTGGATGTTTCCTTGCTATTTGCTGATCATCAATCTTTTCGTGCTGCCGATCGCGCTCGCCGGCCTCATCCTCGGTGGAACGGTGGCCGAGGCGGACAGCTTCGTGCTGCGTCTGCCGCTCGTCCACGGTCAAGGCTGGCTCGCGATCGTCGCCTTCTTGGGCGGTCTTTCCGCCGCGACGGCCATGGTGATCGTCGAGACCGTGGCGGTGTCGACCATGATCTCCAACGATCTCGTGATGCCGCTTCTGTTGCGCATCCGCTCGCTCGGTCTCGCCCAGCGGCCGGATCTCACCGGGCTCATCTTGGGCGTCCGACGCGCCGGCATCCTCCTCGCCATCGCCGGGGGATACCTCTTCTTCCACAGCGTCGGCGAGGCGATGGGGCTCGTGAGCATCGGCTACATCGCCTTCGCCGGCGTCGCCCAGTTCGCGCCTCTGCTGTTGTTGGGCATCGCCTGGAAGGGCGCCAACCGCAACGGCGCCGTGGTCGGGCTTCTGGCCGGGTTCTCGGTCTGGCTCTACACTCTCGTTCTGCCGTCGTTCGTGACCGCGGGCGTACTTCCCGAAAGCCTGCTGCGCGAGGGCCCCTTCGGGGTCGCGCTGTTGCGCCCCACGGCTCTGTTCGGCCTCGAAGGGCTCCACCCCGTGGCCCACTGCACGCTCTGGAGCTTGTCTGCGAATACCGGGCTCCTCGTGCTCGTGAGCCTGCTCACCCGGGCTTCGGATCTCGAGCGCCTGCAGGCCATTCTCTTCGTCGACGTCGAGCAGAGCCGGCGCACGCCGCGGCTGTGGCGCGGGGAGGCCAAGGTCGGCGCGCTCGAGGAGCTCCTCGTGCGGTTCCTGGGCCGTCCCGCGGCGGAAGCGATCTGGCGGGCGGAGACGGCGCGTCGCGGCCGGCCCCTCGACCCCGACGAGCCGGCGGACGCCGGCCTCGTCGAGCGCGCCGAGCGGCAGCTCGCGCGGGCGATCGGCGCCGCCTCGGCGCGGGCGGTGGTCGCCTCGGCGGTGCGCGGCGAGAGCATCGGGCCCGATGCGCTTTTGGAAATCCTCGATGAAACTCAGAAAGTCATCGAATACAGTCGCAGGCTAGAGCAGAAATCACAAGAGTTGGAAGCGGCGACCGCCGAGCTGCGACACGCCAACGAACGTCTCCGCGAATTGGACCGTCTCAAAGACGACTTTCTGGCCACGGTGAGCCACGAGTTGCGGACGCCCCTGACGTCGATCCGGTCCTTCTCGGAGATCCTGCTCGACAACCCCGATCTCGGAGCGGAAGAACGAGCACATTTCTTGCGCATCATTACGAGCGAATCGGAGCGGCTCACCCGCCTCATCAACGACGTCCTCGATCTTTCCAAGATCGAATCGGGGCGCATGGATTGGCAGATCGGGCCGGCCGACCTGGCCGAACTCGTGCGCGAAGGGATCCGCGCGGCGCAGGGGCTCGTGGCCGAGAAGGGGGTGGAGCTCGAAGTCGCCATCCCCGACGAACCGGCACCGGTGACCTGCGACCGCGACCGGATCGTCCAGGTCGTGCTCAATCTCCTCTCCAATGCCTGCAAATTCGTGCCGCGACCGGGCGGCCGCGTGCGGGTCGAGCTCCAGCGCAAAGGCCCGATGTTCGAGATCCGTGTGGAGGACAACGGTCCCGGTGTGCCGCCCGCCGCGCGGGAATTGGTGTTCGAGAAGTTCCACCAGCTCACCGGCGACCTCAACACCCAGAAACCCACCGGCACCGGCTTGGGGCTGACCATCTCCAAGCAGATCGTCGAACGTTTCGGCGGCCGGATCTGGGTCGAGGACGCGCGCCTCGGCGGGGCGGCGCTCTGCTTCACCCTACCGGTCGCCGAGAGCCCGAGCGCGGTGCGCGCCGCCGCCTGATCACGAGCTCTGCGCGAGACGCCGACGCATCTCGGCCAACAGACCGTCGATCCCCGAACGGCCGACGATCTCGGCGGCTTCGGAGCGCTGCGTGACGACCATGCTCACGCCCTCGGCGACGACGTCGACGAGCACGAAACGGCCGCCGAGATCGCGCACCCGCCAGTCGACCGCGATCGGCTCGCCCTGCGGTCGGAGGATGCGCGTGAAAACCATGGTGTCGCGCTCGTCCACGGCCCGAGCGCCGAGGATCTCGTAGGTTTCGCCACCGTAACTGTCGAGGCGGTCGCTCATCGTCTTGAGCAACAGACGCCGGAACAAGTCCACGAACTCGCGACGTTGCGCTTCGCTCGCTTCGCGCCAGTAGCGGCCGAGGACGAGACGGGCGACGAGGGCGAGATCGGTCGCTTCGTCGAGGATCTTGGTCAGGCGCTCGAGACGCGCGGCGCGATCGAGGCTGCGATCGCCGAGCACCGCGAGCACGCGTCGGCCGAGATCGTCGACGAAGCGCGCGGCCGCCGGCATCGACCGTGCCGGTCTCGGGAGAAGGAAAAAAAACCAAGCGGCCGCGAGGAGCCCGCGCCGAGACCACCCCGCGCTCCGTTCAGCGCGCCGCGGCGTCGTCATCGTCTCCTTCCTCGCGGAAGATCGCCTCGTAGCCGCGTTCGCCGGCCGGTGGTCGCCGGTTGCGGATCTCGGCGGCGCGGCGCTGGAGATAAGCCGAGCGGACCGCGGCATAGGGATCCAGGCTGTTGCGGCGCAGGTCTCGGATCACGGGGTCGAGCCGGTGACGGGTGTCGATCGTCTCGCCGATGGCCCGCGCGGCGCCGATGTCGGTGTCGCCGAGACGGGCGAGGGGGTCGAAAGCCGCTCGATCGACGACCAAACCGGCGGCGTCGCGCACGGTCGAGGGCCCGAGAAGAGGCAGCATCAAGAAAGGACCCTCGCCGACTCCCCAGACCGCCAGGGTTTGACCGAAATCCTCTTCGTGTGGCGGATAGCCGAACTCGCTCGCCAAGTCGAACAGACCGAAGATCCCGATCGTGCTGTTGATGAACATGCGCGCGAAGGTCACGCCCGCACGGTCGAACTCGCCTTGCAAGAGGTCGTTCACGAAAGTGACGGGCGAGCGCAGATTGTCGAGGACGTTGCGCACGCCGGTTCGCAGCGGCCGAGGAAGTTCGCCGTAGGTCTGGGCGACCGGCCCCAAGAGCATCACGTCGAAGAGTTCGTTGAGACCGTAGATGGTGCGATTGATCGGCTCCAGCGGATCGTGGACCTCTTCGGCGCCCACCGGCACCGCGGCGAGCAGGGCCGCCGAGAGCACGCCCGCGAGGGCCGGTCGAAACCGCGGTCCTTTGTTTTTCGACATGGACGAGTGCTCCACCCGCGGCTGCAGCCGGCGACCGACAAGTTCACTTATGGGCACGTCCCCCGGCCGGCAAGTCGGGCCGGGGGCCCGCTCGCCCGGGCGGGGTGCGACCGCTCGCCGGGTGTTAGCGCTCCTTGGTTGAGAATTCGTTGCTCGTCCCCCGGATCCGCGCGCGAGGGCACGAAGAGCGGGTGCCGCCGACCGCGCCATGTGCACATGCGATGCCGGATGCGCCGCCGAGGATCTCGCGCCCGCCCGGCTCGCTTCGCACCGTAGCCGGGGCGGGGTGCGACCCGATGGGCCGCGCCCCGCGGGGACGGCGCCGGAAAGGCGCTCGCGGGAGCTCTTTGGCGGGGCGCACCTCGTGCAAGGCTTGTCGAAAGATATCAAGACATGTATATATCGCGACATGAGCAATAGCGTTTTTTCTCCGGACCGCCGCGACGCTTTCGAGCGGCTGTTCGACGCGCTGCGGGCCGCCGCCGAGCCCACGCGGCTTCGGCTGCTCGCGATTTGCGCCGAGGGCGAATGGACGGTGAGCGAGCTCGTGCAGATCGTGGGGCAACCCCAGCCGAGCGTTTCGCGCCATCTCAAACTGTTGAGTGAAGCCGGTTTGCTCGAAAGGTTTCGCGAGGGCAGCTGGGTGTTCTACCGAAGGGCGACGCACGGCGAGGGCGCCGCCCTCGCCGACGCCCTCGTGGGCCTGTTGCCCGCCGAGGACCCGACCTTGCAGCTCGACCGCGAGCGGCTGGCCGCCGTGCGCGCCGCCCGCCGTGAACGGATCGCGCGCTGGTTCGACGAACGCGCCCCCGCCTGGGACAGCGAGCGCGACATCGCGGTCGAAGGAAGCCGGGTGGAGGCCGTCTTGCAGCGTCTGTTCGCCGAGCGTCGTCCGGCGAACCTACTAGACATCGGCACCGGCACCGGCCGCGTCCTCGAGATCCTCGCGCCTTACGTTCAGGAAGGTCTGGGGATCGACATCTCCCGCGACATGCTCGAGGTCGCCCGTGCCCATCTCGATCGGGCCGGACTCAGACACTGCCACGTGCGTTGGGGCGACATGTACCGCCTGCCGGTGGCCTCGAGCAGCTTCGCCGCGGTGACGCTCCACCAGGTGCTCCACTTCGCCGACGACCCGTTCCGCGTACTCGCCGAAGCGCGCCGCGTCCTGCGACCGGGGGGCACGCTCGTGGTCGTCGATCTCGCCGCCCACGAATGCGAGCGCCTGCGCACCGAACGGAACCATCGCCGACTCGGTTTCAGCGAGGCGGAAATGGCGGGCTGGTTCGCCGCCCTCGGCCTGATCGGGGAGCCGCCCCTGCGGCTGGCGGGACCGGAACTCGCGGTCCTCGTCTGGGTGGCCCGAGCACCCGCCGCCACTTCGGAGCCGGCCGGGGCCGATCGACAGAGGAGGGCCGCGTGAGCGAGACGGCGCGTTCGATGCGCGGGGTTCGGGCGGCAGGTTGGCTGGACGAAGCCCTGCCGCCCACGCAGCTGTCGATCGAGGTCTTCCCGCCCAAGACGAAAGAAGCCGCCGAGCGCTTGTGGCAGAACCTCGAGCTGTTCGCGGCCGCCCGCCCGCGCTTCGTCTCGGTCACCTGCGGGGCCGGGGGCATCGGCGAAACCTCCACTTATCCTTTGGCCGTCGCCATCCAAGAGCGCTTCGGTGTCCCCGTGGCGGCGCATCTCACCTGCACCTCCGCCTCGCGCGCCGAGATCGAGGCCCTGCTCGAGCGCTACCGGGCGGCCGGGATCCGACGGATCGTCGCCCTGCGGGGCGATCCGCCCAAGGGCGACGGGCCCTATCGGCCGCGTCCCGACGGTTACGCTTATGCGGTCGACCTGGTGCGGGCGATCTCGCGTCTCGGGGGGTTTGAGGTCAGCGTAGCGTGCTATCCGGAAGTCCATCCGGAAGCTCCTTCCGCGGCCTTCGACCTCGAGAACCTCAGGCGCAAGGTCGAGGCGGGTGCAGTCCGCGCGATCGCGCAATACTGCTTCGATACCGATCGCATCCTCCGCTTTCGCGACGCGATGGTCCGCGCCGGCATCGACTGCGAGTTCGTGCCGGGGATCATGCCGATCCACAGCTTCCAACAAATCAAGCGTTTCTCCGAGGCCTGCGGGGCTTCGATCCCCTCCTGGTTGGCGGATCTCTTCGACGGGGTTCCCGAAGGCTCCGCTCTTCACGGCATGATCGCGGCCACCGTGGTGAGCGAGCAGGTGCGGCGGCTGGCGGCGGAGGGGATCCGGGCGATGCACCTTTACGCCCTCAACCGCGCCGAGTTGCCGCTCTTCGTCGTCCAGATCCTCAAGGCGTCTCGAGCGCCGATCACGGATTGAGCGGGCATGGTCGACTTGTTCGAATACGCCCGGGAACGGGTCGTACTGTTCGACGGCGGGATGGGAACCAAGATCCAGGCGGCCGGCCTGACGCTCGACGATTTCTGGGGGCTCGAGAACTGTTCGGAAGTGCTCAATCTCTCTCGACCGGATCTGATCCGCGACATCCATCGGAAATATCTGCTCGCCGGAGCGGATGCGCTCGAGACCAACAGCTTCGGGGGATCGCCGATCACCCTGGGCGAGTTCGGGCTCGCCGATCGGGCGAAAGAGATCAATCGCCGCGCCGCCGAGCTCGCTTTCGAAGCGATCGACAGCCTCCCCGAAGACGGCCGGACGCGCTTCGTGGTGGGCTCGATCGGCCCGGGAACGCGACTGCCGTCTCTGGGGCACATCGACTACCGCACGCTCGAGGCCGCCTTCGCCGTGCAGGCGGAAGGTTTGCTCGAGGGCGGGGTCCACGCCCTTCTCGTCGAGACCTGCCAGGATCCGCTGCAGATCAAGGCGGCGGTCAACGGCAGCCGGATCGCCATGGCGCGCACGGGCCGGCGTGTCCCGCTCATGGTTCAGGTGACGGTCGAGACCACCGGAACGCTGCTCGTCGGGACCGAGGTCGCGGCCGCCGCGGTCGTCGTCGGCGCGCTCGAAGTGTCCGCTCTCGGGCTCAACTGCGCGACCGGTCCCAAAGAGATGGCCGAACACTTGCGCACGCTGGCCCAGATCTGGCCGGGGCTGCTCTCCGTGCAGCCGAACGCCGGCCTTCCCGAGCTGCGCGAGGGCAAGACCTTCTATCCGCTGCTGCCGAGCGAGCTCGCGCATTGGCTCGAGCGTTTCGTCGAAGAAGACGGTGTCAATTTCGTCGGCGGCTGTTGCGGCACCGACGAACGCCACATCGCCGCGCTCGACGCCATGCTGCGGCGGCTCGCCGAAGACGGCTGTCGCCCGCGGCCGCGACCACGGTCGCCCAAGCCGCTGCCGGCGCTCGCGTCGTTGTTCTCGGTGGTGCCCATGCGGCCGGAGAACGCCTACCTCGACATCGGCGAGCGCTGCAACGCCAATGGCTCGAAGCGCTTCCGCGAGCTGCTCGCGGCGGGAGATTGGGAGGCTTGCGTCGCGATGGGCCGCGAGCAGGTCCGGGAAGGCGCCCACGCTCTCGATCTGTGCACCGCCTTCGTCGGCCGCGACGAGGTCGCCGACATGGTGCAGCTCGTGAGCCGGATCCGCGGCCAGGTCGACGCCCCGCTCGTGATCGATTCGACCGAGCTGCCGGTGATCGAGGCGGCCCTCGAGCTCTACGGCGGCAAGGCGGTGATCAACTCGATCAACTTCGAGGACGGCGAAGAACCGGCGCGAGCGCGCGTCGAGCTCGCGCGCAAATTCGGTGCCGCGGTCATCGGTCTGACCATCGACGAAGAAGGCATGGCGAAGCGGTCCGAGGACAAGGTCCGCATCGCGTACCGGCTCGTCGACTTCGCATGCGGCCGGCTCGGCCTGCCGCCTTCCGATCTGTTCGTCGATCCGCTCACCTTCACGATCTGCACCGGCAACGAAGACGACCGCAAGCTCGGCCTTTGGACGCTGGAGGCGATCGAACGGATCGCGCGCGAACTTCCCGAAGTTCAAATACTGCTCGGCGTTTCGAACATCAGTTTCGGATTGGCTCCTCCGGCTCGCCAGGTTCTCAATTCGGTCTTTCTCGACGAGGCGCGCAAGCGTGGCTTGACCGCGGCCATCGTCCATTCTTCCAAGATCGTGCCGCTCCACAAGATTCCAGACGAAGAAGCCCGCATCGCGCGCGATCTCGTCTACGATCGCCGACGGCCGGACTACGATCCCTTGCAGGCCTTCATCGCGCTGTTCGCGAATCGTCGCGCGGCAGCGCCGAAGCGCGAACGGCCCGCGACGGTCGAGGAAAGGTTGAAGCGACGCATCGTCGACGGCGATCGCCAGGGCCTGGAGGAAGACCTGGAAGAGGCCTTGCAGCGTTACGATCCAGTATCGATCATCAACGATATTCTGCTCGACGGTATGAAAACGGTGGGCGAGCTGTTCGGCGCGGGAAAGATGCAGCTGCCGTTCGTGCTCCAATCTGCCGAGACGATGAAAGCCGCTGTCGCCTATTTGCAACCCAAGATGCCCAAAGTCGAGGGGCATACCAAGGGTACGATCGTGCTGGCGACCGTCAAGGGCGACGTGCACGACATCGGGAAAAACCTCGTTGACATCATTCTGTCGAACAACGGTTACAAAGTGGTGAACCTCGGCATCAAACAGCCGCTTTCGAACATCCTCGAGGCGGCCGAGGCGCACAAGGCGGATGCGATCGGGATGTCGGGTCTTTTGGTGAAATCGACTCTGATCATGAAAGAGAACCTCGAGGAGATGGCGCGGAACCAGATCCGGATCCCGGTGCTTCTCGGCGGCGCGGCCCTAACCCGCGCGTTCGTCGAAGAGGACTGCTACAAGGCCTACGGCGGACGGCCCGTGGCCTACGCGCGCGATGCCTTCGAAGGGCTCCTCCTCATGGACAAGATCATGGCCGGGACGTTCGCCGCTTATGTCGAGGAGCGCGCCGCAAAGGCGGCCGCGCGAGGAGGGACGACGAAGAAGCGGCGCGGCTTCGGCCTGCAGGAGGGGGAGCGCCGACCGCAGCGGCCCGTGGACCTCGAGGAGATCCGGCTGCGGCGCGAAGCCCTCACGCGCGACGTGCCGGTTCCCCGGCCTCCCTTCTGGGGTTCGCGGATCATCGAGCGCGTGTCGGTCCGAGCGCTCTTGCCCTATCTCAACGAGCAGATGCTTTACCAATTCCACTGGGGCTACGAAAAGCAGGGGCGCAAGCTGGACGAGTTTTTGGTCTGGGCTCAAAAAGAACTGAGACCGATCCTCGCCGATCTCGTGGAGAGGGCGGAACGAGAGCAGATCTTCGAGCCCAAGGCGGCCTACGGCTATTTTCCTGCGGCGGGAGACGGAGACGACATCGTCCTCTTCGAGCCGGGAAGCGACCGCGAGCTCGTTCGCTTCCATTTGCCGCGTCAGCAGAAAGAAGGGGGACTTTGCATCGCCGATTTCTTGCGCGACATCCGCGATCCCGAGCGCGACGTGATCGGCCTTCAGGTCGTGACCATCGGCGCGCGCGCATCCGAAGTCGCTCGGGCGTGGTTCGCCGAAAACCGTTACCAGGACTATGTTCGTCTTCACGGGCTCGGTGTCGAGCTCGCTGAGGCGCTCGCGGAATACGTCCACGCCCGCATCCGCGCCGAGCTCGGCTTCGCCCACGAGGACGCGCGCGACATGCGCCAGCTGCTCAAACAGGGTTATCGGGGAAGTCGCTACAGCTTCGGTTATCCGGCATGCCCGAACCTCGCCGATCAGGGCCCGCTGCTCGAGCTGCTCGGGGCGCACCGGATCGGGGTCGAGCTCGGCGAGGAAGACCAACTGTGGCCGGAACAGAGTACGTCGGCGATCGTTCTCCATCACCCGCAAGCGCGTTACTTCAGCGTGTAAGCGGACGCGCTCGACCTCGCGACGTGCGGTCGGAAGCGTCCTCAGGCGGCGTTGCGCGCGCGCTCGGCGGCGAGCAGGCGAGCGAAACGCTCGGCGGATATGACCTTCCCCAACAGATACCCCTGTCCCAGATCGCAGCCCGCGGATTGCATCGCGCGCAGTTGCTCGACGGTCTCGATACCTTCTGCGACCGCGACGATGCCGAGGTCGTGGGCGAGGCGAATCGTGCTGCGGACCAGCAGGCGCTGTCGGGAACCGGGCTCGGCCGCGACGAACGAGCGATCGATCTTGAGTTCGTGAGCGCCCAATTTTTGCAGGAGCGCCAGCGAAGAGTAACCCACCCCGAAGTCGTCGATCGAGAAGCGGATGCCGATTTCGCGCAGCGCGGCGAGGACGCGCTCGACGATCGGGCTTTCCACCAACAACGAGGTCTCGGTGAGCTCGAACGTCAGGAGTTCGGGACCGAGGTCGTGTTGGTGAAGCGTCTCGGCGACGTGGCTCGGGAGCTCGTCGTCGAAGAGCGCGCGCGCGGCCAGATTGACGGCGACTCCCACCTGCGAGCCGGCGACGCGCCATTGCGCGAGTTCGGCGAGCGCGGTGGAAATCGTCCAGCGCGTGAGGGCGACGACCGAGCCGGTCTGTTCGGCGAGCGGCACGAATTCCGAAGGCGGGATAGGGCCGTATTCTGGGTGGTCCCAGCGCAACAGCGCCTCGCACCCGACGATGCGCCCGCAGCGGAGGTCGAACTTCGGCTGGTAGAAGAGTGTCAGTTGCTGCTCGCGCAGCGCTCGGCGCATCGACGTCACGGCGACCAAACGGCGCAGACTGTGCGGGTCGGTGCTCTGATCGTAGAGCTCGATGGCGCCGCTTCCCCGCTCGGCGGCGTATAGGCCGGCATCGGCGCACCGGACGAGCTCTCGCGCATCGCGGGCGTGCATCGGGCCGATCGCGATGCCGAGACTGGCCTCGACCTCCACCGAGAGCTCGTCCGCGAGCTGGAACGGTCTCTGGACGGCTTCCAGGATACTCTGGGCGACCCGCGTCGCGCGCTCGCAAGAACACGGCGGTCGCAACACGACCGCGAATTCGTCGCCGCTTAGACGGGCGGCCAGATCTTCCGGACCCAGTCGCTCCCGCAACCGCGCGGCGACCAGCCGGAGAAGCCGATCGCCGGCTTCGTGGCCGAGAGTGTCGTTCACTTCTTTGAAGCGATCGAGATCGATGAGCAGAAGCGCGAGCTCGCTGCCACCTTCGACGGCCCGCGCGAGATCCTGCTCCAAGACCTCGTAAAGTCGAGCTCGGTTCGCGAGCCCGGTGAGGTCGTCGTGGGTCGCCTGGTGGCGCAGGCGGGCTTCTTGGCGCCGCCGCTCGCTCGTGTCCCGCGCGGTCGAAAGGAGCATCGTCTCGCCTTCGACGGTCAGGACCGCGAGCGCCATTTCGACCGGCACCAGAGTGCCGTCGGCACGTCGGAATTCCGTCTCGAAACGGCCGGTGCGAGCGCGCAAGGCACCTTCGTCGAGATCCGCCCGGGAGGGTACGAGCGCGCGCAGAGGAAGATCGGCGAGATCGTCGGGTGCGCGCCGCCCGAGAAGAAGGGCCGCCGCGCGATTGGCCAGGCGAACCCCGAGCTCGCTCCCGAAAAGAAGGATGGCGTCGAACGCTTGTTGCACGATCGCCTGGAATTGCGCGTCCAACCCCGCGATCGTCTTGGCGCGTTCGACCGCGAACGAAGCGAGGGTCCGCTCGTGTCGTCGTGCGAGCTCGGCACTGTACCGCGCGAGCAACGAGGCCTGAGCGCGACGAGCGGCGAAAACGGGGCGCATCGCGTTCATCCTTCAATAGGCACGGGGCCCTGTCTGGGCCAAAAAAGTTGAACAATCGCGAACGCGCATGTGGACCGAACGGTGCGCGCGGTTTCGTTAACTCTTCGTTCAGTTCCGGTGGCTAAGAACTCCTCCCGAGCGTGTCTCGGGCGTGACGTTTCGACGCGAGACCCGGAGGTGACGGTGATCGGACGGGTGGTGGCGGTCTCGGGCTCGCAAGTGGTGGCGACGATCTCGGAGGACGCCGGGTCGGCCGAGCGGGTCGAGAAAGGGCAGCTCGTGAAGATTCCGCTGCCGCAGACGCACGCCTTTGCGATCGTTTCAGCCCTTTCGATCCCGATGCCGGATACGCCCGTGCGCCTGATGGAACTCGCACTCGTCGGGGAGTGTCGGCATCGCGGTGACGGCGGCCGCTTTCATCGCGGATTGAGCGCCTATCCGGCGCTCGGCGATCCGGTGCTCGCGATCGAGCCGCGGGATCTCGCGGCGATCCGTGGCGCCGAAGGTCCCGAGACCATTCCGCTCGGAGCCCTGCATCGCGGCAGCGGCCGAATCGTCCACGTCGATCCCGACCGTTTGCTCGGTCGTCACTTCGCGGTGCTCGGCGCGACGGGTTCGGGAAAATCTTGTGCGGTGGCTTCCATCTTGCACACACTCGTCGAGCGCGGGACGCAGGCGCACATCCTCGTCCTCGACCCGCACGGCGAATACGCTTCGGCTTTTCGTGATCGGGCGGTGGTTCTCGGCCAGGACAATCTGGAGCTGCCCTATTGGCTGCTCACCGGCGAAGAGCTCGTGGAAGTGGTGGGCGGCGGTCGCGATCCGGGGCCGCAGCGAGCGGCCGAACTCCTGCTCGATTTCGTAGCGCGTGCCAAAGGCGCGTACCGAGACGCCAACGGAGACCACCGGCCCGCCGTCGACGCGCCCGTTCCCTACCGGCTGAGCGACGTCATCCGTCTGATCGACGAAGTCGTGGGTCGGCTCGATCGGACTGAAAGCGTCGCGGCTTATCGGTGGCTGAAGAACCGGCTCGAGATCCTGTCGCGCGATCCCCGGTTCGCCTTTCTTTTCGGTGGCATCGCGGTGCGCGACGACATGGCCCGGATCCTTGGAACTCTCTTCCGCATCCCCGCGGACGGTCGACCGATCACCGTCGTCGATCTCTCGGGGATTCCCAACGAGGTGCTGGAGGTGGTCGTTTCCGTCCTCCTCCGGCTCGCCTTCGACCTCGCCTATTGGAGCCGAGGTCGCATCCCCGTGCTCATCTTGTGCGAAGAAGCCCATCGCTGCGCACCGAGCGACAAGAGCCGCGGCTTCGCGCCGACTCGTCTGGCGATGGCGCGGATCGCCAAGGAAGGGCGCAAGTACGGCGTCGCGCTCGGGCTCGTGAGTCAACGCCCGAGCGATCTCGAACCTTCGGTCCTGTCTCAGTGCGGTACGGTGCTCGCTTTTCGCGTCACCAGTCCGCACGACCAAGAGCTCGTCCACGCACTCTTGCGCGACGATGCCAACGGTCTGCTCGATTTTCTGCCTTCGCTCGGCGACGGCGAGGCGATCGTGCTGGGCCAGGCGGTACCGTTTCCCGTCCGCCTGCAATTTCCCGAACTGTCCTCGGAGCTCAGACCGCGCAGGGCGAGCCCTTCGTTCTCCCGCCCGGAGAGCGCCGAGGAGGATCCGATCGAGCTTCTCGAGAGCCTTGTCCGGGCATGGCGCCGTCGCTGATCGTCGTCGGCGTCGCGGACTGCGGAGCTCGCTCGACGAGGGGCACGACGAGGTGGACGCCCGCGCGAGCCGAGGGATCGGGAGACGAGGTCCGCCCGAGGACGCGAGGCCCTGTCGTGGTGCGCGGATCCGTGCACCGTCGGTTCGCGCGCTCGAGCACGCGCGCGACTCCCGGGACCGGTTCGACTCGGTGGTCGTTTCCTTCGTTTCGCCGCGGGTCACCGGGACCGAGGCCGTTTCCGGGCGCTCGCGGGCATTCGGCGAAGCCGCGGTGCGCCGGCGGGGAGACGAACGGAGGCGGGCGCTCCCCGGCCATCGCCGGCCGAGGAAGAGGCTAGAATCCGTGGCCTCGGGCGCACATCGAGGGCGAGTACCGCGGGGAGGCCGAAAGCGGTTTCCGAGCGGCTTCTTCTGCGAACCTCGGTCTTTACCGATGGCGAGTGGGGGCCGAAGCTGAGCTTCGGGCAACGGGGGGAGCGGATGAGCGAGAGCCGATCGTTTTTGCCCGTTTCGGGGATGGAATTGCCGCGCTTCGCCGGCATCGCCACCTTCGCGCGGTTGCCTTGGATCCCGCTCGAACGGGCGGAAGAAGTCCAGATCGGGATCGTGGGCATACCCACCGATGTCGGCACGACCAATCGGCCCGGCGCGCGGCACGGCCCGCGCCAGATCCGCGATGCCTCGACCCAGATCCGTCTCGTCAATCAAGCCACGGGTGTCGCTCCGTTCCATCTCGCGCGTTGCGCCGATCTCGGCGACAGCCCAGTCAATCCGGCCGACACGACGGATTGCCTCGCGCGGATCGAGAAGTTCGTGCGCGGCGTGATCGATCGGGGTATCGTGCCCATGAGCCTGGGTGGGGACCACCTCGTCTCGCTGCCGATCTTGCGCGCGCTCGCACGCGAGTGCCCAGTGGGCATGATCCACTTCGATGCCCACACGGACTTCTTCGACAGCTACTTCGGAGGGTACCGCTACACCCACGGAACACCCTTCCGACGCGCGGCGGAGGAAGGGCTTCTGGATCCGCGCCGGGTCGTGCAGATCGGGATCCGCGGCTCGACCTACGACGGGGAAGACGTCACCTGGGCGCGGGCCCGGGGCGTGCGCATCGTGACGATCGAGGAACTCGCCGAGCGCGGTCCGGATTCGGTCATGGAAGAGGCGCGGGCGATCGTCGGCAGCGGTCCCGTTTATGTCAGTTTCGACATCGACGCGCTCGACCCGGCCTTCGCGCCCGGAACCGGAACGCCCGAGATCGGCGGGATCACGACCCGAGAGGCGCAGCGCATGATCCGCGCCCTCGACGGCCTCGATCTCGTCGGGGCCGATCTCGTCGAGGTCTCCCCGCCGCTCGACCCGAGCGGGCTCACCGCTTGGACGGCGGTGAACCTCGTCTTCGAGCTCTTGTGCGTGCTCGCTCGCGCGGTCGCCCGTCGCGCGGCCTGACTCCGTTCGCGACCGCCTCGCGGCCCTGACCCCCAGCAACGAGCCGAGTCGGAGCGATGCCTCGTGAAGGCGAGGCGCGCCGGGCCTCGCGGCGGCACGCGTCGATCCTAGCCGGCCGATCGCGACGGCGAACCGCCCGGCATGGACGTCGCTCGACGCCCCCGAACGCCGAGACGAACTCGCGGGGGCGGGCCCCGCGAGCGCGGGGTCGAGGCCGAGTGCGGCGCTCGGGCGGGGCGCGGAGGATTCCCGGCCTGCGCGGCCTCTACCGGCTTCCGCCCTGGCGCGCGGTCTGGACCGCCTTCACGGCGATCGGAGCGCCTTAGCCGCGTCCGAGCCACTCCTCTTCGAGCGCGTGCCAGGCGGCCATGGCGACCACGGTCGCGCCGATGAGGATCAACGGCCAGGCCATGATCTTGAACACGATCAGGCCGATGTAGGCGGCGAAGAGGAGCAGGCCGAGGAGCGAGGCGATCTTGTCGGTCACGAGGCGGGCTCCGAGGCGGCGAGCGTGCGCTCGAGCCAAGCGGCGACGCGGAACAGGCGCTCGTCGTCGCCCGGTTCGGCGACGAGCTGCAGGCCCATCGGCAGACCCGAGGGCCCGGTGAAGAGGGGAAGGGTGAGGGCCGGCGCGCCCACCAGTGTCCAAGCCGTCGAGAACACCGGATCGCCGGTGCTCTCGAGGCCGGGTGCCTCGCCGGGGGCGGCGGGGGCGAGCACGGCGTCGATCTCGTGCATGAATGCGGAGAACTCTTCGCGCATCCTCGCGCGCACGGCCAGCGCCCTCTGGTAGTCGACGGCGCTGACCCGTTCGCCCTCGCGCACCGCCTCCTTGAACCCTTCGCTCACGAGCTCGCCCCGCTCGCGCACGAGCCGGCCGAAGCGGAAGGCGAGTTCGGCCGTCCAGATCGTCCGGTGGGCCGCGAGCGCATGGGCGAAGACGGGTGGTGCTTCGAGCGCGACCACGGCATCGCCCAGGGCGTCGCAGAGTTCGGCGATGGCCTCGCGCATGGCCGGCTCGGCGCGATCCGGGCCGGGAACCCAGACGTGCGCGAGCCTGGGGCGCACGGGCATACCCTCCTCGGCGGCGCGCGACAAACGGGGTACGGCCTGAGGTCGGGTCGCACCGTCTTGCGGATCGAAGCCCACGAGAGCCTCGGCCAGGAGCGCCGCATCGCCGAGATCGCGGGCGAAGACGCCGACATGGTCGAGGGTGGGGGACTGCTCCAAGACGCCGCTGCGCGGGATCAGCCCGTAGGTCGGCTTGTAGCCGACGATGCCGCAGAACGAGGCCGGGCGGATCACCGAGCCGTTGGTCTGCGTGCCGATCGCGAGCGGGACCATGCCCGCGGCCACCGCCGCTGCCGATCCCGACGAGCTGCCCCCCGGCGTGCGTTCCGGATCGAAGGGGTTGCGCGTCGGCCCGGGGGAGAAGGCGGCGAACTCGGTGGTCGCCGTCTTGCCCAGGATCACCGCGCCCGCGGCTTTGAGCGCGCCCACGAGCCAGGCGTCGCGCGCCGGACGTCGCCCGACGAAAACCGGCGAGCCGTACTCGGTGGGAAGATCGGCCGTATCGACGACGTCTTTCACCCCCACCGGCAGGCCCGTGAGGCGTCCGAAGGCGCGTCCGGCGCGGCGCGCCTGATCGAGAGCGTCGGCCTGGGCGAGCGCGTAATCGCGGTCGAGGTGCGCCCAGGCGCGCAGGCGCGGTTCGTCCGCTTCGATGCGGGCGAGGCAGGTCTCGACGATCTCGCGCACGCTCGCGCGTCCCTCGTCGAGCGCGCGGCGGAGTTCGCGTGCCGTGGGTTCCGCCGTCACGGCTCAGCGCAGCCCGTAGATGACATCCGGCAGCCAGAGGGCGATGCCCGGGAACAGGTAGACGAGTACCATCGCGATGAAGACCATGAAGAGGAAGGGCATGCATCCCGCGAAGATCTGTGTGAGTTGGACGTGGGGTGGAGCCACGCCTTTCAGGTAATAGGCCGACATCGCCATCGGCGGTGTCAGGAAAGAAGTCTGCAGGTTGAGAGCGACGAGCACTCCGAAGAACACGGGATCGACGTTGAAATGTTTGAGAAGCGGCAGGAAGATCGGAACGAAGATGATGATGATCTCCGACCACTCGAGCGGCCATCCCAAAAGGAAGATGATGAATTGGGTCAGAATGAGGAACGTAACGGTATTGAGATTCAGTCCGAGGATGAAGTGTTCTATGACCTTCTCGCCGCCGAGATAAGAGAAGACGCTCGAGAAGTTCCACGATCCGATGAACAAGAAACAGACCATGGCCGAGGTCCGGGCGGTCAGGAACACCGCCTCTTTGAGCCGCGGCCAGTCGAGCGAGCGGTAGGCGGCGGCGAGGATCAGGGCGCCGAGGGCACCGATCGAGGCCGCCTCGGTCGGCGTGGCGAGCCCGAAGAGGATGGCCCCGAGCACCGAGAGGATGAGGAAGGCGAGCGGGACGAAGGAGGTCAGAAGCCCCAGCCAGACTTCGACGGGACGAACCTTGGCCAATTCCCGCTCCGGCAGCTTGGGGGCGAGGGCGGGATTGGCGATCGCGCGGCCGACCACGTAGAGCAGGTAGAGGCCCGCGAGCAGGAACCCGGGCAGCATGGCGGCGGCGTAGAGCTTGACCACCGAGGTGCCCGAGGCGGCGGCGTAGACGATGAGCATGATCGAGGGCGGGATGAGGATCCCGAGCGTGCCGCCGGCGGTCACCACGCCCGCCGACAACCGCGTGTCGTAGCCGGCCTTGAGCATGGCCGGGAACGCGAGCAAGCCCATGAGCGTGACCACGGCGCCGACGATGCCGGTCGCGGTGGCGAAGAGCGCGCAGGTGATGAGGGTGGCGACCGCGAGCGAGCCGGGTACCCGGCGCATCGCGAGCTGGATGCTGAAGAAGAGCCGGTCGAGGATGTTCGCCCGCTCGACGACGTAGCCCATGAACAAGAAGAGCGGTACGGCGACGAGCACGTCGTTCGCCATGATATCGTAGGTGTTCTGAACGAGCAGGCTGAAAATCCTCGGGCCCATGGCGTATAGCCCGAAGAAGACCGCCAGGGCCAAAAGTGTGAAAGCGATAGGGAAGCCCAAGAAGATCGCGACGATGAACAACACCATCTGCAGGATGGCGACCTGCGGATCGGTCATTGGACGAGCTCTCCCCGCGCGCGCATCGCCTCTCGCTCGTGCAGGATCGCCGTCTCGAGTTCCTCGACGTCGTGCAGCCGCAAGGGCCACTTGCCGTCGCGCAGACACAGGATGCAACGGCAGATCTCGGCGATCCCCTGCAGCGCAAGCAGCAGGCCGGCGATCGGGATCAGGGTTTTCATGGGATAGATCGGCATGCCCGCCGGGCTGTAGATGCTCACCTCCCACTGTTGCCAAGAGCGACGGGCGAAGGTCCATCCGGAATAGACGAGAGCGAGCGAAGCGGGCAGCAGAAAGACGAGATAGAGGACGAGGTCGACCGCCGCTTGCACGCGCGGCGGCCACAATCGATAAACGAAGTCGGCTCGGACGTGTCCGTTGCGCGAGAGCGTGTAGGCGCCGGCCATCAAGAACAGCGCGCCGTACATCATGTAGCTCATGTCGAACGCCCATGTCGTGGGCGCACGCAGGAGATAGCGCACGAAGACTTCGTACGCCGTGCCGAACGTCAAAATGAGGATCGTCCACGCGAAGCTGTGGCCGACCCACAGGTTGCTCTTGTCGATGATGCGGATGAAGCGTTCCACGTGAGCGCTCGCGCCGTCGGTCTCGGGTTGCTGAGCGTGACCGTCACGAAAGACGGGGCGGTCGAAGCCGCCCCGTCCCGTGCCCGGATCGGTTCTCGCTGGTCGTCAGAGGCTGAGCTTGCCGAAGTGATGCTCGTAAGCGAGCCGCTGGTCGGCGGCGTTGAACAGCTCGTAGGCCACCACCCGCTTGACCCAGGCTTTCTGGCTGTCGACCACCTTCTTGAAGAACGGATCCTTGAGGAGGTCGGCCAAGAGCTCGTCCCAGGCCTTCATCTGGGCGTCCAGAATGTCCTGGGGCGTGCGGTAGACCTTGACCCCGTGCTTTTCCTGCAGCTCGAAGAAGTCCTTGGAATACTGGTCGAGCGCGGTCGCCGTATTCGCCGTGCTCGCGGCTTCCGCCGCGTACTCGAGGATCGCCTTGTGCTCGGCCGGCAACGCGTCGAACTTGGTCTTGTTGAAGATGATCTCGAAATACTCGGTGGCCTGATGGTAGCTGCCCATCATGTAGTTCTTGGCGACGTCGTGCGCTCCGAGCCGCTTGTCCGAGGTCGGATTGTTGAACTCGAAGGCGTCGATCACGCCGCGCTCCATCGCCGGCAGGATCTCGCCGCCCGGCAGCTGCGCCACCGACAAGCCCATCTTCTGGAAGAGGTCGGCGGCGAGCCCGACCGTCCGGTACTTGAGCCCCTTGAGATCGGCGAGGCTGCGGATCGGCTTCTTGAACCAACCCAGGGGCTGGGTCGGCATCGGGGTCGCGAAGAAGCCGACCACGTTGAGCTTCAAGATGTCGTGCACGAGCTCGTTGTAGAGCTGCTTGCCGCCGCCCTTGTGGATCCACGCCAGACCCTGCTGGGCGTTCCAGCCGAGATAGGGCCCGGTGCCGAACAGCGAGGCCGCCTTGTGCTTGCCGTACCAGTACACCGTGACGTGGTGGCCGGCGTCGAGCACGCCCTCGTGCACCGCGTCCATGATCGAGAACGGACGGACCACCGCCCCGGCCAGGAGATATTCGATGCGCAGCCGGTTGCCGGCCATCTTGTTGACACGGTCGACGTATTCCATCGCCATGTCGTTGAGGATGTCGGTCGCAGCCCAGGCGCCCTGCATCTTGAGCACCACGGTCTGGGCCCGGCTGACGTTGGGCATGGCGATCGTCGCGGCACCGCCGGCGGCGAGCGCCGCGCCGGCCTTGAGGAAGCGACGCCGGGTCTTGCAGCCGTCGGCGTCGCGCTCCTGGACGACGACGCGGGTCTGGGTCATCTCCCACCTCCCTCGTGACGTTGACGTTGGCCGAGAACTTGGATGAGCATGGCGAAAATGTCTACACCGAACGCGTTCACACCGGGGCCGGAGAGCGGGAAGGCGGCGTGGCGGCTGGACGGCGAGGTGGCGCTGGTCACCGGCGCCGGCGCCGGCGTCGGTCGCGGGATCGCGCACGCCCTCGCCGAAGCCGGGGCGGCCGTGCTCGTGACCGACATCGATCTCGCCTCTGCCCGTCGGGTGGCGGAGGAGCTCGCGGCGAAGGGCGCGCGGGCCGCGTCCTTCCCCTTCGACGTGCGCGATCCCGACCAGGCCGAGGCGGCCTGCGCGGCGGCGGTCGAGCTCCTCGGCGGGCTCGACATCGCCGTCGCCAACGCCGGCTCGACCGCGCGCATGCCCTTCCTCGAGATGTCGCCGTCCTTTTTCGAGGAGCAGCTGCGCCTCAACCTCCTCGGCACGTTCCTCACCTGCCGCGCCGCGGCGAAAACGATGATCGCGCGCGGCACCCGCGGCCGGATCGTCACGATCAGCTCGAACTCGGGCCGGTTCGGCGGTCGCGGGCGCGCGGCCTACAGCGCTTCCAAAGCCGGGATCATCGCGCTCACCCAGACCATGGCGATCGAGCTGGCTCCTTACGGCATCCTCGTGAACTGTGTCGCTCCCGGCCCGATCCGCACCGAGAAAGTGACCGCGGAGCGACCGAGCGAGGCCTTCACCTGTCGGATGGCGCTGCCGCGCTTCGGCGAGCCGATCGAGGTCGGTCGGGCCGTGGTGTTCCTCGCCTCGGAAGCCTGTAGCTTCACCACCGGCCACACGCTCGGCGTCGACGGTGGACTCACCGTCACCGGCATCATGGAGGGTTGACGGGGTGGCAGGACGCTACGAGCACTTCGTCCACGGCGCCGATATCGGCGTGCGCGGCATCGGCCCGACGGTCGAAGAGGCCTTCGTCCAAGCCGCGCGGGCGCTGACCGCGGTCATGGTCGATCCCGATCGGGTCACGCCAAGGGAGCCGGTCGCCATCGCGGCGAGCGCCCCGGATCTGGAGACGCTGCTCGTGGATTGGCTCAACGCCCTTTTGTTCGAGACCGCGACGCGCCACATGCTGTTCGGCCGCTTCGCGGTGCGGATCGCGGGCGACCGGCTCGAAGCCACCGCCTGGGGCGAGCCGATCGACCCGCTCCGGCACCAGCCGGCGGTCGAGGTCAAAGGAGCCACCATGACCGAGCTCGCCGTCCGCAGGCTGCCGGACGGCAGTTGGCTCGCGCAGTGCGTGGTGGATGTCTGAGGCGACGGCGACAGCGCGTTCGACGCCGCCCGAACGAGGGGGAACGAGGGTGGACACGTCGCGACTGGTACGGGTCGACGAGGCGACCTGGAAGCTGGAGCCCGAAGGCGCCATGCGGGTTCCGGCGATCATCTACGGCACCGAGGAGCTCGTCCGGGAGATGGACGAGAAGGTTCTCGAACAGACCCGCAACGTCGCGTGCCTTCCGGGCATCGTCAAAGCGGCTTACGCTCTGCCCGACGCCCATTGGGGCTACGGTTTTCCGATCGGCGGAGTGGCGGCTTTCGACGCCGATGCGGGCGGGGTGGTGTCGGCCGGCGGGGTCGGGTTCGACATCTCCTGCGGGGTGCGCACGGTGACCACCGGCCTCGACCGCTCCGAAGTCGCGCCCGTGGTCGAAAAGCTCGCCGATGCGCTCTATGCGGCCGTTCCCGTCGGGCTCGGTCGGACGGGGCAGATCCGGCTGAGCGACGCCGAGCTCGACGCCATGCTCGAAGGCGGCGCGCGCTGGGCGGTGGCCATGGGGTGGGGCGATCCGGCCGATCTCGAGCGGATCGAAGAAAAAGGCCGCATGGCCGGCGCCGACCCCTCGGCGGTCTCGAAGAAGGCCAAGGAGCGCCAGCGCGCGGAGATGGGCACGCTCGGCTCCGGCAACCATTATCTCGAGATCCAGGTCGTCGACCGTATCCTCGATCCCGAAGCGGCGGCCGTTTACGGTCTCGTCGAGGACCAGGTGGTGATCACGATCCACTGCGGCTCGCGCGGCCTGGGCCATCAGATCGGCACCGAGTTCTTGCGCGAGATGGCCATCGCCGCCCAGCGCTACGGGATCGTCCTGCCCGATCGCGAGCTCGCCTGCGCGCCGCTGCGCTCGGAGCTCGGCCAGCGTTATCTCGGCGCCATGCGGGCTGCGATCAATTGCGCGCTCGCCAACCGCGAGATCATCGATCATCTCGCGCGCGGTGTGCTGCGCCGGATGTTCCCACAGGCGAAGATGGCTCTTCTCTTCGACGTCTCCCACAACACCTGCAAGCTCGAACGACACCGCATCGACGGCGAGGAGAAGGAGCTCTTCGTGCACCGCAAGGGCGCGACGCGAGCCTTCGGCCCCGGTCACCCCGACGTCCCGGAGCCGCTGCGCAAGGTCGGCCAGCCGGTACTCATCGGCGGCAGCATGGGAACCGGCTCTTGGGTACTCGCCGGGGCGCCGACGAGCGAAGAGAAGAGCTTCGCCTCCGCCGTCCACGGTGCCGGCCGGGCGATGAGCCGTCACGAGGCGACGCGGCAGTACCGCGGAGATCAGATCGTCGCCGAACTGCGCGAGCGCGGGGTGGTCGTGCGGGCTCCCTCGATGCGCGGGGTCGCGGAAGAGGCGCCGGCCGCGTACAAGGATGTCGACGCGGTCGTGCTCGCCGCCGAGCGGGCCGGACTCGCGCGCCGGGTCGCGTATTTGCGGCCCATCGTGTGCATCAAGGGTTGATCGTCAACGCCAACAGGGCCGGACATGCAACAAGAGCCAGAAATCACCTTCAAAGACGTTCCGCATTCGGACGCGGTCGAAGCGCGCGTGCGCGAGTATATCAGCGAGCTCGAGCGATACTACGATCGCATCACAGCCTGTCGTGTCGTGCTCGCCAAGCACAACGCCGGCCATCACAAAGGCAATCTCTACCAGTGTCGGATCGTGATCCTGGTTCCGGGAGGCGAGATCGCGATCAACCGCGCCAATCCCAATAGTCACGCGCACGAAGATATTTATGTCGCGATCCGCGACGCCTTCGATGCGGCGCGTCGCAAGCTCCAAGACCACGTCCGCAAGATGCGCGGTCAGGTCAAGACCCACGAGCCGCCGCCGCACGGCCGGGTCAAGAGCCTGTTCCCCGACCACGGCTTCATCGTCACACCCGACGGTCAAGAGATCTATTTCCACCGAAACGCGGTGGTGAACGGCGCCTTCGATAAACTCGAGGTGGGCGACGAAGTCCGCTTCGTCATGGTCGAAGGAGAAAGCGCCGCCGGCCCGCAAGCCACCACCGTCTACCCCGTGGGCAAGCACCACATCGTCGGCTGAGCCGTGCGGGCGGCGGACCTCGCCGACCGCCCCGGCGCGCTCTTCGCGAGGCCCAAGATCGGAAGCCGGCCGAAGCCGCGCGAGGCGGCGCGGTGGCGCGAACCTCCCTCGGCCTCGACGGCCGGGCTTCTCGCCTCGCGCCGAACAGCCCCGGACCGCTCGCCTTCGCGACGAACGAGCCGATTTCCCCGGCCGTGTGCGCTTTGCGCGAGCAGCATCCGAACACGGCCTTAGCTCCGGCTTCGCCGGCCCGGGCCGCGGCATCTTTTCTTCGATGGGGACACGGCTGGGTTCCGGTGCGGATGCGGGCAACGAGACCCGCCTCGAGCGTGCCGGAGCCGCTCCGCCTCGTGGCCGGACGGTGCGATGTCCCGATCCGCGACGCTCTCGCGGCCGCGCGCTCCGCTCCGACGACCGCGGATTCGGCCGCGCATGGTGGCGAGCGGCTCGTCGGCCCCGCTCGCGCGGGCTCGATCCGAAGACGCGCTGTCGAGCGGGCGAAAGGGCGCGATCGCTCGTTCTTCGCGGCTCGCACGCCTCGCCCGGCGCCGTCTTCGACCCGCTCTCGCGGTTGCGCTCGTCGGCCGTCCCGCACCCCCGCTCCCGCGGGGACGCGTCGGTGCGCGGCCGGAAAGTCGATGACCGTCGCCGTTCCGCGCGTCCGGCGTTCGAGCGCCGCCCTCGGCGCCGTACGCAATTTCCGCGCGCTCGTGCACGGCCGAGGGTTCGGCCGCCGAGGCCGTTTCCCTCCGCTGCGCGCGCGAGGCGCTCGCCCGGGATCGCCGCCCGCGATCGGCGGGCGCGCGAGCCCGCCGCGAGCGGCGCGTTCGCCGTGATCCACGCCGGACGGACGGCCGCGGCCGAGCGCCGCGCCTTCGCTCGGTGCGCGACGAGGTGGGCGATCTGGCGCGCGTTCGGGGGAACGGGCACGATCGCCGAGGCCGGGGAGCGGTCGATCGCGCCTGTCCGCGCCCCTGTCGCGTCGGGAATTCGCTTCGCTCGATGACCACCCCGCAGCTACTCCTGTTCCTGCTCCTGGCCGCTGCCCTCGCCCTGTTCGTGTGGGGCCGCTGGCGCCACGACGTGGTCGCGCTCTCGGCGCTTTCGCTCGGCGTCCTTTTGGGCCTGGTTCCCGCGCGCGACGCCTTCGCCGGCTTCGCCGACCCGGCGGTGATCACGGTCGCCTGTGTGCTCGTGCTTTCGCGTGCGATCCGCGATTCCGGGCTGCTCGACCGGCTCTTGGAACCCTTTTCGACGCGCATCGCCACGACCACGCGCCAGGTCCTGGTGCTCGGCGGGCTCACCGGCTTTCTCTCGATGTTCATGAACAACGTGGGCGCAGTGGCCCTCGTCATGCCGGCGGCCATTCGCCTCGCCCGCCGCACCGGGACCTCGCCCGCGCATCTGCTCATGCCCTTGGCCGCCATGTCGCTCCTGGGCGGGCTCGTCACCCTCATCGGCACCCCGCCCAACCTCCTCGTCTCGGCCCTTCGGCGCGAGCAGGTCGGCTCCGATTACGCGATGTTCGACTTCGCCCCGATCGGCCTGCCATTGACTCTCACGGGGCTTCTCTATCTCGCCGTCGGCTGGCGCCTGTTGCCGCGTCGCCGAGGCGTCCACGACGACGAAGAGCCGCCTTTCCGGATCGAGGATTACATCGTCGAGGTGCGGGTGACCGAAGGTTCGCCCTTCCGCGGCCGCTCGATCGGCGACCTCGAAACCGCTCTGGAAGGGCGGCTGCGCGTTCTCGCCCTGCTGCGGCAGGACCGCCCGCGGAACATCGCGACCGGCTTCCGCCGTCTGTTCCCGGGCGACGTGCTCCAGGTGGAGGTGGAGCCGGCGCAGTTGCGCGAGCTCCTGGCCAAGGCGGGCCTCGAGCTCGCCGGACGGGCGGGAAGCGAGAGCGCGAAAGGTCTGAGTGTCGTCGAGGCGGTGGTCACCGCGGGCTCGCCGCTCGTCGGTCGGACCGCCGCCGAGTTCGCGCTGCGCGAGCGCTACGGCATGAACCTGTTGGCGATCCGCCGCGGCGGCGACCCGCCGCAGGCCCGCCTCGCGCTCGTCCCCATCCAGGCCGGCGACACGCTCATGCTCGAGGGACCGCCCGAGCGCATGATCGAACAGCTGGTCGAGCTCGGCTGCCTGCCGATCGTCGATCGCGGCTTGCGGCTGGAGCGGCCCGAAGTCGCCTGGCGCCCGGCTCTGCTCATGCTCGCCGCGGTGGCCCTCGTCACCTTCGGGCTTTTGCCCGCCGCCATCGCTTTCACCCTGGGCGTGCTCGCTCTCCTGTTGTCCGGAGCGATGAAGCCCGATGCCGCCTATCGGGCGATCGACTGGTCGGTGATCGTCCTGCTCGGTGCCTTCATGCCGGTGGCCGATGCGCTCGCCACCACCGGTGCCGCGGATCTCCTGGCCGGTCTTCTCGCCCGCGCGACCGCCGGGGCGGATCCGATCTGGGCCTTGGCCGTCGTTCTGCTCGCCACCATGGCGATCACCCCGATCCTCAACAATGCCGCCACGGTTCTCCTCGTGGGTCCGGTCGCCGTCGCCTACGCCAAAGGCGCGGGGCTGAGCGTCGATCCTTTCCTCATGGCGGTGGCGATCGGCGCTTCCTGCGATTTCCTCACCCCGGTCGGCCACCAGTCGAACACGCTCGTGCTCGGGCCGGGCGGATACCGCTTCGGCGATTACGCCCGGCTCGGTTTTCCGCTCACCCTGCTCACCTTCGTCCTGTCGCTCGCGCTCTTGCCGCGGGTGTGGCCGTTGTCGCCGGCGAGCTGAGCCCGAAGAGCGGTTCCCCGCACCGAACGCCTCGCCTATATGCGCATGCCGAGGGCTGCGCGCGGGAGGGGAGGATGCGCTTCGGGCCTGTACCGATCGCCGAGGCGGAAGGCGGGATCCTCGCCCACCGTCTGATCGCGGGCGACCTCGTGCTGGACAAGGGCGATCGGCTCGATCGCGCGCGGCTCGCCCGCCTCGCCGAACAGGGCATCGAGAAAGTCGTGGTGGCTCTCCTCGAGCCGGGCGACGTCGGCGAAGACGAGGCCGCGGCGCGGCTCGCGGCTTTGCTTTCGGGCCCCGGCATCCGCGCCGATCCGGCGTTCACCGGCCGCGTGAACCTGTTCGCCACCGCCTCGGGTGTGCTCGAGGTCGACGCCGCGCGCGTCGATCGCCTCAACGCGATCGACGAGCGGGTCACCCTGGCGACGCTGCCGCGTTTCGCCGCAGTACGGGCCGAAGAGATGATCGCCACCGTCAAGATCATTCCCTTCGCCGTTCCCGAGACGGTGCTCGCCGAATGCCTTCGGGTCGCAGCCGAAGCGCCGCTTCTGCGCCTGCGTCCTTACCGGGCCAAGGGCGTGCGGCTCGTCCAGACGGTGCTCCCGGGGCTCGCCGAGAAAGTTCTCGACAAGACGGTCAAGGTCACGGAAGCGCGGATCCGCGCGGTGGGCGGCACGCTTCTGTCGGAGAGCCGCTGTGCGCACGCGATCGACACGCTCGCCGAGGAGATCCGCCGCCAAAAGCGTGCCGGGTTCGACATCCTGCTCGTCGTCGGAGCTTCGGCGATCACCGACCGGCGCGACGTGTTGCCGGCCGCGATCGAAGCCGCCGGCGGCCGGATCGAGCAGTTCGGTATGCCGGTCGATCCCGGCAACCTCCTGCTCTTGGCCGAACTCGAAGGGCGTCCGGTGGTGGGCCTTCCCGGCTGTGCCCGCTCGCCCAAGCTCAACGGGTTCGATTGGGTGCTCGAGCGCCTCGCCGCCGATCTGCCGGTGCGCGCCTCCGATCTCCGGGCCATGGGCGTGGGGGGGCTGCTGATGGAGATCCCGAGCCGGCCGCAGCCGCGGGCCGAGCGCCCCCGCGCCCCGGGGCCGATGCGGCTCGCGGCGATCGTGCTCGCCGCTGGCCGCTCGAGCCGCATGGGCGAGGTCAACAAGCTCCTCGCTCCGCTCGAAGGCGAGCCCATGGTCCGCTACGCCGTCGAAGCGGCGCTTTCCGCCGGACTCGCGGAAGTCGTGGTCGTGACCGGCCACATGCGCGAGCGGGTGGAGGCCGCCCTCGCCGATCTGCCCGTGCGCTTCGTGTACAACCCGCGCTATGCCGAGGGGCTTTCGAGCTCGCTCAAAGCCGGCGTGTCCGCCCTTTCTCGCGAGGTGGACGGGGCTTTCGTGATCCTGGCCGACATGCCGCGGATCAGAGCCGAGCATCTGCGCGCGCTCGCCCGTGCTTTCGATCCAGGTGCGGGAAGAGGCATCGTCGTGCCGGTACACGGCGGCCGACACGGCAATCCGGTCTTGTGGGGGCGCGCTTTCTTCGCGACCTTCGAGGCGCTCGAAGGGGATACGGGGGCTCGGCACCTCATCGATCAGTATCCGGAAGCCGTGGCCGAGGTCGAGATGCCCGATGCCGCCGTCCTCCTCGACGTCGATACCCCGCAAGCCCTGCTCGCGCTCACGGGAGAAAGCGGGTGAGCGACGGCGGAAGAGGGACGCAGCGGGCGGCGACGAGGGCGGGTCTCGACGTCGCCGGTCTCAGGGGCGAATTCCCGATCTTCGCGGCGATGGGGCCGCGCTTTCATTATCTCGACAACGCGGCGACCGGCCAGATCTGCCGAGCCGCGGCCGAAACCCTGGTCGACTTCGAGACGCGGGCGCGGGCCAACGTCAAGCGCGGGGTCTATCGGCTCGCCGACGAAGCCACGCGCGCTTTCGAGGAGGCCCGGGCGCGCATCGCGGGCTACCTCGGCGCCCGCGAGGCGCGCGAGGTCGTGATCACGAGCGGGACGACGCACGCCCTCAACCTCGCCGCCCACACGCTCTGCGCACGCTTGCATCCGGGGGACGAGATCCTCCTCACCTGTGCCGAGCACCATTCCAACATCGTCCCCTGGCAGCTCGCGGGCCGCCGCGCCGGAGCAGTGATCCGCGCCGTCCCGCTCGCCGAAGACGGCCGGCTCGACCTCGACCGATTGGAGGCTCTCGTCTCCCGTCGCACCAAGGTCGTCGCCGCGACCCACTGTTCGAACGTCACCGGCGCTCTGACCGATATCGGGCGGCTGGCGGAGGCGGCGCGGGCGGTGGGCGCGGTGCTCGTCGTCGACGGGGCCCAGCGAGCACCGCACGGACCCTTGGACGTCCAGGCCCTGGGCTGCGATCTCTATGCCTTCTCCGGCCACAAGGTCTTCGCCGCGACCGGCGCGGGGGCGCTGTGGATCCGCGGGGAACTCGCCGACGAGCTGCCACCCTTCATGGGTGGCGGGGAGATGATCCGGCGCGTGACCCTGGAGGCCTCCACCTTCGCGCCGCCGCCGCATCGCTTCGAGGCCGGCACCCCGCCCATCGGTCCGGCCCTCGCCCTGGGGGCCGCCGTGGCTTGGCTCGCCGGCCTCGACTGGCCGGCGATCCACGCCCACGAACAGCGTCTGCTCGAACGGCTGCTCGAAGGCCTGCGCACGATCCGCGGCCTGCGACTGCTGGGGCCCGCGGACACGCGGGCGCGCGCTCCGCTCGTCTCCTTTCTCGTCGAGGGCGTCCATCCGCACGATGTCTGCCAACTCCTCGACGCCTTCGGCGTGTGCACGCGCGGCGGCCATCATTGCGCCCAGCCCCTGCACGAGGCCCTGGGCGCGGAAGCGAGCGTGCGGGCGTCGATCGCACTCTACAACGACGACGCCGATATCGACGCCCTCCTCGCGGGGCTTGAGGAAGTGGTGCGGAGGCTCGCGTGAGTGCCGAGCTCTATCACCGCGCGATCGTCGAGACGGCGAAAGAGACCGCCGAGGCCGCGCGTCTTCCCGCACCGGACGTCACCGTCGAGGAGGACAACCCCTTGTGCGGGGACCGCATCGTCCTCGATCTGCTCTTCCGTGACGGCCGCGTGGCGGCGGTCGGCCACAAGACCCGAGGATGCCTCTTGACCCGGGCGGCGGCGGCCGTGCTCGCGCGTCGCGTTCCGGGCTGCGCGGCGAGCGATTTGTTCCGCGCGATCGCGAGCCTGCAGGATCTCCTCGAAGGCCGGGACGGATCGCCGTCGTGGCCCGAGCTCGCGATGTTCGCCCCCGTGCGCGCCGTGAAGAGCCGCCACGAGTGTGTCCTTCTACCGTTCCGCGCGCTCGAGCGGGCGCTCGCCTCGGTTCCGCCCGCGGCGGAGAGGAAGCCGTGAGGCGCTGGACCGCCGACGCCTTGCGCGCCCTCGATGCCGAAGATCCTCTCTCGGCGTTCCGCGATCGGTTTCTCTTGCCTCGAGGCTGTGTGTATCTGAATGCGCACACCCTCGGCCCTCTCCCCGGGGACACGCCCGCGGCCCTCGCCCGGGTGATCGAGGAACGATGGGGCGAAGGGCTCGCGCGGGCATGCGAACGGCCGGGAGAGACGGCGCTCCTCGAGGAACTCGCAGAAGCGATCGCACGGCTCGTGGGCGCCGCACCGCACGAGATCGCCGTCGGCGGTTCGATCTCGGTCGACCTGTTCGAGCTTTCGGCCGCGGCCGTCGACCTGCGGCCGGGTCGATCGATCCTTCTCTCCGAGCGACGGAGCCTTCCGACCGCGCTTCGCGCGGTGCAGGGCTTGTGCGAACTCTCAAGGGGCGAGATCGAGCTCGTGCTCGTCGAGGAAGACGAGCCGCTCGCCGACAAGCTCGACGAACGCGTGGCTTGTCTCGTCGTGAGCCACGTCGACGATCGCACCGGCCGTCTGGTCGATCTTCAGGCTCTGTCCGCGGCTGCGCACGAGGTCGGCGCGCTTTTGCTCGTCGACCTCTCGCACTCCGTCGGGGCGATGCCGATCGAGCTGCAGGCTTGCCATGTCGATTTCGCCGTGGGCTGCGGCGACAAATATCTGTGCGGCGGGCCGGGGGCGCCGTCGTTCCTGTTCGTCGCCGAGCGGCATCTGGAACGCGTTCGCCTGCCCCTTCGGGGGCGGGTCGGCGACGCCGAACCCTTCTGCGTCGAGTCCGCTCGGCCCCCGGGGCCGGGGATCGGACGGTTCGCGCTCGCCTCGCCCTCGCTTCTCGCCCTCGAGGCCTTGCGCTGCGGCGTCGCGGTCGTGGCCGAGGCCGATCTCCCGCTCGTGCGCGCGAAGGCGATGCGCTCGAGCGAGGCGTTCCGGGCCCTCGTGGGCGAACGCCTGGCCGGCTACGGCATCGAGCTCGCGAGCCCCGAAGACCCGCTCGCGCGCGGAGCGCACCTCGCCTTTTCCCATCCGCGCGCGGAAGCGATCGCCTCGGCGCTCGCCGAGCACGGGGTCAGAGGCGATTTCCGCCGCCCGGATCTGGTGCGCTTCGGCTTCGGACCGCTGTGGAACAGCTACGAGGAAGTGTGGATCGCGGCCGAGCGGTTCGCTGAGGTCGTGATCGAACGCGCTCTGGCATCGGGATTTCCGCCCGAAAGGCCCGAGCGCGCCCGATCCTAGGCTTCCCGAGAGGCTCTTCCGTTCGGCTCGCGAGCCTCCGATAGGCGCGAGAGACCGATCGCGACGGGACCCGGCGGCGGCCGACGGCGCCGTCTGTCACGATCCGGAGCCGCACGGCTCCCTTCTTCTGCCCGCCTCGGCCGGCTCCCGAGAGCGGAAGAGCCGCGGCCGTTCGCTGCCGAGGCGAACGTCGCGACGACGGGCCGAGCGTCGTGCGCGGCGAGGAACGCGCGCTCGATCGGCACCGTCCTCGGAGGTACGATCTCCGCTTCACGGCCCCGAGGGTCCCAGGGGCCGCATGCCGGAGCGGTACGCCTCGTAGGCTCCGAGCGTCGCCGCGAGGAGCGCCCGGTGAAGGGCGGGCGGGGCCGCCACGATCCCGGCGTGCGCGGGCTCGGGCCGATTGAGGCGGAGCGGCTCGCCGCGGGCGTCGGTGGCCACGGCTCCGGCCTCCTCGAGGAGGAGAAGAGCCGCGGCGATGTCCCAGTCGTTCGTCGTGCGCCAGCTGAGGTAGCCGTCGAAGCGCCCGGCTGCGACGAGCGCGAGCTTGTAGGCGAGCGAGCCCAGGCTCGCGAGCGCGACGCGGGGTAGAAGCGCCGCGAAGTTCCGCCTGCGACCCTCGAAGCGCGAGATGCAGATGCGGGCGCCTTCGA